>CP081161.1:1466666-2153333 GCA_025141675.1 Rhodobacteraceae bacterium S2214
GATCGGCGATGCTTGCGAGTAGCGCCTGATAGGATGTGGTGCCAGTCGGGATACGGCGACGGGACACTTCGGTCAACGCATCATCATAAGCGCGGGCTTCAATCTTTGTGCCGCCAAGATCAATCCCGCCGATCAAGGTGCTAATCCCATCCAGAATCGTGCCTGTGTCCAATCGCATTGCTTCGTCATTGATCGGTGGCTTTCTACGAGAATGGGGTGTTGCCCCACGTTATCAGGCAATTATGCGGTCGTGCGCAACGCAGTTCAATGCGATTAGCATCCGCCATACTGAAGCAAGTTGCGATTGATACAGCATTGGGGCGGCGCAAATGCGCGATGTCATCTCATGTCAGCGCCGCGTTTCGTCCATCCATTCCCGAAATTTCACCGCCAAATGCGGCCAAAATGAATGGAACGCCACGGAAACCTGACGACGACCTAGCGTCATGGAAACAAGCCGAATGCGGCGTGAAAATCAAAATTGATACACCATTGTGTCATAATCTGGTGCGTGCTACCAATTTTGGGTGGTCAATATGACAGGCAATTTCAAAGCCTGTCATATGCATGTTGCATCATTCATTCAGTTGACAGATGCGCCCTGCTGCGTTGACCATGAAAAGGTGGGGCACGTCGTGTCTCGCGATGGCCGGGGAGGGTCGTCAAACACAAGTCGGGGGGAGACGCTGCATGGCAGTCCTGTTTGGCCTTTTGTGGCCATTAGAGCGTATCAATTCCATCGTGCTTGCGATTGGTAAAGTCGTGGCCGTTGCTGCCCTTGCCATCATGGTTTGCTTGATCCTTGGCCAGGTTTTCTTTCGCTACATTCTGAATGATGCCCCGAACTGGACCGAAGAAGCCGCGCGCTTTGGGATGTTGTGGATGACGGGTCTGATGGCGCCGCTTGCATACCGCATGGGCGGATTTGTCGGCATTGATATGCTCGAACGGGCGTTGCCGCGTGTCTTGGCCGGCATCCTGTCGCTTGTCCTGATGGTCCTCACGATGTGGGTTCTGATGGTCGCGTGGGAACGTGGTTTGAACAACCACATCGACACCTTGTCCGGCAAAGGCTGTTCTGCTTCGTTGCGCTGGCCGTTCGGTATCGAAGTCGGCAAATGCGGTGAAAAATTCCAGAACCGGTTCCAATACGCATCGCTTTGGGTCGGGGTGAACCTGTTGATCCTCGTGAACCTTGAACTGATCATCCGTCAAATCATTACGCTCGCAGGGCAGGGTGATCGCCTGAGCCGTCTGACGGCGGACGAAGATATTGCAGGGGCCTCATAATGCTACTTTGGTTCCTTCCGCTCTTCCTGATCCTGATCATGATCGGCCTGCCAGTCGTCTTTGCACTGCTCGTGTCGCCGTTCGCGTTGATCATGATCGAAGGCGATACACGCAACGTCGTCGCGGGCCTTTATCGTAACTTTTACAACGGCATGGACAGTTTTCCATTGATGGCGTTGCCGTTCTTCATGCTGGCTGGTGAGGTCATGAACCGCGGCGGTATCACCGTCCGTCTGGTCGAGTTTTCGCAAGCGTTCATGGGCCACCTGCGCGGCGGTCTGGCGCATGTGAACATCCTGTCGTCGATCCTATTCGCAGGCCTGTCTGGGTCTGCTGTCGCCGACACTTCGGCCCTTGGGTCCACCTTGATCCCCGCGATGGAAAAGAACGGCTATAGCCGGAAATTTGCAGCGGCCATTACCGCAGCTTCATCCGTCATCGGCCCGATCATCCCGCCATCCGGCATCATGATCATCTACGCCTATGTCATGGGCGAAAGCGTCGCGGCGTTGTTCTTGGCAGGTATTGTGCCGGGTGTCCTTGTCGGTGTGGGGCTGATGGTCATGGTCCGGCTTTTGGCGGACAAATACGACCTGCCCAAAGCTGAACGCATCGTGCAGAAAAACCAGTCGATGACGGCGCTGGAAAGCTGGGTTAGCTTCTTCCTGATCCGGATCAACATTGCAGGTTTGCTGTACGCAGTGTCCGGCATCGTCACCCGTTTCATCCCGCAAGAGGTCAACGGCTGGCTGATCTTCCTGATCGCGCTGCCAATTGCACATGCCATTGCGACAGCCACCAAAAAGCGGGTCAGCCATGATTTCCGCATCGTCTGCAAAAAGGCCATCGCGCCGCTGCAAACGCCGATCATCATCCTTGGCGGTATCCTCGTGGGTGTCTTCACTCCGACAGAAGCCTCCGCTGTGGCCGTGGCCTATGCCCTGATCGTTAGCTTCTTTGTGCTGCGGTCAATGAACGGCAAAGACCTGCTTGAAGTGCTGGCGAAATCTGCGCTTTCCACATCTGCGGTGTTGCTGCTGGTCGGTGCAGCCGTGGCGTTCAAAACCGTGGTCAGCCTGTCCTATGCGCCGCAAATTCTGTCCGATTACATTCTGTCGCTATCCGAAAATCCGCTGATCCTGCTATTCCTGATCAACATCCTGTTGTTCATCGTCGGCATGTTCTTGGACGCGGGCCCTGCGATCATCATCCTCGGGCCGATCTTGGGGCCAATCTTTGTGGACCTCGGCGTGCACCCTGTGCATTTCGCGATCATCATGTCGGTGAACCTGACCGTCGGGCTAGCGACACCGCCCATGGGGCTTGTCCTATTCGTCGCGTCAACGGTGTCCGGCGAAAAGGTCGAAACCATCGCAAAAGCGATCCTGCCGTTCCTCGCCGTGGAGATCTTCGTGATCTTCCTCATCACCTATATCCCCGCCATTTCGATGACGGTGCCTTACCTGACTGGATTCTTGGGCTGCGGCCCAGAGGTTGGTTTCTCAGCTTGTATCAGTCCAGTTCCAACGCCAAACTAAGAACTACCAAAGGGAGAAGAAAATGTTGAAAACACTATCAAAGGTCGCGGCGACAGCTGCTTTCCTTGCTGCACCATTTGCAGCTTGGGCAGACGGTCATCAGGAATTTACGATCCGTGCGACTGCGAACTCGAATGAAAACGACGAAGACTATGACGGTCTGGTTGTCTTCAAAAACTACGTTGAATCCGCATCCAACGGCCGTATCGGCGTTGAACTGTTCATCGGTACACAGCTGTGTTCCGGTGGTGCTGAATGCCTCGAAGGCGTGGCTGAAGGGTCCATCGACGTCTACATCACCACATCCGGTGGTGCGGCCGGCATCATGCCGTTCGTTCAGGTTCTCGACCTGCCATACCTGATGTCCGATGACCGCGTGGCCGAGGCTGTGCTGACTGGCGACTTCACACGCACAATGCGTGACATGGGTCTGGAAGCAACTGACGGCGCGCTGCGTCTGATGACAATCGGTAACACAGGCGGCTGGCGCAACTTCGCGAACACGCAGCGCCGTGTTCAGGGGCCAGCAGACATGGAAGGTCTGAAAATCCGGACTGTTGTCGCTGACCTGCCGCAGGAACTGGTCCGTGCATTGGGCGCGTCCCCGACACCGATCCCGTGGCCTGAATTGTTCACATCGTTCCAGACGGGCGTTGTTGAAGGATCCAAAAACGGCATCACCGACATCATGGGCATGAAATTCCCTGATGCTGGTCTGCAGTACGTCACACTCGACGGCCACGCCTACATGGGTGCGCTGTGGTTCATGAACAACGAAAACTTCCTCGGCATGCCAGAAGACATGCGCCGCGTGGTTGTTGACGGGTTCTCCCAACTGCAGCAGGCGACCTTCGCGTCACCAAAGCGCAAGTCCATCGAAGCCTACGAAGCATTCGTCGCAGGCGGCGGTGACCTTTACGTACCAACACCTGAAGAAAAAGCAGCCTTCGCAGAAGCAGCGACACCTGTTCAGGCTTGGTTCCGTGAAAACGTAGACGGCGGCAACGAAATCCTCGACGCGATGATCGCAGCCGTGGATGCAGCCGAAACAGAGCTCGCAGCAGAATACGCAAGCGACCTGAACTAAGCGTTCACACATCACATCGAAAGGGCCGTCCATCACGGGCGGCCCTTTTGCGTTGGCGATCCCGCGCGCGTCCGCTACGATGCCCACAACAAAAACGGGAGACACCCATGCGAGGCGCAGGCGGCAGCGACGGCGGCGAATTTAACTTTCTCATCGGGTTGGTGATGATGGTGGCAGGCGGCTATTTGCTGCTGTCAAACATCGTGATCCGACCCATCTTTGGCATGGGCACGCGGGCCTTTGGGCTTGGGGGCTACGACGTCACCACAGGCATGATCCTGATCCCGTTCATGTTCGGGGTGGCCATGGTGTTCTACAACGGACGCAGCAAAATCGGCTGGGGGCTGGCGATCGGATCAGTCATCGCGCTGGTGGTCGGAGTGATCTCGAACCTGACGCTGCAATTCTCGAACCTAAGCGCCTTCGACCTGCTCGTCATCCTCGTGCTGCTCTTCGGCGGGATCGGGCTGTTCCTGCGGTCGCTGGGAAGTAGGTCGTAATAGTCGATCCAAACGAGCGGCTGGACCTCGGGGAGGCTACCAATGAACCGCAGCCTATCAACAAGGTGTAAAGCAACGACTGGCGAAACGTTGCAAGAAGCGCCCTCCCCATGGGGGAGGTCCGGGCGCTGCCAAATCGAAGATTTGGCTGGTTTCAACATGTGACCACTACGATTGGGGAAGTCTGCTTCGAGCCCAGAGTGCATGATGCTGCGAGATGAACGAATGGCTGGTATCTGTATCTCGCCCAGTTGCTTTGTCACTATAAGTCGACAACTATGGCTTCACTTACAAAGATGACCAAAACCTAATAAAGCGGCGGCCAAAGGTTCAGGTTGTAGCGAAACACGACATTTCGTTTTGGCGTTTCGATCGAATTGAACAGAAATGGTGGACACGAAATGACGAATTATTCAGACATCAACGCTCTATTTATAAACACTTCGTTAAAGAAACAACCAAGCGAAAGTCACACTAAACTGTTAATGAATGCCTCTGCCAAAATTATGACCGACAATGGGGTGAACGTCGAACACCTGCATATGTTAAGCCATAATATTCCCGCAGGCATTTACCCCGATATGACGGAACACGGCTGGGACGCCGACGATTGGCCCGGCATTTGGGAAAAGGTAAAAGCGGCTGATATCTTGGTAGTCGGAACTCCCCTTTGGCTGGGCGAAGAATCTTCGGTATGTCGGGTTTTAATCGAACGCCTTTACGGTATGTCCGGAGAGCTGAACGACAAAGGCCAGTCCATCTATTATGGCAAAACAGCGGGGTGTGTGGTTACAGGCAACGAAGACGGTGTCAAACATGCTGCAATGACAATCGGATACGCTATGAGCCATCTTGGCTTCACGATCCCGCCGCAGGCCGATTGCGGATGGATCGGCGAAGCCGGGCCTGGACCATCATATGGTGACAAAACCGACGACGGAGGTCACGTTGGTTTTGAAAACGAATTCACTCAACGCAACACGACAATCATGACTTGGAACTTGATGCACCTGACGCGGATGCTGAAGGACGCAGACGGTTATCCAAACCAAGGCAACGATCGCAACGCTTGGGATGCGGGTGCAAGGTTCGGATTTGAAAACCCTGAATATCGGAGTTGAGTTTTTTCTAAGGATGAAAAGTGTTTGCCCTTCTGCTGCATATTGCCTCAGCGGAAGGATCGCGCATTGCTTCGTTTAAGAGCAGCCATTTATTCGCGCGTAGCGAAAGGCAGCTAAGTCCCGCACAGCAGCCATTCGACCCTCACCGAAACGGATACATCCACACCCGATAGTCATCCACCATCTTCTCGGCCTGCGCCCGCTGCTCATCCGTCAATTTCGGCGATAATTCTTCCAGTGAATCCGGCGCATCCACGTCCCCGCCTATTGCCGACAATGCATACCAAAGGTACGCTCTGACATAGTCCGGGGTGGGGAGGCCGCGGCCGACTTCATAATACCAGCCAAGCCCAGATTGCGCACCCGGATGCCCTTTCAACGACGACCGCAGATACCAGTCGAACGCACGGATATCGTCCTGTTCGACGCCCAGTCCAAGCGCGTACATGACGCCGATCAATTCTTCCGCGTCGGCGTTGCCGGAACGCGCGTAAACCTCGAACAGCGCGCGGGCTTCTTCAAATTGCCCTGCTTCCATCAGATCGCGGGCTTCTTCCATGTCGGCGGACGCGGGGCTGGCCCACAGGAAAACCGCGATCAGCAGTGCACGGGTTGTGTACGGGTTGTGCACGCGTTTCACATCTTGCTCCTTAACCTTTTTGCCGGTGCCAGCATGGCTGCCGCACAGGGGATTTCGGCAGACGATTACATCCCCGTGGACCCCTTGCAAGCCGAACTTGGCCAGCTTTTGTTCTATGATAAAATCCTGTCAGGAAATCGCAATATAAGTTGCGGCACATGCCACCATCACGACCATGCAGGCACCGACGGATTGTCGCTTGGGATTGGTGAAGGTGGGGTTGGTGTCGGGCCGGAACGGACAGCTGGGGAAGGGGCGGACGCGATCCGAAAACGCATTCCGCGAAATGCGCCAGCCCTTTGGAATCTTGGACATAAATCCGTTGAGGTCATGTTCCACGACGGGCGTCTGACGCCTTCTGATCTGTACGAAAGCGGCTTCGATAGTCCGGCAGAGGAATGGTTGCCCGAAGGGCTTGATAACCTCGTCGCGGCACAGGCCTTGTTCCCCATGACATCGCAATTTGAAATGGCCGGAAACCCCGGCGAAAACGAGGTCACGGGTGCTGTCCACGAACGCATCGATTACGGCTGGCCAATCATCGCAAAACGCGTGCGGACTATTCCGGAATACGGCGAAAAATTTGTCGCGGCCTTTAACCATATCGAAACCGCAGATCAGGTAACAATCGTCGAAATTGGAAATGCCTTGGGTGCGTTCATCGCGTCCGAATGGCAAAGTTTTGATAGCCCCTACGACGACTGGCTCGCAGGGTTGCCATTGGATGATGATGCGGAACGTGGACGGGAAATTTTCTTCTATTCTGCACGGTGTAGCAGCTGCCATAGCGGTGATCTGTTCACGGATCAGGGCTTTCATGCGCTGGGTCTACCTGCCTTTGGTCCAGGTCGTACGCGGCGGTTTGACCCGATCCCGCGCGACGTCGGCCGTATGGGCAAATCGGACCTTCTGGAAGACGCCTATCGTTTTCGCACCCCATCCTTGCGCAATGTCGCCCTGACGGGTCCTTACGGTCATAACGGAGCGTTTCCGACGCTTGAGGCGATGATCATGCATCACGCTGATCCGGTCGCGTCCCGCGCGCGCTGGACGCTTTCGGACGCGCAGCTGCCCGATGTGCCTTGGATTGCTGTGGTTGACGGGGCGATCGCGCAAGATGCTGCCGAAATCGAACGTCAGGCGTCAGTTCAAGATTTGCGTTCGTTGTCCATTTCAGAGGATGATGTGCAGTATCTGGTGGCGTTTCTGAATGCCTTGACCGGCAAAACCGCCGAAGATCGCCCGTTAGGGAGACCGGATACTGTGCCGAGTGGGTTACCGGTGGACTGATCGTTCCAACGGCGGGGCCATCTTCAATAGTGCCGCTGAAAATTCGGTGCCCTAACAATGGGAAAGCCAAGCATGAACGCGACAATTGACAGCCTCAACCAATACCCGATCAAGGGGCTTTCCGGACATGCGTTGGAAACGGTAGACCTATCGCCGAAATGTGGTTTTCCAATTGATCGCGTCATGGGGTTTGCGAAGCCTGATAGCGGCTTCGATCCGAGCAATCCGATGCCGTTGTCGAAAAACAAATTTCACGTTTTGGCAAACGATCCGCGCTTGGCGTTGTTGGATACGACTTACGACGCATCCCGCAACGAATTAAGGATTGAAGGACCGCAGGGCCCGCAATTGTTTCAGCTTGATGCGGACACGGGGATGGCGGATGCCTGCACCGCATTGCAGCAATATCTCGATTTGCCGGACACCCACAAACCGACATTATTCAGCGCATCCCCCCATCGTTTCACGGACGTATCAGTGACATCCGCCCAATTGATGAACGCAGTCTCTCTGATATCGCAATACAGCGTTGATGCGTTCGCGCGGACTGTCGGCCATCCAATTGATGCGGCGCGTTTTCGCGGAAATATCGTCTTCTCAGGGATGCCAGCATTTCACGAATTAGACCTGCTGGGAAGGACCATCCAGATCGGAGAGGTTCATCTTCACGTGCTCAAGCGCACCAAAAGATGCGCTGCGACTGAAGTGAACCTTCAGACGGGGGAACGTGACGTGAAGGTGCCATATCTGTTGCGCAAACACTTTGGGCATATGGATATGGGCGTTTACGCTGAAGTCGTGAAGGGCGGGACGATACGTATCGGCGACGAAATCACGGTGTTGTAGCGGCCCCCGGCTGTAGAAGAATGCGTTTGCGACGTATGCGTTGTGTCTTCGAAAGGTGCTCAACACCGCTGAGGGTGCACAGTTAACGATGGTCAGCGGTTATGAGCGATACTTCTGTATACAACGATAGGCCTTGATCACGGGCCGCTGATCTGCACAAAATGTGCGTAGAATAATTCGATAAGATTTTGACCCAAAAGTTTGTTTTCATTTCATGATTTGAGAGCAATATGTGCACGATTTCTGCAGGACTGAGTGAACCATGAAGCGATTAGAAAGCCATGCCGTTGGCGTGGACCACGGAGATGTCATATTGTTTTCGGACTTCGAAGATGATGGCGAGATGTGGAAGGGTGAAGGACCGCGTTCCGCCCGGCATTCCGTCACGTTTTCGGAACGCTATGTCGACGCGCCAACTGTTTCACTGCAGATGTCGATGATTGATATGTCGAACGACGCCTTTATCCGTGCGGATCTTCAGCCCGAAAACATCTCTGAAGCGGGCTTTGACATTGTTTTTCGCACGTGGGGCGATAGTCGCGTTGCGCGCATTCGGGTCGCTTGGCAGGCGATTGGACCGCTGCCAAGCGATGATACTTGGGAGCTATAATTTAGCTCGTGTACATGCCTTCGTAGATTGGGCCCAGCGTTTCGTGGTCGAACAGCGACGACACAGACGTACCGTTTGACGTGTTCAGGATTGCCTGGGCAAACATGGGTGCCGTCGGAACGATCCGAATTTTGTCAGTCGCCAACACCGGTTTTGTCGCTTCGATTGTGTCGGTGATCACGAGATGCTTCATGACAGACGCGTTAACACGTTCGATCGCTGGGCCAGACAGCACACCGTGTGTGATGTAGGCGTGCACTTCTTTTGCGCCGTGTTCCATCAGGACTTCCGCCGCTTTGCAAAGCGTGCCTGCTGTATCAACGATATCGTCGACGATCAGGCAGGTCCGGTCTTTGACGTCGCCGATGACGGTCATTTCGGCCACTTCACCGGGCTTGCCGCGGCGTTTGTCAACGATGGACAAAGGTGCGCCGATACGCTGCGCCAAATCGCGGGCACGGGCCACACCACCAACATCAGGGGACACCACCATGATGTCATCCATCTGCTGCTTGAAGTTATGCTTCACATCCAACGCAAAGATCGGCGACGCGTAAAGGTTGTCGACTGGGATATCAAAGAAGCCCTGAATTTGCGTTGCATGAAGATCAAGGGTCAGAATGCGTTCAACCCCCGCTTCGACGATCATATTCGCAACCAGTTTTGCGGTAATCGGTGTACGCGCTTTAGACCGGCGATCCTGACGGGCGTAGCCAAAGTATGGGATCACAGCCGTGATGCGGGCCGCAGAGGAACGGCGCAGCGCATCGGCAATAATCAACAATTCCATCAGGTTATCGTTTGCCGGATTTGAAGTTGGCTGGATGATGAACATGTCCTCGCCGCGGACGTTTTCAAACACTTCGACGAAAATTTCACCGTCGTTGAAACGTTCAACACGGGCATCAACAAGGCCTACTTTCCGGCCACGGTGCATCGACATGCGTCGTGCGACCCTTTCGGCCAATGGGGTGTTGGCATTTCCTGAAATCAGTTTGGGTTCGGTGGTCGTCATCTGGCGCGGTCCTTTGGCAGAAGGTCTGTTCATTGTAACAGATTCGTGGCGTTGACACCGCTTAACACGCCGCTACGGTCACGCAAACATCATGCGCGTCAGGAGGACCAAATGGCCCATATCGATTACTACTTTGCAACGCTTTCCCCCTTCACTTACCTGTGCGGCACCCGTCCAGAGGAAATCGCAAAGGCCCACGGTGCAACCCTGACGTATAAACCGCTGGATATCATGCAATTGTTTGGCCGGACTGGCGGCGTGCCACCGAAGGACCGTCATCCAAACCGGCAGGAATACCGTTTGCAGGAATTGCGCCGTCGTGCCGCCTTGGCCGAGATGCCGATCAATATCAAACCTGCGTTCTGGCCGACAAATGGCGCGCCTGCGTCATATGCGATTATTGCGGCGCAAGCGGCGGGTGGCGATGTGGCCAAGCTGGTGGCGTGCATCACCAAGGCCTGCTGGGCCGATGAAAAAGACATTTCACAGGATGACGTGATCCGTGCGTGTTTGGTTGAGGCTGGGTTCGACGCTGATCTTGCTGAAAAAGATATGTTGTCGAGCGCGGAAACCTTTGCTGCGAACCTCGAACAGGGGATTAACGCGGGTGTGTTTGGCGCACCATTCTTTGTTGTCGGCGAAGAAAAGTTCTGGGGTGAAGATCGCTTGGCTGATCTGGATGCCCATCTTGCGGGTAAGATCTGATCTGGTGACGGTGGCGGGGCAATGCTCCGCCACTTTAGATTTTTAGCTGTTCAGAACCGCGATAAATCTTTCCACATCTTCTGAAGTTGCGGACCAATCTGTCACCATACGCGCGGTGAGGATTTCATCAGGGTCGCCTTCAGCCGGATCGCCGCCAGTGACGTAGTAATTCGCGCCAGCGTTCAAAAGCCGTTGGTGCAGGTGGCGCGGATAGCGAGCGAAAATCATGTTGGCCTGTGGCGTTTCGACGAAGTTGACCGCGTCGTGTCCGGCTAATCCGTCGGTCAACTGCGCACAGCGTGCGTTTGCCATTTTGGCCATGTCCAGCCACAGATCATCGGTCAAATACGCCAACATCTGCGCCGACAGGTATCTGTGTTTTGAAAACAAATGGCCGCCGCGTTTGCGCCGAAGCTCAAATTCCCATGCAAGTTTGGGATCGAAGATCACGCAAGCCTCGACGCCGAGCAGACCGTTTTTGGTGCCGCCGAAGCTGACTGCGTCGATGCCGGACTTCCATGTCATTTCGGCGGGCGTGCAGTCGAGCGTCGCAATTGCGTTGGCAAAGCGCGCGCCGTCCATTTGGACCAAGCTGCCAAATTCACGGGCCACGGCGGTGAGCGCTTTCAGTTCATCCAGCGTATGAACCGTGCCCATTTCCGTGACTTGGGTGATGGACACCGGACCGTGCTGTGGGCCGTGAACACCGCGATTGCCTTCGCCTGCCATGGATGTCCGCAGAGCGTCCGGCGTCATTTTGGCGTGGGTGGCAGGCACCAGCGTCAGCTTGGCGCCGCTGTAAAATTCAGGCGCGTTGCATTCGTCTTCGTGGATGTGAGCCATGGGGCTGCAAAAGATCGTGTCCCACGGATTTGCCATTGTTCCCAAAAGGATCGCATTGGCGGCAGTACCGGTCGCGACCAAATAGACGGCAGCGTCGGGCGCTTCGAACAAATCGCGGATTTGTTGGGTCACAGCGGCCATTTCGGCGTCCGCGCCATAGCCGGATCGGTAACCGGTGTTGGCTGCATTCAATGCGTCCATCACGCGTGGGTGCACGGGGCCGGAGTTGTCAGACGCGAAAAACATCAGGTCGGTTCCTCGATAATGTGGTCTTCCCAGTCGTCTTCATCGACTTCAAATTCGGGGACCGTCCGGCCTTGCATGGTTACGCCCGCCTCGTGGATTGCAGTGCTATTGCCCGCGATCAATGGGTGCCAGTCGTATAGACCGCGCCCTTCATACAACAACCGATAGCCGCAAGTGCGCGGCAACCAATACATGTTATCCTTCAACGTCTTGGGCGTCAGGACGATGCATTCTGGCACAAACTGATGCCGGATCGGATATTGCGTGCAAAGGCATGTTTCGTTGTCGAGCAGGCGGCACGCCACACGGGTCAGCGCGACTTCGCCGCTGTCTTCGTCTTCTAGTTTGTTCAGGCAGCATTTGCCGCATCCGTCGCAGACCGCTTCCCATTCGGCCTTGTTCATCTGATCGAGCTTTTTGGTTTCCCAATACCGATCCGCAAGGCCGTCGCGTGGGATATCAGACATCGATCAGTATCTTTCGGGCTTGGTCGCAATCGGCGTCCATTTGGGTGATCAGCGCATCGAGGCCGTCAAATTTCAGTTCTGGCCGTAGATAGTCCACGAGCGCGATGGACACGGTGGACCCGTATAAATCCCCTTTGAAATCAAAGATGAAGGTTTCGCAATTCGGGACATTCTCGCCAAACATCGGGCGCACACCAATGGATGCGGCACCACTGTAGCTGCCCTTGTGCGGCCCATCCAAGACGTCGGCTTTCACGGCATAAACCCCGAATTTGGGCTGGTGTAGGCCGCTGATCGACATGTTGGCTGTCGGATAGCCAAGTTCACGGCCGCGCTGTTCGCCGCGGATCACTTCACCTTCGATGCGGTGCCAATGGCCCAACATGGCGGCGGCGTCACGCGGGCGACCTTCGGTCAGCGCGGTGCGGATCGCGGTTGAAGATACCTCTGCCGTCGAGATGGTTTTCATCGGTGCAATGGTCACGCC
The DNA here is from genome assembly GCA_025141675.1 of Rhodobacteraceae bacterium S2214. Classification (NCBI taxonomy): domain Bacteria; kingdom Pseudomonadati; phylum Pseudomonadota; class Alphaproteobacteria; order Rhodobacterales; family Paracoccaceae; species Rhodobacteraceae bacterium S2214. The sequence goes on from CP081161.1 coordinate 1,479,352, forward strand.
AAACCCCATTTCTGCGCCGAACGCTGTTAAGTCTTGTGTTGTGCCTGCGCGGCCTTTTCCAAAGCAGAAATCAGACCCGACAACGACGTGTTTCAGCCCCAGTCGATCAACGATAATCTGTTGCGTGAATTCGCGTGGCGTCAGGGCGGCGAGGGCGGCGTTGAACGGCACTTCATACAGTTTATCGACGCCCAGACGTGCAAGGCGATTTGCCTTGGCTTCCGCATTCATCAGGCGGAAGGGGTTGGGATCATTCGAAAAATAGCTACGCGGGTGCGGTTCAAACGTCATGATCCCAAGTGGCGCGTTCGCAGTGTTGGCCGCTTCGCGCGTCAGGTCGATGACCGATTGATGGCCAAGATGTACGCCGTCGAAATTACCGATAGCAGCCGCAGCACCGCGGTCGCTTGGGTCGATGAAAAGGGTGTCACGGATAATACGCATGAGCTTGCGTAACCTGCCGCGAAACGGGGCGCAAGGTCAGTCGAATTTACGCGACGGTGCGAGCACAGTTGCTTCGCCTACCAGCACTTTTTTTCCGTTTACGATGCAACGCGTTTCCATTTTTACGCGCCGCTTCGAATGGTCGATTTCCATGACTTCAACTTCGGCCAGAACCATGTCGTCTGGGCGGACTGGCGCCAGGAATTTCAGGCTTTGTCCAAGGTAGACGGTCCCGTGACCCGGAAGTTGTTCGCCGATGACGGCTGAAATCAAACCGGCTGTCAGCATCCCATGCGCAATCCGACCGCCAAAAATGGTGTCGTGTGCATAGTCGTCGTCAAGGTGGACAGGATTGCGGTCGGTCGAAACTTCGGCAAACAATTCGATATCACGGTCGGTCACTTGCTTGCGCAGCGACCGAACCATGCCGATTTCAATGTCTTCGATACAGATTGTTCCGCGCGGTGCATTGTCCAACATCTTGCGTCCTTAGGGTAATAAAAGTCCGACCGGAATGGCCTCATTGAAATTTTATTACTTCGCGACCGCAGAAAAATCAACCCCTAAGTTCTTACCGCAAGTGGCCGATACTGTAGGTCGCAGACATTTTTTCTGTTTCTAAATAGTTGTTTAGCGCCTGTGGGTCCGGTTGTTGATCGGTTTTTGTTTCTTCAGCTGCCAATCCGCCTGTGATAAACAGTGTATCAAGGTCTTCTTGCACGCCGCCAAGCACATCGGTACGAATCCCGTCGCCGATGCATATGATATCGCTGTCCGCGATAGATTTGCCGAGCGCTGCGAGCCTGCGTTTAGCCAGATCGTAGATCGGCGGATGGGGTTTGCCGAAATACAGGCTTTCACCGCCCATTTCTGTATAAAGCGCCGCTAGCGCGCCCGCGCACCATTCGCGCACATCGCCGCGATCAACGATGATATCTGGGTTTGCACACAACAATTTCAGACCCTTTTGTTTGGCATACAGAAACTCTGGCCGGTTGACGTCGACGTCCGCCAACGTATCGAACGGGCCGCAGCAAACGATGCCTTCTGCGTCTTCCAACGGGACTTTTGTAATCTCGATCGGGTTTTCTAGGATCGACATCGGTTTAAAGAAATCATCGTCGCGGGGTGTTTCGCCCATGAACCAGACCTTTGATCCAACGATGCCCCGGAACATCGCAGAACGGGCACTGTCGCCCGATGTCGCTATGGCATCCCAGGCATCATCAGGAATGCCGAAGTCGAGGATCTGATGCGCCACGGAATCCCATGGACGCGGCGAATTTGTGACCAAAATGACGATGCCGCCTTTGGCCCGAAAATCTTGCATTGCTTTGACGGCGGCAGGGTGGGCTTCGATCCCGTTATGCATGCAGCCCCAAAGGTCGACGAATGCGGCGTCGTAGCGATCTGAAATCTCGGAAAAAGCGGTGATGATTTGGGTCATGGGACACCTTTGTGAAACGAATGAGAGGGCAGTCGCCCTTTGTACAAGGGGTACACCGGACGCGGGCAGGGCGTACACCTGAAAGTTAGGCAAAAAGAAAGGGCGCTGAAAAGCGCCCTGTTCTCGGAATTCTATCTGAAGTGGCTTAGGCTGTCTTCAGGTTCGGGATGATCTGCTTTTTGCGGCTCATCACGCCCGGAAGGACAACTGTGTCGCCTGAAACAGTTGCGCCGAAGGATGCTTCAGCGACTGTTTTGGACAGATCGTTCGGGATCATCATTGTGGCTTCTTCGTTCAGGATATCGACCACGAACAACAGCACTTGATCAACGCCGTCTTCTTTTGCGACGTCCGTCATGGATGCCATGATGCTGTCCTTGCGGTCCAACACGATCTTTGGCGCGGTGGTTTCCAGAACAGACACGCGGAATTTGGTGTCGCCGACAGCGTATTCTTTGCTGTCCATCCGCAGAAGTTCCGCGTCAGAGAAAGCAGAAACATCTGATTTGGCTTCGAACATTTCAGAGGCATACGCGCCCAAATCGACGCCCAGATCCGCGGCTAGTTTTTCAGCGAGCGCTTTGTCCACTGGTGTAGTGGTCGGCGACCGGAATTCCAGCGTGTCGGACAGGATGCAGGACAGCATCACGCCTTTGACGTTGTCCGGCATGTGGGCTTCGTGGCCTGCCATCAGGTCGTGCATGATCGTAGCTGTACAGGCCAACGGACGTATCGTGATGTCGATTGGGCCAGCCGTTTCCAGACCGCCCACCAGTTTGTGATGGTCGATGATCGCTGTGACGTTCGCGCCATTGATGTTGGCTGGCAATTCGGCAGGGTTGTTGGTGTCAACGATCACGCAGTCCTGACCATCTGCGACGTCGGCGATGATTTCCGGCTGATCAAAGCCCCAACGCTTGGCCACGAATGCGGCTTCGGTGTTTGGCGTGCCGAGCAACACCGCCTTGGCGTCTGTGCCTGTATGGTTCAGGAACCAGTCCCAAATGATCGCGGAGCCAAGGGAATCGGTGTCAGGGGCTTTGTGGCCGAAAACGAGCGTTGTCATATGTCATAGACCTATATTCAGGGGTGTTTTGCGGCCTTATAACAGGCGTGCTGATCTTGTCACGTGGACAAAATGGCATACCGCTATGCGTTCTGAGACGTGGCTAAATTATTCGGTAGCGACATAGGCGCCTTCGACAAGGGTCGGGAATTCACCTTCACCATTGTCAATTTCTCCGAAAATTTGACCTCCGACTGCCCCACCATCGGGACCATAGAAACGTCCCGTGATGCCCGCGCTGATAATCGTTCCATCAATTTCGCCAAGGCTCGCATCCTCGTCATAGGTCAGCGTGGTTTCAAAACCGTTCCCAGCGATATCTGTTGGGTCAATGTCGAAAGCGACCGATGGAACGCGCACCTCGGGGTTGTCGCCGCCATCATCGAAGACAAATAGATCACCCGCCAACGTCATCGCGTCAAAATCAACGTCGAGCGCGATCCGACCTGCGCCAAAGCCATCAATGAAACCGGTTCGTGTGGTCAGGCTGATGCCGCCTTCGTATTCCGCCCCGCCTGTCCGTGCACCGATCACGGCGGGGTCAGTGTCGACCCCAATGACGATGTTAGATGTGTTCAAGTTGTCGTCGAGCACGCTGAACAATGTTGCGACTTCCGCATTTGGGAAGTCTGAAATCTGGAATTGCAACACGGCGAAATCATCACCGTCTTCATAGACAAACCGACCGGGCGTCTGGCGGACAAGCGTGATTTCCTGTCCATTGATGGTCACAATCGCTTCGCCGTCTCGATCATCGAGGTCGTCAAGGATGATGTCTTGCACCTCAAGCGTGAGTTCTTCGCCGCCAGCGCTTGTGATCCTTCGTTGATCGACAAGGTTAAGCGTCGAGACGGTACCTGTCCTCACTGTATCAGATGCAAAGCCGCTTGGTGAAAGTGGAACGATGACGGGTCCGGAGCTGCTTCCGCCGCAGGCCGCGAGAAGTGTAAGGCTTGTGGCAACTGATAAATTCTTGAACATGTAGACTTTCCCCCTGGTGTTGTGGGAATGTTAACGTCAGCGTTTCAAAGGTTCAATCGCATATGGCGAAAGCGTCCGGCAAGTCTCAATCTATCCGCGAGGCGGATTTGTATGCCCCGGTGAAGGCCTATCTGACCCGTCAGGGGTACGACGTGAAGGGTGAAGTGGGCGCGGCTGATGTGGTGGCGACGCGCGGCAATGAAGACCCTGTCATTGTTGAGCTGAAGCTGGGGTTTTCGCTGAGCCTGTTTCATCAGGGCATTGACCGTTTGGCGGTGACTGATTTGGTCTATGTCGCGGTGCCCCTGAAGACAGGCAAACCGTTTCAACGCGCCCTGAAAGACAACATCAAGCTGGCCCGCCGTGTGGGCCTTGGCGTCATAACCGTGCGACCGCGAGACGGCCACGTGGAGGTTCACGCTGATCCCGCGCCATATGTGCCGCGCAAATCGAAAAAGAAGAAAACCCAGCTATTGCGCGCCTTTGACCGGCTGAAGGGTGATCCCAATGAGGGTGGTTCGACCCGCCATGGGATTGTCACGGGGTACCGTCAGGATGCCCTGCGGTGTGCGCGGTTCTTGGCTGTGCACGGGCCAAGCGCTGGTGCGAAAGTGAAAGAATGGGCCGAAGTCCCGCAAGCCACGACGATCATGCGCAACGATCACTACGGCTGGTTCGAAAAGGTCAGTCGCGGGGTGTACGGGCTGACCGACGTGGGGCGCAAAGGACTTGCCGACTATGGGGATTTAGAGGCTTAGGCCCGCGCCAATGCAAAAAGGGCACCGCGGTTGGGTGCCCTTTCAGTATTTATGGTCTTTTCAGATTAGCGCAGTGTGTTGCGGCTGTTCGGCAAGCGCAACCATACTTCAACGCGGCGGTTGCGTTCACGGCCGACTTCGCCATCGTTGCAAGACAACGGCAGCAATTCACCGTAGCTGATTGGCTTCACAAGTGCTGCGTTTTCAGCAGAAAGCGATCCGGCCAACACGTCACGTACGGCTTCGGCACGGTTTTGTGCGAGCGCCGTGTTCTGGACGCGGTTACCGACCGAGTCAGCGAAACCAACCAGCAAGACTTCAAGGCCTGCAAATTCGCCGTTTTCCATTTTTTCGGCCAACTCTTCAACGTTCCGCACGGATTCGACATCGAGGATGCTTGAGGCGGAAGAGAAGCGGAAAGATGTGCTCAACCGGTCAGCGCCGCGCAATTGCTGCATCATGTCGGAGTACTGTGCACCATCGAAGTCAGGTTCAACGGCTGCCGTATGCACGAGCATCATGCCCATATCTTCCAGACGCATGCGTTCCAGTTCGCGGTCGATGAAGTGGCTTTCCTTGATGTAGGCTTGTGCTTCGCTGGTCAGTGTCCAATCAAGAAACGCCTGTGCTTCCGGGTGGATTTGACCCGGTTTTGTGTAGGCGTACAGACGGCGGGACAAAGCGTAGCCTTCGATCTTCATGCGGAAGTCTGTTGGCGGGGACAGCAGGCCACATTCTTCACGAATGGACAGTAAGTTCACATCGTTTGTCCGTGCCAACCAACGGCCCACAAATCCGATGCCGCCGCGATCTGCCATAACCGCATCAACCATATCCTGGTAGGCGCTCCAACGGATTACGTCTTCTTTTTCGTCACGGTTGTTCGGGCGCACGAGTGCATCCATCATAACGGCGCGGTCGCCCGAGCTTTCGCTGAAGGAATTGACTGTGATGGGATGATCACCGCCGCCAAGTTCCAGCCAGTTTGTGATTTCACCGGACCAGATTTTCGCGATTTCTTCGGATGTCAGGTTGCGAACCGGGTTGTCGGGGTGGGCAATCATGACGATGCCGTCAACGCCAAGAACCGTTTCGTCAGCCGTATCGCGTAGGTCAGGAATTCCTGCGGCAGAAATCTTTTCGACGTCGCTGTCTTTCATACGGCGGTCGGCAACGCCAATGGCTGCACTGCCGTCGGCAATCGCAGGAAATGCACTGCCGGACCCGCGCGATTGCAGATCGATTTCTGCGCGCAAGGTGCCGTCTGCGTTTGTCAGGCGGATGATACGTTCAGCCGCTTCCGCAGTCGTTTCAAGTTCATAAGTTGCGCCCACGGATGCCGCGTAGCCACGCAACAAGTTCGGGATCAATGTCGTGCCAACGGTCCGTGAACCGTAGATGCCAAAGTTCGGGCCAAAATCCTGTGCAGCTTCCGCGACTTCAGGGCAGACAAGGCCGGTACATGTCACGCTTTTGGCCTGAATGCGCAGGGTGCCGAGTTCTTCGGTTTCAACGATATACATACCGTCTTCGTAGCTGAGGAGCTGACCAGAGATCGACATGCTGCCGTCGTTTGCTTCAAGCTGGATAGGGGCATTTTGTTGCGCTGACAAAGGGCCTGTCGCGAGTACAAGCAAGCTTGCGACGGCGCTCAATACGAACGGTAGTTTCTTACGGGATTTAGGAGTTAGGGCGCTCATAACTATTTCTCACACTATTAAACGGTTTCGCCGCATAAAGCTGTGAACGAAGGCAGCAATGCGGCAACATTGCGCCTCACAATGGCGGTTCCCTAACGTCATTTGTCAATTAAGTTGAAGCGCGCGATGCGCACTATCGCACCGGTTGTATTCTCCAACCAGCAGCATTCAGCAACGCGACAAGGCCCAATTCGCCGGGCAAATGTGCGGCCCCAACGGCGATCACAATATTGTCGTGCGTTTCTGTCGCGGCTTCGATCACGGGCATCCAGTTTTGGTTGCGGCGGTCCAGCAATAGGTCTTGGGTTTCGGCCATTTGCGCGGCTGCGTCTTCGGGGGACATACCTGTCAATTCGCGCGCCGCGATCTGGCTGACTTCCCAGACTCGCGCGATTTGTTCCGAGAAATAGGCGTCTAGCATAGCGACAAACAACGCTTGTTGATCTGCGGCGTCAATCAAGCCGAGTTTCAGCAGATCAATCTGTTCTTGTTGGGTGCCGTCGGTCAGGATGTCGATCAGCGTTTCCCAACCTTCAAGGGCTTGCACAGGCACGTCATAGGCTTCAGCATCTGCAATCAGCATATGGTCCAAACCGCGCATGCCTTGCGCGATTTCGGCCATGGCACAGGCAGGAATGCCAAGTGTCAGCGACAAATACCAAGGTTGGAACTTTGCGACGAAGAACGACGGCAGCCCGCGATCTTGGGCGGCTTGCTGAACCTTTTCCCAGACGTCCGGCGCCAGAAGTTCGGGGAGCGTTGGGCCGTCGTTGATTAGATAAAGGTCAGGGTTGGCGATAAATGCGTCCTGCATCGCCGCTTCTTCATCGGCGGTGGCTTCGACTAGTAACAGGTCTGCGGTCTGGATGGCGGGGCGGGCACGCACGCGCAGCAGTTCCAACCGTGCGTCATAGACATGCATCGTGCCGACAAGGGTCAGTGTGTCATCCCCTTTGGTCGCGGTCCAGATCAGTCCTGTGTTATTTGGAGTGGCTTCAACCGCTTGTGCAATCTCGTCCTGCACAGGTTGTGGAAGCTGATTGAGATAGCTTTCGCCAGAGCATAACCCGAATGCGGGCAGGGCGGTGAGTGTGGTAAGGGCGGTGAGAGCTGCGCGAAACATAAGCGTCCTTTTCGGGATCTGGTTTTGCGGCAGGGTAACCCGACTACACCCTGTGTCCACAGCCTATTTAGAATGATGTCAAAAAACGCGAACGGGCGTGTTGACTCGCGTTTGCGACCTGCCTACCTATGCATCGTTAGCACTCGTGACTTGTGAGTGATAACACCAGTTTTAACGCGAACAAGGAGAGTTCGGAGATGGCATTTACACCACTGCATGACCGCGTGTTGGTTCGTCGTATCGAAAGCGATGAAAAGACAGCAGGCGGACTGATCATTCCAGACGCCGCAAAAGAAAAACCTTCCGAAGGTGAAATCGTATCTGCGGGTACTGGCGCACGTAAAGACAGCGGTGAGCTGATCCCAATGGACGTCAAAGCAGGCGACAAAGTTCTGTTCGGCAAATGGTCCGGCACAGAAGTGAAAGTCGACGGCGAAGACCTGTTGATCATGAAAGAAAGCGACATCCTCGGTATCATTACCTGATTTGGATCGGTGCCTTCGGGCATCAACGCTTGAAACGAAAACTAGAATTTAAGGAGCTAATCAATGGCTGCTAAAGACGTAAAATTCGGTACCGACGCACGTGGTCGTATGCTGAACGGTGTCAACATCCTCGCTGACGCTGTAAAAGTAACGCTGGGCCCAAAGGGTCGTAACGTTGTTCTCGACAAATCTTTCGGCGCACCGCGCATCACGAAAGATGGTGTATCTGTTGCCAAAGAGATCGAGCTTGAAGACAAGTTCGAAAACATGGGCGCACAGATGGTTAAGGAAGTTGCTTCCCGGACCAACGACGAAGCCGGTGACGGTACAACAACAGCAACAGTTCTGGCCCAAGCGATCGTTCGCGAAGGCATGAAATCCGTTGCTGCTGGCATGAACCCAATGGACCTGAAGCGCGGCATCGACATGGCAACTGCCAAAGTTGTTGAAGCGATCAAATCAGCTGCACGTCCTGTGTCCGATTCAGACGAAGTTGCGCAGGTTGGTACAATCTCTGCAAACGGCGAAGCGGAAATCGGTCGTCAGATCGCAGACGCGATGCAGCGTGTTGGCAACGAAGGTGTTATCACCGTTGAAGAAAACAAAGGTCTTGAAACAGAGACTGACGTTGTAGAAGGCATGCAGTTCGACCGCGGTTACCTGTCCCCTTACTTCACAACCAACCAAGAAAAAATGACAGTTGAGCTGGAAGATGCGATCATCCTCCTGCACGAAAAGAAACTGTCTTCTTTGCAGCCAATGGTTCCACTGCTTGAATCAGTGATCCAGTCCGGTAAGCCACTTTTGATCATCGCAGAAGATGTTGAAGGCGAAGCGCTTGCAACTCTGGTTGTGAACCGTCTGCGTGGCGGCCTGAAGGTTGCTGCTGTTAAGGCACCTGGTTTTGGTGATCGTCGTAAGTCCATGCTGCAGGATATCGCTATCCTGACAGGTGGTCAGGTGATTTCCGAAGACCTCGGCATGAAGCTTGAGAACGTCACAATCGACATGCTGGGTTCTGCCAAGCGTGTGAACATCACGAAAGACGAAACAACTATCGTTGACGGTGCTGGTGAAAAAGCTGAGATCGAAGCACGGGTTACACAAATCCGTCAGCAGATCGAAGAAACAACATCCGACTACGACCGTGAAAAGCTGCAAGAACGCGTTGCCAAATTGGCTGGCGGTGTTGCTGTTATCCGCGTCGGCGGCATGTCCGAAGTGGAAGTCAAAGAGCGTAAAGACCGCGTTGACGATGCACTGAACGCGACGCGCGCTGCTGTTCAAGAAGGCGTTGTTGTTGGTGGTGGTGTTGCTCTGGTTCAGGGTGCAAAAGCGCTCGAAGGCCTTGAGGGTGCAAACTCTGATCAGACTGTTGGTATCTCTATCATCCGTCGTGCAATCGAAGCGCCTCTGCGTCAGATCGCTGAAAACTCCGGTGTTGACGGTGCAGTTGTTGCCGGCAAAATCCGCGAGAGCGACGACAAGTCTTTCGGCTTCAACGCACAGTCCGAAGAATATGGCGACATGTTCAAGTTCGGCGTGATCGATCCGGCCAAAGTTGTCCGCACAGCGTTGCAAGACGCCGCATCCGTTGCTGGTCTGTTGATCACAACAGAAGCCATGGTTGCAGACAAGCCAGCCAAAGAAGGCGCTGCACCAGCAATGCCTGACATGGGCGGCATGGGCGGCATGATGTAATCACTTTCGACTTTGTCGAAGGTGATGCGGGTGGCAGTGCTTTTTCAACGAAAAGGTCACGAAAACCCAAACCGCTAAAAACAATGAAGGGCGTCCCGATTGGGGCGCCCTTTTTAGTTATCTAGGTCAGGTGCGTATTGAACCAGCCAATCGTCCGGTCCCACGCGAGTTCTGCCATCGCTTCGTCGTAGCGCGGCGTGCTGTCGTTGTGGAAACCGTGGTTGGCCCCTTCGTAGATATAGGCCTCGTAGGTCTTTTCGTTGGCTTTCAGTGCGGCCTCAAAATCGGGCCAGCCCGCGTTAATCCGTTCGTCAAGTTCGCCCATTTGCACAAGCAGGGGCGCTTGGATTTTAGGCACATCCGCCGCAGCAGGTTGGCGGCCATAGAACGGAACCCCGGCAGCCATTTCGGGGTAGGCGACGGACAGGGCACTGACAACGCCACCACCATAGCAGAACCCGACGGCCCCCACTTTACCGGTGCTATCATCGCGGCCCATCAGGTGTTCAAAGCCCGCGAAGAAGTCATTCATCAGTTCGGTCCCGTCAACAGTACGTTGCAGGTCACGACCGTCCGCATCGTTGCCCGGATATCCGCCAACGGACGTCAGCCCATCTGGTGCGAGCGCCATAAATCCAGCCTTTGCAGCACGGCGTGCCACGTCTTCAATGTACGGATTTAGGCCACGATTTTCGTGGATCACTAGCACGGCAGGCAGCGGTCCTTCGACGTTTGCGGGCCGCACAAGATAACCGCGCACATCGCCCGTGCCGTTCGGTGACGGATACGTGATGTAGTCTGCAACAATGTCCGGGTCATTAAATGACACCTGTTCGGCCATCGCGTAATTCGGGCTAAGCATGTTCAAAAGCGCCATGGCGGTGACGCCGCCAACGGCGTAACGTCCTGCTTTATCAAGGAATTCACGTTTGGTGATCTTGCCGTGTGCGTAGAAATCATACAGATCAAGCAGTCCCTGATCAAAGTCTTTTGCGGTCATGCGGTTCATTCTAATGCTCCCCTATGGTGCGTTTCGCGTTCTGCGTGTGTTCATAGTAGCGCGATTGTGTGATCGCGATAGCCCTGCCGCGCTTGTTCTTGTGTCACGATTTCGACAGACAGGCGTTATGAAAATATTCTTGCTGACAGCCCTGACCATGACCGCGTTTGCGGCGAATTCCATTCTGAACCGCCTAGGCGTGGCCAGCTACGGCATGGACCCGATGGCCTTTGCGGTCATTCGAACGCTTGCAGGGGCTGTGATGCTGACGGTGTTGGTGATGATCCGCAGGGCAGGGGGGCTGAACCTTTGGACAGCGAAACGTGGTGCTGGCGCTATCGCATTGGCCTTATATATGATCGGTTTTTCGTGGTCTTACCTGACGCTTGGCGCAGGACTTGGTGCCTTGATCCTTTTTGGTGTCCTGCAAGTGGTCATGTTTGGCTGGGCGGTGTTTGAAGGCCAGCGGATCGCACCGATCAGATGGATTGGCGCGAGTGTTGCGATGGTTGGGCTGGTAGTTCTGCTATGGCCTGGTGGCGGTGCTGCCGTACCGATGGCAGGGGCCGCTGCGATGGTATTGGCTGGTGTGGCGTGGGCGGCGTACACGTTGCTTGGGCGTGGCGAGGCGGATGCATTGGCCGCAAGTGCAGGTAATTTTGTGTTGTGTTTCCCGTTGGTTGCGGGGGCATTACTGGTGGCTGATCTAGGGACAATAACGGTGCCCGGCACATTGGTCGCAATCATCGCGGGGGCCGTGACGTCAGGATTGGGATACGCGTTGTGGTATCGATGCCTGCCGCAATTGGCGACGGTGACTGCGGCGGTTGCGCAATTGTCCGTGCCTGTGATTGCCGTGGCTGCGGGGACGGTCCTGTTGGCAGAACCACTTACAACGCGATTGTTGATCGCGGGTGCGCTGGTGCTTGGCGGCATTGCCATTTCGTTGAAACCGTCCCGCTAGCGGACGATGGGTTCTAACGGGTCATAGGTCGGTGCATCTGCGTCTTCCCATGCAACAGCGGCCAGACTGTCTGGTTTGACCTGCATCTTGGCCATCTCGGCGCGGGTCACCCATCGTCTGCTCGTCACGATGCCTTCGGGGTCTTGCCAGTCGTCGGACAGAACGCCAGCGCGCAGCGTGCACCGGAAATAAACATCAACCTGATGGTAATCTCGTGCCGTGTCATTGAATTCATTGACGAGGCAGACCTCACCAATTGCAACCTCAAGGCCGGTTTCTTCCATGATTTCGCGGTGCAAATTGTCCGGTAGGCTCGCATGCGGTTCAACACCGCCACCGGGTGCACACCACAAATCATCGCGGCCGCTCCATGCGTTCACTAAAAGAAGACGATTATCGTGCACAAGCACAGCACGTACAGCAAGGCGAGGGGGTTTTGACATCCCCGCAACTTGGCAATGCTTCGCTTGTGACGCAAGGGCGATTGCATTCGGGACTTCAATTGCGGATCGGGAATGCTACATGATTATGATGAGATTAGCTTTGATACCGGCGATGATCCTGATCGGCTGCGCCCCGATTACCCAAGGCCTAGTGCACGCAGCCCCAAGGACGGCGCAGGAATGCGTTGTTTTGTTGCATGGTTTGGCGCGATCAGAGGTGTCATTGGCACCGATGGAGGCGGTGCTAAAAGCCGCAGGATACGAGGTGATCAACACCGGTTACCCATCCACAGAAGACCCAATTGAAGAACTGGTCGAACGCCAAGTCGGGGACAATGTCGCTGCTTGTGGTGATCGGCGCGTGAATTTCGTGACCCATTCGATGGGGGGCATTCTGGCGCGGGCATGGCTGACGGAAAACCGTCCAGCTGACATGGGGCGGGTCGTGATGTTGGCACCGCCCAATCAGGGATCCGAACTGGTTGATGTGTTTGGGGATTATCCACCGTTTGAATGGATCCACGGGCCAGCTGGATTGCAGTTGGGGACAGAACCGTCATCGGTGCCAAATCAGTTGGACGAAGTCCCTTATGAGATCGGAATTATTGCCGGCGACCAGTCGCTGAACCCTGTCTATTCTGCTTTGATTGAAGGCGCGGACGACGGGAAGGTTTCGGTGGATAGCACGCGTTTAGACGGCATGGATGACCACATTGTCCTTCCCGTTACCCATACCTTCATGATGAACAATCCGCTGGTGATCGCGCAGGTGCAAGCGTTCTTGAGCACGGGGCATTTCGACCGCGACCTTAGCTTTGGCGAAGTCGTTTTTGGTCTGGAATAGCGGTATTGATCGCCAAAACAGGCACGCCTATTTGGCTGCGCCTGTCACACGGTTGATATGGCCCATCTTCCGGCCCTGCTTTACGTCAGCTTTGCCGTAAAGATGGATCGCAGCGTTTGTTTTCGCGGCCTCCGGCACCTTATCCATGTCGTCGCCAATCAGGTTTTCCATCACAACGTCGCTGTGCCGCGACCCGTCGCCTAAAGGCCAACCTGCGACTGCGCGGATGTGTTGTTCGAACTGATCAATCGTGCACCCGTTTTGGGTCCAATGGCCTGAATTGTGCACACGCGGCGCAATCTCGTTCACGATCAGACCGTTGGGCGTCACGAACAGTTCGACGCCCATCACACCCACATAGTCCAGCGCATTTAAGATACGCGCCGCCAAAAGAACAGCGTCGGTGCTTAGGCTTGGCGTCAGTTTGGCGGGCACGGTTGTTGTGCTCAAGATGCCATTCACATGGACATTTTCACCGGGATCGTAGCAGGACACCGCCCCATCGGGATTGCGGGCTGCGATGATGGAAATCTCCGCGCTGAAATCGATAAACCCTTCGAGCACAGCAGTTGCGCCTGCCATATCTGCCAAGGCCTGATCCGCGTCTGCGGGCGACATGATGCGTGCCTGACCTTTGCCGTCATAACCCATCGTTCGCGTTTTCAGGATCGCAGGTGTGCCGATGGTGTCGATGGCTGCCGTCAAATCCACCGCGTTTTCGACGTTCGCAAAAGGCGCAGTTTGCAGGCCAAGGTCTTGCAGGAATGTCTTTTCGGTCAAGCGGTCTTGGCTTGTGGCCAGTGCTTTGCGGTTCGGGTGGATTGGCTTGATGTTTTCCAGCACATCCAAAGCAGATGTCGGAATGTTTTCAAATTCATAGGTAATCACATCGACCGATTGCGCGAAGGTCGTCAACGCTGCAACATCATCGTAGCTAGCGGTTGTCACTGCGTGCGCCACATCTGCGGCGGGCGGGTTTGCACCGGGTTCAAAGATGTGTGTTTTGAGACCAAGCCGCGAAGCCGCAACGCTGAGCATGCGGCCTAATTGTCCGCCGCCAAGGATGCCTATCGTTGCGCCAACGGGAAGAGGATTAGACATCGGTAGGTTCATCCGGAATTGATGCGCTGAGATCGTCGCGCCATTTCTCTAAACGGGTCGCCAAATCGGGATCCTGCAGCGCAAGGATACCTGCGGCCGTCAGGCCCGCGTTGCATGCGCCCGCCGCACCAATCGCCATGGTTGCGACAGGAAAACCACGAGGCATCTGTAGAATAGAATAAAGGCTATCGACGCCAGACAACGCTTTGGTTTGCACAGGAACACCGATTACTGGGACGCGCGTTTTGGACGCCATCATGCCTGGTAGATGCGCAGCGCCGCCAGCGCCTGCGATAATGACCTGAAGGCCACGATCCACAGCCGTTTTGCCATAGTCCCACAAGCGATCAGGCGTGCGGTGCGCAGACACGATCTTTTTCTCGTAAGGGATGTTCAGCGCGTCGAGAATATCCGCCGCTTCTTTCATCGTGGGCCAATCAGATTGGCTGCCCATAATAATACCGACGGAAATTGTTGTCATGTGGGTCTCGCTGCGGAAGGTGCCGATGGAAGCGGCAATATAGCTAGGCGCGGCCTGCGCGCAATGCGCTTATGCGATGATATCAGGGGTTATTCGGTCCTCTAGGGACGCAATTTCGTCCTTGAGTGCCAGTTTTTGTCGTTTCAGCCGCTGTAGCGTCAGCATGTCGGGCACGCCGCGTTCGTGCAGCGCGTGAATGGCATCATCAAGATCGCGATGTTCTTGTTTCAGAACCGCGAGCTTAACGCGCAGAACCTCTGTCTGTTCCATCGTAGCGGAGCTGTTCATGCGTTTTCCTTTGTCGAACTGGCGGTGCCAGTACATATCTCACAGTTTTTTATAAAGCGTGACGACGCAAACGCCTAGCTTTTCCTTTACGATCTGCGGGGTTGCAAGACGCGAGCGGTGACACCATATTTTAGGCAACAGATTGCCGAATGCGGGATCTGAAACAGACGGTCGCTTTGGACGTAAGGACGTGTCGTATGACAAAACTCACTTTAGGAACGCATCCGTTCCTGCTCGGCTTTGAGCAACTTGAACAACTGGTCGAACGTACCGCGAAAAGCGGGAACGAAGGCTACCCACCCTATAATATTGAACAAACGTCAGATTATTCCTACCGGATCACATTGGCTGTCGCCGGTTTTTCCGATGATGATCTGGCGATTACGGTCGAAGACAACGCGCTTGTCATCCGAGGACGCCAATCTGAGGACAACGAAAGCCGTGTGTTCTTGCATCGTGGCATCGCCGCCCGCCAGTTTCAGCGGAACTTTGTTCTCGCTGACGGTGTTGATGTAGGAGAGGCAGTGATGGAGAACGGGTTGCTGCACGTGGATCTGACCCGATCAGAACCAGAGCAAATCGTCCAGACGATTTCAATTCGGAAGGGGTGAAGACATGAACGACAAATACGAGGCTGCCAAGAACGACAGCAATATCGTCTACATCAAAGAAGTCATGGCGAGCGAAGTGCCAGCTGACATTAACCTTGATGCGTTAGAAAGCGACAGCGTGTTTGCATTGCATGATGCAAATGGTGCGCAGCTTGCCGTCGCGGCCAACCGGCAACTGGCCGTACATCTGGCAAAAGCGAATGATTTGGTCCCGATGACCCTTCATTAAATCTTTTCGGTTTTTGAACGTAAAGCCCCGACGTGATGATCACGCCGGGGCTTTCTTCTGGACTACCGTCGGAATTACCCTTTGATCAGACCCATTGATTCCAGCTTCAGGATCACCTGATGCGCGCAGTTATCAACTTCGACGCTTTCAGTTTCGATGACCAATTCAGCGTTCTCTGGAACATCATATGGATCTGAAATCCCTGTGAATTCCTTGATCTTGCCTTCGCGGGCCAGCTTGTACAGACCCTTGCGGTCACGGCGTTCGCATTCCTCGATGGATGTCGCGACGTGGACTTCGATGAAAGCACCGAATTGTTCGATATCTTCACGCACAGCACGACGTGTTGTCGCATACGGCGCGATTGGCGCACAGATCGCGATACCACCGTTTTTGGTGATCTCAGATGCGACATAACCGATCCGGCGGATGTTCAGATCGCGGTGTTCTTTTGAGAAGCCCAATTCGGACGACAGGTTCTTACGGACGATATCACCGTCAAGAAGCGTCACCGGACGGCCGCCCATTTCCATCAATTTCACCATCAGCGCGTTGGCGATTGTGGATTTACCGGAGCCGGAGAAGCCCGTGAAGAACACGGTGAAGCCTTGCTGTGCCCGTGGCGGACGGGATTTGCGCAACTCTTCCACAACGGATGGGA
Organism: Rhodobacteraceae bacterium S2214; assembly: GCA_025141675.1. NCBI lineage: Bacteria > Pseudomonadati > Pseudomonadota > Alphaproteobacteria > Rhodobacterales > Paracoccaceae > Rhodobacteraceae bacterium S2214. The sequence goes on from CP081161.1 coordinate 1,495,679, forward strand.
AAGAGAACCATTCAGGAATTTCCAGACCTTCAGCCAAACGACGGCGCAATTCGGTGCCTGAGATGTTCAGAACAGTCACGTTTTCTTTATCTTCGATTTCGTCAGCAGGTTCGTATTGGGCGCGATCCTGCACATATACCATGTGCTTAAAGTCGACCATTTCGATGCCCATTTCTTCCTGATGCTCGCGGAACAAGTCCTGCGCATCGTATGGACCGTAGAAATCTTCGCCTTGGCTGTTGTTGCCTGGGCCCGCATGGTCACGACCAACGATGAAGTGGGTGCAGCCGTGGTTCTTACGGATCAGGCCGTGCCAAACAGCTTCGCGTGGACCAGCCATACGCATAGCGAGGTTCAGTAGGGACATCGCTGTAGTAGAGGCCGGGTATTGATCCAGAACCGCTTCGTAGCAGCGCACACGCGTGAAGTGATCAATGTCGCCCGGTTTTGTCAGGCCAACGATTGGGTGGATCAACAGGTTGGCCTGCGCTTCTTTAGCGGCGCGGAAGGTCAGTTCTTGGTGGGCGCGGTGCAGCGGGTTACGTGTTTGGAACGCAACAACTTTGCGCCAGCCCATTTTGCGGAAATAAGCGCGCAGCTCATTAGGTGTGTCGCGACGGGCGCGGAAATCGTAGTGCACTGGCTGCTGGATACCTGTTACAGGACCGCCGAGGTAGACGTTGCCCGCTTGGTTGTGCAGGTAGTTCACGGCAGGGTGGGCGCTATCGTCGGCACCGAACACTTTTTCAGCTTCGCGTGCTTTGTTTGGTGTCCACTTGTCAGTGACCGTCATGGTCGCGAGGATCACGCCTTCTTGGTCGCGCAGGGCGATGTCCTGACCAACTTCGATGGTGTCGGCTTCCTTTTCGGACACGTCCAATGTGATCGGCATTGGCCACAGCTGGCCGTCTGCCAGACGCATGTTTTCGACAACACCGTCGTAATCTTCTTCGGACAAGAAGCCCTTCAGTGGGTTGAAGCCACCGTTCATCAGCAATTCGAGATCGCAGATCTGGCGCGGTGTCAGGTCGTGGGATGCGAGATCTGCTGCTTCCATTTTCAGCTTTTGGGCTGAGTCGTAAGAAACATAGAGCTCTGGGATTGGGGCGAGCGTATCGGCCATAAAATTTGTCCTATTTTTCAGAGGATTAAATCCAGAAGTGGTGCCAGTGAGTTCGGCATGAATTTTGTCGTATTCGGCGAATTTGCGTTTCAAGAACCTATCCGTGAGACGGTTCTTTTCAGACGCGCCGCGGGTCGTGATCGCATAGGCGACGCGTTTGCGTTTGTCGGTGCTGTCGGTGTCGGTGAGTTTGATCAGACCCGCATCAGTCGCAGCACGTAGTTGTGCGTTGAGCCGGCCCAATGATATATCCAAAGCAGCAGCCAGCGCCCGCTGTGACGCATCAGGTGCGACATCTAGCTGACGAAGAAGACGGAAGAGGTGGTCTTCGTCTTCATCACTGCGTTTCAGGGTTGGCAACGGCATACTCACGACTCAGGGTTTGTTCACGCGTGAACGTATGTCACGAAAAGTGTGTTCAGGCTAGAACAAACTTTTGTGCGGCCGAAAATATGGGAGATCGGTTAATATGTTGTGTCGCTACAACGAAATTGTGGTCGAAATACGAAAACGCCGACGCGTTTGCACACGTCGGCAGTCAATCTTGGTCTGTATTGAGGGGTATGCTTACGCGTCGTCCATTTCAGCAATGAATTTTTCCGCGTCCAGCGCTGCCATGCAGCCCATGCCAGCAGACGTAACAGCCTGACGATAGATGTGATCGGTCAGGTCGCCTGCTGCGAATACACCCGGAATGGCGGTGCGTGTGCTGCCTGCTTCGACTTTTACGTAGCCGCCTGAATGCAGTTCCAACTGGTCTTTGACCAATTCGGACGCGGGGGCGTGGCCGATTGCGATGAAAATCCCTTTCGCCGGAATTTCCGTGATTTCACCTGTTTTTGTTTGACGGACGCGCACAGCTTCGACGCCCAGCGGGCTTTCGGTGCCGGTGACTTCGTCGACCTCGTGGAACCACAGCGGTTCGATCTTTGGGTTCTTCATCAAGCGATCGATCAGGATTTTCTCGGCGCGCAATTCGTCGCGGCGGTGGACCAGTGTGACCTTGGATGCGAAGTTGGTGAGGAAAAGTGCCTCTTCAACAGCCGTGTTCCCGCCGCCGACAACGACGATTTCCTGCCCGCGATAGAAGAAGCCGTCGCAGGTCGCACAAGCCGATACGCCGAAGCCTTTGAATTTCTCTTCTGATGGCAAGCCCAGCCATTTTGCGCGGGCACCGGTGCAAAGGATCACCGCATCAGCCGTGAACACAGTGCCGCTGTCCGCTGTGGCCGTAAACGGACGTTTGGACAGATCGAGCGACGTGATGATGTCGCCGACGATCTCACAGCCCATTTCGCGCGCGTGGGCTTCCATGCGGACCATCAGGTCGGGGCCCTGTACCTGCGTGTCGCCCGGCCAGTTTTCGACTTCGGTTGTCGTGGTCAGCTGACCGCCCGGTTCGATGCCTTGCACCAAGATGGGTTCCAACATTGCGCGGGACGCATAAACGCCAGCGGTGTAGCCGGACGGGCCGGAGCCGATGATCAAAACTTTGGTGTGACGCGTGTCGGACATGGGGCAGCCTTTCAAGGAATCTTTGACCCGATATAGTCGTGCAGGGCCTGTGTTAAAAGCCCGTGATACGGTGATGTGTTTGACGGCACTTCATTTCGACACGCAGAATGTTGGCGACATTTTCTTTTAACTATGTGAAACATTGTTGCGCAGTCGCTTGGTCTGACGTAGGAATCAACAATACAGCAAGGGAAATAGGCATGCCGGGTCAAAAACTAGACGATATCGATCGGATGATTCTGGCTGAACTGCAGGCGGACGGGCGTATGACCAACGTCGAGCTTGCGAAACGCGTTGGCATTTCGGCGCCACCTTGTCTGCGCCGTGTCAGGACGCTCGAAGAATCGGGGTTTATTCGCGGGTATCACGCGGACGTTGATCCACGCGAATTGGGCTTCGAAGTTCAGGTTTTTGCGATGGTTGGTTTGGTCAGTCAGGCCGAAGTTGATCTATCCGCGTTTGAAGACAAATGTCAGGACTGGCCGTTGGTTCGCGAATGTCACATGCTGAACGGCGAAGTGGACTTCATTCTGAAATGCGTCGCACCTGATTTGCGGTCATTTCAACGTTTCCTGACGGAAGAACTGACAAGCGCGCCGAACGTGGCTTCTGTGAAAACGTCGCTGGTTATTCGGGGTGCAAAAGATCACCCCGGTGTACCGTTCGACGTCCTTGAAGAGCGGCTCGCACAAGAGGCGTAATGACGGCGGGACGTGCCCGCCGCTGTTGTTTTATCGATTCAATAGGCGCCCCATCAGCCCAACTTTTTTCTGAGTCGCATCGAAATCATATCCGAACCCTTCGAAAAAGCTGCGCACTTCAGGTGTCAGCATGCCACGACCACTGGCATATTGTGGCAAGTCAAATCCACCGCCGTAGTTGAGTTCAACCACAACAGGACCGGTCGGCGTAATCGCGATATCCGTGGATTGGTAACGGATCGGGCCAAACAGACTTGCGGCTTTGGCATTAATCTCGATCACCTGATCCCAATGCGGCAGTGTCATTCCCATCAAACCGGATTGTTCCGGATAGTCGTCCATAAACGCCACAACAGGGTCTGCGCGTTGCGCGATTGTCTTGATGCGGCCGGTCGCAACATCGACTTCCGACGCCAGATTGCCAGGCCGCCAGAACGCGTCGGCAATGTTGTTGCCCTGCGGGAGCTTGATCACAGCCATCGGTACATAGACGCCGTCATCTTTCAACAAATTCACCATGCGCACGGTGGCGATAGATGAACAATACTTCGCGATATCCGGATGGTTGGACAGTTTGCGCTGCACGACATAGGCGTTGTCGGCCACAACATTTTCCATGAACGCCGCATACGTGACGGGTTCCTGACCTGCGCATGTCAGGTGAGTTGCGTCAGCGTGATCAATGCGAAACGCGCCAAAGCTGACCATACCGTCGACAATCTTGCCAAACAGGCCATCGCCAAGTTCAAAGGTCACAAGTTCCTTTAGCTCTTCAGCTGTCGTGATCTTGCGAACACCAGGGTAAACGCGCGCGGATTTGTCGATGACGGCAACTGTTTCCGGAACAGGAACGCCGCCCGCTTTGAGCATGGTTTCAGCCAGCATCTTGTCTTCGGCGACTGTGGACCAACCCTGATTATTGCAGGTGTGTGTCATGTCCCAATGACGGTCATTCGAGATAAACAATGCACGCGCTTCTGCGTCGTGGCGATCTGCATCGAACAGGCCATGACGGACATATTCAACAAGGTTCAGGCGGCTGTGTGATGCGGCCATTGCTTTGTAGTCACGCATGATCTGGATGACCGACCTGCCGGATGTCTTCGCTGCATATACAAGCAGTTCTTGCTGCGTGCTTTCACGCGCGGCGAGGTAATCTTGTTGGTCTTTCTGTTCGGCGGTCGGTAAAATTTGTACGTTCATGGCGCTCACATTGTTTCCAAGGGCAAGAAGGTTGTTTCGAATTGAACAACAATCAATCTTGAAAACGTGGTGAGATTAAGGCGCAGTCGGGGCCAGACGCGGGCGGGGTCTCGAATTATGTGCAACGTGCACTGGTGCTATGACCATGCGGCGGGCCTGCGCCGTCTGAACGCGCCGCGGCTGGCGTCGCTTTCCAACGCGGATTGTAAGCTTGGTTGTCGGCGATGATAGGTCCAGACGGGTCATCGGTTACGCCACAGCGAACATATCAAGATCGCGCAGGTTCAGTCGCGGATGGAGCAGGACGTCAAAATCCGAAAGGCTTTCTTTGTGCGGAAACAACGACATAAACAATAGCTGCATGTCTGACCGCATTTGAACTGTATGGGCCAAACCGGGGTGTAGCGTTTCAAGTTCGACGCCGTTGACGTTGATCTGTTCGTGATTGTCGAAACCCAATTGGTAGCAATGGACGGGTGCAATTGGGCGCAATTCGATGATGCTCGACCCGTCAATAAAGTCGCGCACCGGTGCGAATGCGGCGTCGCTTCCAGTTAAGGTTTTGACGCCTGGCGCCTTATGCAGCATGCGTGCCGATGGCCCCAAGACCAGATCCATTCCGGGGCGACCGTACCCTAACGCATCAGCCGTCAAGCGTGTCATCGTGCCCATTTCGGGGCGTTTATTGCGGGCACCGGGGACAATTGTCATACTGCCGCGCCAGCGTAACGTCTGGAAACCATTGGTCGATGTTTTGATTTTGTCGCCCGGCAACAGATCTTCAACGGCGACAGGGCCGTTCTGGGTCTGCAAGATCGCGCCGCGCCCGATAGCTGCAAAACAATCTTCAAAAACAGCCGACGCAGGTGCGATGCGCGTGAATTCTTCGATGTCGTAAGATGGTGTCAGATGGGCGACTTCATATTTCCGCATGAGAGGCTTCACACGGGACAGTCGCCCATCTTGACTAGCGATCCGACCACTATGGGCCGGAGAGGTATAACTTTCCGTCGCGAGGCCAGCGACGGCTTGGTGGGTCTTGCGCATGCGAACACCTTTCGGTTCTTCACACATCTGTCGGCCCCACCGACAACATCTGAGGAGAGTTGCTAATTTCGTTGTAGTGAATGTGGCAAATTTTGGCGTGCACTGTCAAAATTATTTGGATTTGTCAGCGCTATCGGAGTTAATCCCATTTCAGGGATCGGGATTGTCGCCGAAACGAGCACGACTCTGCCATATTTGCGGGGGCGATCAACGGATCAAACACGTCCTGCGGGTGTCCAAACACGAATCAACCGCGCAGCTTGGGACTACGCGGTTGACAGACCGACCCTTGGGAAGTCGGGGGGAGGGAGAGGGAATGCGGGCCGTTACAGCACCGTTTGGAACGCCTGACGTCTGAGCATTACAAAAGTCCCACGATTGCCATGCCTGGCGGGGGCTTTTGCTGCAGGCTTTCCGAAGGTGTCGTTAGGCCGAAATGTCCATGGACATGAATGCCGGCATTGGCGGCAGGGTAATTTTGTTCTGACGTGTTTCAGTCTCAAGGCGGCGGGCGATCATCGCTTGGCGGCGCAATCCGCGGGCCCACGGCATATTTGTTTCACAGTCGTTTGCTGCAGTTTTCGTTTCATCCATCCAGCGTGCTTTAGCCATTGTTTTTCTCCGGTGTCGATCTGTTGGTTCGTGCAACGTTGTATTGTTGCTGCTCTGAGAACAGTTTGTCCTAGGATGCGGGCAAGAATTTGACCGTCCTCAAAAAAGTTTCGTGTTTCGCACCACTAGAATGGGGCAAGTTGGTTAACATTGCCCAAACGCCCGGAAGTTTTTGTTTTTTATCGGTAATTTCAATCTGCGGAAACAATCAGGCTGCAGATTGAGCAATTGTTTCACAAAATTAGGCAATACCTTGGCGCGATATTGCCTAATTCCTGCCTAAGTCGGGCAGGAAATCGCGGCAATCAGTCGACCATAGTCGGCTTCTTTGCGGTGACAGGTCCGCCGGTAGCTGTAGAATCGGTCTTCGTCTGCGTACGTACAGTGCCGCGTCCAAGCCGCATCGCCGATTCCAAAGCCACGCAGGCGCATCAGGCCAAAGCCCGGCAGGTCGAATTGCATTTTGTCGCCTGTGCCTTGCGCAAAGAAACGGGCGTAAAGCGGGTCTTCTGCCAGAAAGGTCTCGAAAAACTCTGGTCCAACTTCGTAGGCCGCTTGGCTGATTGACGGGCCAATGACCGCTTTGGTGTTCGCGCGGTCAGCGCCCAGCGCTTCCATCGCGTCTAACGTCGCCTCAAGCACACCATTCAACGCACCTGTCCAGCCCGCATGCGCAGCACCGACAACCTTTGCGACCGGGTCAGCAAAAAGGACGGGTTGGCAATCAGCAGTCAGGATCGACAGGGCGAGCCCCGGTACGTTCGTCACAAGCGCGTCGGCTTTGGGCTTATCCGGTGTGGGCTCTTTGACCGTGACCACATCCGTTGAATGGACTTGATGAACGCCCATCAGATGGGCGTGAGGAACAGACATTGCGTCTGCCACCCGCGCGCGATTGATCGCGACGATCTCGTGTTGATCAGAGCTGCCAAAGCCGCAGTTCAAGCCCGCATAAACACCTGAAGACGCGCCGCCTTTGCGGGTAAAGAACCCGTGCGGAATGCCTTCCAACAGATCGTCGGTGATGATCTCAAGCGTCATGTGTCAGTCCCGCAGGTGGTGGGGTGCCTTTTGGATGCAGCCCGATAACTTTGAATATCTCACCCATTTCTGACGGGTGGGTCAAGCGGCGGTGTGCTGCGATATGTTGGTCTAACCCGTCACCGGTTAAATGCTGTGCAAGCGATTGGGCGCGATTGGTAATACCGAGCCGTTCGAGAAAAACACCCTGCGTGGTCAGGCGAGTGAATTGAGCTGGGCTTGCCGCCTGCGCAATCGCTTCGAAATCCACATGCGCGGTCAGGTCAGCGTCGCCGGGTGCTTTGAACGGATCAACGGGCGCGTGGTCTGTGATGGCTTGTAACGTATCGCCCAAACTGCGCCAATCGCCGTAATCGATGATCAGCGCGGCGCCGCCGTGGTCTGCGATCCGCTGTCCGATCTGCGCCGTAATACCAGGCAAGGCAGGGCAAAGTTCAACCAAATCGCCTGCCTTGGTGTCGTCAAGCCTGTGGTCCAGCGCCTCTATCGGGGCCGCGGCCGACAGGCCTAGCGTCAATGTGTCGTCCTGCACCCCAACCATGTGTTCACGCCAACCCGCGTCGTCGCGTGTAAACTGGCGGATGGGGAGCGCGTCGAAAAATTCATTCGCGACCATGAACAGCGGCGCGTCTGGTAATGTGCTGATCGTATCGTGCCACGTCGCTTGCGGGACCAATTCGGCCTGTTTGGCGCGCAAAACGGGTGATGCTTCGATCAGATGCACCGATGCGGCATCATGGAAACCGGGCACTGATTTCGTCGCTCGCAGCATGTCCGCCATTAACGTCCCACGGCCCGGACCAATTTCGGCGAGCGTAAAGTGCGTGGGTTGGCCCTGATCGATCCATGCCTGCGCGAGGCAAAGCCCCAGCATTTCGCCAAACATCTGGCTGATCTCGGGCGCCGTAATGAAATCGCCCTTGGTTCCAAACGGGTCGCGTGTGGCGTAATACCCGTGTTTCGGATGCAGTAGGCATTCGGCCATATAGTCCGCCAGTGTGATCGGGCCGGTCTGGCCAATCCGCGCAATCAGAAGATCGGCAAGTGCGGTCATGACCGCCGCCGCGCCATGACAAAGATCGTCAAGCCGATCAGGATCATCGGCAACGAAAGGGTTTGGCCCATGGTCACGCCCCATCCATCAATGTGAAACGCGAGGCCAAGCGGATTGCCTTCTGTGACGAACTGGGCATCCGGCTGGCGGACAAATTCGATGATGAAACGTGAAATGCCGTAGCCTGCGAAAAACAGGCCAGTGATCATCCACGGGCGTTTCAGCGCGCCAAAGCCGAACACCAGCGTCATGAGGATCGCGCCAAGGATCAATCCTTCGAGACCGGCCTCATAGAGCTGCGACGGGTGACGGCCACACAGTTCCGTTGCCGTGGCGCAGCTTTGTGCCGCTTGGCCTGGAAATGCGACTGCCCAAGGCAGATCCGTGGGACGGCCCCAAAGTTCTGCGTTGATAAAATTCGCAATGCGGACCAGCAGAATAGCAGGGGTGGCGGCGACGCAGACGATGTCTGCAAGGGCGGAAAAGGGTATCTTGTTGCGATAGCTGAACAGCCAAACGCCAATAACAACACCGATAAAGCCACCATGGAAGGACATGCCACCAGTCCAAATCATCGGAATCTCAAGCGGGTTCGCTATGAAACGGGCAGGGTTGTAGAATAGAACGTAGCCCAGTCGCCCCCCGCCAATCACGCCGATCACGACGTAGGTCAGCAAGTCTTCCAGTTGCTTATGTTCCATCGGGGCCACGCCACCGCGCCACAGATGTGGGCGACGCAGGGCTGCGGCAATCACCTGCCAGCCAATAGCGATCCCGACGATATACCCCATCGCGTACCAGCGTAGGGCCAGTTCAAATCCAAATACATTGATCGAGAAAATCTCGGGCGATATGGCGGGGAAGGGGATCGGATTGCTCATGCCTTTACGTGGCTTTGGGCTGCGGCAAAGTCAACAGGGATGGCGGGTTGCACCTGGACACGCGGGTGCCCATATATAAACCAAGCAAAAGCGGAGCTGCATCATGCAAACCAAGAACAAAATGTTAGACGACCTGTCGCAACTGATGACCAACGCCATGGGCGTGGCACAAGGCGCGAAAGACGAAGCGGGCAACGCAATGAGTTCGATGATGGACCGCTGGTTGGCTGATCGTGACTTTGTGACCCGCGAAGAATTCGACGCAGTGCGGGCGATGGCGCAAAAGGCCCGCGAAGAAAACGAAGCACTCGCGGCACGTATTGCGGCGCTTGAGGCGAAGTAAGCTATGTGGTTGGTGCTTATAAGTATCAAAAATCGGGCAACCAACCGCTAATCTTTGGCCAAAGGCTTTCGAAGCTAGGCATGTCTAACCCTCCCATCCAAGATGCGGCACCGGCTGTCGCATCTACGGATTTTTGCCAAGCGGCTCTTGGGGAAGATCGTATTGTCGCCAGAACCTCGGCTTTACTAGGGACAGTTAACCCACAAACCTCATCACTTTCCGCCGACTCGGCGATGTCAGGGTCGAAAGAATTCAGTAGTTGGTCCAGATCGCTCATCGTGTCGCAAGCTGCGGCGAGTTCGAAAGTAGTTGCGCCGACAATGAAGGCTATCCCTGCAAGTGGTATAGCCTCTCCCATTAGACTTCCAAAATTGACGGCAGCAGCTTTTGAGGTCCGAGATTTAATGCGATGTAAAGCATTCACAGTAGCCAGACTGACCCTTGCGCTTTGCAATGAGTTGTCGTTGCGCGCGGCTAAAAGTGTTTCGTTAGAAGTGACAACGCGCTCAAGTGCTGTGAGAAGATTCAGATTGAGTTGAGTAAGGATGGCATTTGCAGCCAAGGCATCTTTGAGTCGAGCTTCTGTTGTTTCCAGTTGATCGAGTGGGCTGTCTTGGCTTGATTGTGTCAGCGCGGCAGGGACGTTCGTCAATTCTAAAGTCGTAGCGCTTGTTGTTTCAGCAGACACACTTCCCCAACTGTTAGTCAAAGCCAAACACAATACAATAGTTCGAAAGATGAATTCTGCCTTTCGAGCTATTGGTTTTTCTTGAAGCAATGTGCAGTTTAGCATCTAGGCCCACCTCATAAGTTTCGCTTAAAACTCCGCCAGATACGCCACCAAAATATCCAGCGCTGCCTGTAGATCATCCTTTTCGATCATCTCGGTCACTGTGTGGATATAACGCGTACCCACGACAATACCGACAGCCCGTGCGCCGGCTGCCGCTTGTTGTGCTGCTGCCCCGTCTTGGCCACCGGCGGCGAGCATCGTGCGCTGGAAGGGGATGTCGTTTGCAATCGCGAGCGCCTCGATCTGTTTCACCAAATCCCGATCCGCGATGAATGAACTGTCCCTCACATGCAGGCCGAACCCTTTGCCTTGCGTTGTTGTCGCGTCCTTTTCGGGAATACCGGGCGTGTCGCACGCCAGCGTGGTGTCGACACCAATTCCGATATCAGGCTTCACGGCAAAGGCCGCAGTTTTGCCGCCGCGCAGGCCGACCTCTTCCTGACAGGTAAAGGCCACGTGAATTTCTGCACCGCGCCCTTTATCCCCAAGTGCCCGCATCGCTTCGATCCCCAACCAGCAGGCGATCCGGTTATCCAGTGCCTTTGACACGATCTTGTCCCCGATTTCGATGAATGGTTCTTCCATCACGACAAAATCGCCGACTTTGATGACGTCGTGCGCTTTCTTGCCCATCCCGAGATCAACAAAGAAATCGCCGACCTCCGGCACCTTCTTGCGATCCTCGGGCGAGGCGATATGCACAGGCTTGCCACCTGGATTCATGACGCCAAGGTAATCGCCATCATCGGTGCAAACGCGCACACGGCGTGAGAACAGGTTGCGTGGGTCAAAGCCGCCGACAGGGTTCAGGTACAGATAACCGTCTTTGCTAATATGACTGACCAGAAACCCGATTTCGTCCATATGGCAGAGCAACATGATCTTCGTCGGGTTGTCGCCAGTCCCGTTGCGTTTGCACAAAAGGGACCCCATCGGATCGGTTGTGACCTCGTCAAACAACCCGTCGATCTCGGCTGTGATCAGGTCGCGCACGCGATGTTCATTGCCGGGCACACCGGGGGTTTCGCACAGGGTTTTCAGCAGATCGAGGTTCATCAAAGGCTCCGTCATTTTAGGTTATTATAAATGTGGGCTGCGGGGGTGGTGAAGGCAAGCCGGTTGTCGGTATGCAGGCGGCCAAACCGTAAGAGGCCCCGATGACCACACCTGATATCTTTGCACCTTTCACCGCATTGGCCGCGCAGCTTTTGCCGCATGCCTGCGACAACGCAGACGATGGGTCACATGACATTGCCCATATCGCACGGGTCTGGGCAAACGCGCGTACCATTCACGCGGCAGAAGGTGGGGACGGTCGTGTGCTGTGTGCGGCAACGCTGCTGCATGACTGCGTGTCGCTTGAAAAGGATGCAGCAGATCGGTCGCAAGGGTCGCGGATGGCGGCGGACAAGGCCCGAGGCGTATTAGAGGGGCTGGAATGGGATGAAGCGGATGTTGACCGCGTATCCCACGCGATCGTTGCGCACAGCTTTTCAGCAAATGTCACGCCAACAACGATTGAAGCAAAGATACTGCAAGATGCGGACCGTTTAGACGCGATCGGCTTGATTGGCGTGGCACGCTGTTTCTACGTCGCGGGGCGCATGGGGTCCGGCCTGTACGATCCGGCTGATCCTAGGGCGCAAAAACGGGAACTGGACGACAAGGCCTTCGCCATTGATCATTTTGATACCAAGCTGCTGACGCTTGCAGACGGGTTCCAAACCGCGACGGGTGCTGCGATGGCGCAAGACCGGCACGCGGCGCTTTTGACCTTTCGGGACGGCCTGCTGGCCGAAATCGGGGCCGAACAGCGTTAACCTTTTGAATAATCGCGAGTTCTCCACAGGTATCTTGGGCGACGTCCCACTTATCCCCAAGAAATTGCTTTACAGGTAAGGTCTCGTAAAGCACCATATGTCGTAGGAACAGAAAACAAAAATACTGATCCTAGAGCAGTCACATAGCGGTTGGGTCGCTGCCACGTCCCGCTGCCAGACAGGCGAGGCGCGACATATGGCACTTTCAGAGCATTATCTTGAGACGGATGACCTGCATCCGATTGATTTGGTTGAATACGTCGCCGAACACCATGACTGGCAATTTGACCGCATCCACGATGACCAGATCGCGATGGCGGTTGAAGCGCAGTGGCGGACCTATGCGATTACTGTGGCGTGGTGTGCGGCCGATGAAACGCTGCGGCTGATCTGCACGTATGAAATGGAACCGCCGGCGAACCGTATTCCGGCGCTTTATGAAGCGCTGAACACGATCAACGACATGTGCTGGGCGGGATCGTTTTCGTGGTGGGGCGATGAACAGATGATGGTCTATCGCTACGGTCTTGTGCTCGCGGGCGATCAGGCACCATCAGCGGAACAGATCGATACAATGATCGGGGCCGCTGTCGCGAGTTGCGAACGCTATTATCCTGCCATCCAACTGGTGACATGGGCCGACCGTAGTCCCAAAGATGCGGTTCAGATCGCCATTGCTGAAGCTTACGGACGCGCGTAACCGCGCGTGCGGTCTCCCATTAATCACGAAGCATCTCGACGTTACGCAGCCTTTTGCTGTGTAGCTTGGGTCGCTGCTGATAGCAGCACCTGCGCCACTGCATCACATTCCGCCTGCGTCAGTCGTGCAGGCAGCCGCACGTCGCAGGCATTCATCAGCATGGCACGGGTTTTGGGCAGTTCAGGTGCATCCCCAAGAAAATGCCAGTTCCAAAACGCACGCGCGTTATCCGTGGAGCGCCCAAAGATTTGGACGTTCAGACCAGCCTGTTGAGTAGCACGCTGGAAATCCGCGATTTGCGCATCTGTCATATCGACAAGATTGAACTGTATTGAATCCGGTGCGCGGTTTTCAGGGGAAAGCTTTGCGGGGACCGCTAAATTCGGATGTGCATTCAATTGGTCTGCAACATGATCATGATTGCGCCGCCCGTCTGTGACGCGCTGGTCCAATGCGTCCAGCTGTGGCCGGATCAAAGCCGCAGACAGCGTGTTCAGACGCAAGTTATAAAGCGGTAGCTTGTTCTGCCATGTTGCGAAGGGCGCATGCAGGACCGGATGTTTTCGCCAGTTATGTTCATACGCGCCGGACATGATGATCGCTTTGGCGACAAGTTCGGCGTCATCGGTGATCATGATCCCGCCTTCGCCCGCGTTCAGCATTTTGTAGGACTGGAAGCTGAAGCAGCCGATTTTACCAATCGTCCCGATATTCCGATCGCCCCACGTCGTGCCAAGGCTATGCGCTGCATCTTCGATGACTGGAATTCCCGCCGCGTCGCAAAGCGTCATGATCGCATCCATGTCCGACGTATGCCCGCGCATGTGGCTGATGATGACGGCCTCGACCGATGGCAGCTTTGCCGCGAAATCATCTAGATCGATGCGGTAATTGTCTCCACATTCGCACAGCACGGGCACGCAGTCGGCATGCACCACGGATGACGGCACTGCCGCAAAGGTGAATGCGGGGATCAGAACACGGGCGTCGCGGGGCAGCCCAAGCGCCTTGAGCGACAGGAACAAAGCAGCAGAGCATGACGACACGGCCAACGCATAGGTACTGCCAAGCTTCGCGGCAAATTCCGCTTCTAGCAGCGCGACCGGAGATTGATCGTTGGTGTAGCGAAACAGGTCGCCGGTTTCCAAGATACGCGTGACTTCTGCCTTGGCGGCCGCGGGGATTGGTTCAGCTTGTGTCAGGTTGGGCAATTGTGACATGTTTCACCTTTTCCGAAATGCTCTTTCGGAAATAGCTAACATGAAACTTATGACAATTCTATGACCGCGCTCAAAGCCCTAGTTTTTCGCGCAATCCGTTCCATGCGAGCACCATCTGCAACAATGGACGTCCCAGTGCGGTGCCGCCAGGGAAGGCGGGCGTCGGCAATGTTGCGAGCGTGTCGAACCGTGATGCATGGCCTGCGACGGCCTCGCCCAAGATCTTGCCGCACAAGCCGGACAGTGCCACCCCGTGGCCCGTATATCCACCCGCAGAGACAATGTTGTTGTCGATCCGTTGGATTGCGGGCAGCCCCGAAATCGTAACGCCCAATGTCCCGCCCCACGCATAATCAATACTGATCCCACCCAAGGTCGGAAATAACGCGGTGAAACGTGGGCGCAGCATCGCGCCGATGTCTTGCGGGAATGTGGTTCTGGCTGCCGCGCGTCCACCAAAAAGCAGGCGTTTGTCATCAGAAAGACGGTAGTAATTCACATCATTCTTGCTGTCCTCAACCGCGATATCCTGTTTTAGAATAGCCGCTTGGGCGTCGGATAACGGGGCCGTTGCACAGATAAAGCTGTTCACGGGCATAATCGTGGCCGCGACTTTGCGTTCAAGACCGCTGATATAACCGTTGGTCGCGATAATCAGATGGTCGGCGGTGACATGACCTTTGCCAGTGCGCAGCGTGACTTTGGGGCCTTTGCCAATGTGGTGTACGGCACTGTTTTCATAGATCACCGCGCCCGCATCTTCGGCAGCTTTGGCAAGCGCCAGCACATAGCGCAACGGATGAATATGGGCCGCACCCCAATCAATCGTGCCGCCTTGGTACAAAGGGGAACCGACAACGTCGGCAAACTCCGATTGCGTGAACGTCTTGATCTGGTCGTAGCCATAGGTGTCCTGCAAATAGGCGGCGTCAGCGTGATGGCCGTCGCGTTCTTTCGCAGAATAACACCCATGTGCGACGCCTGGCTTCCATTGCGCATCGGGTGCGATGGTTTCGCAGTTCGTCGCGACGTCTGCTTTCGCTTCTTGGGTCAATGCCCAAAGATCGCGTGCGGTATCTGCCCCTAGCTTTTTCGCCAGTAAGCGTTGCGGTGCATTGTAGCCGGACGCGACCTGACCGCCGTTGCGGCCCGATGCGCCAAAGCCCGCGCGATGGGCTTCCAAGACGACGACGGACAGACCTTTTTCGGCAAGTAGCTTTGCCGCCGATAATCCTGTGTATCCTGCGCCAATGATGCAAACGTCCGCCGCGTTTGCGCCGCGTAGGTCCGACCGTATAGGGGGCGCATCAACCGTGGCCGCGTACCACGAGTTCGGGAATTGGCCTTGGGTGTCGTTGCGGTACAGGACGCTCATTTTACACGTTCAACAGCAAATGTTCGCGTTCCCACGGGCTGATCACCTGAAGAAACTCATTGTATTCGGCCCGTTTGACGATCGAATAAACCCGCGCAAAATCGGGGCCCATGATGTCGTGGATGTCTGTCGCTTCGTCGAACAGATCAAGCGCTGCGTACAGGCCCTGCGGAATATCGTCTTCACCGTCGTAGGCATCGCCGCGGTAAATTTCGTCCGGCTTTGTTCCGTTCATCATACCCAGATACCCGCAAGCCAATGAAGCCGCGATGCACAGATAAGGGTTGCAATCCATTCCAGCGAGCCTGTTTTCGACCCGTCGCGCCGCAGGATTAGACAGCGGTACACGAATTCCCGTGGTGCGATTGTCGCGGCCCCATTCAAGGTTAATCGGTGCGGCGTGATCACGGACGTAGCGCCGATAGCTGTTCACATAGGGGGCCATGATCGCGACCACATTGGGCAGGTTTTTCTGCAGACCACCGATGAAATTCATAAACGCAGGCGTTTCGGAATCGTCGGCCCCGGTGAAGATATTGCGCCCTTGGCTATCAAGAACCGAATGGTGAATGTGCATCGCACTGCCCGGTTCGCCCTCGATCGGTTTGGCCATAAAGGTCGCAAAACAATCGTGTTTCAGCGCTGCTTCCTTGATCAGGCGTTTGAAATAGAACACCTCGTCGGCCAATTTCACGGGGTCGCCATGCAGCAAGTTAATCTCGAGCTGGCCTGCGCCACCTTCCTGAGTAATGCCGTCAATTTCGAACCCTTGGATTTCCGCAAATTCGTAAATGTCGTCGATAACCGGACCAAAGTCGTCAACAGCGGACATCGAATAGGCCTGCCGTCCCGCGACGGGGCGACCGGTACGCCCAACCATCGGTTCAATCTTCTTGGCGGGATCAGTGTTGCGGGCAACCAGAAAGAATTCCATTTCAGGGGCCACGACGGGGGTCCAGCCTTGTTCAGCATATTTCGCGACGACGTGTTTCAAAACATTGCGCGGAGAAAACCCGATGGGATCGCCATTCGTGCGGTATGCGTCGTGAATGACCTGCAGGGTTCCGTCTTCGGTCCATGGGGCTGCGGTTGCGGTCGACATATCTGGGCGCAGGATCATGTCCGGTTCGGTGAAACCGGCAGGGCCGGCGGCTTCGCCCCAATCGCCCGTAATAGTCTGGAAAAAGATTGATTCCGGCAGGTGGAAGAACTGTTGTTTTTCCCATTTGGCGGCAGGCACGGCCTTACCACGCGCAATGCCGGGCAGATCGCCGATGACACATTCGACTTCATCCAAGCGGTTCGTTTCGAGATAAGTCTTGGCAGCATTCGGTAGCGCGTCAATCCAGCTCATGCGATGGACCTTTCCTTAAAGAACGACCCGATCTGGCGGGCCAAGCGGGCGTTATGAACCGGCGCATCAATCGTCGCACGGGCAGCATCAAGTTGCGCGTCAGGAACGACGCCGGGGCCGCGGTGTGTCGCGAGACCAGCGATGAAGTTGCCGTCAAATTCGGGATGCGCCTGAACGGTGAACGCTTTCTTTCCATAGATCAGCGCCGCGTTTTCGCAAAAGTCATTGCGCGCACAAACGGTTGCATCGTCGGGGAGGGTGACCACTTGGTCCTGATGCCATGCGTTCAGGTGGATTTCTTCGCCTTGCCAATCGTAAGTCTGACGACCAACGGCCCAACCGTCCTTGAATTTCTCGACTTTCCCACCGAGCGCCTGCGCAATGATTTGATGGCCAAAGCAAATGCCAACAAGCGGCAGGTCGGCAGCGTAGATATCGCGGATCAGGGTTTCGAGAGGGGCGATAAACGGGTGATCTTCATATGCGCCATGTTTTGATCCCGTAATCAGCCAACCATCGGCCGCTTCTGCGTTGGCGGGGAACTCCATATCAACGACGCTATAGGTCGTGAAATCGAAGTCTTGCCCTGCCAGAAGATTGACAAAAAGGTCCGCGTAATTGCCCGTTTCCCCCAAAAGTTCTTTTGGGGAATGTCCGGTTTGAAGAATGCCGATTTTCATGCTGTGCCTGTTATGGATACTTATGCAAACCCTAGCCAGCGCGGTGTCGTGGGGCAAGTGTGGCGATGTGCTTGGCGCGCCAAGCATGGGGGGTTTGCACCCCCAGACCCCCGCAGGATATTTGTAACCAAAAGAAGGGTCAGACCGTGTCGAGATACAGGTCCAGTTGTTCTTCGGGTGTGAGCTGGTCAAAGTTCATCATTTCCTGCCGCTTGGTCAGGACAAAATTGTCGACCAGAAGCGGGTCGAAAATGCGTCGCGCGATCGGGCTTTTGTCAAAGGCTTCGATTGCGTCGGCCCAAGTGCTGGGCACTTGAGGCAGGTCTTGGTCATAGGCATTGCCGGTGATCGGTGCGCCGGGCTTCAAGTTGTCTTCGATCCCGATCAACGCGGACCCAAGCACGGCGGCGAGGAACAAATACGGGTTCACGTCGCCACCGGCGACACGGTGCTCGACACGCCGCGCTTTATAGCTGCCGCCAGGGACGCGGATGGACGCGGTGCGGTTGTCGTAAGCCCAGCAAATACCAGTCGGGGCATGGCTGTTTGGCACCAAGCGTTCATAGGAATTGCCGTGCGGCGCGAAGATAAGCGCGAGGTCAGGAATACCCTTTAGGCAACCCGCAATTGCGTTGTGCAGCATGTCAGTGCCTTCGAACGTATCATTGGCCATCAGGTTGTTGCCGTCAGCGTCAATGACCGAGAAATGCGTATGTAGACCATTGCCTGCGTAATCATCGTATGGCTTGGCCATGAAACTGGCCGCCATCCCGTGATTACGAGCGAGACCGCGCACTAGCATTTTGAACAGCCACGCATCGTCCGCAGCCTTTAGGGCGTCAGGCACATGTTCAAGGTTCACTTCAAACTGACCGGTACCTGCTTCCGAAATCGCGGCCTCTGCCGGAATATCCATTGCTTCGCAGGCATCATAGAGATCGTTGAAGAAATCATCGAAGGCATCAAGTGCACGCAGGCTAAGAATTTCTGCACCCGGTCGGCGTTTGCCTGATCGTGGCGACATGGGTTGCCTGATTTCGCGGCCACTGTCGTCGACAAGATAAAATTCCATCTCGGTCGCGGCGACGGGGGTCAGGCCAAGCGCCTTGTACCGATCAACCACCCGCGCCAGCGCATGACGTGGATCACCTGCGTAAGGTGTCCCGTCTTCGGCGTGCATCCAAACAGGGATCAATGCGGATGGGGCCGACAGCCAAGGCATCGGCACGTAGCCACGTTCCGTCGGCAGCAACAATCCGTCGGGATCACCCGTTTCAAAGACCATTGGACTATCGTCGATGTCTTCGCCCCAAATATCGAGGTTCAGGACGGACAACGGGAAACGTGTACCTTCGGTTTCCAGCTTTTCAGCAAAGCGGCGGGGGACGCGTTTGCCCCTTGCTTGACCGTTCAGGTCGGCTGCACCGCAGCGGACGTTACGGACTTCGGGGTGATCGTGTAGCCATGACATGGAGTTAGGTCCTTAGCCCAAAAGGGGCATTCCGACCTTTGTTTTACTGGACGTCAGGGGATTGAGCTAGTGGGAAACTGCGCCGTCTCCGCCATTTCAACAAACCAAGCCCAGCCATCGCAGTCACTATCAATGGCAATCCAGCTGGAACAGGGATCGGGGCGGGGTTCGCGAGGGCGCCATCAATGAAGAATTCAACGCCTGCATTGCCGTAATTCTCGAAATAGATCAGCTCAAACGCCACGCGCCCCTCTGCGGGGTTCCGGTTTCGGGTGGTTGTCGCGAAGCTGCGCGCCCGCGCGCGTTGGGTTACCTGCGTGTCGTCAATGGTCAGGCGGAACCCGTCATCAGACCCGACCGCAAAGGACTGATTGCCCGGAAGCAGGTCAAGGAAACCAGTAAAGCGAAACACGGACGTCTGGATCGTGGCCAAACCGTTGCCAACAATGGATGCGGCATCAGCGCCAAGGAATGCAGCGAGTGTTGTGTTGCTGCTATTGGTGTTTGTGTTGCCATTTGGAAAGTCGATTGCGCTTGTTTGAAACGTAGCCGTCGGACTGGCAGACGCAATCGCATTGATAGCTTGGTTGATGTTGTTCGATGGGGAGTCCAGCTTGAAGAATTCGCCAGTAAAGGTCGCAGCATGACTGGACGCTGGGGTCATAGCCACAACGGCGCATAGAGCGCACAAGATATTGATGCCGCGAAGAAAGCGAAACAGTCTCAACATGCGCCTGATTTGCCAAGTTAACAGAGCATTAACGTGACGCATCTATGGCCGGATTGCGGCACTATCGAATGATCTGCGGTTTTATCTTCAGTTTGGTCCGGCGTTCGGACGGAAGATGCCTGTTCAGACGCGCATTGATCAATCCGAATAGGCCGATCACGCAGAGCGTTACCAAGATGAAATAGCCCGCAAGAATTGGGTATGGGATGAACGGGTTAAACGTCTTGTCGGCAAAGTAGTTCGCGTAATACAGCGCGTCGCCGCGTTGTTGGAATGCTGGAAAACCTGCGAAAAACACAAGGGTCGTTGCGTGAAATAGGAAGATCGCTTCGTTCGTGTAAGCGGGCCAAGCCAGTCGCAGCATCGTCGGCCAGATGATCCGTTTGAAGCGCGGCCAGCCGGTCATGCCGTAAGCATCGGCGGCTTCTGTGTCGCCTTTGGGAATAGACTGCAGCGCTCCGTAGAAAATCTCGCCGGTGTAGGCAGCCGTATTCAAGATCAGCACGACCAACGCCCCGAAGGTCGCAGACGTCAGCGGGCTAAAGATCGGATAGACGCCCTTTAGCGATAGGAACAAGAAATAGGCAAAGAAGAATTGGATAAATAACGGAGATCCGCGAAACACGAAGATGAACCATTCAGCTGGTTTACGCAGCATGGCGCGCGGACTTGCTTTGCCCATCGCCACAAGTGTCGCAATGCAAAACCCCACGAGCAGCGCCAACAATCCGAAATAGATGTTCCAGATCATGCCCGAACCGATCAGCGTAAACTGCTGGCACAGCGTAAAATCGGTGCGCGGCAACAGACGTTCGCCATACCCGATAGACCGGAAAGCGTAGGCCGCGATGGTTTCAAAACAACTCATGCGGCGGCCTTCCGTTGGGCTTCCCCCGCCGCTGTGGCTTGGCCACGGGTCAGGCGGGCCATGATACGGTCCAGCACGACTTCGGACACTTTGGTGAAGCACAGGTAAAACACGAGCAGCGCACCGAAATACCACATGCGCCAATCGGGGTGCGGGTAGTCGGTGAAGTTTGGCGTTTTGGAACCGCCCAATTCGCGGGCCCAGTAAACGATGTCTTCAACCCCCAATAGGAACAGCAGTGGGGTGGCTTTGATCAGAACCATCCACAGGTTCGACAGGCCGGGCAGGGCGTAGACCCACATTTGCGGGACGATAATGCGCCAGAATGACTGGCGGTTGGTCATGCCGTAGGCCTCTGCGGTTTCAACCTGACCACGTGGTACAGCGCGCATCGCGCCAAACAGGACGTTCGCGGCGAAAGCGCCAAAAACAATTGCAAAGGTCAACACAGCAAGGGCAAAACCGTAGGTTTCGTGGACCCATTGTGGGGCATTTCCAAGCGGCAGTTTCGCGGCCTGACAAACAATAAAGTCGCTGCCTTGGCGGATCGGTTCATCCCAATCGGGGCATTTGATCTTGTGGCGCAGGTATTCCAGCCCCTGATCAAGGGCGATCACAAAGAACAGGAAGAAGACGATGTCAGGGATGCCGCGCACAACGGACATGTAGCCTTTGCCGATCCAGCGCAGTGGCGCGATCTGGCTGCGGGCAGCGGACGCACCGCCAAATCCGAAGGCGAGCGATATAGGGGCCGTGATGGCCAGCAACAGCAGGACTGTGCCGAATGCCCAATACATATTCATGTGCTTGCCCGTGGTCAGGTAGCAAGACAACCATGTCAGCCCCTCGAGCGAGGCGGGATCAGCGCAATATGTAAAGATGGGTTCAGCCTAGTCGACAGCAGGGAATTGAATTGTTTGGGTAGATGAAAGGGAAAGCGCGCCCCAACGATGAAGCTGGAGCGCGCTGGAAAGGGTTACTCGAAAGTAACGCCGATTTCCCACTTTTCGATCAGCGCGTTCAATGACCCGTCCGCTTTCATGGACTGGATCGCGGCTGTCAGCTTGTCGCGTAGCTCTGTGTCGCTTTCGCGTACACCAGCAGCAACACCGCCACCCAACAGGACTTCACCAACAACAGACAGGTCTGCTTCGGCTTCGGCCACTGGTGCGAGGAAGGATGCGTCGGCCAGAACAGCGTCTGCTTCGCCGTTCTTCACAGCAGCAACAGTTTCGTCAGGTGTCGCGAATTCCAGCAGGGTCGCGCCCATTTCAGCAACGTGTGCCGCTTGGATCGTGCCTGTCTGTGCTGCAATCACAGCAGAGTTCAGGTCGATGTCAGCTGATGCTGCAACGAATGAAGACGGATCAGGCTGGGAATAGTTTTCAGAGAAGTCGATAACTTCGTCGCGCTCGTCCGTGATGGACATGCCCGCGATGATCACGTCGTAGTTGCCGGACACGAGGTTCGGGATGATGCTGTCCCACTCGTTTGTGACCCATTCGCATGTCAGTTCAGCACGTGCGCACAGTTCGTCGCCCACTTCACGCTCAAAACCGTCTACTTCGCCGGCGTCATTGATGAAGTTCCACGGAGGGTAGGCGCCTTCGGTGCCAAGACGTGTCACAGCGTGGCCATCTGCCATCGCCATTGTTGATACGAGCGACGCAATTGCAGTCGTCAGGATCAGGTTTTTCATCAGAAATCTCCCAAAGTTGATGAGTAGTTAGTGTTGGGTCGCGGATAGAAATCCCCGCAACCGGTCCGTTTGCGGATTCTTGAAAAGTGTCTCGGGCGGTCCTTGTTCTTCGATCAGACCTTGGTGCAAAAATACGACGTGGTCACTGACGTCAGCGGCCATGCGCATGTCGTGGGTCACGATCAGCATTGTCCGACCTTCTGCTGCCAAGTCTTTGATCACTTTGACAACTTCTTGTTCAAGTTCAGGATCAAGCGCCGATGTCGGTTCATCGAACAACAAGGCCTTTGGTTCCATACACAAGGCACGCGCAATCGCGGCACGTTGCTGCTGGCCACCAGACAATTGCGCGGGATACACGTCGCATTTGTCGCCGATCCCAACCTTGGCAAGGTATTCGCGGGCTTTGGCTTCGACTTCGGCCTTATCGCGACCTAGGACCGTCACAGGTGCTTCCATCACGTTTTGCAGGATCGTCATATGGGCCCACAGATTGAACTGCTGAAACACCATCGACAGGTTGGTGCGAATACGGATGATCTGCTTTTGATCAGATGGGCGGCGGTTGTGACCGGTGCCTTTCCATGTGACGGGTTCATCGCAAAACAGAACGTCGCCTGATTGGCTGTCCTCAAGCAGGTTCGCACAACGCAACAGTGTTGATTTGCCCGATCCGGACGACCCGATCAGTGACACCACATGACCCGCAGGGGCCGCGATGCTGACACCCTTGATGACATCGAGATTGCCATAGGATTTGTGTAGATCACGGATTTCAATAACGTTTTCGGATGTCACAGGTCGCGCGCTTTCGTTGCTTTGCCGGTTACTAGGCCGCATTTTTAAGGATTCGGCAATGCGTGACTTTACGATGCGCGATGTGATTTAGGAATTGGCTTCGACAGCAAGCCGTGCGGCGTTGCTGTCTTGGTCCGTTACGCCAAGCATTGGGGCAACCATCCGCATCAGACTGTTTTCTTCGTCGTCGCGTTCCCCATCAGCCAACACTATTTCCCACATCGCAGAAATCAGGGCGCGGCGATCTTCATATGCCACCGAATCCTTGATCGCACGGGTGAAGCGGACGGTATCCGGGGCTTCGGATTCCAGTGTTTCGCAATCACGCCGCAACGTTGCCGTATCAGCGTCTGACAGATTGTAACGTTTCGACAGGATGCGATCGATACGTGCGACTTCCACGTCTTGGTAATCGCCATCCGCACGGGCCAGTCGGACAAGCAACGCGCCAAGCGCAAGGCGGGCATCCGTGTCAGGAAGCGGGGCGGGGTCGGGGGCCAACAGGCCTTTGAGGAAATCTGCAAACATGCCAATCGATATAGGGCGCGCCTGTACCGAATGAAAGGGACGGATCGCAGTTCGGAACTGGCCCTAATCGTGCGTTTAGACAATTATCGGGCTTTTTTCCCCTAATTACGGGTGTTTTTGCCAGTTAGCGTGCCTCTACCTTAATGGAAGGGGACGACAATGAATAAGCAAATCGCCGAATTTATCGGCACATTTACACTCGTGCTTCTGGGGTGCGGCTCTGCCGTTATCGCAGGATCAGAAATTGGATTCACAGGCATTAGTTTCGCGTTTGGCTTTGCCCTGATCGGTATGGCCTACGGGATCGGGTCCGTGTCCGGTTGCCACATCAACCCCGCAGTATCGCTTGGGATGGTCGCCGCAGGACGCATGACGATGCCTGAAGCTATAAAATACATCATCGCGCAGGTGGCCGGTGCTGTCGTCGCCGCGTTGATCCTGCTTTTGATCGCGTCAGGCAAAGCAGACTATAGCGTGGCCGAGAATGGTTTAGGGCAGAACGGTTGGGGCGCTGGATACTTGGGCGAATATTCGATGGTATCGGCATTCGTGTTCGAAGTTGTGGCGACGTTCCTTTTTATGGTCGTGATCCTTGGGGCCACAGGCTTTGGCCCAACTGCGAATATGGCAGGTCTGGCAATTGGTATTGCGTTGGTCGTGATCCACCTTGTCGGCATCAATGTAACTGGCGTTTCAGTTAACCCAGCACGGTCAATCGGGCCTGCATTGTTTGCGGGTGCTACTGCAATCGGCCAGGTTTGGTTGTTCATCGTCGCACCTATCATCGGTGCAACCTTGGCTGGGATTTTGTTCAAGTCGGGCATGTTGACCGCCGACGAATAACCAACCGAAGAATGCTAAAGAAAAGGGTGGATTGCGTCAGCAGTCCACCCTTTTTGCTTTACAGGAGCTTTCGAAATTGGCTTGAAAGCCACTTGCCTTCTTCCTCCAAACCATAAGGCGGATTGATCACGAACATGCCCGAACCGACCATCCGATGACCCGCGCGGGCAGGCGGAAAATGGACTTCGTGACACAACGCATCTGAATGGTTGCGTTTTAGTGCACGCGTCATCGGCAGATGCGGCGCGTCTGTCAGGATCGGATACCAAAGCGCGATCACGCCGACCGACCATTTGCGATTGATCTTGCGGATCGTGTCTGGGATCGTTTCGTAGTCGGTTTTGACCTCGAACGATGGATCGATCAGCAACATCCCACGCCGTGGATCAGGCGGGCACTGCGACAACGCCATTTCCCAACCGTCGCGTTGCTGGCAGATCGCAGCATGCGGTTTCATATTCTCGCGTAGATGACCAAATTCCTGCGGGTGCAGTTCGGTCAGGAACAACGGGTCTGATGGGCGCAACACATGGGCCGCCACCATTGGTGATCCGGGGTAGGCGTTCGGGCCGTGATCTGCGTGAACCTTGTCCAGCGCCACGGCATAAGGGTGATCTGCGGCGAACCATTTGCGTGCAATCGCAATGCCTTGGGCAGCTTCACCCGTCTTCGCCGCCATTTCATCTGTCACGTCGTACAGGCCGCGTCCCGCATGGGTTTCCATGTAGGTCAGCGGCTTGTCCTTGCGGGTCATGTATTCCAGTATCCACGCAAGGATCGCGTGTTTGTGGACATCGGCCATGTTACCTGCGTGATAGGCGTGTTGATAGGACAGCATCGGCGTCTCCTTGGGTTGGCCCTGTCCTATGGGAATGGGCACGTGACGCCAAGGACAATTCGAATGGAGGGGATTGTCAGATGATCACACGGATTTATCGGGTCCAGATCAAACCGGATTTGCGCGACGCATTTGAACCACTGTTCCAGACCGTGGCCCGCGGGTCAGTCGCGGATGTGGCGGGCTGTACTGGCGTCATCGTAGGTGGTCCAACGGCGGACACACCGGACGAATATGCGATGATCTCTCATTGGTCTGACGCACAAAGCCTGACTGATTTCATAGGCTCGGATTGGTCAAAGGCGCATATTCCGGACGGGATGGAAAAGTTCGTCGTGGCGTGCTGGGTCCACCATTTTCAACACATATAGAAAAGGGGGCCGAAGCCCCCTGATCTTAATCCCTAAACCAGCCGCGAATTTTCGACTGCGGCTTTCACGAACCCTTCAAACAGTGGGTGCGGTGCGAAGGGTTTCGACTTTAGTTCTGGATGGAACTGGACGCCGATGAACCACGGGTGGTCCTTCCATTCGACGATTTCCGGCAATTTCCCATCAGGGGACATGCCCGAGAACGTCAAACCAACGGCTTCCAGTTTCTCGCGGTACTTCGTGTCGACCTCATAACGGTGACGGTGGCGTTCTTCGATCGCTGTGGTGCCGTAGACTTCGGCGACTTTCGATCCTTCGACCAGCGTCGCGTCGTAAGCGCCCAAACGCATTGTGCCGCCTTTGTCGTCGTCGGCTTTGCGGGTCACAGCGTGGTTGCCCTGAATCCATTCCTTGAGGTGGTAAACGACAGGTTCAAAGCGTTTCTTGCCTGCCTCGTGGTCAAATTCTTCGGACCCTGCATCTTTCATGCCAGCCACGTTGCGCGCGGCCTCGACCACAGCCATTTGCATGCCCAGACAGATGCCAAGGTATGGCACGTTGTTTTCGCGGGCGTATTGCGCCGCTTTGATCTTGCCTTCGGTACCGCGTTCGCCAAATCCACCTGGAACCAGGATCGCGTGGTAGCCTTCCAGATGCGGGGCGGCGTCGCCCTTATCAAAGACCTCTGCATCGACCCATTCGATTTTGACCTTCACGCGGTTGGCCATGCCGCCATGCGTCAGCGCTTCTGCGATGGATTTGTAGGCATCTTCAAGCTGCGTGTATTTGCCAACGATGGCGATTTTCACGCGGCCTTCAGGATTGTGGATACGGTCGTAAACGTCGTGCCACACATCCAGTTTCGGCATCGGGGCAGGCGAGATATCAAAGGCATCCAAGACGGCCTGATCAAGGCCCTGCTTGTGGTAGGCCAGTGGCGCTTCGTAAATGGAGTTCAGATCGTAAGCAGGCACAACGCAGTTCTTGCGCACGTTACAGAACAGGGCGATCTTTTCGAGTTCGCGATCAGGAATCGGGTGTTCGGACCGGCAAACCAACACGTCAGGGGACAGACCAATAGACTGCAGTTCCTTGACAGAGTGCTGTGTCGGTTTCGTTTTCAGCTCACCAGACGCAGCCAGGTAGGGCAGCAACGTCAGGTGCATAAAGATGCACTGACCGCGTGGTTTATCATGGGCGAATTGGCGGATTGCTTCGAAGAATGGCAGGCCTTCGATATCGCCAACAGTACCGCCGATTTCGCAAAGCATGAAATCAACTTCGTCATCGCCGATGTTGATGAAATCCTTGATCTCGTTGGTGACGTGCGGAACAACCTGAATAGTCTTGCCAAGGTAATCGCCGCGGCGTTCCTTTTCCAACACGGTGGAATAGATCCGGCCAGAGGATACAGAATCAGTGTTGCGTGCATGAACGCCAGTGAAACGTTCATAGTGGCCCAGATCCAGGTCGGTTTCAGCACCGTCATCTGTCACGAACACCTCGCCGTGCTCGAACGGGGACATCGTGCCCGGATCAACATTCAGGTATGGATCAAGCTTGCGCAGGCGGACCGAAAAGCCCCGTGCCTGTAGCAACGCACCAAGTGCGGCAGACGCAAGGCCCTTGCCCAACGACGAAACAACACCACCAGTAATAAAGATATAACGCGCCATGCCCGGCTGTCCCCCGTGAGTATTTTTCTTGGAATCACGATCATCAAAAATCGCATCATCACGGGATTTAAGAATACTCGGATTCGGCCCGCGCCCGCAACCCGTAGAACAACAGCTGACCCAAGAATGTGCCTGGGTCAGTGCGTTACTATAAAGATACCAAGTGGTTAGTTTCCTGACGGAACCAGCGGCGCATCATCAGATGATGGTGGCAGCAGGCTTTCGCCCAGATCAGGCGTCGCAACACCATCCTCAGCCACCGGAACGTCGCCCAAACGGTCAACAACAGATGCACCTGCGGATTGCTGTGCAGCCACGATTGTAAGCGCGATGGATGTTGCGATGAATGCGCCTGCCAAGATCCACGTGAATTTACCCATCACTGTGGCAGGGGCACGGCTACCGGCAGAACCGCCGCCACCGCCGCCGCCGCCCATGCTCCCCATGCCGCCCTCAGAGCGCTGCATCAGCACAGCGCCAATCAATGACAACGCCAAAATCAGGTGAATAACGAGGATGACGTTTTCCATAGGGGGTATAGTGCCTGCGATCAGTTGTGTTTAGGGGTATTTAGGGGTTTGTCGGGTTTGTCGCAAGGGTGGAATGCGGAAACGGCGCGTGGTTTGGGAATTGGGGGAGTGAGGTCGTGGGCAACGTATGGATATGGATGTTGTGTTTGAGCCCTAAATCACTGGTCGCCAGCAATAGAGCTAATGTCCGACACTAAGGAGCAGGCAAAAACGTCTAATATCCCAATGGTTGTATTGCACTTATTAGTGTAGGATGTTTGAGCTTCAAAGCAGCCCTGTCAGCAATTTAAAGGTTTCTTTTTGCAATGATAAATCTCAACCGCAGTATCAGAGTTAGCCTTTTTTCCTGTTTAGCCGCGGCGTCAATGACGTTAGCAGCCTCGGCACAGTCTTGTGTCGAGCTTACCGACAGTGTCCCAGAGTTGGAAATTGCGAAGTCTTCATTTGCAGATGGCGATTACGGATCACCAATTGAATTCATGGCGGGGCTGTCTGCATCAGAATCTGAAATTGAAGGGTTTCGAGGGCAGATGTTGGAAACCTATCCTAATGGGTTTGAGTTTTGCGAAACCGTTATTTCGAGGAGCCTTTCTTCGAAGTTTCGTGAGGAAGTGATCGTTCTGGGAGAACCGGGTAAAGAGGTTGTGTACTTGCATTGGCAAGCCGCAAATTTCCATGATGAGTGGATTGTCCTGAGCTTCGTAGTGACCACGAATTTTCTTGATATTGAAGGGTTTTAGACAGCGGCTTTTAAGCTATTTTTACAATGGGCCGTAGCATATCTAAGGGCCCACTGTGAAAAGCCAAGTTAGGAGCGTTGGAAGGTACGCATGGAAAGCAGACTTTGGCGCGGGGACATCGTAGCTAATCTAAATCCCGCTCACCGGTCATTCAGCGCGAAGCCAGATGATCCCACTTATCCATCCACATCGTCCACGTCCGCTTGCCCTGACAACTTGCGCCGCACAATCGACCATGACAGGCCGATCGCCAGCACCAGCGATAGCACAACTAGACCCAGCCATGTGTTGAAGGTCGGATCGGCCAGACTGATCCACCCGAAATCAAACAACACCCAGATCAAGGTGCCCGCCACTGCCAGAATCAGCAGCATCCCGAACAGGCCAATCGACCGCAATGTTGCCCGCAAATAGATAATGTAGCCGACCAACAAGATCAGACAGGCGAGGATCGTCAGCGGGATCTGTGTGGCGTAATTGGCCATGCCCCAGCGCACGACGTTCCATTCTGTCGGGTTATATGTCGCGGCCAATAGCAAAAAGGCAAAGGCCCAGCGTAAAAGAAATCCCATGAAACTCGCCTCTTAACTTGGTGTTGGGGGACTTTGACCAGACCCATCCGCGCCTGTCTAGAACTTTGGTGTTTCACAGGGCGGTTCGCATGGCTATAGGGGGCACGGGATTCCAAAAGGACAGATATCATGGCAAACGTAGTCGTCGTGGGCGCTCAGTGGGGCGATGAAGGCAAAGGCAAGATCGTAGACTGGTTGTCCGAGCGGGCCGATGTGGTTGCGCGCTTTCAGGGTGGTCATAACGCAGGCCACACATTGGTCGTCGGTGAAGAGGTCTACAAACTGCATGCGCTGCCGTCTGGTGTGGTGCGGGGCGGTAAGCTGTCGGTGATCGGCAACGGCGTTGTTCTTGATCCATGGCATCTGGTCAAAGAAATCGAAACGATCCGCGCACAGGGCGTTGATATCACGCCTGAAAACCTGATGGTTGCTGAGAATACACCGCTGATCCTGCCGTTCCACGGTGAACTTGACCGGGCGCGCGAAGGCCAGAATTCGGTCGCGAAAATCGGCACTACTGGTCGCGGTATCGGTCCTTGCTACGAAGATAAAGTTGGCCGTCGCGTCATCCGCGTCGCTGATCTGGCCGACGATGCGACGCTGGAACTGCGTGTTGATCGGGCTTTGGTGCACCATAATGCGCTGCGCAATGGACTTGGTCTTGAGCCAATCGACCGTGACGCGTTGCTGGCTGATTTGCGTGAAATCGCGCCAGCCGTGTTGGCCTATGCTGCTCCCGTTTGGAAAGTGCTGAACGAAAAGCGCAAAGCCGGTAAACGGATTTTGTTTGAAGGGGCGCAAGGCGCGTTGCTCGACATCGACTTCGGGACATACCCGTTTGTGACGTCTTCCAACGTGATCGCGGGTCAAGCGGCAGCGGGCACAGGCATGGGTCCAGACGCGATCGATTTCGTTCTGGGCATCGTGAAAGCCTACACAACACGCGTCGGCGAAGGCCCGTTCCCGACTGAACTTGATGATGCCGACGGTCAAATGCTGGGCGAACGCGGCCACGAATTTGGCACTACAACTGGGCGTAAACGCCGCTGTGGTTGGTTCGATGCGACACTGGTGCGCCAGACATGTATCACATCAGGCGTGACCGGTATCGCATTGACAAAACTTGATGTTTTGGACGGTTTTGAGACGCTGAAAATTTGCACCGGCTACGAATTGGACGGCGAACGTTTGGACTATTTGCCAACAGCCGCCGATCAACAAGCGCGTTGTGTACCAATCTACGAAGAGATGCCGGGTTGGTCCGAAACCACTGAAGGCGCGCGCAGCTGGGCAGATCTGCCAGCCGCTGCCATCAAATACGTGCGCCGCGTGGAAGAGTTGATCGACTGTCCGGTCGCACTACTTTCCACATCACCAGAACGCGACGATACTATCTTGGTAACCGACCCGTTCGCCGACTAAAGGTGTGACTGATGGCGCTTAGCTATAAGGCCCGCAAACGCTGGGCATTGTTCGTGCTGATTTTTGGGATACCGCTGTACATTGTTATGGCGGTGACCATCATGAATTGGCTGTATCCTGATCCGCTCAATCGGCCTTCAGTGCTGGTTGAAGTCGGCGTCTACATCGGGCTGGGCGTGCTTTGGGCGTTTCCGTTGAAGGCAATCTTCAAAGGGATCGGGCAGGCTGATCCGGACGCATAAGCGGCGCGAGGACTTTCGACATACGGAAATTGGACAGGGTGACGCCGTTTTTGGTGACATCCTGTTTTGCGTTTATGACCCAGTCTTGGCGCATGAAGAATGGTTCGGCCTTGATGCTGGCGTCGCTGGTCAATCGGGGGATTTGACGGGCGACGGCCCATTCTTCGACGGCTGCATATAGCTGCGATCCGACCCCTGTCCCGATGTGATCGGAATGGACAAAGGCCAGATCGATATAGCCAGCGTCATCAATGGTCATGAAGCCAAGCATCTGGTTACCATGTTCAGCGACAAATCCGCTGACGCCATCAAAACGATTCTGCCATCCATCAATATCCGGCACAGGGCCAGCCCACGCGCGGCGTTGATCCAAGTTATAGGCGTCAGCCGCGCCGTTCATGATCGCGTCGTAGAAAATCAAAACGGCACGACTTGCGTCGTAAGTTTGCAGCGGCCTGATCATCTTTTCACTTTCTTTGCGGGCGGTTGTTAATGGCTAACTTTTGAAGGCCACAAACGCAAACGGGCGGGGAAATCCCCGCCCGTTTCGTTAGTGTAGCAATCGTTTATGCAGACCGCGCGTCAGGGCGGAACCGTGTCTGTTCAGACACTTGGAAACGACCGTTGCGGACTTTGCTGATCCGGCCTTGGCGCAGCAACGTGCCGAAGGACCGCAGACCGTCTTCACGGCTGAATTCTTCGTCTGTTGTCAGCTGGACCTTTTTCATGATCTGCGGACGCGAGAAGTCTTCGACACCTTCCACGAAGGATGTGTATGCAGCCGCGGCTTCCAGAAGGTCTGGCAGGTCGGACGCACCCATTTGGGCTGCGAATTCTGCGAAACCGCCTGTGTCTTTGGCGTCTACTGGCTGTGTCGCAACGCGGCGTGGCTGCACGTCTTCTTCCATGGCTTCGTCTTCGTCGACACGTTGGGACGCCACCAATTTCAGCGGGGCTGCACGTGGGCGTTCGGTGCGAAGCGCCTGATCTTCAGGGGACGCAGGGCGGCGCGGGCGCACGACCTGGTCCAGATCATCGCGGAACGCTTCTTGCTTTTCAGCGTCGCCGTCTGATTGATCGCCCAATTGACGCGCAGCTTCAGTTGCTGCGACAGCCGCTTTCAGCTGCGCAATCGCATTGCGGCGACGGCTGCCCGTTGGTTCGTTCAGCGCGACGTCGGTCTGATTCAGGATACGAGAAACCGCAGAATCAGGCTCTGGCAGCACACCGCGACCAGCACGTGCAGGCGTTTCAACAACTTCCGGCATTTCAGGTGCTTCTGCTGCGGTGTCTTCGATGACAATTTCCGCAACTTCCGGTGCTTCGTCTTCGATTGACACAACATCTTCAGCGACCGCGGCCAATTCGCGCTGCAGGTCATCTTCGTCGTCAGCAGAAAGGCTGCCCGACGGGATCGCTGCTGCTACCGCGGCGCGGATTTCGTCTTGCTTGGATGTTTCATCCGCAACAACGTCCTCGATTTCGGCAACGTCAGCTGTTGGTTCTGCTTCTGGTGCGTCTTCGATAACAGCTTCAGCTTCGTCAGCGACAACTTCAGGTGCATCGACCTTCAAGGCCGCCGCAACACGTTGCGCGACGTCTGCGTCGTCTTCTGCTTCCTCGGCGACTGGTTCCGCGACAACCTCTGCAGGCTTGTCCTTCCGCAGGCGGACGATCCGCGCACGTACAGGCGCTTTTTGTGTTTCAGCTTGTTCGGCATTTGGCACGTCGATGTCATTCAGGTCAGATGACAAGTCGGACTGCGCTTCTTCCAGTGCTTTTGCTTCGGCTTCGGCGGCTTCGGCAGCAGCTTGCGCTTCTTCCCGTGCTTTCGCTTCGGCTTCGGCAGCAGCCTGTGCTTCTTCCTGAGCTTTTGCTTCAGCTTCGGCAGCCTCCGCAGCAGCTTGCGCTTCTTCCTGAGCTTTTGCTTCAGCTTCGGCAGCTTCCGCAGCAGCTTGCGCTTCTTCCTGAGCTTTTGCTTCAGCTTCAGCGGCCTCCGCAGCAGCATGTGCTTCTTCCTGTGCCTTTGCTTCAGCTTCAGCGGCCTCTGCTGCAGCTTGCGCTTCTTCCTGAGCTTTCGCTTCAGCTTCGGCGGCTTCTGCAGCAGCTTGCGCTTCTTCCTGTGCTTTGGCCTCAGCTTCAGCGGCTTCGGCAGCAGCTTGTGCCTCTTCCTGTGCTTTGGCCTCAGCTTCAGCGGCTTCAGCAGCAGCTTGTGCTTCTTCCTGTGCTTTGGCCTCAGCTTCAGCGGCTTCTGCAGCAGCTTGCGCTTCTGCCTGTGCTTTCGCCTCAGCCTCTGCGTCATGGTCATCTGCAATGATGTCTTCTGCAGTGATTTTCACGACGTCGGCTTCCGCATCGCCAAGTAGTGGTTCCTCTGCGCCTGCACCGTCCTCATACGATTCTTCGACGGGGGCGGCTGGTTTGCCAACGACGGCACGGATGCGCTGCAGCTTTGCCGCGACGCTTTCCGCATCTGGGTGTGCTGGCGCGTCCTGTTTGAATGTATCGTTCGCCGCTTCTGGTGCGACTTCATCGATTTCAACGGCGGGTGCTGCAACCAAAGATGCGGCAGGCATCAATGCGGATGGTGATTCTGCGTTTAAAGGCGCTTCTGCTTTTGGCGGCATCGTGACCGTCTCTTGCGTGGCCGTATCATCGTCGATTTCGGCGCGCAGGCGAATGCCTTTGCCGTCCATTTTTGCTTCGACGCGGCGGGAAATTTCGCGTTCGGCGATCTTCGCCAGCATTTCAGCATCCGGGGCAGGGGGTTCCGCACCGAAGTACCGATCATCCTGCGCAAGATCGCGGAAATATTCCGCAATTGCCTTCATGGAATGAAATGAATCGTCGAACCCTTCCAAGGTACACGAGAAGGTCCCATATGAGACGGTAAGAATCTTTGTTGATCCAGCCATGATTATTGCTCGCTTTCTGCCATTCGCTTTGACAGTCTGTTTACCACCAATTGGTTCCCAATCCGGAACAACACCGCGGTTATTCCAGTATTATTTCGTGTCTGAAATATGGCAAGTTTCCCAAATAAGGCAAAACCCCCATGACAGAGCTGATTGTTGACGCCGCCGAACCGATTGCTTTGATCGGTGGTGCGGACCTTGGGCCAGAACATCTTAACATACTGCAAACACTGACCCAAACCTTTGTTGCGGCCGACAGCGGCGCGGATCATTTGCGCCGCGCGGGGATCACGCCAAAGGCGGTTATCGGCGATTTCGACAGCCTTTCGGCAGCGGCGCGGACGGAATTCGCGCCACAATTACATCATCTCCCTGAGCAAGACACGACCGACCTCGAGAAGGCTTTAAGTTGTGTATCTGCTCCCGTCCTGATCGGTGCGGGATTCTTAGGGGGGCGGTTGGATCATTCGTTTGCGTCGTTCAACGCACTTGCGCGATCATGCGGGAAGCGCTTGATTTTGCTGTCAGACACCGAATGCTGTTTTCTGTCGCCGTCAACGCAGTGGGACATTGAATTACCCGAAGGCACACCGTTCGCGATCCTACCGATGACGGATGTGCGCGCGACAACAAACGGACTGGTGTGGGACATGGACGACATGGCGCTTAGTCCGGTTGGCCGTGTCAGTTCGTCGAACAAGACCAAAGCGCCAATCGTAACAGTCCGTGTGACCGGCGCGGCTATTGTGACGCTTCCGATCGAGATGCTTCAAGCTGCGATAGCCGTTGTTCGCGCAGAATGATGTAAAGTCCGGCTGAGATCGTGATGCAGATCCCAAGTGCGGCCAAGCCGTTCGGCAGGTCTTTGAATATCAGCCATCCAATGGCGGTTCCAAAAGGAATCTCAAGATATTGCATCGGGGCCAGCGTTGACGCGGGCGAATAGCGCAAGCTGCCTGTCATCATCAGGTGGGCGATAGTGCCAAGGACGCCGAGGATCAGAAGTAGGATCACGTCAGTTTGTGCAGGCCAGGAAAGATCAAAACCAGGCACATTCGGAAACGCGATCAGTAAGGGGATCAGGATGACCAAGGCTTGCAGCCCGCTGATCGCTTGGAGGTGAACCGCATCAATTGTTTTCGCGATTTGTCGTGTCACCAGCATGAACAAGGCAAAGACAACTGCGACACCAAGCGGCAAAAGCGCGGGCCACCCGACGGCGGCAAAGTTGGGTTGGATCACGAGTAGCGTACCGACGAAGCCAATGGCGCAGGCCCAAATGCGATGGGGGCCGACAACTTCGTGCAGGACAAAGTGACCCAGTATCAACATGATGAACGGCATAACAAAGGCGATCGCAAGCGCGTCTGCGAGCGGCAAGTACCGCAGGCTTGAAAACATCAGCGCGACCCCCGCGATGTGCAAACACGTCCGCAATAGAATTTTGGGAAACGTGCCTGCAGGCGGCCGTAAAGATTGACCGCGCAATAGAACGAGCGGGGTCAACAAGATCGCCTGGACGCCGAACCGGACGCAGATCAAACCCATCAGTGCAACCGTGCCGCCCAGCACCTTTGCCATGGCGTCGCCAAGCGGTGCGAGCACGCAGAAACCGAGCATAAGAAGGATGCCGAGAAAGGGGCGGTCTTGGGACATAAGAGAACGCTAGTTTGAATGCGCGGTGGGTACAATGCGCGTTGCGTATGGTGCGGAGGCGGGAGCCTCCGGCAGGGGGGTGGAAGTCATCAAAGAAACCAGCGATGCGCCGGAACCGTGATCGCGCGTTTGATGATAGGTCAGCAGTTAGGGACGTTTACCGCCAGACCGCCAAGCGCGGTTTCTTTGTATTTTTCTGACATATCCACGCCCGTTTGCCGCATGGTTTCGATCGCTGCATCAAGCGGGACAAGGTGTGTGCCGTCGCCGCGCAATGCCAGCGAAGCCGCAGAGACCGCTTTGATCGCGCCTAACCCGTTGCGTTCGATGCAGGGAACTTGCACCAATCCTTTGACGGGGTCGCAGGTCATGCCAAGATGATGTTCCAGCGCGATTTCAGCTGCATTTTCGATTTGCGTGGGTGACCCACCCAGCGCTGCACAAAGACCCGCAGCTGCCATGGCGGCGGCAGAGCCTACTTCGGCTTGGCATCCGCATTCAGCACCTGAAATCGACGCGTTGAATTTGATCAATCCGCCGATGGCCGCCGCCGTGAGCAAAAAGTCAGGGACCCGCGTGATCGTGGCACCGGGCACATGATCTAGGTAGTAGCGGATCGTCGCGGGCACCACGCCTGCGGCCCCATTGGTGGGGGCCGTGACGACCTGCCCCCCATCCGCGTTTTCCTCATTCACCGCCATCGCGTAGGTCGACATCCAATCATTGATGGTATGCGGGGCGGATAGGTTCATGCCGCGTTCCGCTTGCAGGGCATCATGGATGCCCTTGGCGCGACGTTTGACATTCAGGCCACCGGGTAGGGTCCCGTCGGTAGCAAGCCCCCGATCTATGCAGGCTGCCATCACGTCCCAAATGCGGGTCAATCCGCGATCTAAATCTGCATGCGCCATCCGGCTCAGTTCATTGGCACGCTTCATATCGGCGATTGATTTGCCGGACGTGTCGGCCATCGTTAGCATTTCCGCCGCCGTTTGGAATGGAAAGGGGACTGGTGCGCCGGTATCGGTGTCCTTTCCGTCCGCTAATTCCTTATCGGTCAGGACAAAACCGCCGCCGATGGAATAATAGGTCTGGCTGATGATGACGTCGCCTTGGCTGTCTGTGCCGTGCAATTTCATCCCATTGGCGTGACCGGGCAGGGGGGCACCATAATCGAACAATAGGTCTGTCGCAGGATCGAACCGCAAAGCTGGCAAGTCGTTTGGTGTTAGTTGTTTCGACGTTCGAATATCATCAAAGGCTGCGTCTGCTTTGGCCTTGTCGTAATCATCCGCCCGAAACCCCGCCAGCCCCAAGATGACGGCACGATCCGTCGCATGCCCGACGCCCGTGAACGCAAGTGAGCCGTGCAGGGATGCTTTGACGCCAGCAACAGCAAAAGGTTGGGACCGCAGATGATCCAAGAAACGGGCAGCAGCCACCATCGGGCCGATGGTGTGGGACGATGAAGGACCAAGTCCCACCTTGAACATATCGAATACGGACAGAAACATTAGGCAGCGCTTCCTTCTAGGGGGCGGGCAGGGCTGGGTTTGGAAAAAGGCGTTTGTCCTAAACCCTCTACTTGGCAAACTTCGCTGACAAGCGGGCGGTTTTCGTAAGCAACGGCAAAGTTGTGCAAGGTCGGCCATTTTGACAGATCGAACCAAGTCGTGTCACCGCCGTAAAGCGCGCACCACCGCAGCATAGGGGCGTGATAACAGGCCAGTGCGGGGCAGGCGACGTTGTCCCAATGGGTGTCTAGTTGCGTGAAATATGACGTCAAGCGCAGGCGGGCTTGCTGCCGCAGCCCTGCGGGATCGCTCGCCATGTAAACGTCAGGATAGAACAACATGCGCAACGCTGGATGCACGGTATTCGACAGCCAAAACAGGCGCGTCAGGGCGATATCACGCGGGCCTGTATCCGGCGCGGGAAAGACGGTGCCGGGGCGCTGGTCAGCCAGCCACAGAAGGATTGCCGCAGTTTCAAACAGCGGACCGTCAGGCGTTTCCAGCGTGGGGATCAAACCGTTGGGGTTCATCGCAAGGTAGGCTGCAGAACGCTGTTCTTTGGTCGCGCGATCAACCAGCACAAGTCGGTGGGGCATATCCATTTCGGCAAGCAAAAGCCGCACGCTAAGCGATGCGTTGTCAGGCGCGTAATGAAGAACCAAATCGTCAGTCATGGTGTGAACTTAGTCCCCGCATCTTTGGCCGACGCGCTGAAAACGACGCAATAGCGGCTTATTCGGCCTCAAGCGCGCGCAGTTCATCTATAGTGTAGCTGATTTGCAATTCACCATCGAGACCAGCCTCAAAGTCGGGGTGTTGGGACAGGCAACCGACGTCACATAGTTGGCTTGCGATTTGATCGACGCCGTCGACATACCAAAACCGTCCGCCCGGTGTGGAAATGTAGCCATCGACGCCTTCGGCTTCATCCGCTTCCAGATCGCCAACAGATGGAAATTCGGCTGGCGTGTCATAATCGAACGCGCCATGCGTATGGTAAGACGCGATTGGTACACTGTCTTCGGGTGGCTCATCTGCTTCGCAGTGGCCGATTGCACCTTGGACGGCAGGGGTTGCTGCTAGTTCGCCGTCAGCGTCGATCACGATGTAGCCGCAATATTCACGATTGGCCGCAAAAGAAGGGCCTTGAAGCGCTTCAAGGGTTGCTTTGGCCAATGCAACTTCGGCGTTGTGTTGTGCGGCGACAGGGGTGGCTATGATGGCCAAAGGGATCAGGAACTGTTTCATGTCAAAACGCTAATGGGTGGCGGCGCAGGTCGCAACATGCCCTGCATTTTTCCGTTTCTTCATGACGCGATGCGGCCTATACATTTTGAAAATCGAATTGAGCGGAGCTGCCACCATGTCGTCTGACCTGTCCCCCATCGACAAAGCAAAATTTGTGGCTGCAAAGCGGGCGGCTCAATTCGTGCAAAGCGGCATGAAAGTCGGTCTTGGAACAGGATCAACTGCTGCGTGGTTGGTGCAATGTTTGGGTGAACGGGTGCGCGATGAAGGGCTTGCGATTAAGGGCATTCCGACATCCAGCCGCACCGCCCAACTGGCCCGCGACGTTGGTATCGACGTCATCTCGCTTGATGAAGCGCAGACGCTGGATTTGACGATTGATGGTGCTGATGAATATGACGGCAAGCTGAACTTGATCAAGGGCGGTGGTGGCGCGCTGTTGCAGGAAAAGATCGTTGCGACTGCGTCCGAACGTATGGTCGTCATCGCAGACGCGTCCAAAAGGGTCGAAACGCTTGGTGCATTTCCATTGCCGGTTGAGGTCATCCCGTTTGGTTGGCAAACGACAAAGGCGCTGATCGAGGAAACATTGATTGGGTTAGATGTGTTGGGCCGGACGACCAGTCTGCGCATGAATGGTGACGCGCCGTTTCATACCGACGAAGGCAACCACATCCTTGATCTGCACCTCAACCGTATCGGTGATCCGCGCCAATTAAGTATGATTATCAATCAGATACCGGGCGTGGTCGAGAATGGTCTGTTCCTTGATATCTGCGACGCCATTGTCGTGGGGTATGGCGATGGGCGTGTCGAAGTGACGGATATTCATGAAGGATCAGTCGAAGAAACCCGTTTTGATTTTGTCGAAAAAGACAACATCTTTGCGGATATCGCCGACTAACGCCCCGACCACTTTGGTTTACGTTTTTCCAAGAATGCGGCGATGCCTTCGTGCGCGTCTTGTGTTGCGCTGATCTGTTTGATCGCTTGGTCGTTCGCGTCCCACATGGCGTCATCGGCACGCCCGCGCAACGCT
The DNA here is from genome assembly GCA_025141675.1 of Rhodobacteraceae bacterium S2214. Taxonomy (NCBI): domain Bacteria; kingdom Pseudomonadati; phylum Pseudomonadota; class Alphaproteobacteria; order Rhodobacterales; family Paracoccaceae; species Rhodobacteraceae bacterium S2214. Next base: position 1,534,841 of record CP081161.1, read on the forward strand.
GTCAGGCTTAGGGTTTCTGCAATCGCGATGGGCGCATTTTTTGCGATGGTCTTGGCAAGCTCAAGCGTCGCATCTGACAAGTCGGACGGCGAAACCGCGCGGTTGATCAAACCCCATTCCACTGCTTTTTCAGCGCTAAAGAGCTGACCTGTCAGCAAAATTTCGTTGGCAATGACTGCCGGTAGGTGGGCGCCCAACCGGACGGCACCGCCGGCACCAGCCACAATGCCAAGCGTAGGCTCGGGCAACCCGAAAACGGCATCGTCAGCCGCGATGATCAGGTCGCAGGCCAGCATCAATTCGAAACCACCAGCAAGCGCGGCGCCTTGGACTTCCGCGATAATCGGCTTGCTGCGGTTCCGTTTCACAAATCCTGCAAAGCCGTGTTCGCCCAGCAATATGTCGTTTGCTTGCCCCGCTTGAAACGCCTTCAGATCCATGCCCGCGCAGAACACGAGTCCTGCGCCGCGCAAGATGCCGACCCGTAATTCCGGTGTGTTTTCAAGGCGATCTACGGCTTCGCGCAGTGCGGTACAAGCGTCGGGGTTGATCGCATTGCGCTGTTCGGGACGGTTGAGCGTGATGATCGCGATATCGTCTTGGACGTCGAAAAGAACGGTGTCGGTCATGTCATTTCCTTTGCCATTTCGCGTAGTTTCGCGCGGATGATTTTGCCTGTTGTCGTCATGGGCATGTCGGTGATGTAGTGGATTTTGCGCGGTGCTTCGTAGGCGGCGAGGCGCGATTTGACGTAAGATGTGATGTCTTGGGTCAACGAACCATCGGGGGTAACATCTTCATTCAAAACAAGAAATGCGGTCACGATGCTGCCCCGCACGGTATCCGGTGTGCCGATGACACCTGCTAGGCGAATGGCGGGGTGGGTGATTAGGCAGTCTTCGATTTCGGCGGGACCGATGCGGTATCCGGCTGAACTGATCACGTCGTCGTCGCGCCCGATGAACTTGATCCGGCCCGACGGCATTTGCTGGCCGCGGTCGCCTGTGAGTAAAAAATCACCGTGGAATTTTGCGGCTGTGGCGTCTGGATTATTCCAGTAATTCAAGAACATAACCGGATTGGGACTACGCACTGCAATTTCGCCTTCGTCGGTAGTTGGGTCGCCGTTTTCGTCAATGATAACAACGTCATGGCCGGGCACAGCGAAACCCATCACGCCGGGTTCGGCGGGCGTGATCGCCCCGCAAGACGACACGATCATGTTGCATTCGGTTTGCCCGTAAAATTCGTTGATTGTCACCCCGAATGTGTCGCGACCCCAATCGATCAGCGCGGCCCCGAGCGTTTCACCGCCAGACGCGACGGACCGCATCGGGACATCGGAAATGCCTGCGGATTTCAACATTTTCAACGCCGTTGGCGGGAGGAACGTGTTGCGGACGTTATGGGTTTTCATCAGTGTAACTGCTTGTTCTGCATCAAATTTCGCAAAGCGATGCGCCACGACAGGCACCCCGTGATGGAGCGCAGGCATAAGCACATCCAGCAACCCGCCGATCCACGCCCAATCGGCTGGCGTCCAGATTTTGTCGCCCGCTTGGGGAAAGAAATCATGGCTCATTTCGACGCCGGGCAGATGGCCGATTAGCACTCGATGCGCATGAAGCGCGCCTTTTGGATTTCCCGTCGTACCGGAGGTGTAGATGATAAATGCGGGGTCGTCAGCGGCGGTATCAACGGGCGTAAATATGTCGGGTTGATCAGCGCAGAGCGTGTGAAAATCAGGGTGTTTTTCACGTGCACAACCCGTGCACAACACGTGCACCAGCGCGGGAAGCTTTGACCGTATGGATTCGATCTTTGCCAAGCCTTCTTGATTGGTCACGACAACCTTGGTCCCTGAATCCCGCAGGCGGTGGAGCAGTGCGTCAGGACCAAAAAGCGTGAAGAGCGGGATCGAAATGCAGCCCGTCTTCAGCGCCCCGATGTGTGCGACGGCCGTTTCGATTGATTGGGGTAAAAGCACCGCGACGCGGTCACCAATATCGACCATGCTTGACAGGACATTGGCAAAGCGGTTCGACATCGCACGCAGATCGCTGAAGCTGTAGGTGATGTGCGACATGTCGGTAGCAACGTCGATGATGGCGGGGGCGTCGGGTGTCTGGTCCGCGATCCGATCGCAGACATCGACACCAATGTTATAGCGGTCGGGTATGTCCCACGCGAAATTGTCGCGCAGCGCTGCAATGCTGGTCGCCTCTTGTAACATGCTGTCCTCCCCCGATTTCGTAAATGAACGACTGTTCAATTTAAGAGTCAAGCAACCATGTACGGCTTCGTGACAAAGGTTACAGTCGCGCACCGTTGTAGTCTGGCCCATGCGGACATAGTTTGACGCTGAAATAGAAATGCGGCGAAGGAATACATGATGGCTTTTGATTTTGACTTGTTTGTCATCGGTGGTGGATCGGGCGGGGTGCGTGCTGGTCGCGTTGCATCGCAGAACGGGTTTAAGGTCGCGTTGGCCGAAGAATTCCGGATGGGTGGCACATGCGTTATTCGCGGCTGTGTTCCTAAGAAGCTGATGGTGTTCGGGTCGCAGTTTTCTGAGAGCTTTATTGACGCGAAATCATACGGTTGGGATGTCCCGACCCATCCGACGTTTGAATGGAAGAATTTTCGCGCGAAGATGCACGGCGAACTTGATCGGCTCGAAGGCATCTACCGCAATCTGCTGAAGAATAACGACGTGACCGTCTATGACAGCCGCGCTGTTGTGAAAGATGCGCATACGGTTGTTCTGCGTGACGGCCATGAAGTGACGGCGAAGACAATTCTGGTGGCCACCGGTGGGCATCCTGTTGTACCTGATTTTGAAGGGTCACAATACGCGATCACGTCGAATGATATCTTCTTGTTAGAGGAACTGCCGAACAAGATTCTGATTGTCGGTGGTGGCTACATCGCGTCGGAATTTGCAGGCATCCTGAACGGGCTGGGTGTTGAGGTGACACAAGCTTATCGTGGCGATCAGATTTTGCGCGGTTTCGATAATGAAGCCCGTAAGGTGATTGCCGAAGGTATGGTCGAAAAGGGCGTTGATTTGCGTTTGAACACCGATGTCGCGAAGATCGAAAAAGTTGCTGACACGTTCTGTGTGACGTTCAAGGATGGTTCTGAAGAGACGTTCGATAAGGTGATGTATGCAACGGGCCGCCGTCCGAATACCGAAGGGCTTGGTCTTGAGGATGCAGGTGTTGCGCTGGGCAAAAGCGGCGAAGTCGTTGTCGATGACTACAGCGCCACTGGTGTGCCGTCGATCTACGCGATTGGTGATGTGACGAACCGCATTCAGTTGACCCCCGTTGCGATCCGCGAAGGCATGGCGTTTGTCGAAACCGTGTTCAAAGGCAACCCGACGAAGGTGGACCACGATCTGGTTCCGTCTGCGGTCTTTACCCAGCCGGAATTCGGCACAGTTGGTCTGACCGAAGACGAAGCCGCAGCCCAAGAACCGATCGAAGTTTATGCTACAACGTTCAAACCGATGAACCATTCCTTCGCCGGTCGTCCTGATCGCGTGTTGATGAAACTGGTGGTGTCGATAGAGACCCGTAAGGTGCTAGGCGTGCATATTGTCGCAGATGGCGCAGGTGAAATGATCCAAATGGCCGGAATCGCCGTGAAAATGGGTGCAACTAAAGAAGATTTCGACGCGACGGTTGCAGTTCACCCCACAATGGCCGAAGAACTTGTGACAATGAAGGAACCCGTCAGATCGACTTGATTTTGCGGGTTTTGCCTACACATATGATATGACAGCCCGGAAGATGCGGGCAGCAGCATAGGAAGCACGATGGCAGGGAATAACGGTGGCCCTTGGGGCGGCGGTGGAAATAACGGTTCCAACAATGGTGGCGATAATCGCGGCAGCAACAATGGCGGGCGGCGTCCCGGCAACAATGACGGGCCGCAAATCCCGGAAATTGATGAGCTGATGAACAAAGGCCGCGAACAATTGCGCGTGCTGATGGGCGGCGGCAATGGCGGGCGTCCGAACGGCTCAGGTGGCGGCGGTGCCGGTGGCCCGCAGATTTCACGCGGGATGATTGGTCTTGGCGCTTTGGCCGCTGTTGGTCTTTGGCTGGCGTCATCGTTCTACACAGTCAAGCCCGAGGAACAGTCGGTTGAGCTGATGTTGGGCCGCTATTCATCGACCGGTGGTCCGGGTCTGAATTTTGCCCCATGGCCGCTTGTGACGAAAGAAATCCTTGCCGTGACGACCGAGCGGAACATTGATATCGGCACAAGCCGGTCCGGTATGGACGCGGGTCTGATGCTGACTGGTGATGAAAACATCGTGGATATCGATTTCCAAGTTGTTTGGAACATTACCGATCCGCAGCAGTATCTGTTCAACCTTGCTGATCCGCCACAGACGATTGCCGCTGTTGCGGAATCCGCGATGCGCGAGATTATTTCGCAGTCTGAACTGGCGCCGATTTTGAACCGCGACCGTGGTGCAATTGCGGATCGTTTGCGCGACCTGATCCAGTCGACATTGGACAGCTACGAATCCGGTGTGAACATCGTCCGGGTCAACTTTGACAAGGCCGATCCGCCTGAACCTGTTATCGCGGCCTTCCGTGCTGTTCAGGATGCCGAACAGGAACGTGACCGTTTGCAGAACGTCGCGGATGCCTATGCAAACCAAGTGGTTGCGGGTGCCCGTGGTGAAGCGGCCCAGTTGATCGAACAATCCGAAGCGTACCGGTCACAGGTTGTGAACGAAGCGCAGGGTGAGGCGTCACGTTTCACCGCGGTTCTTGCTGAATATGAAAAGGCCCCAGAGGTGACACGCAAGCGTCTGTATCTGGAAACCATGGAAGAAGTTCTTGGTGGCGTGGATATTATCCTGCTCGACGATGGGGCAGGCGGCAGCAGTGGTGTTGTCCCATATCTGCCGTTGAACGAATTGCGCCGAACCACTGATGGAGGGTCCAACTGATGAATAAGTCAGCATTTCTTTTGCCAGCCGTTGCGGTTGTTGTCGTTGGTCTTTTGTCGTCTGTGTTCATCGTTGATGAACGTCAGAAGGCGCTGGTCCTGCAGTTTGGTCAGATCGTGCGTGTTGAAGAAGAGCCTGGTCTCAGCTTCAAACTGCCATTGATCCAAGAAGTCGTGCGTTACGATGACCGTATCCTTAGCCGTGATCTTGATCCGCTTGAGGTGACACCGTCTGATGATCGTCGTTTGATCGTTGACGCCTTTGCGCGTTACCGTATCGCGGATGTGGAACGGTTCCGTCAGGCTGTTGGTGGCGGTGGTGAAGAAGCCGCTGCGCGTCGTCTTGATTCCATTTTGCGTGCGGAAACACGTGAGGTTCTGGGGTCTGTTTCATCCAACGACATTCTGTCTGTGGATCGTGCGGCGCTGATGCTGCGTATTCGGAATTCTGCGATTGCCGAAGCGAATGCGCTGGGCTTGCAGGTGGTTGACGTGCGTTTGAAGCGGACTGATTTGCCGTCTGAAAACCTCAACGCGACTTACGAGCGGATGAAAGCCGAACGTGAACGCGAAGCGGCGGACGAAATCGCCCGTGGTAACGAGGCCGCGCAGCGGGTTCGTGCGGGTGCGGATCGTACGGTTGTGGAACTTGTATCTGATGCGACGCGTCAGTCCGAGATCACACGCGGTGAAGCAGATGCAGAACGCAACGCGATTTTCGCCGAAGCATTCGGTTCTGACCCAGAATTCTTTGAATTCTACCGGTCTATGACAGCCTACACACGGGCCTTGAAGTCGGGCAATTCGTCCATGGTTTTGTCGCCTGACAACGAATTCTTTAACTACCTGAAGTCTGATCAAGGCGCCGCTGCAAACTAAGTTTTGCGGAATTGAGATTGATGAATGGCTGGCGGAAACGCTGGCCATTTTTCGTTTGTAGGCTTGCCCGGATGGCATATGGTCGATTGAAAACGAAGGGGATGACAATGGCCGGCACGAAATCGACGCGCGAGACGTTTGCAAAGATGTCGTTTGCGAAGGTCTATCCGATGTACCTGCAAAAGGTTGAAAAGAAAGGCCGGACGCTGGATGAATTACACGCGGTCATTACTTGGCTGACGGGGTATGATGACGATCAGATCCAAGGCCTGATTAATGAAGATGCGACGTTTGAGACCGTGTTTGATCATGCCGATTTGAACCCGAACGCCAGCCTGATCACAGGCGTCATTTGTGGGTACCGTGTTGAAGATATTGACGATCCGCTGATCCAGCAGGTCCGTTATCTGGACAAGTTGGTGGATGAATTGGCCAAAGGGCGCGCAATGGGGAAAATCCTGCGCTGAAGAAGGATAAGATTGATGCACGACGACGGCGTTTTTGATCAAGCCATTGCGGAAAGCTATGACCGTATTCACGGGGACGGTAGTTCTGCCGCTGAAAGGCGTGTCGCGTCGGTTTTGCGTGATCTGGCTTTTGATGGCACGGCTCTTGAATTTGCGATTGGTACGGGCCGGATCGCGGTCCCGTTGCACCATGCGGGTGTGCGCGTGCAGGGGATTGAACTGTCGGCCGCCATGGTAGATCAACTGCGGCAAAAGCCGGAAGGCGCGGACATTCCAGCGGTCGTCGGTGACATGACGACAACCCGTGTGGACGGTGCGTTTTCCCTTGTTTTCCTTGTGTATAATACCATCGACAACCTGACGACACAGGACGCGCAGGTTGCTTGTTTTGCGAATGCTGCCGCCCATCTGACAGCAGGCGGTCATTTCGTGATCGAAACACTTGTGCCCCCGATCCAGAAGATCCCGTTTGGTGAAACCATGCGCGCGTTTAATCGGTCGGATACTCATTGGGGGATAGACGAATTTGATGTGGTCACGCAAAACTATGCCTCCCACCATGTGCGGCTGGAAGGGGAGACTTACGTCAAAAACACAGTGCCATTTCGCTACGCGTGGCCCGCAGAGCTTGATCTGATGGCGCGGATGGCGGGGATGCGTTTGGTGGACCGTTGGGCCGACTGGGACAAATCACCGTTTACGGCCACAAGCCCCAGTCATGTGTCGGTCTGGCGTAAGGATTAGGCCGGCAGCAAATACCGTCCGATCCCGAAGATATAGAGCACAGCAAACATCACGTTGATCCATTTGAGCTGCGGTTCGGTGCGCAGCCAACCGCAATAGATCCAGATTAGACAGAAGGGCAGGCTAAATAACATGGCCCCTAGGTGCCAGCCTTGGACAACGCAGATTGTGCTGCAAAACCCAAGGACAAACGCCACCCATTTCATCGGCTGCTCGTAGGCAGCAAACGACATCAGTGTCATAGAGAAACTTTCAGATGAACAGCGCCGTGGACCCGGCGATCTGCTGCGCATGTTTTAGCGAAAAACCGCCGCTGATGCGACGCTTTTTTTGGCGTTCACGCAAATCGATTCTTCAAAATCGTGGAAAATCAAAGGCGCGTGTTGGGATCGTTTCCAGTTCACGAAAAGCGGACCGCAAATCACAGCTGCGTGATGATAAAGGAGGATAAATTGTGTTGTGTATTTGCCGCCCTACATAGAGTGTTAGTGAAAAGGAATAACCTGCATTCGGTGTAGGTCGTTTCTGACGTCATGCTTGAGAGGGAGAGACTCGTGACATCAAAAGCAATTGCACTTTCGCAGGAATATTCTGCGGCCCGCAATATGGTGAAAGGTCTAATGACAGCGCTGGCCCTTGCTGGGGCCGTTGCCCTTGCACAGGCCAGCCCCGCGTTTGCCCAAGAACGCCCCGCAACCTTTGCCGATTTGGCCGAACAGGTCAGCCCGTCTGTGGTGAACATCACCACGTCCACCGTTGTTGCAGGCCGCACTGGTCCACAAGGTATCGTGCCGGAAGGATCCCCGTTCGAGGATTTCTTCAACGATCTGGAAAACGACAACGAACGGGATCAGGCCCGCCGGTCATCCGCGCTTGGATCCGGTTTCGTGATTTCTGCTGACGGCTATATCGTCACGAACAACCACGTGATCGAAGGCGCCGACGAGATCGAAATCGAATTCTTCCCGGGCGAAGGTCAGCCAACTGAACTGTTGAAGGCTGAATTGGTCGGGACTGATCCGAACACCGATATTGCGGTTCTTAAGGTCGAATACGAGACCGATCTGCAGTTCGTTGAATTTGGCGATAGCAACGCTGTTGGGTCCCGCGTTGGCGATTGGGTCATGGCGATGGGTAACCCGCTGGGGCAGGGGTTCTCTGTCTCTGCAGGGATTGTCTCCGCCCGTAACCGTGCGTTGCAGGGGACCTATGATGACTACATCCAGACAGACGCCGCGATTAACCGCGGGAACTCTGGTGGGCCGTTGTTCAACATGGACGGCGACGTGATTGGTGTGAACACTGCGATCCTGTCACCAAACGGTGGGTCTATCGGGATTGGCTTTGCGATGTCGTCTGACGTTGTGACCAATGTTGTGGACCAGCTGAAGGAATTCGGCGAAACCCGTCGTGGTTGGTTGGGTGTTCGCATCCAAGACGTCACGCCGGACATGGTTGATGCCATCGAAGGTCTGACAGATGCACGCGGCGCGTTGGTCACCGATGTGCCTGCTGGTCCTGCGGAAGATGCCGGTATGCTTGCGGGTGATGTGATCACTGTTTTTGATACGATCGAGATCGAAAACACACGTGAACTGGTCCGCATCGTCGGCAATTCGCCTGTCGGCAAAGAGGTGCCAGTCACCGTTTTGCGTAATGGCGGTACCGAAGACCTGACTGTTGTTCTGGGCCGTCGCGAGACATCCGAAGCGGTTGCATTCCCTGACGACGAAGACGTTCAAGAACCGGAAGCAGCTGAAGAGAAAAGCCTGCTTGGCCTGACATTGTCAGAGATCACACCTGACCTGACAGAGCAGTATTCAATTACAGCTGACACAGGTCTTGTGATTACTGGCATCGACGCGGATAGCGAAGCAGCATCCAAGGGTCTGGTTGAAGGTGATCTGATCACCGAAGCTGGCCAGCAAAAGGTCACAAGCGTAGGCGATTTCGAAGACCGTATTACCGAAGCACGTGACGCGGGTCGCAAGTCCCTACTGCTGCTCGTGCGTCGCGGTGGTGATCCACGGTTCGTCGCGCTGTCCTTGGCTGAGTAAGCGGACAACAAACCAATTAGAGAGGGCGGCCCAGAAATGGGTCGCCTTTTTGCGTTAAAGGGATGCGCGGTCCAGCGATACGATGCCCAGCGTTTCCGCAATGCCGCGTTGGATCAGCGGGCTATCGAAACCTTGGGGGGTTTGAAACGCCTGTATTGCTGCCCGTGTCCCAGCATCCAGCACACTGGTGATGGGGCCGCTGTAGGCGAGCCGTGCTTTAAGCGCGCGTTGCAGCGTGGCGACCCGTTCAGGGGTGTATTCCGGCGGACATAACGTTTCGAACCGCGTGCCTTCGCCAATGGGTTCGGTGACAGGCCGCGTTTGGTTGCGGAAGATTGGTGGCGATGTGAACGTCCCGCCGTCGCCCCTGACGCCTGGTGTCACCAGCACCTGTTCTTCGATTATGCGCGTGCGCGTGGGCGGCGCTGTGCGGGCAAAACACTGCCCTGACACGGTCGTTTCGATTTCACCGTCCGTGATCAGGTTCTGCACGGGAGGCAGCGCTGGCGCGGATTCCGATGGTGGCGGCACAGGTGTGCACGCCAATGCAGCGCATAAAAGTGGCGCGGTCAGAATGGGTCGTAAAGTCATCGGCTGCTCTGCGCGTTGTTTGAGGGATAGTAGCCGGAGTTGCCTCAATCCAAAATGGCCAATCTGCGGACCGCGCAAAACTTGGCTAAGTGTGTCGCGTCACCCCCACATGTGTTGGGGTTTTTGTGACTGGTCCTATGGGGCAAGCTGACCTAGATATAACGCAACGCATTAGACTTGTTGAGGAACGAATGGCGAAAATTACTTATGTTGAGCACGGCGGCAAAGAGCATGTCGTTGACGTAGCAAACGGTCTGACCGTGATGGAAGGTGCCCGTGACAATGGCATTCCAGGGATTGAGGCCGATTGCGGCGGTGCATGTGCCTGTTCAACTTGCCACGTTTACATTGACCCTGCTTGGGTCGAAAAGGTGCCTGCAAAGGACGCCATGGAAGAAGACATGCTTGATTTCGCCTACGAGCCGAACGCAGAAACATCGCGTCTGACTTGCCAAATCAAGGTGACGGATGCTTTGGACGGTCTGCGTGTGCAGATGCCAGAAAAGCAGATTTAAATGCTGGGTCGTCTGACCATTGCGGCATGTCTTGCGGCCCTTGCAGGGGCCGCAAACGCCGACGTGACTGCCGCCCGCTATACGGAGCCGACCACCCGCTATGCCCACGGCATTCTGGGCGATGCGATTGAATTCGGCGCATTGGTCATGACTGTTGACGGGGCGGAGGTGACGCTGCGGTTGCCGGAAACGCATGTCTTTGAAGACGTCGCACCACGCCTTATTGATATTGATTTGGACGGCACGCATGAAGTGATGGTCGTCGAGACGAAGATGACCGAAGGCGCGCGGATCTCTATCTATAACGGTGCTGGTGAATTGGTTGCTGCGACCCCGCATATTGGTCGGTCGAACCGTTGGTATTCCCCTGTCGGGGCTGCTGATATAGACGGCGACGGATTGGTCGAAGTTGCCTTTATCGACCGTCCCCATCTGGCCAAGACGTTACGTGTTTGGCGGTATGATAATGGTGATTTCACCGAAGTGGCCGCAGCCGCTGACATGACCAACCACCGGATCGGCGAAGCTGATATCGCGGGCGGTATCCGTGACTGTGGTGATGGCCCCGAAATGATCGTGGCGTCGGGCAATTGGACGCGGCTTCTGGCGGTGCGTTTTGACGGTGAATTGACGGCAACGGATATCGGGCCGCATGCCGGTCGCGACAGTTTTGTCGCTGCGATGGGCTGCTAAAGAATAGCGGACAATGTGATCAGCAATGCGATTTCGGTCAGTTGCTGTGTTGCCCCTAAGATATCACCGGTTTGACCGCCGATTTTGCGGTGCGCGATACCGGCCCATAGGCTGGCCGTGATGCCCGCGACGATCAGCAACGTGCCTGCTGTGAGCCCCAATGCGAAGAACGCGCCCAACGTAGCGACGCCAATGGCCAGCCACGCCGTGACAGGTTTAGGGCGTCCTACGGATTGGCTTAGGCCGTTGTCCCGCGCGTTGGGCAGACCTGTCATCAGCGCGACCATCGCGGCACGGCTGAGCATGGCCACAGCAATCAATGCTGCAATCCAGTGGTCGGATTGCACGATTGCTGTAAGTGCGGCCCAGCGGATGATCACAGACAACACGAGGGCCAGAACACCGTAGGCGCCATTGCGGCTGTCCTTCATGATTTCGAGCCGTTTGGCTTTGTCCCAACCGCCCCACAGGCCGTCGGCGCTGTCGGCCAGACCGTCTTCGTGCATCGCCCCTGTCAGAATGACGCTGAGCGCGAGCATGAGGCCCGCCGCGATTGGTGGCGCGATGCCGACCCAACCAGCGCAGAGGCCCAAGACCACCATGGCGACCGCGATCTTCAATCCGACAAAGGGATAAGCCCATGCTGCCAGTGGTCCGCGCTGGATCGCGAGATCGGTGTTCACCTGCACGGGTACGCGTGTCAAAAGCCCTGCTGCTGCCGGGACGTCATGCCAGTGAATGAGGCTCATGTCGCGATTTGCCACGGTATGTCCCTTTTACGATCTTTCCATCTGCCCTGTGATCGTTAGACAGATGCAAACGATGTTGCAACGAGGTCCTCATGTCCGCTTCTTTTTCTACCCTTGCTGAATTTCGCGCTGTTTTGGCGTCAGCACCTGATGCGGACCCCGCTGCGACGGCGGCGGCACAGGACCGCAATGGTCAGCTGACCAAGCCGCCAGGTGCATTGGGGCGGCTTGAAGATCTTGCGATTTGGTACGCAGGCTGGCGCGGCACAGACAAGCCGTCGCTTGAAAAGCCGCAAGTCATTGTCTTTGCTGGCAACCACGGCGTTTGTGCGCAGGGCGTGTCGGCCTTCCCGCCGGAAGTGACCGTGCAGATGGTCGCGAACTTTGAACATGGCGGTGCTGCGATCAACCAGTTGTCTCAGGCGTTTGGGGCGAAGATGGACGTGCATGCGCTTGATCTTGATAATCCGACGGCCGATTTTACGGTGGCACCCGCGATGACCGAAGAGGAAGTCATCGCGGCGTTGCGCACGGGGTGGGATGCGGTTGATCCGGATGCTGATTTGCTTGTTACGGGCGAGATGGGGATCGGCAATACGACATCTGCCGCGGCCATTGGTGCGGCGATCATGGGCGGCGATGCGGCTGAATGGACGGGGCGCGGGACGGGTGTTGATGATGCAGGTCTTGTGCGTAAGACCGATGTCGTTGCACGTGGTTTGGCGTTGCATGACGTGTCTGATCCGCTTGAAGCGTTGCGCTGTTTAGGTGGCCGCGAATTGGCTGCCATGGCTGGCGCGATTGCTGCGGCGCGTGCGCACCGTATTCCCGTGATTTTGGATGGTTTCATTTGTACGGCAGCGGCTGCGACGTTGGAAAAGTCGGTGCCGGGAGCGTTGGATCACGCGGTTGCGGGGCACCTGAGTGCGGAAGATGCGCACCGTAAGATGTTGGACGGTATCGGAAAAGAACCGCTGCTACAGCTTGGTCTGCGGTTAGGTGAAGGGTCGGGTGCGGCCCTTGCCATTGGTGTTCTGAAGGGGGCGATTGCCTGTCATTCGGGCATGGCGACATTCGCGGAAGCGGGCGTTGCGGCAGGCGAGGCCTAAGACCTAACGACCACCGCGGCGCTTCTTGGCGTCGCGGGTTTCTTCGCCGGATTGTTGTTTTTCGGCGAGCGCGGTTTCCAGATCGTTGTTCAGTTCTTTCGCGCGCGCCACGTATTCAGCGTTGTCGCGCAGCGCCACGCCCGGTTTCCAGAATTCTGACAGTTCGCGGATTGCCGCGCGGTCATGTTCGTAGAAGAACGTTTCAGCCTCGTTGGCTTCGAATTCCGACAGCCCCAGATTTTCAAGCGCATAGCGCCCCGCACGCAGCGACGAATCGAAGAGTTCGCGCACGATGTCGTTGGCTCCTGCGGCATTCAGTTCGTAGGCGTGCACGCGGTCCCGCGCGCGGGCGATAATATGCAGGTCGGGCCGCGTTTTGCGGGCGTATGTCACCAGCGTGTTGGCCATCTTCTTGTCATCGATGGCTACGACAAGAACGCGCGCATCGTCCAAACCGGCGGCTTTCAGCAGGTCAGGGCGCGTTGGATCGCCGAAATACCCCTTGAACCCAAAGGTGCGCATCATCTGGACGGTGCTGAGGTCGTTGTCGATGACGACCGTCGAAAAGCCTGCGGATTGCACCAGCCTGTTCACGATTTGGCCAAAACGACCGATACCCGCGATGATGACGGTGCCTTGTTCGTCGACGTCATCATCGGCCATGTCATGCCCGTCGGTGATCCGTCGGCTGGCGATTTCGTAGATGATAAACAGCAGCGGTGTAATCAGCATCGACAGGGCGACGATGAGCAAAAGTTGGCTGGATAAACCTGGGCTGAGCACGCCTTGTTGGCCCGAGAACGAGATCAGGATGAAGCCAAATTCGCCTGCTTGCGCGAGGCCGAGTGCGAACAACCAGCGGTCTTTGCCCTTGATTTTAAACAGGACGGAAAGGCCGTAAAGCACGATGCCCTTGATCAGCATGACCCCGACGGTCAGGGACAGGATGAAGACCGGTTCGCGGAAGAAAAGTCCAAAGTCGATGCCCGCGCCGACCGTGATAAAGAACAGGCCGAGCAACAGGCCCTTGAACGGTTCAAGATCGCTTTCCAGTTCATGGCGGAATTCGGAGTTTGCCAAGACGACGCCCGCCAGAAATGTCCCAAGCGCGGGGGAGAGGCCAACAAGGGACATCAGCACGGCGATCGATACGACCATGAGCAGCGCAAGAGCCGTGTACATTTCGCGCAGACGCGCATGATGGATGTACCGAAACACAGGGCGGGTTAGGAAGATACCCGTCAGGATGACTGCCGCGACGGCGCCGAGGGTGACAAGCGTGACGCCCCAACCGGGTAGGCCGTCAACGAGGCTCATCGCGTGATGGGCGTCATCATGATCGGCGGTGCGGACCAGCGATCCGTCTGGCGCAATTGTTGCAGTCGCCGTGATCGCCAAAAGCGGCAAGATGGCCAGCATAGGGATGACGGCGATATCTTGAGTGAGCAAAACCGAGAACGTCGAGCGTCCTCCGTTGGTTTGCATCAATCCTTTTTCCGACAATGTTTGCAAAACGATAGCTGTCGAACTTAAGGCAAATATCATCCCGATTGCGAATGCGACGTTCCATGCATAGCCCATCGCCATCGCACCGCCCATGATGAGCGTTGTGGTCACAGTTATCTGCAATCCGCCAAGGCCGATAAGCCTGTCACGCATGTTCCACAGAACCCGCGGTTCCAGTTCGAGGCCGATCAGGAACAGCATCATGACCACGCCGAATTCTGCAAAGTGCTGAAGGTCTTGGGTTTCTGTGCCGACAAGACCGGTGATTGGCCCGATAAAGATGCCTGCAGCCAGATATCCTAATACCGACCCAAGCCCCATGCGTGCCGCAAAGGGCACCGCAATCACGGCTGCGCCGAGGTAAATCGTGGCTTGAAACAGGAAACTTTCCATAGTTTTGCTTTACGGATTTTGGCCGGACGATTGGCGGGGGACGGGCCATGCGGGCGTGTTGAATAAATGATCAGATGTATTTCGAGAGCTAACGGGATCGGTTCGTTTATGCCAGTCCCCAATGAACATGGCGTTGATGATTGCTGGGATTTTCTATCGTTTGCCCGATTGGACGCAGCGCGGTTGCAGGTTTAGCCCGAGGGCATCTGCAACGCATAGGTTTGCCCGCGTTTAACGAAGTTCAGCGCGCTATCGCCGATCGCTGTCACGCGGCCACCGTCAAGGTTACTGCCGACCTCAACTTTGACGTAGCGCCCGCTTCCCAAACGGATCAAAGCCCGCCGATTGCCCGGACGTCCGTAGACGCCGATCAGGTTCATATCGCGCAACCGGATCGCGTTCGACACGGTCGCGGCTTGCGCAACGGTGGCAGTCGTTGGTCCAGACGCGCGGGCAGGTGCGGTGGCGACGGGTGCTGCAGGGACGGCCGCTGCTGCAGTTGCTGCGGCGGCGTTGCGTTGTTGCTGACGTGCTGCCAGCGTTTGGGCGGATGCGACGACGCTGCTGAAATTACGTGGCCGCGAATCTGGGCGCGGTGACGCGACAATGGCGTTGCGGGTCGGGTTGACGATTTGGCTGGGCGGGGCGGCCGCCGCGATGGACGCAACGATTGAGCTGATATCGGGGTTTTCTGGTACGACTTCTGGCGCTATTTCTTCTGCGACGACGGGATCTTCTTCGACAACAGGGGGCGCGAGATCGGCAGGGCGCACGGACGGGCGCAGACCAGCAAGAGCGGGATCAGCAAACGGTTCAGGTGGTGGTGGCGGGACCAAGCCATCAGGACGCAATGACGGGCGGAACGATGCAAGTGCAGGATCGTTGCCCAGTAAATCACCGTCTTCGCGGGTGGCGTCTGGTGGCGCCGATCCCGGACGCAGCGGCGGTGTCAGGGCAGGGCGACCTGCGATAACGACCGTGCCGTCAGCGGCTTCGTCAATTTCGGGGGATGTGGTGTTTTCGCTTTCGTCGGCTTCGGGCGCAGAAATTTCGGGATCGACGCCGGCCGTTTCGATCTCTGGGGTCGTTGCCTGATCATCCGCTAGCTCTGCGACGTCAGTGTCTGTTTCAGGCTGGGCAGCCTCGTCCGTTTCCGAAACTGGGTTAGTGGTTTCAGTATCTGCTGTGTCCGCATCCGCAACATCTGTTTCAGTCGCATCATCATCGTCGGCAGGTACAACGGCGGCGGCTGGTGTGACTTCCGGCGTGGGCCGTAACGGTGGCGTAATCGCGGGTTTGCGACCGTAAATCCAGACGCCTGTTGGAAGGATCGTTCCGTTCGCAGCCGCGAGGATAAATCCGTTTTCGTCGCGTTGGACATTGCGGTCCGGCGCGGTCGGATTGATCGGCGCGAGAATTGTGCGGTCCGGTGCCGCGACCGCGCGGTCGGGGCCTGCAGGCTGCGTATTTGGCGTGATGGCAGGTAGTGTCGCAATGGCAACGAGACCGTCTAGGGTGCCTGCCTGTGCTTCATCAGGGAGCCGTGGGGCGCGTTGCCAAACGCCTGTTGCGGCGTAGATGCGCGCGGCCTCTGATGGGCTGAGCACAGTTCCCGGTGGTGTCGTGAAAACAGGCTGGGCGGCGGGTTCCGGCGTTGCGGGCGCGTCTTCCGTCGGTGTTACGGCCGCGACATCAACAATCGCGGGGGCCGCAACGACGACAGGCGGTGTTTCGTCCACGTCCGCAACCGTTGGCGTCTTGAAGAGGCCCGCGATCCCGTTTTCCATTCGGCTGCTGGCCCACATGGCCGCAATCACCATGAACGCCAAAAGGGCGGCCGTCATGATCAGGCCGAGGTGCTTGGGCTTGCCGCCCACCGCGGCAGCACCAGCCTTTTTGCCTTTGGTCCCGCCCAATGCCAAGTCGGCCTTGCTAGGAGGCGCGGCTTGTGGACGTTTGATCATCGCGAGAAGCGGTGCAATTGGATTTGAACGCGGTTCTTTCGGTGCGGTCACAGCCGCTCTGTCCGCAGGGCGGGCCGCCACGGGTGCCACCACTGGAACGGGCGCTGCGGGCGTTTCATCAGTGGCCTTCAGCGGCTTTGGAATCGCTGGCGCATCTGGTTCTGAGGTTGAAACGTCATCGGCTTTATTCTTAGTCCCGCTGCGGGCAAAGAATGCGATGGGGCTTTTATCAGGATTAGGTGGTGTCGCAGGGCGCGATTGCTCGCCCGTTTTAGCGTCCGGTGCGGCTAAAGCTGGCGGTTCAGGCGTCGGGTCCGGTACGCGACGCGCTCCGGTTATTTCGACGGCCCGGCTGCGGCTGGCGAAAACGGGTTCTTCGGTTTCGGCGTCCGCGGTTTCTGTGTCGGGCGTCGTTTCCGGTTGGTCGTCGGTTTTCTCTGGAGACGGGACGTCGTCTTCGGGCGCGGGCGTTTCTGCCTTTGGCGGGGCTTTCCGGTCACGGCTGAAAACGGGTTCTGCTTCGGCTTCAACAGCGTCAGTTTCGGTTGTTTCGGCATTCAGATCTGGTTGATCTGATGGTTCGTCGGTTGTGGAGGCTGCGACGTCGTCATCTTTCGCATCCGGCGTGTCGGGCTCGTCGATCGGCAGTTCTGCTTGCGCAGGTTCGGGGTCTTCGGATGGCGCTGGCTCGGGATTTGCCGGGCTTGGCGTTTTCATGAAACCGGGCAGCGTGCCGACGCTTGTCAACACCGCAGGGCTATCGTCGCGGGTGATTTCCACGTCAGGCCCGACCACGCTGACGCAATGCTTCGTCGGTCCAAAGAAGACTTCGGTGCTGAATGTCAGCGGCTCTGCCACAGCGACAAAAGTCATCGGTTCGAAACCGTGTTCCTTTGCGAAAGCTTCCGCTTCTTCAAGGGTTTGACGTGCGACGGCTGCGATTTGTGTGCGGCCACCAGTCCGTTCGAAATCGATCACGAGTTCATTCAGCGGGATCGGTGTTTCCTGATCAATCGCGCCGTGAATATCCTCGAGCGACGTGCGGGTCGTATCGATTTCGATGTATTTGATCTGGTCGTTCGGCAGCAGCAGTTTTGTCCGCAACCCGTCTGGTTCAAGACCCAAAGCGGTGTCGCGCAAGGCCATCATTTCGCTTGCAAGATCAGGCGCTTCTAATGACACCTCTCCGGCCAGCGCCCAGCCGTCCGCTACGCGGTGCAGCAGGCGAATTCCTTCGAAGGAGAGTGAAAGCGCGAAATTTGGCGTCATATGAAAGTCTTAACAGGTTCACAACATACGCGAGAAGGGGAATTATCCCGCCCGCGCTATCTATCGCGAAATTCCGCCAAATCCAAGTGCGGGGCCTAGCCGCGCCAAGGAATGCGGTATCAAATACGTCCAAGGGGTGAATGAAACCCTAATTTGGAGAGGATTTTCCATGCGTGGATTGATGTATGTTGTGGCGGCAATGCTGCTGGTTGTTGGATTTTCGGGGCATGCGAGCGCCCAAGAACGCCCCCTGATCACGGTGGTGGGCCATGGAACAGTGACTGCAAAACCGGATATTTTGCGGATCATGATTGGTGTCGTCGCGCACGCGGATCAGGCCAGTGAAGCGGTTCGCGAAATGAGCGATGATTTGTCCCAAGTCCTGGCCGTGATGTCCGACGAAGGTCTGCCGCCCGCTGATATACAGACCAGCAGTCTGCGGTTGTCTGAACGGTACAGCAACAATCGCGAATACGACGAACCGCCAAAAGTGATCGGTTTTACCGCGCAATCCAACGTCACGGTCATTGTGCGCGATCTGGATCGGGCTGGGGGCATTCTGGATCGGTTGGTGTCTGAAGGTGCCAATCAGATCAGTGGCTTACAGTTCGATGTTGAAGATAAAGCGCCGTTGCTTGAACAAGCGCGGATTGCCGCGGTTGCTGATGCGATTTCCAAGACAGCGCTTTATGCCGACGCGGCGAACGTGAAGCCGGGTGCGATCATTTCGATCTCTGAGGCGTCCGGCGGTGGCGGGTTTGAGCGTGGTCAAGTTATGGCAATGGCCGAAGCGCGGAGCGTGCCGATTGCGGCTGGTACATTGGATGTCACTGCACAAATCACGGTCGTGACAGCCATCGAATAGCCAGCCCCGCACGATACGGGACTGGCTATTGGGTTAGGCAGTGGCTTTGGCCAGTGCCTGATCCAGATCGGCGATGATATCGTTTGCGTCTTCGATCCCGATAGACAGACGAACGATCCCCGGCCCTGCACCAGCTGCTTCTTGCTGTTCAGCCGTTAGCTGGCGGTGTGTGGTCGACGCGGAGTGGATGATCAAAGACCGCGCATCACCCAAGTTGGCGACGTGGCTGAATATTTCGAGCGAATCGACAAGCTTGATACAGGCGTCGTAGCCGCCTTTGACCGCTACCGTGAACAATGCGCCGGCACCACGTGGGCAGATCTTTTCGACAAGATGCTGATATGGCGATGATTTCAGACCCGCATAGGTCACGTAATCCACGCGCGGATCGTTTTCGAGCCACGTCGCGACCTTCATCGCGTTTTCAACGTGACGCTCCATCCGCAAGGAAAGCGTTTCGATCCCCATCAGCGTATAGTGCGCGGCTTGCGGGTTCATCGTCATGCCAAGATCACGTAGACCAATGGCGATGCCATGGAAGGTAAACGCCAGCGGGCCGAACGTTTCCGAGAATTTCAAGCCGTGGTAAGCTGGCTCTGGTTGGCTGAGCGACGGGAATTTGTCGTTTGCGGCCCAGTCGAATTTACCAGAATCGACAACGCAGCCGCCGGTCACAGTGCCGTTGCCTGTCAGGTACTTCGTCGTTGAATGCACGACCAGCGTTGCACCATGTTCGATCGGGCGGCACAGGTACGGTGTCGCTGTGGTGTTATCGACGATCAGCGGAATGCCTGCATCGTCGGCCACGTTAGCAATCGCACGCAGGTCAGTGATATGACCGCCGGGGTTGGCAATCGCTTCGCAGAAAATCGCGCGCGTATTGTCGTCAATGGCAGCAGCGACAGCCTTTGGATCATCCATATCCACGAATGTCGCGGACCAGCCGAAACGTTTGATGGTTTGGCTGAACTGGGTGATCGTGCCACCGTATAGGCGGGACGATGCGACGATGTTCAGACCCGGCCCCATAATCGGGAACAGCGCCATCAACTGGGCAGCGTGACCGGATGAACAGCAAACGCCGCCAACACCGCCTTCAAGGGTCGCGATACGTTCTTGCAGTGCGGCCACAGTCGGGTTTGTCAGACGCGAATAGATGTAGCCAACTTCTTGCAGGTTAAACAATGCGGCTGCGTGGTCGGCGTCGCGAAACACGTAGGCAGTTGTTTGATAGATAGGCACTTGGCGGGCACCGGTCGCCGGATCAGGGCGTGCGCCTGCGTGAATTTGTAGTGTGTCAAAGCCGTAGGTTGGGCCGTCGGTCATGGTTCTCTCCCCTAAATCATGTTGTGTTCACCTAATCGTGAAATGTACGATTTCGCAACGGCACCCGGCAAAGAAGGACCAAATTATGCCTCATCCATTTCACTTGGCGTTCCATGTTCTGGATTTAGATGAGGCCCGAGAATTCTATTCTGGCGCTTTGGGGGCGGTCGAGGGGCGGTCAACAGACACATGGGTCGATTTCGATTTCTTCGGGCACCAATTGTCACTGCATCTGGGCGAACCCTTTGCCAACGCTGCGACGGGTAAGGTCGGCGATCATCTGGTGCCGATGCCGCATTTCGGAATCGTCTTGCCGTTAGGTGAATGGACGGCATTGGCGGGGCGGTTGGAAGAGCGGCAAACCGATTTCATCATTGCTCCCTCGGTTCGCTTTAAGAGTGAACCGGGGGAACAATGGACGATGTTCTTTCGGGACCCGTCAGGTAATCCTATTGAAATCAAAGGCTTTGCTGACAGGTCAGGTCTGTTCGCGGGCGAGCATTAATGCGTAATCACGGACGTCTTTTGGCCACGAAGCGATCTTCGTGGCGAACCCCATCCAGTCGTTAGCAAATAAGCACCGCGACGCTTCTTCAAAGTCCGGCAGATCGCCGCCGATTGATGAGATGAATGCATAGGTTGTTGTCTGTCGCGTATGATCGGATCGGCTGCCTGCTGATCGTTGTATTTCGGCGTCGACCAAGCGGCGCAGGACAGCAGATGCACCGCCTTTCTGACCAGCAAGCCAGTCCCAATGACGTGGCAAAAGGGTAATTTCGCGGGCCTTGACGCCTAGCTTGGGACGGCCACGTGATGGGGGCGGGGCGTCGCGCAAATCAACGTCGCGCACCTGTCCAGTCAAATCATCATAAATCAATAGGTTTACACCGCGCGGCATGGCTTCGCGCTGTGCGGCAATCATCGCAGCCATATCGCCGTTGGCAACAACGGCATGATGGTCGAATGCAGTATAAGTGGTCATTTCAAGTCTCCCTGAAATGTCTTTTATTATCCGGATTTAATTGAGTCAATATAATCCGGGTTTAATTCTTTTGGTCATAAATATCTCGGGGGTTTGGGGGCTGGCCCCCATGCAGCAGTGCAGCGCGCGCAACGCATGACTGCGGACCGCATCGCGGCGTCCGTCTAAAGCTAAATATAGATTGCGGCGCAGCCGCGCCTTCAGGTCAAACTATCGGACCCAGAATCCAGCAGACTTAATCTTGTTGCGGATTTGCTGTTCTTTGCGGGGCAGGTTGTTGCGGTCAAACATGGCCCGTACTTTGTGGCCCCGTTTTTGGAAGACCATCCGTTTATAGGGCTCGTATTGCTTGAGCAGCTTCTTGATCTTGTTAGGGGCGGCAACGGCTTCCATCACTTCAACCGCGTGATCGCTTTCGCGTGCATAGAACAGCGGTAACAGGCGGTAGTGGCAGGTCGCATCGCCATCGAGGCCGTCCAATTCCGGACCCGGTCTCCCGCCGCCAAAGGAATGGATCACCAAGGGCAATACGACTTGGTCCAGCCATGGGTCCAGCGACTGGACTTCTAACTGTTTTGGCGCGTCATCACGCACCGTAAGCGCATATTCCAGGAACCTGTCGCCGAAAGCTTTTGCATCCGCCCCGAAGAACCAGCCTGCGTTGAAATACATGTACCGCTGCCAGTATTCGTCCGGTTGTGACAGATCGAGGCTGCTTTCGAAATCGAGCCCGAATTTGTCGTAAAGCGATTTCCAGATCGCGGTGTAGCCATCCCAATACAACTCTTCTTGCGGCCATGTACCTTCGCGCTTCATCGACGCGGCGGGACGATCAAAATCGAACGTGATTTGCATCAGATCGCCTGTGACCAAGGTGTCTGTGTCGAAGAACACAAACGGTTCGCCCGCAGGCATGGCTTGCAGGCCTTCGATTTTGTTGCCGTAGGGATAGGATTGCCCGAAATGGCGGCTTTCAAACGGCCGGACTTCTGCGCCCAGTTCGATTAAACGCGCACGCACATCGTCGCTGATCCGTGGGTCGTGGTCCCATTTGTCGCCCGGTTGTGGTTCGACGACGATCATCTTACCTGCGAAATCGGGCGTCATCGCGCGCAGCGAGGCCACAAATAACAGCGCTTCATATTCTAGCCGTCCGGATTGCCCGACGATCATGATATTGAATGGCTGGCCTGATGCCTGTGACTGCGCCATAATAAACCTACACTTCTGCGTCTTTCGATCTTCTTAGCCTAGAACGCAGATGTGGGACAGCCTGATGATTGGGCGGTAAAGAACGAATGAGGTAGTGTGATGTTTGGACTTGTTTTGCCTTATGTGATCGGGCTTGCCATCGGGATTGAGCCCAATGCGCCAGCTGACGTGGCCACCAGTCTTTTGCCACCGGTTCTGGAGGACGGGTCAGGCGATGATGCGGCCTTGCGTGAACCCGAGCCACAAGTACCGACGGGCCAATTCACCACGGCCGTAGAGGTCAAACCCATTCTGGGCATGACCAAAACGAATTGGGTCGCTGTGCGTGCATACGAAGGGCAGGATCTGCTCTACTTTTCGCATCTCTTGGCGTGGCGCTGTGGCCTATGGGACATTCGTTATGGGGTGAACGGCGCGCCTGCGGACACGGTTGTCGCGATGGAGCCGTGCCATGATGACACCGCCCAACCCAATAGCCTGACCGATGTGATCAACTTTCCAATTTACGCAACATTGCCGCTCGATTCCGTTGAAAGCGTTTATATAGAGATCGTGTTTGACGACGGCACGACCGACTTTGCCCAGTTCGACAGGTCCGAAATTTTGATCCCCTAAGCGTAAATGTGGCTTCTTGTGCCGCTTCTTGGCTTTTGCATGCGTCTGCGCCTGTTAGACAGCTGAATGACCAAAAGAGCGGGAAATCAAAAAGCGATGCGTAGGATGCGACCAAATCACGTGAAACGGCCACATGGTTGATATTTGGTCGGGCATTGCATCCGCGTTCTGGTTGATCGTGGGTTTGGACGCTGAGCTGCTTGAAATCAGCCTGCTGTCCCTGCGTGTTAGCCTGACAGCTGTTGCGATTGCTTGTCTGATCGCGATGCCCTTTGGTGCGTTTCTGGCTGTGCAACGGTTCCGCTATCGGCGTTTGCTGATTTCGGTGATCAACGCGCTGATGGGATTGCCACCCGTTGTTGTGGGGTTGGTGGTTTATATTTTGCTGTCCCGATCCGGCCCGTTTGGTGTGTTTGGGTTGCTGTTCACGCCGTCCGCCATGATCATCGCGCAGGTGATCATTATCACCCCTTTGATCGCATCCATTACCCATCAGTCGATGCGCGATCTGTGGGCCGAATATCATGATTTGCTGATTTCGATGAACGCGACAAAGGCGCAGCGCATTCGGACTTTGCTTTGGGACGGGCGTCGTAATTTGCTGACTGCCGCGCTCGCTGGTTTTGGTCGTGCAATCGGTGAAGTGGGCGCGATTATGATTGTCGGTGGCAATATTGATCACGCGACGCGGGTTTTGACGACGGCGATTGCGCTTGAGACGGGGAAGGGTGATTTTGCTTTGGCGCTTGGATTGGGCTTTGTCCTGATCGGATTGGCACTGGCCGTCAATATCGCGATCCATTGGCTGTCTGGCACGGAAAGGGATCGTCGATGGTAGCTGAGATGTTTCCTTTAACCCTTCAGGGGGCAGAGGTCCGGCGGCGTGGGACGCGTTTGCTGGGACCGGTTGATCTGTCGCTGCCGCGTGGTGGTTTCACTGCGATTATCGGGCCGAATGGGGCTGGCAAGACGACGCTGCTGCGGATCATGCATGGGGTCGAACGGATCAGTGCGGGATCGGCGGATTGGGCGATTGAACAGGCCGCAGCACGCGCGCGCCAAGCTTATGTGTTTCAACAACCGATCATGTTGCGGCGCAGTGTGGCCGAAAACCTTGCCTATCCGTTGCGGCTTATTGGCACTGAACAGGCCGCGCGTGACCGATTGGTTGCAGAATGGGCCGACCGCATTGGCCTGACCGCGTCTTTGCAAACGCAAGCGACGCGATTGTCTGGTGGGGAGCGGCAGAAACTGGCGTTGGGGCGTGCGTTGATCCGCGATCCGGATGTTTTGTTCTTGGACGAACCCTGCGCTAATCTGGACGGTCCGGCGACACGCGAGATCGAGGCGTTGTTGCAGGCGACCCATGCTGCGGGCAAGACGATCTTTTTGGTCACGCATGACATGGGGCAAGTCCGGCGGTTAGCGACAGATGTTATGTTGCTGGTCGGCGGGCGCGTCGTAGAAATGGGCGGACGTGATGCAATGATGTCGTCGCCGCAAACACCTGAATTAATTGGATTTCTAAACGGAGAAATACTGACATGATCCGCAAAGCTTTGACGGCTGCATTTATTGCATTGATGTCCCCTGCGGCGCAGGCCGAAGTCGTGAAATTGGCTGTGACAACGTCGTTTGAAAACTCTGGTCTGGCCGACGTTTTGTTGCCGGCGATCTACGATGCGCTTGATATTGAAGTGCAGCTTTTGGTTGTGGGAACGGGACAGGCTTTGCGGTTGGGGCAGGCGGGCGATGTCGACGCCGTTTTGGTCCATGCGAAGGCTGCCGAAGAAGCATTTGTGGCCGAAGGCCATACGACGCATCGTCGGGAAATCATGTACAATGATTTCGTGGTGATTGGCCCGAGCTCTGATCCTGCGGCCGCGTCAGATGCGGCCACCGCGACGGCCGCCCTGGCCGCGATCGCACAGACGCAAGCGCCGTTTGTCAGTCGGGGGGACGACAGCGGGACCCATAAGGCCGAACAGGGGTTATGGGCTGAGGCAGGGTTGTCCGTGGCTGATTTTGGCGATTGGTATCAGGAAGTAGGCGCTGGCATGGGGGCGGCACTGAATACGGCATCCGGCCTGAATGCCTATACATTGTCGGATCGCGGCAGTTGGATCAAGTTTGGCAACAAGGGCGATCTTGCCCTGTTGTTCGAAGGGGATCCGGCGTTGTTCAATCAATATAGTTTCCTGCCGATCCGCCCCAGCAAATTTGATCATATTCCGGCGGCTGCCATCGCTGAACTTGAGAACTGGTTGACGGGTGAAGAGGCGGCGCAGCTGATCAATGGATATAGAGTAGATGGTCAGCAGTTATTCACGTTTAACGCGAAAGCACCGTAACGTTGGAGTGCGCTTATGCCCAAAACTATCACGCTGACACATCATTACGATCATCCGCCGCAAGCTGTTTGGGATGTCGCGACCGATTTTGACGCATTTGTTGAAGCGACGAAGCGGCTTGTGTCGTTCGACGGTTTACCGACGGAGCCTATGTTTGAAGGCCAAAAGATCGATGTGACGTTCCGCCTGTTTGGGAAGCTGCCGCCGCAGCCTTACCACATGGAATTGGTCGTCTTTGATCCCGAAGCGCACCGTTTTGAAAGCCACGAATATGGTGGTGCGGTGAAGTCGTGGAATCATACGTTGACTGTCACAGAAACGGCGACAGGATCGGTCCTGACCGACCGTGTTGAGATTGATGCCGGATGGATGACACCCATTTATGCAGCTTACGGGCGGTTTATGTACCGCCAGCGGCATCCTGTCAGAGTGCGGTTGTTGGCGGCTTCAGCCCTTGACCGCGCCGTCGCTGAGACCTGAAACGAGATATTTCTGCGCGATCAGGAAAACCACTGTGATCGGCAATCCTGACAGAATTGCAGCAGCTGCGAAGTCGCCCCAGAGGTATTGGAATTCGTTCAGGTAAAGCCGCGATCCGACAGCAAGGGTCATTTGAGATTCTGACCGGATTAGCACGGACGCAATGGGATAGTCGTTGATGAAGCCGATAAAGGCCAGAACGAAGACGACGGACATGATGGGCACAGCAAGCGGCAAAAAGATGAAACGGAAAGTTTGCCAAGGGGTGGCGCCGTCGATCATCGCCGCTTTGTCGAGGGCTGTGTCGATGCTGTCGAAATAGCCTTTGATTGTCCAGATATGCAGGGTCACGCCGGACATGTAGATTAACACCAGTGATAGATGGCTGTTCAGGCCGAGCAGGGGGCTTACCTCGCCTAGTGCGTCGAAGATTGCGTAGATCGCGACGAGCGCGAGCGTTGTCGGGAACATCTGGATCAGGAAGAGCCCGTCGAGCATGGCCGCCTTGCCTTTGATCCGGATGCGGCTGAAGGCATAGGCCGAGATCGTGGCGATCATCAGAACGCCGAAGCCCGCGATCAGGCCGATTTTGATTGAATTCCACATCCACAAAAGGACGGGATAGGGTGGTGAAACGACTGTGCCGTCTGCGCGCGTATAGTCAAACCCGAAGGCCAGCACCCAGTGTTCGAGGGTCGGGTTTTGCGGGATGATGGAGCCTACTGCGAAGTTGCCTTCGCGGAACGAAATCGACAGGACCATCACGAAGGGGAACAGGATCAGCGCCAGAAAACACAGCATGAAACCATGCGCTAGGATTTTCTTGATGCGGCGCTGGCGGGGGTGTTCAACGATCATGCTGTGGCTCCGGTTTGGCGGTGTGACGCGCGTGCAAGCACGACGCCCCACCCGCCATCCCGCAGGTTTGCGGGGTGGTATAGGTGTATTTCATCGGCCCGCTCTTTTCGCGGCCGCTTTGCGCATTGCGACGAAATTGGCGTAGGAAATCGCTGCGACGACGAGGAAGATCAGCAGTGTGATTGCCCCCGCAAGACCAAATTGTTGGCCTGCATTGTCGAACGCCAACCGGTAGGTGAAGGACGCAAGGATGTCGGTTTCGCCCGCCGGAATGATCGTGCCAGGAATGTCGGGCAGGCCGCGTGTCAACAAAAACACCAGCACCATGTTGTTGAAGTTAAACGCAAATGACGCGATTAGCAGTGGCAAAAA
This sequence comes from Rhodobacteraceae bacterium S2214, assembly GCA_025141675.1. Taxonomy (NCBI): domain Bacteria; kingdom Pseudomonadati; phylum Pseudomonadota; class Alphaproteobacteria; order Rhodobacterales; family Paracoccaceae; species Rhodobacteraceae bacterium S2214. The sequence continues at coordinate 1,561,809 of CP081161.1, forward strand.
GGGTGGAATGATTTGCGGCAGGGTGATCGTGAAGAAGACCCGCAACGCTGACGCGCCTTCGAGCGCCGCTGCTTTTTTGTGATCTTCCGGCACCGATTGCAGGAAGCCCATCGCGAGGAGCATCATGTAGGGGTAGCCGAGCCAAGTGTTGACGATGACCAGCATCGCCCGCGCCAGATTGCCGTCCGTGAACCACCGCGGTTCGATGCCGAATAGGCCGTTGAGGATCAGGTTAATTTCGCCGTTGTTCTGGTTGAACAACCCTTTGAACACGAGGATCGAGATGAAGGCCGGCACCGCGTAGGGCAGAATTAACAGAACGCGGTAGATGGCTTTGAAACGCAAGTGTTCCCACTGCAGGATCACAGCCAGCGTCAGCCCAATCGCAAAGGTCAGAACGACGGATAAGATCGCGAAAACGAATGTCCAGATGAAGATCGACACCATTGGTTCGCGGATGCCTTCGGAGGTTGCGATCCGTTCGAAATTGTCTGTGCCGATGTTGACGCGCCAACCCGGTGGGACTTGATCGCCATTCTGGTCCACGAAGAAACCCGTTTCGTGGTCTGCCGTCAAAACAGACCCGTCGCTTTTGGTCAGCGTGTCGGGGCCAGTCTGCACATAGTCGGGGGTGACTGTGGCGAAGGTGCGCAGGCCCGCGTTTTCAATGGTGCTGCCGTCTGGTGTGATCAACGACAGGGCCTGCAAGCCTGTCCGCAGTTTGATCGCGTCGCGCCGTTCAAGCAGGGTTTGCGGTGCATCGGCTGGGACAAGGTTTGCGGTTTGCGTGTCTTGCAGCGTGACCGGATCGGATAACAATCCGCTGTCTGGTAGCCAAATTCGGTAGCTATCGCCGTCGGGTGCGACGGCGAAGGGTTGTTCTGTGGACGTATCGGTGCTGCCGCGCGATGTCAGGACTTCGATGGTTCGTTCGTATGTCAGAAGGTTAAAAGACGAATAGTTCGTGAAGCCGATGTAGATCGTGTAAATCACGGGGAATGCGATGAAAATCAGGACGGCGGCAATGCCCGGAAAGATAAACCTGCTGCCATAGAACCGCGTTGCCCCGAAGATGATCGCAAAGCCTGTCGCCAGCGCCAAAAGGATCGCCCCGAACAGAGGTTGCCCGATTTGGTAAAGGTAGAAAGACCCATAGAGCAACACCAGCGACGCGCACACGACGACCGCAAGGCGCGGCCAGTCGCGCGTTGAAGCCGAGGGATGTGTTTCGGTCATGGTGCTCATCTATTGCTCCTCCCAAAGCAGGGGCGGCGCGAACGCCGCCCCGTTTGATTTATTCGCCCAAGATGCGGGATGCCGCGTCGTTCAATGCGTCGGCTGGGGACGCTGCGCCTGTCGTGATGTTCGTCAAAGCAGGTGCCATGGCTGCCCAGAATGCGCCCATTTCCGGATTGGATGGCATAGGCACGCCATTTGCCGCAACGCTGAGCATACCAGACACAAGCGGGTTGTTCTGTGCTTCGGCGGCGGATGCATCAGCCAATGCGCCCAGACCATTTTTCGCGTTCCACGTTGCCAGTCCTTCGTCCGTGGCAAGATAGTTTTCGATCAGTTCAACCGCGAGATCCGCATTTGGGGACGCCGCGTTGATGCCCAATGCCTGCACGCCGAGGAAAGGTGGGGATACTTCGCCGTTGACGGTCGGGATCGGTGCCACTGCGAAGTTCAGGCCTGATGCTTCAAACCCTGCCCATGACCACGGACCGTTCAGGACCATTGCGACTTCGCCGTTGTTCATCGCGCCGTCCATGACGCCGTAGTCCACGCCTTGTGGCATGACGCCATCGTCGAAGAGCGACTTGAGCACTTCCGCACCCGCAACTGCGCCGTCGGTGTTCACGCCTGTCGCTGACCCGTCATAGCTGCCGTCGACCTTTTGGAACGCATAACCGCCACCAGCCATGAGCATCGGCATCGTGAAGTATGTGTTGTTGTAGTCCCAAAGGATCTTTGCGCCGTCCAGTTCGAGGTCTTTGATTTCTTCAAAGGACGCAGGCGGTGTTTCGATCAGGTCGGTGTTGTAGATCAAGGTCACGGCCTCGACCGCCAATGGGTAACCCCATGTTTTACCGTCAAATTGCATAGCGCCCATGGCCGCTGGCAGGATGTCTTCGGACCAACTGGCGGATGGTTGCACGGGGCTGATTAGCCCGCCGTTTGCCCATTCGCCGAAACGGTCGTGCGCCCATAGAACGATGTCCGGGCCATCGCCGGTTGCGGCGGCTTGCTGGTATTTCTGGGGCAGGTCTGGATCGACAACTTCAACGATAACTTCGATGCCGAGGTCTTCGGTGAAGCCTGCGGTTGCTTCTAAAAGCGCGTCGCGGTCGCGGTTTGCGCCTGTCCAGATGACGATTTTGCCATCTTCAAACGCATAGGCCGGTGCTGCTGTTGCAAGCAAAAGTGCCGTGATTGATAGGGTCTTTTTCATGGTCTCTCCTCCCAGAGATTAGGTGTTAGAAATTGTGAGCGGCAGGTCGCCGTCGTGCGTCAGGAATGCAAAACCATTGCCCGGCAAGGACAGGTTGCTGCCATTGTACGTTGCATTGTTTGGTCCGATCATGGTGGCACCCGCTGGCACCGTGATGTTCTGCGGATCAGTCGAAAGATTGAACACGCATGTCATGTTTTGTGTGCCGGTTGACCGCGTGAATGCGAGGATTGGTTCGGATAGCTGCTGGAATTGCGTCTTGCCGTGGCGCAGCGCGTCGGACGCTTTGCGGAAGGCGATGACGTCTTTGTAGAAGGCCAAGATGCTATCTGGCCCTTGTTGATCGACGGCTTTCGCGGCTTGCGGCGGTTTGACGGGTAGCCACGGTTTTCCAGTGGAAAATCCTGCGTTTGGTGCGTCTTTTTCCCAAACCATTGGCGTCCGGCAGCCATCGCGGCCTTTGATCCCGGGCCAATAACGCAGCGCGGGCGGATCTGTCAGTTCTTCGTAAACCAGTTCGGTTTCGGTCAATCCTAGTTCTTCGCCTTGGTAGATCCCGATTGTGCCTTCGAACGACATCAGCATCGCGGCTGTGAGACGGGCAAAGGTGTCGGTGTCGACAGCGTGGTCGGCCCAGCGGGTGACATGGCGAAACACGTCGTGATTGCTGAACGACCAGTAAGGGTGGCCGTCTGGCGCGCCTTGTTGAAAACCTTCGACGCAGGATCGCAGGTGGTCGGCTGTGAATGTGTCGCTGAGCATAGCGAAACTGTACGCCATATGCAGCAGGCCCGACCCGGCGGTGTATTCGCCCATAATGCGGGTCGCGCGATTGCCGCCTTCGCCGACTTCACCAACCATCATGATATCGTCGTATTGATCGGTCAGCGCGCGAAGTTTGCGTAGGAAATCAAGGTTCTCTGGCCGCGTTTTGTTGTAGATATTGTCTTGCATCCCGTACAGATCGGTCGCCATGACCTGTGGGGCGGCCTGTGCTGCGGGATTGCTGCGCAAATCCTGATCGTGGAAATAGTAATTGACCGTGTCCAACCGGAAACCGTCCAAGCCGCGATCAAGCCAAAACTTGCACGTTTCCAGAATGGCGTCGATCACGTCGGGGTTGTGAAAGTTAAGATCTGGTTGCTCAATCAGAAAGTTGTGCAGGTAGTACTGACCGCGCTGCGGATCGAATTCCCACGCGGGCCCGCCGAAATGGCTATGCCAATTTGTCGGCGGGGACCCATCGGGAAGGGGATCTGCCCAAACATACCAATCTGCCTTGGCATTGTCGCGCGAGATCCGGGATTCACGGAACCATTCATGCAGATTCGACGTATGTGACAGAACCTGATCGGTGATGACTTTCAGCCCAAGTTTATGCGCGGTTTCGATCAAGTGATCGAATTCTTCGAGCGTGCCAAACAGTGGGTCAATCGCCGTGTAATCAGAGATGTCATACCCCATGTCTTTTTGTGGCGACATGAAGATCGGGGACAGCCAGACGGCGTCCGCGCCTAGTGTCGCGATGTGGGGTAGCCTGCGGGTAATGCCTGCTAGATCGCCAACGCCGTCACCGTTGTCGTCCTGAAAGGAGCGGGGGTAAATTTGATACACCACCGCATCACGCCACCATTCTCGCATCGTCGTCATCCCTTTTTGATTCGAGGAGACCGTATCAGGTGGTTTCAGAAATTCAAAACGTTTTAAATTGGCATTATGGCTATACAAATGGGAATATATTGGTATTTTGGCGGAGTCATTTTAATCGCTTTGAGGTGTCCATTGTGGCGACGCTAAAGGAAATCAGTGCTGAGTTGGGGTTGTCCGTTGCGACGGTCAGTCGTGCCCTGAACGGATTTCCAGAGGTCAACGTCAAGACGCGGACTAAGGTTCAAGAAACGGCTGCGCGGCTGGGTTACAAGCCGAACAGAGTGGCGCAACGGCTCGTGACAGGGCGATCCGGCATGGTCGGAATGATCGTGAAGATCAAACCGGATATGAGTGCTGATCAGACGTTTTTCGAAATCCTGACGGGACTGACCGCCGCGCTTTCTGCGCATGATGTCGACTTGGTGCTTGCGGTTGATCAGGGCGGCGATCCAGTGAAGCCATACGAGAAAATGCTTGAGCGCGATATCTTGGACGGCTTCATTCTGAACGCATCTGCGCCGAACGATCCGCGTGTCGATTTCCTGCTTAAGATGGGCATTCCGTTTGTTTTGCACGGGCAGGATCGTGTCGATCCCCGGTATCCATTTTATGACATCGACAATAGGGCGGTGTCGGCCGATGGCGTGAATATGTTAGAGGCGTTGGGTCACCGCGCGATTGCGCTTATCAACGGTGGGTTGCATCACGCCTTTGCGGTGGAACGTCTTGCTGGGTTCGAAGAAGCGATGACATCGCGTGGTCTGGAGGTCGTTGTTGAAAACGGCGCTGTTCTTGAAACGCATGGCTATATGGCTGCGCTGAACATGCTGAACGGGGCTACGCCGCCGACCGCGTTCATGTGTGCGTCGACCGTTGTTGCAGATGGTGTCATTCGGGCAATCCGCGATCGCGGACTGCGTGTGCCAGAGGATGTGTCGGTCATGGCGCACGACGACGCGTTGCCATTGACTCGCGCGATTAACTTTGACCCTGCCTTAACAGTGACGCGCGCGCCCTTGCGCGATGCATGTGGTCCGCTGGCGGATATCCTAACGGACCATTTGCAAGGTAAACCCTTGAAAGAATGCCAAGTTCTGGTGAAAGCCGAACTGATTGTGCGCGGCTCCACGGGGCCTGCGCCGAAGGAGAAATCATGTTAGATGCCACCACACCTGCCGCGCTTGCGATCCAAGGTCTGAAAAAAGCTTATGGCGCCGTCGAAGTCCTGCACGACATTGATGTGACGATGGCCGAACGCGAGTTTCTTGTTCTGGTTGGCCCATCCGGCTGTGGGAAATCGACGCTGCTGAATTGCATCGCGGGGCTTGAGGAAATTACAGGCGGCGATCTGCTGATTGGCGGGCGCAACGTGACGGACGTGCCGCCCAAAGACCGTGATATCGCGATGGTTTTCCAATCATATGCGCTTTATCCGACGATGACGGTTGGCGAGAATATCGGCTTTGGGATGCGTATTCGGAAGGTGGCGAAGGCCACGATGGATGCGCGGATCAATGAGGTCGCGGCGCTTTTGCAGATTGATCATTTGCTTGATCGTTTGCCGTCACAGCTGTCTGGTGGTCAACGGCAGCGGGTCGCGATGGGGCGAGCGTTGGTGCGCGATCCGAAGCTATTTCTGTTTGATGAACCGCTGTCTAATCTAGATGCGAAGCTGCGCGTTGAGATGCGGGCAGAGATCAAGCGGCTGCACAAAACCACAAATGCGAGCATTGTGTATGTGACGCATGATCAGATCGAGGCCATGACATTGGCGACGCGCATTGTCGTTCTAAAGGACGGGTTTGTGCAGCAAATTGGGACACCGCAAGAGATTTACGACACGCCTGCAAATACATTTGTTGCGGACTTCATGGGTTCACCGCCAATGAATTTGGTCCCTGCGACAGTAAATGCGGCAGGGGTGCAGGTCGGCGAAACGGTCTTGGGCGCTGACACAACCGATCTGCCGGAAAAGGTGATCCTTGGAATTCGGCCAGAGCATTTTCAGATCGCGACAGGCACGCCGGATCTAACGGTGACGCCGACCTTGATCGAAAATACCGGCGCGGAATGCTACCTTAATTTTATGATCAACGGCGTGCAGGGCACCGCACGTTTGCCCGGACGATTGGACGAGGCGGATTTGTCGCCGCGGGGGCTTCAGATTGCACCTGGTGCGATGTGCTTTTTCGATACGACGACATCTGAACGCATCGCGCGATAGGGCTTCTACGCCGATGTGATGCGAAGCTAGTTGCGAATGCTTCTCATTAACGCTATCTCAATTCTGAGTTTACTTGGATTGAGGCGATACATCGTGACCATGCGACTTTTGACGACCACGTGTTTGGCGACGCTGCTGGCAACCGGGGCCCATGCGGATCGCCTAAAAGTAGTGACGACCTTCACCGTTCTGGCCGACATGGTGCAGAACGTGGCGGGGGATGCGGCGGACGTCGTTTCGATCACCAAACCGGGGGCTGAAATCCACGGGTACGAGCCGACACCGCAGGATTTGGTCCGCGCCATTGACGCTGATTTGATCCTTTGGAACGGGCTGAACCTAGAGTTATGGTTCGAACAGTTCTTGGCGAATTTGGGCGAAAAACCGTCTGTGACGTTAACGGACGGGATTGATCCGATTTCGATTGCAGAAGGTGCCTACGAAGGCAAAGCCAACCCGCATGCGTGGATGGGGTTGGATAATGCGCTGATCTACATCGATAATATCGAAGCGGCTTTGGCTGAATATGATCCGGAAAATGCGGACGTCTATACCGAGAATGCGGATGTATATCGAACAGCTTTGCAGGACACGATTGCGCCGCTACGCGAACAGATTGCGCAAATTCCCGAGGAAGAGCGTTGGCTTGTTACCTGCGAAGGTGCGTTTAGCTATCTGGCCCGCGATTTCGGGATGAAGGAATTGTATTTGTGGCCGATGAACGCCGATGCGATTGGCACGCCGCAACAAGTGCGCGGTGTCATCGATGGTGTCCGTGACAACGATATTCCGGTCGTTTTCTGCGAAAGCACGGTGAATACATCACCTGCGGAACAAGTCGCGCGCGAGACGGGGTCGACTTTTGGCGGCGTGCTTTATGTTGATAGCTTAAGCGCAGAGGGCGGGCCGGTGCCGACCTACCTTGATCTGTTGCGTGTGACATCTGAAACAATCGTGGCTGGCCTCAATGCTGATGAAGACTGACACCGCTGATGGGATTTTCGCGCAAGACGTGACGGTGACCTATCGCAACGGACACACAGCGCTTCATGACGCGAGTTTCGAAATTCCGCGCGGGACGATCACCGCTTTGGTCGGGGTGAACGGGGCAGGCAAGTCTACGTTATTCAAGGCCATTATGGGTTTCGTGCCCGCCGCGAAGGGCGAAATCAAGCTGCTTGGTAAATCGGTGAAGCAAGCGCTGCGTGAAAATCTGATCGCCTATGTCCCGCAATCTGAAGAAGTCGATTGGGCCTTTCCCGTGCTGGTCGAAGACGTCGTGATGATGGGTCGTTATGGCCATATGGGGTTCATGCGGCGGCCACGCGCAAAGGACCGTGCGGCTGTTGAGGATGCGTTGCGGCGCGTGAATATGTTGGAGTATCGCCACCGCCAGATCGGTGAATTGTCCGGCGGTCAGCGCAAACGCGTATTTTTGGCGCGGTCATTGGCCCAAGACGGGCAGGTCATTTTGTTGGATGAACCGTTCACTGGTGTGGACGTCAAAACCGAGGATCAGATCGTCGCTTTGCTGCGTGAATTGCGGGATGAGGGACGGGTGATGCTGGTCTCTACCCATAACCTTGGGTCTGTTCCGCAGTTTTGTGACCGCACCGTTCTGGTGAAAGGCACTGTGCTGGCCCATGGCCTGACTGAAGATGTTTTCACCCACGATAATTTGGAAACGGCGTTTGGCGGCGTGCTGCGGCGGTTCACCATTGGTGGCGCTGATCTGCATGACGATGATGATACCCGCGAGGTCAGTATTATCACCGATGATGAACGTCCTTTCGTGCAGTATGGCGAACGCCCTTCCGAGGATGAAAGGCCGTGATCGACGCGCTGCTACTGCCCTTTAGTTATTCCTACATGTTCAACGCGATGTGGGTATCTGCGCTTGTAGGCGGCGTTTGCGCATTTTTGTCTGCGTATTTGATGTTGAAAGGCTGGTCGTTGATCGGAGATGCGCTGAGTCATTCCGTCGTTCCCGGCGTTGCGGGGGCTTACATGCTGGGCCTACCGTTCGCACTTGGCGCATTCATTTCCGGCGGGTTGGCCGCCGTTGCGATGCTGTTTTTGTCGGGCCGGTCGGGGCTGAAAATTGATGTGATCATCGGGATTATCTTCACGTCGTTCTTTGGCTTGGGCCTTTTCATGATTTCGCTCAATCCGGTGGCCGTGAATATCCAGACGATCATCATGGGTAATATTCTGGCGATTACGCCGGGTGATACGCTGCAACTGGCTGTGATCGGTTTCGTCTGCTTGGCGGTGTTGCTGCTGAAATGGAAAGACCTGATGGTCACCTTCTTTGACGAAAATCATGCGCGCACGATTGGGTTGCGACCTGATCTGTTGAAGGCGATGTTTTTTGTATTGCTGTCCGCCGCAATCGTGGCTGCAATGATGACCGTCGGCGCGTTCCTTGTGATCGCGATGGTCGTCACACCGGGGGCGACGGCCTATCTGCTGTGCGACCGTTTCCCGCGTCTGATCATGGTGTCGGTTGCGATTGGAACGATCACGAGTTTCGTCGGCGCATACATCAGTTTCTTTCTTGATGGAGCCACTGGCGGCGTCATTGTTTGCCTGCAAACGCTGATCTTTCTGTTGGTTTTCGTCTATGCGCCGAAACATGGGATGCTTGCCGGACGACGCAAAGCCGCGGCTGCGTTGAAAGGGGGGGCTGTCTGATGGACTATTGGTTACTGCCTTTTCAGTTTCCCTTTATGCACAATGCGTTCTGGATCACTTTGTTGATTGCGCCGCCGACTGCTTTGCTGTCGTGTTTTCTGGTGATGAAGGGTTGGGCCTTGATGGGCGACGCCGTAAGCCACGCCGTTTTGCCAGGCGTCGTTTTGGCGTGGATGACGGGGATACCGTTGATTGTCGGGGCGTTTGCAGCGGGCATGTCTTGCGCTTTGCTGACCGGATATCTGGCCGAAAACAGTCGTGTGAAACAGGACACCGTCATGGGTGTTGTGTTTTCTGGCATGTTTGGCTTGGGCATTATTTTATATACGTCGATCACGACCAACGAACATTTGGATCATATTCTGTTCGGGAATATGCTGGGGATCGGGTCTGAGGATTTGTGGACCGCTGGCACGATTGCCGTCGGCGTCTGTGCTTTTCTACTGCTGAAATGGCGGGACTTGGAATTGCATGCGTTTGACCCTGTTCAAGCCAAAGCAAGTGGCCTGTCGGTGAACCTGCTGCACTATGGATTGTTGGTTGCGCTGTCGCTGTCCATTGTCGCGACCCTATCAGCGACGGGGCTGATCCTTGCCGTTGCCCTACTGATCACGCCGGGCGCGATTGCGTTTTTGGTTGTCCGCAGTTTTGGTCACATGCTGGTCGTATCGGTGATGGTGTGCCTGTTTTCGATGTTGGCTGGTACTTACGCGAGCTTTTTCCTTGATAGTGCACCCGCCGCGACGATCGTGTTGGTCCTGACGGCTTTGTTCGTGGCGGCCTTCGTTTACCGTTTGCGCGTGACGTACAAAACATCGCGCAGTGCGGGGTGAGATCACGGATGCGTGTTTGTCCTTGGTGACATAGTCACCGTCATTCTGGTTGGGATTTGCCATGATTGGGCGAACGCAACACAGGAGATTTCCCATGCAAATGACACGCAACGTTGGCAAAGCCGACCGTATGATCCGTTTGATCGGTGGGGCCGCATTGGTCGCTGCCGCTGCTTTTGGCGTCATTGGGGTTTGGGGCTATATCGGCCTGATCTTCGTCGCTACGGCCTTTATGAATTTCTGCCCGCTTTATAAAATCGTCGGGTTCAAGACCTGTACCGACTGCTGATGATGTGACGCCACGGCTTTGGTGACTTTATCACTGTTGAAACCAGCCGTGGCCTGTACATATCTGCAAGGAACAAAGGAAAAGGTGCGTCAATGCTTATTGAGACGACGTTTACACCGCTTCAGTCGCTCGCGGGTGGACTGCTGATTGGTGCTGCTGCTGTGATGCTGATGGGCTTCATGGGGCGAATTATGGGGGCCACTGGGATCCTCGCAGGTGTGATCAGCCCGACGGGCTGGTCTGATTGGTCATGGAGAGCCGCTGTTTTGCTGGGCATGATCACGGGCCCGATTGCGGTTCTTGCGATGACGGGTCAGATGCCAGCAGTTGAAGTCCCTGTCGGGATGCCGATGTTGGTTGTTGGCGGCTTTATCGTCGGGATGGGCGTTACATTTGGTGGTGGCTGTACATCTGGTCACGGTGTCTGCGGCATGGCGCGGCTTTCGCCACGGTCTATTGTTGCCACGGGTACGTTTATGGTTACGACTGCGATCACCGTATTTGTGATCCGTCACGTGATCGGAGGATAAGAGATGCGTTTGATTGGAAGCTATATCATCGGTTTGATCTTCGGGATCGGCATTTCGATTTCTGGCATGGCGAACCCGGCTAAGGTCACGAATTTCTTCGACTTTGCAGGTATCTGGGATCCAAGCCTTGCCTTTGTGATGGGCGGTGCCCTGATCGTGACGTTCTTTGGGTATCGGTACGTTTTGAAAAACACGGCCCCGATGGTGGATACCAAATTTCACCTGCCGACGCGCCGTGATCTGGACGCTAAATTGCTTGGTGGATCGGCGCTGTTTGGCGTTGGTTGGGGGATTGCCGGTTTCTGTCCCGGTGGTGCTTTGCCCGCGATTGGCACAGGCCGAACCGAAGTGTTGGTCTTTGTTGGCGCCATGTTGGCAGGGATTTTTGCAGCAAAAGCGTTGCAAAATATGATGGCCGCAAAAGCAGCCACTGCTTGATATCAAAAGGGGGCGTTGATGTTTTCAACGCCCCCTTTGCTTTAGTTGAGAGACAGTTCCGCCACGAGCGGCGCCCAGCCCGCCCCGTGCATATCCCGATCCGTGATGTCGCCCTGAATGACGGGCCGCGGTAGGCTGAATTTCACGACATTCAGCGTGTCGATGTCGAACCGCTTTATTGTATCCACATCCACTTGAAATGCAGCGGCGACGCGGTCAGTCGATAGGCTTTGCACGATCTGCTGATAGGCCTGCGGCGTTCCGCAAAAGACGTCGACCGTCAGCCAGAACGGCCCCGCGTTTTTGCTGCGCACCTTGGTGACGATATCTGCGACGGTGTTCATGCGTGGACCTCCAAACGGAAGGCCTGCATCGGATCATTAAGCGTCATTGTGTGGTGCAAACAGAACGCGTAGGCCGCGCCGCGGTCGATTTCGGCGGGCGAGAAGGGGAAGGCGAACGTTGGCACTTCTTCGTCCTTTGTCAGCGGATGGTGCAGCAGGTAGGGGTTCAGCAACTTGGCAATCGTGTTCGCGGTTGCTTGGGTTTCTGCAGTGACGATGGCCATGACTCCGACCTCGGTCAGGGTGGTGTCGCGCGTTTCGAGTTTGCCGAGGGTACTGTCCTGACCGATGATCCGCAGTTCGCATGTGAAGGCTTCTCCGGCCATGCGGTCGCGGACTTTGGCGGCGTGTTTGGCGATGATATCATCGCACCACGCTTGCACATTTCGCACATAGTGGGCGTCGCGGATCGTGACGATGCTAATCGTCTGATAGCCCGCGATCCGCGCACCTTCGATCTTGACGGTGTAGTTGTCCGATGGATGCCAGACTGATCCGGTAACGCGCACGGATGTGTCGTCTAACGCCGTATAAGTCGCTGAAGTCACATCCAAATGCCCACCCGGTTCATACAGAATGAAGGGATCGGAGTTTTCGTAAAGCATGTGTGCCGATACTGTGTGGGGCGTCGCATGTGCACCGTCAGCGAGCGGCGTGATGGTGAAACCATCCGCGTCAAAATCGATCATGATGACGCCGGATTGCGGGTTGGTTGCACAAAGCGCACCACATTCCCCGATCTTGGCACCATGCCACGCCGCACCTGCATTGTCCCCGTTGGTCAGCGGAAGGGCGGCGATAATGGCAGTGTCGGTGGTGCGACCTGCGATGATGATGTCCGCACCAGTCGCGAGGGCCGCAGCGATTTGTTCGGCACCGGCGAGGGCCACGATGTTTTCGCAGGACGTGATCAGGGCTTCGGAAATGTCCGGCGCGCCTGATAGTGGGGCGAGCGTTGTCTTGGCGATCTCCAATGGGTTTTGGCTAGACCGGATCGTTGCAATTTTGGCGGTGCGGTTATCTTCGACCAGCACTTCACGCGTGATGTCGAGCAGCCAGTCGACCATACTGTCGGTCCCGCAGGTGCCTGCTGTGCCGATCACCAAGGGGCAACCGGCGGCATGGGCGGCACGCATCAGCCCCGCCCATTCCGTTTTTGTAGATTCGCGGGCGTATTTCGACACCCCGCGTCCAAGATATGATGGCCCTGAGTCGGTGGACCCGCCGTCAATAGCGATCAGGTCCGGTTTGAGGGCAACGCCGCGCGAAAGGGCCTCGGCATCATAGCCAAGACCCAATGCGCCTGATGGGATCAAAATTTTAGTCACTGATTGCCTGTGGTTTGCGAAGGATATTGCGCAGGAACATCGGCGCGATGAAGCCAGCAATGGCAAAGACCCAGAACCCAATCGCAATCGGGCTTGAGAAGAGATACGTCGGGTCACCGTCGGAGAGGGTCATGGCGCGGCGCAAAGCGTCTTCCATATTCCCGCCGAGCAAGATGCCAAGGATCACAGGCACTGTTGGCACGTCAAGCTTGCGCAAAACGTAGCCAAGCATCCCGAAGCCCACAAGCATCAGCAAGTCGAAGTAGCTGCCCGTCAGGGAATAGATGCCAGTGAAAGAAATCATCGTGACACCTGGCAGTAGAATCCACGCAGGCACCGTGAGGATTTTGACGAAGATTTTTACCATCGGCACATTCATGATCAAAAGCACGACGTTCGCGATTAACAAAGAAGCGATCAGCCCCCAGACAACGTCGGGGTTGTCCCGGAACAATGTTGGCCCCGGTGTGATGTTGAGCGTCATCAAAAGTGCCAACAGAACCGCTGTTGTTCCCGATCCTGGCACGCCCAGCGTCAGCATCGGTACGAGTGCGCCACCAGCCGCAGAGTTGTTTCCGGCTTCGGGTGCAGCGATCCCGCGGGGGACGCCTGTCCCGAAACCGCCTTTTTCACCGGCGATGGATTTCTCTGTCATATAGGCAAGGAAAGACCCAAGCGACGCACCAGCCCCGGGCAGAACACCGGCAATGAAGCCGACACCAGAGGCGCGCAGCATTGTTGGGAACGTCTGGCGGATGTATTTCCAAGGAATTGTCACCTTGTCGAGCACCACGCCGATGGACGACCCTTTGCCGTGGCTTTCGATAAAGAAGAAAAGTTCCGCGATCGCGAACAGGCCTACGATGGCCACAAGGAAATCCACACCATCATATAGGTGCAGGTTGCCGCCAGTTAAGCGTGGCAGACCAGAGGACGAATCCACACCAATCATTGCAATTCCTAGACCGATACAGGCCGCAATCGCAGATTTGGCTTGGTTGTTAGACGCCATGCCGCCCAAGGTGCAAAACGCCAGCAGATAAAGGGCGAAATATTCGGCCGGACCGAACAGGAAGGCCACGCGTGCAAGTACGGGCGCCAACAAGATTAGACCGATCGTGGCCAAGAAGGCTCCGACAAAGGACGCTACGCCGGACAGCACCAGCGCATCACCCGCTTGTCCGCGTTTGGCCATCGGGTAGCCGTCGAGCGTGGTCATCAACGCAGGCTCATCACCTGGAATGTTGAGCAAGATCGAAGAAATCCTGCCGCCGTACATGGCGCCGTAGTAGACGGCTGTCATCAAGACTAACGCGGACGTCGCATCAAGCCCGAGCGCAAAGGAAATTGGGATCAGGATCGCCACGCCGTTTGATGGGCCAAGCCCCGGCAGTGCCCCGATTATTGTTCCAAAAAAGCAACCGATGACGGCCAGCATGAGGGTGTAAGGCGATAGGGCGACCGAAAAGCCGAGCGCCAAATTAGAGAGGATATCCATCGGATTAGTGCCCCACGAATGGAATGAGAATGCTGATGGCGTCCCACAGCTTGGCTGGGGTTGGCACGCGGTAGGCCACGATGTTGCCCAGCATGAGAATATATTTGAAGATCACGAACAGACCGATGGCTAATCCAAGCCCGGTCAACGCGGCTTTGCCAGCGTGCGGCGCAATTTGATAGCTTAGGATTGCGGCAGTGATCGCGGTTGGCAGAACAAAGCCAAGCGGCGTGATCATCACGGCATAGACGGCCAACACGAGAACGGCGATGAACAGCCCACCCCATGTGCGGGATGCGGGCCAATCAGGGTCGGGGTCGGGTTTGAAGATTAAGACCAAAGACGACAGCGCAGCGACGCCCCCGATCATGAGGGGAAAGAGCTTGGGCAAGAATTCACCCGAAAACATATTCGTCTGGATCTGAGTGGCAGCCGCGATATACGCGGCTGCCGTGATCAGGGTAACCAGACCGAAAATACGGTCTGATGCCATTACTGAGTAACCCCCAGTTCAGCGCTCATGCTCGCGATGTCTGCGACGAGGCCGTCAACGTATGACTGGAAGTCGCCGCCAACTTTAGTGAATGGTGCCAGGCCGTTATCAGCCATTGCTTGCGCCCACTCTGGGCTGTCTGCAACCTGCTGAAGTTTGCCAGCCCACGCATCAAACTGCTCATCGCTGATGTCTTTTGGCACATACAGACCACGCCAGTTGACGGCCACAACAGGGTAACCCTGTTCGGTCGCCGTTGGGATGTCGTCAAAGCCCGGAACGCGTTCGTCTGTGAGTACCGCAATAACGCGGATGTCACCGTTTTCGAGGAAGGACACAACTTCGGACATGTCGCCTGTCATTGCTTGGGTGAAACCGCCGACTGTCTGCGTGATCGCGTCTGCACCACCGTCAACGCCGATGTATTTTACAGAACCGATGTCTGTGAAGCCAGCTTCTTTCAGGACCATCAATGGCTTGAGGTGATCAAAGCCACCAACCGCAGACCCACCTGCGAAGGCCACGGAACCCGGCTCTGCCAAGATCGCATCGACCAGATCGTTCAGGCTTTGATATTCGCTGTCAGCGGCAACTGCGATGATGCCCGGATCAGCACCGATGGCACCCACAAAACGAACCTGATCGGCTGTCATGCCTGCATAGGCGTTCTGGGCCAGACGAGTTGTTGTTGCTGAAGAAGCCGCGATGATCAGGTCTGCATCGTCAGCACGTTCGGTGACAACGTGGTTATACGCCAAACCACCACCAGCGCCTGGCATGTTGGTGACCTGAACAGGGCTGTCTACTGCATCGATATCATACAAGATTTTGCCGATCTGGCGGCATGTGAAATCCCAGCCACCGCCCGGGTTCGCAGGTGCGATGCATTCTGCGGCATAGGACGCAGTGCCCGAAAAGGCGAAGAGTGCGCTGGTGGCGATTGCGCCAAGAAGCGTCTTTTTCATGTGATTTTCCTCCCAGTATTCACATTGCGTGGGAGGTCGTTGTCGTTTCGTCACGCCAAGCTCCCCCCTTGCGTGCCCTTAGGTTTTGGTCCCAACCTGACAGCAACCTGACAGGTGCTCAGGAAATGTGCAGTTTATGAAAAAGAGGCGATCCGGTGCGATTTCTGTTGGTCGAGGATAACCATGATTTGGGGCAGTCTGTGCAGACGCGATTGTCGCTGGATGGGCACGCCGTTGACTGGGCTGTTTCGCTGTCGGATGCAGAAGATCACTTGGCGGCTGCGCGTTATGATTTGATCCTGCTTGATATCATGTTGCCTGACGGGGATGGGCGCGATTTTCTGGCATCCCAAAGGCGCGCAAAACGGGACACGCCTGTGATCGTTATGACCGCACGTTCGGCGGTCGCGGATCGCGTTGCATTGTTAGATACGGGTGCGGATGACTACGTCACAAAACCGTTTGATTTTGCAGAGTTAGAGGCCAGAGTTCGTGCGGTTGTCCGGCGTCGTGGTGGTGCTGCGCAAACGGCATTAAGCTATGCTGATTTGACGTTTGATCCGCTCGCGGCAACCGTCACGTTTGCGGGCGAAACACGTGAACTGCGGAACCGTGAATTGAGGTTGTTCGAGGTCTTGGTCGCAGCACCTGATCGCATCTATTCCAAGGCCCAATTATGCGACCGATTGCTGTCCGCGGCAGAGGCCGTGACCGACAATGCAATTGAGGTTTACGTTGGCCGTCTACGCAAGAAATTGGAAGGGTCTCGCGCCAAGATCGAGACGGTGCGTGGTGTTGGATATCGGCTGACGGAATCATGAAAAACCTGTTCAGTCCGGCAGGATCGATTCGCCAAAGGCTGGTTCTGATTCTGCTTGTTGTGGCCGCTGTGCTGGCGGGGCTGTTATATCTGTCCGTCCGTACGGTTGCAGATGCCGCCGTGGAAACAACTCAGGATGCGATTTTGGGTGCGGCGACGGTTGCGATTGCAGAGGAATTACGCGGTGGCGAAGACGGTATTACCGTCGAAATTCCTTACGCGGCCTTTTCGATGTTGGGGGCTACGGGGCAGGATCGCGTATTTTATCGCATATTGGTTGGCGAAGAGACGGTCACTGGTTACGCGGATTTGCCGTTGCCGAACACGTCGTTAAGCGGGCTTACCCCAACGTTTACTTCGCAGGTATATCAGGGGGTTACGGTGCGGACTGGTGCGGTTTCAAGGTCGGTTCTTGTCGATGGCACATCACAGGTGGTGACGGTCTTGGTGGCGCAAACGCGGACAGCCCAAGAAGCGATTTCGCGACAGATGGCTAATCGGGCAGCGGCCCTAGGTCTTGGGTTCTTCGCCTTTGCAGCGATCCTTTCCATTTTTACTGCGCGGTCTGTCCTGACCCCACTGAACCGATTGGCCGAAGCGATGGGGCGACGCGGCCCGCAAGATTTACGTCCTGTGGAACGCGCGGTGCCGACGGAATTAGCCCCGCTGATGCACGCGTTGAACGGGTTTATCGCACGGCTTCGGGGCGCATTGACGCGCACGGAAACCTTTATCACTGAAGCGGCCCATCACGTGCGGACGCCGCTTGCGACGGTTCGCGTCCAGGCCGAAATTGCGATGCGGCAGACCGATGACGATGCGCTGCGGGCGACATTGCGCAATGTAATCAGGGCGGTAGATGACAGTGCACGCTCTGCAGGGCAGTTATTGGATCACGCGACCGTTGTTTATCGCACGGATCAGCGTGCGGACGAACAGGTTGCGCTTGGTCCTTTGGTTTTGGATGTTGTTGATAGCTTTTCACCGACGGCGGATATGCGCGACATCGCGTTGGGGACCTGTGTACCTGACGATGTGATCGAGCTGCAGTTCGATCGGCTCTTGATCGAAAGCGCGCTGCGCAACCTGATTGATAATGCGGTGAAATACTCCTTTGCGGATAGTGAAGTCGACGTAGAACTGAGCGTGAAGGATCGCATGGCGATGCTGAAGGTGCTCGATCGTGGTCGTGGGATCGGTGCGGGGAATACGGCGCAATTGGCTGGCCGATTTCGGCGTGGCGAAAATGTTGGCGATGTCATCGGGTCCGGTCTTGGGCTGACTATCGTGCGCGACGTGGCCCGTGCTATCGGCGGAAGTTTTGAGATAACAGAGAGATCGGGAGGTGGCACATGCGCCATTTTGTTGCTGCCGCTGGCTTAAGCGTTCTGGCGTCGTTGTGCGATGCGTATGAAATCGAAGAAGAAACCGTTTTTGAAGGCGGAGCCGTTGAACTGTCGATCTTGTCGACGACAGACACCGAAGCATTCGCACCTTTGATCGCAGCATTCCAATCCACGAATCCGGACGTGACGTTGCGCTATACGGTTGCCAACAGTCAGCAAGTCTATGCTGCGGTTCAAGAAGAAGCGCCATTTGATCTGGTGATTTCGTCTGCGATGGATTTGCAGCTGAAGCTTGCGAACGATGGCTTTGCAACGGCGCATGGATCGGATGAAACGATTGGCCTGCCGGGGTGGGCGCGGTGGCGCGATCAGCTATTTGCATTTGCGCAAGAACCTGTCGTCATTATCGCCTCGACGACTGCATTTGGTGCGAACCCGCCTCGCACGCGCGCAGATTTGATTGACGTTTTGCGCGATGACCCTGCGACCTTCACAGGCCGGATTGGCACTTATGATCCAGCGCGATCCGGTGCGGGGTATTTGTTCGCCACCCAAGATGCGCGTCAGTCGGATTCGAGTTGGCGGCTGGCCGAGGTGATTGGTGGTCTTGATCCCAAGTTATACACCACCACTGGCGATATGATCGCAGGCGTTCAATCCGGCGAACTTGCGATTGCTTACAATGTCTTGGGGTCTTACGCGTCACAGCGACTGACGGAAGGCGACGCCATTATCATCGAAGCGCTGGATTTTACGCATGTTTTGTTGCGAACCGCTTTGATCCCGCGCACGGCCACGCGGTCGGATCTAGGTGCATCGTTCTTGGATTTTTTGTTGTCCGAGGAAGGTCAGCGGTTGATTGAAGATGAAACGGGTTTACCGCGTATCAATGAAGCGGCTTTGGCGGCGGGGCCGCATTTGCGTCCGATACGGTTGGACCCCGGCTTATTAGTGTTTGTCGATCCGTTAATGCGTCAGCAGTTTTTGAACGAATGGACCGCTGCTGTTGTGCAAGACTGACGGTGCGGGAGCCTCCGGCGGGGATTTGGAGGGCGTCAAAGAAACTAGGGGACCGTGACATCAATCGTTTGGATCAGCCTGTTGCTCGCGCGGTCATAGACGAGGATTTGATTGTCTGTGGTCACCACGCCAAACCAGTCCTGACCTTGGGTGAACGAATAGGCGCTGGTGCCTTCGGGCAGGGTGATCCGGTCCGGCAAAGGCAAGGGGTCGCGATTCAAGCGGATGACAAGCATTGTGATCATCAGTATGAAGCCCGCAATCATCACAACCGTCAGCACCGTGACCAGCCGTTTCAGGTAGGTCAGATGTGGCGGAAGCGCCTCGGGAACATCATTCATGTCTGCGACCATTGTAAACTTCTCCATCGCGGACAATCCGCCGCCGCGTCTTGATAAGGCGTTGGCCCGTGATGTGCCAGAGGAAGCATCGCTGTCGCGGTCGCGTCTTGCAAAGCTGATCGCGGATGGATCGGTGAAGGTGGATGGCGTCGTGGTCACAGACCCGCGGTTTCGGGTGGCTGAGGATGCCGAGATCGCGATTGCAGTTGAGGTCGCGGAAGAAAGCCATATCGGGGCCGAGGATATCCCTTTGGATGTCGTGTATGAGGACGATGATCTAATCGTTGTGAACAAACCCAGCGGCATGGTCGTTCATCCGGCCCCGGGCACGCCCGGTGGGACGCTTGTGAATGCGCTGATCCACCATTGTGGCGAAACGCTGAGCGGTGTGGGCGGCATGAAACGCCCCGGGATCGTGCACCGGATTGATAAAGAAACCACCGGTTTGCTGGTTGCTGCGAAATCTGATCGCGCGCACCATAGTTTGGCCAAGCAATTCGCGGACCATTCGGTCGAACGACGGTATCTGGCGCTGTGCTATGGTGAGCCGTCGTCGAATGATCCACGCCTGCGTGGGATCAAGGGCGCGTCGTTCGAGGCGTCAAACATCCTGCGGGTTCAGACGTTTTTGGGTCGTCATAAGACAGACCGTCAACGTCAGGCCGTGTCGTTTGAAACGGGCCGTCATGCGGTGACGCGAGCACGGATTGTGCAATCGTTGGGTACGCCGCCGGTTGCCGCGTTGCTGGAATGCTGGTTGGAGACGGGGCGCACCCACCAAATTCGTGTTCACATGGCCCATTGCGGGCATTCGCTGATCGGCGATCCGGTTTACGGTGGACGGCGCAAATTGTCGCCTAAAGCTGTGGGCCAAGCAGGTGTTGACGCTGTGGCTGGTTTCCGCAGGCAAGCGTTGCACGCGGCGACATTGGGTTTCGTCCATCCCGTCACCGGTGACGAGATCGAATTTGAAGCGCCGATGCCTGACGATATGGCCGTACTTCTGCGCGCGCTTGGCGGTCAGGGCTGAAACATACAGTCCCATGTGCGTGATCGCACAGTAATACCACTTCCCCAATCGGCGCGGCGTGTTCATATATTGAATACGAATTTGGGGTAGGGCCACTTGAATAGGTCCAATACTGGCCCCATATCCATGTTAAGCCCATAAACATAGGGCCGCCCATTTTAGGGTAGGGAGTATAAAACATGAGTAGCTACGCAAATTTACCAGCACCGTCCCCGGAACAGGGGCTGAACCGTTATATGCAAGAAATCCGCAAGTTCCCGATGTTGGAGCCGGAGCAGGAATATATGCTCGCGAAACGTTGGGTTGACCACGAAGATACGGATGCGGCGCACCAGATGGTGACGTCTCACCTGCGTTTGGCTGCGAAGATTGCGATGGGTTATCGCGGCTACGGCCTGCCGCAGGCCGAAGTGATATCCGAAGCGAACGTTGGTCTTATGCAGGCTGTGAAGCGGTTTGATCCTGAAAAAGGGTTCCGCTTGGCGACCTATGCGATGTGGTGGATCCGTGCGTCTATTCAGGAATATATCCTGCGGTCTTGGTCACTTGTGAAGCTCGGGACGACATCAGCGCAGAAGAAATTGTTCTTTAACCTGCGTAAGGCGAAGAACCGGATTGGTGCGTTGGAAGAGGGTGATCTGCGTCCTGAAAACGTGGCACGCATCGCGAACGATCTTGGTGTGACTGAGACTGAAGTTGTTTCCATGAACCGTCGGATGTCGGGTGGTGATGCGTCGTTGAACGCCACTGTCGGGTCCGAAGGCGAAGGGACAATGCAGTGGCAGGATTGGCTTGAAGATGAAAGCGCGAACACTGCGTCGGATTACGAAGAGCATGACGAACTGGACGCACGTCGTGAAATCATGGCCGAGGCAATGGGTGTGTTGAATGACCGTGAAAAGGACATCCTGATGCAGCGCCGCTTGGCCGAGGAAACGATCACGCTCGAAGATCTGAGCGGGAAATACGATGTGTCGCGCGAACGGATTCGCCAGATTGAAGTCCGCGCATTTGAAAAGCTGCAGTCTGAAATGCACAAGCTGGCCCGCGAACGTGGGATGCTGGAAACAGCTTAACTGCAGCTTAGAATTTGAAATACAGGCCGTCGCGGGAAACTGCGGCGGCTTTTGTTTGTTTCAGGGACCCGCTACGTTGCCCGAAATGGGAGAAACCACATGACAATTCAATGGGGCGTCTTGGGCGCATCAAGCTTTGCTCGCGATAACATGGCGCCTGCAATCCACGCGGCAAAGGGTGCGAATTTTGCGGCGCTGGCAACATCGTCCGTCGACAAAGCCAAAGGGTTTCAGGCCTATGCGCCGGATATCGCCGTTTACACAGACTACGATGCCATGCTTGCCGATCCAAAGATTGCGGCCATCTACATTCCGTTACCGAACCATTTGCACGTCCCTTGGACGATCAAGGCACTGGAGGCGGGCAAGCATGTGTTGTGCGAAAAGCCGATTGCGTTGAAAGAGTCCGATTTCGACGACCTGATTGCGGCGCGGGACAAGTCCGGATTGATTGCCGCCGAGGCATTCATGATCCCGCATCATGCACAGTTCGCCCGTGCGCGGGAATTGGTCCAATCCGGCGCGATTGGCGAACTGGTCCATATTGACGGCACGTTCAGCTATAATAACGCGGGCGATCTGGACAATATTCGCCACGATCCGGCCAAGGGCGGCGGTGCGCTGCCTGATATCGGCGTCTATCCTATCGGTGCCGCACGGCTTGTATCGGGGCAGGA
This sequence comes from Rhodobacteraceae bacterium S2214, assembly GCA_025141675.1. Lineage (NCBI taxonomy): Bacteria > Pseudomonadati > Pseudomonadota > Alphaproteobacteria > Rhodobacterales > Paracoccaceae > Rhodobacteraceae bacterium S2214. The sequence goes on from CP081161.1 coordinate 1,583,857, forward strand.
ACCGCAGAGCATCACGCTTGCGAACCTGCGCTATGAGAATGGCGTTGATGTGTTCGCCCAAATTGCTGCGAATTTCGAAAGCTGTACTTTCTCTGCCGTCGTATCAATGCGGATGATGAATTATCAGCAGATGACGTTCCACGGAACCACCGGCGTGTTGCGCCTGACCTGTCCGTTTAACGCGAACAAGGCGGATGTGGCTGAGCTGATTTTGGATCGGAAGGACGCGCCGCGTCATGTTGAACGTTGGCCTGCGGAAAACCATTACGTGCGGCAGGTCGAGAATTTCAGCGCTGCCGCAAGGGGGAACGCGGAATACCCCGTGCCGCTGGAATGGAGCCGCGGCACGCAACAGATGTTGGATATGATTTACGCCGCAGCGAAGTAAGTTGCTTTGGCGGAATGAAAAAGGGCGGTATGTGAACCATGCCGCCCCTTTTATTTAGTCTTCCATCGCTTCGAGTTCGTCGATGAAGCCTTCGATCATCGACAGACCTTTGTCCCAGAATTTCGGGTCAGAGGCATCAAGCCCGAACGGGGCGAGCAGTTCTTTGTGATGTTTTGAACCGCCCGCTTTGAGCATGTCGAAGTATTTGTCTTTGAAGTCGGGGTCGCCTTCTTCGTAGACCGCATAAAGCGCGTTTACCAAACCGTCCCCGAATGCATAGGCGTAGACGTAAAACGGCGAATGCACGAAGTGCGGGATGTAGGCCCAGAAAGTTTCGTATCCCGGTGTGAAATCAAAGACTTCGCCAAGGGATTCGGCCTGTACGGACATCCAAAGCGCGTTGATGTCGTCTGGCGTTAGTTCGCCCTGCGCGCGTGCTGCGTGCAGTTTGCATTCAAAATCATAGAACGCGATTTGGCGCACGACCGTGTTGATCATGTCCTCGACTTTACCAGCGAGCAGAACCTTGCGTTCTTCTTTCGTCTTCGCGCCTTCCAGCAGTTTGCGGAAGGTCAGCATTTCGCCGAACACCGACGCCGTTTCGGCGAGCGTCAGTGGCGTGGACGACAGCAGTTCACCTTGTTCGGCCGCCAATACCTGATGCACACCGTGGCCCAATTCGTGGGCGAGCGTCATCACGTCGCGTGGTTTGCCCAAGTAGTTTAGCATGACGTATGGGTGCACCGTTGTGACTGTTGGATGCGCAAATGCACCCGGTGCTTTGCCCGGTTTCACGGGCGCGTCGATCCAGCCGTCGGTGAAGAACGGTTTCGCGAGATCGGCCATTTCTGGCGCAAAGTCAGCGTAAGCGTCCATCACGGTTTGCTGCGCTTCATCCCAGCCGATCAGGCGTTCGCTTTCCATGGGGAGGGGCGCGTTGCGGTCCCACGTTTCCATCCGGTCCAGCCCTAACCATTTGGCTTTCAACGCATAATATCGGTGCGACAGACGCGGGTAGGCTGAGACGACGGCGTCACGTAGTGCTTCGACAACTTCCGCTTCGACGTGGTTAGACAAGTGCCGACCGGCTTGTGGAGACGGCATTTTGCGCCAGCGGTCTTCGATCTCTTTTTCCTTGGCGAGCGTGTTGTGTACGCGAGCGAAGATCTTGATGTTTTCTTGGAAGACGTCGGCAAGCGCGTGCGTTGCGGCTTCGCGTTTGCTGCGGTCCTGTTCGGTCAGCAGGTTGAGCGTTGCTTCGAGGTTCAGCGTTTCGCCGTTCACTTCGAATTCCAGACCAGCCATTGTTTCATCGAAAAGGCGGTTCCATGCGGCAGAGCCGACAGTGGATTGGTCGTGCAGGAATTTTTCCAGCTCGTCAGACAGTTGATGCGGTTTCATCGCCCGCATACGGTCAAACACCGGTTTGTAACGGGCAAGATCCGCATTGGCGTCCAACAGGCCCGCAAGATGGTCATCTTCAAGCCGGTTAAATTCCAGACCGTAAAACACCAGCGGCGTTGTGAAAGCAGTAATTTTGTCCTGCATATCCGCCATAAACTTCGCGCGGTCGCTGTCAGTTGTGATCTGGTAGTACCGCAAGCCCGCGTAGGACATGATGCGACCCGCAATGACGTCGATTTCTTCGTAGCGTTGTACCGCCTTCAGCAGGCCAGCCGCGTCGAGCGTATCAAGCTTGCCTTCGTAGTCGCTGGCGAAATCGGCACAGGCTGTGTCCAGCCAATCCATGTCCTTTGTAATTTCCGGACCATCGGGGCTGGGGTACAAATCGGTCAGATCCCATTCTGGCAAATCGCCAAATTGATTGTGCCCACCAGCGGGATTTGCATCATGGACTTGGGGATGACTACGCATCTTGGAACCTCTTCTGAACTTTCCAGTCGTACATAGGCAATTGCGGCCTGTGTTAAAAGGCTCGCTCGGTTTTGTGCGAACAAATGCGCCGGTTCATCCGTATAGCGCGAGCATCTGTTTCAAATCATCAAGCGTGTTCGCCTCGGATACCGGTTTATCGTGCCGCCAGCGCAGCATCCTCGGGAAACGCAAAGCGACGCCGGATTTGTGACGCGGGGACGCTTGGATACCTTCGAACGCGATCTCGAACACGTGTTCGGGCGGCACTTGGCGGACGGGCCCGAATTTTTGCAGCGTATTTTTGCGCACCCATGCGGTGATTTCGCGAAACTCTTTGTCGGTCAGGCCGGAGTACGCTTTGGTGAAGGGGGTCAGTTCGTTGCCGTTCCAGACCGCAAAGGTGTAATCGGTGAACAGGTTGGCGCGCCTGCCGTGGCCTGCCTGCGCGTAAATCATGACGGCGTCGATTGTTAGCGGATCGACCTTCCATTTCCACCAGTCACCGCGTTTGCGTCCTGCCAAATACGGGCTGTGCTTGTTCTTCAGCATCAGCCCTTCGGCGTTCAGGTCGCGGGATTTATCGCGCTCCGCTGCCAAATCGTCCCACGTTTGAAAGGCAACGCTTTGCGATAATTTGATCGGTGCCGTGTCAGGGGCCGCGTCGATGATGGCGGACAGCGCAGCGCGTCGGTCAGACAAGGGTTGATCGCGAATGTCGGTTCCGTCTTGTTCCAGCAGGTCGTAGGCCATCAAGATCACGGGGGCCTCGGTCAGCAGCTTTTTCGGAACGGTTTTGCGGCCGATCCGCTTTTGCAGCGCGTTGAACGAGAGGGGGGCATCGTTGGCGAAAGCCAATACTTCGCCGTCAATGACGGTCCCGTCCGGCAGATAATCTTTCAGTTGGGCGAATTCGGGGAAGCGATCTGTCATCAGGTCTTCGCCGCGTGACCAGAGGTGGTGTTCGCCGCCGCGCAATATGAACTGGCCGCGAATACCGTCCCATTTGCGTTCCGCGTTCCAATCCGTTGGTTCGCCAAGGTCGTCGAGCGTGTCCAATCCATAGGCGAGGTAGAACGGGTAGGGGCGCGATAGGTCTGCGGTGGGATCATTCGCTTCGATTAGGGCGTGAAATGTTGTGGTTTCGGGCGTCCAGTTGCCCATCAATTTGTGGGTCAGAGCGGCTTCGTCTTGGTCGGTCGCTTTGGCCAAGGCGCGGGTCATCAGTTTGGTGCTGACACCGACACGAAACCCGCCAGTCAGAAGTTTTGTAAACAAGAACCTTTGCATGTCGGGCAGGGTGTTCCACGCGTCGATGATGCCTGTTTTACGAGCGTCGTCGTCCAGTGTGCCAAGTTGTTTTATCGTTTCAATCCAGTGGGTCAGGGACTGATCCGCCGTCTGTTCCGGTGGTGGCAGAACAAGTGAAATCGTTTCGGCCAGATCGCCGACGATGTTGTAGCTTTCTTCGAACAGCCAATCGGGCAGGCCTGCGACCTCTGCCGCCCATGTGCGGAGTTTTCCGGCTGTGATGGTCCGTTTCGGGCGACGGCCCGAAAACAGTGCGATCGTCCAAAGTTTGTCGTCGTCAGGGGCGGTCGTGAAATAGTCTGCGAGTGCTGTGACTTTGGCGGTTGTTTTGGTGGATTCGTCGATGCGGGCGAATAACTGGGCGAAGTCCTTCATGCGTCGTCCGCCTCTGTTGTGTCTTCGCCGTTGTATTCTGTGGACACGACGTGGGCATCATATCCTTCTTCGCGCAACCATTTGTGGAAGGCGTCCGTGTAGCCGTGGGTGGCAAAGATTTTTTCGGCACCCGTCGCTTTGATTGCCGCGTTCAGCCCATCCCAGTCGGCATGGTCAGACACGATAAACCCACGATCGGCCCCGCGCCTGCGCCGCACACCGCGTAGCGCCATCCAGCCGCTGGCGAATGCGGTCGAGGTCGGGCCAAACTTCTTCATCCATGACCCTGCCATCGCGGATGGCGTCGCGAGCACCAAGGCGCCAGCGTAATCTTTGACGTTTGTTTCGGCAGTGACCCGGATCGTGTCGGGCAAAGCGATGCCCTGACCACGCAAAATGTCGTTGGTGTTTTCAATCGCCCCGTGGGTCAGGATCGGGCCAATGTCGGCGTTCACTGTGGTCAGCAATCGTTGAGCTTTTCCAAGAGCATAGGCACCAAGAACGGATGTTTTACCTGCGGCTTTGTTTGCGGCCCACCAATCGTTGATCTGGGTCGTCAGGATGTCTTCGGGTGTCCATTTGAAGATTGGCAATCCGAACGTGCATTCGGTGATAAACGCGTGGCAGCGGACGGGTTCAAATGGCTCTGACAGGCCGTCGGCCACTGTTTTGTAGTCCCCTGACGCGACCCATGTTTCGCCTTTCACTGTGACCGTGATCTGCGCAGACCCTGGTACGTGTCCGGCGGGATGAAAGGAAACGGTAGCACCCCCGATTTGGCGCGTCTCTGCGTAATTGATCGTGTCGAGCGACACGTCGCCTAAACGGTGGCGCATGACGGGGGCAGCGGCGGCGGTTGCAAGGTAATGGTTCATGCCCCAACGCGCATGATCGGAATGTCCGTGCGTGATCAGGGCCCGATCAACGGGCTGCCACGGATCGATATAAAAATCGCCAGCAGGACAGTAGATGCCGCGGTCTGTGAAGGTAAGAACGTCTGCCATACCCAAAGGATAGAGCTATTCGTGCGTTTGCCTAGGGATGCGCGTTAAAGTGGGCGATCATCGTGTCGTAGACAAACCGGCGCGATGCTGGGATTTCCAACATGACCTCGTGTTCGCCTTTGTCGATCATGTGCAAGGTGCCGTTTGGCCATTTTGCCATGCGATCTTTGATGCGCTGAGGGTCTACAATATCTTCGTTCGTGCCCAAGAAGGTGACAGTTGGTGTGGAGGGAGACGGGCGGTTCGATAACCGCAGCATTTCACGCAGCGATTCCCCTAACCATCTGATCGACGGGCCACCCAAGGCCAGATCGGGGTATTTGGTAAGTTGTTCGACAAGACGATCCCACATGTCGCGGTCTTTGGTCAGCGTGTTGATGTCGAAATCTTCGCGCAGCACATACGACACAGGTGGCTGGCCCGGTGCGAAAACATTGTCTTTTCCAAATGCGCCAGCAACTGCCGACACGGCCCATGCGCCTGGACGCACGACGGGCGAAAGGCCGATGCCCCACATTGGCGCGGAAAAGGCGGCAGCCTTTACCGGCAGACCTTCCATCAAGGCCCGCAAACCGATGCAACCGCCCATGGAATGACCGATCATGTAATAGGGTTCAGGAAGGCCAAGTTCTTTGACGTGTGCCATCACAGCGGACACATCTTTTTGATAGTCGGCAAATTTCCCCACGTGCCCCATGCGTCGATCGCCAACCATCCGGTCGGCCAATCCCTGACCGCGCCAGTCGATGGAGACTGTCGCATAGTTGGCATCAAGAAATTCGCGGGCCGCATCGCCGTATTTTTCAACGTATTCCGTGCGGCCCGGAAAAATAAGCACCGTTCCTTTGACGTCCGCGCCGGTCCAATGACCCACACGAATTTTCAGCCCGTCGACAGTGGTGACCCAATGGGCCGCCCCGCCGTCAGGACCATAAGCGACATCGTCATGAAACGGTGCAATATCCATAGTTTACAGGACGCCTGCCAATTTCATGGCAAGACCCATGTCGCCGTCGACTGACAGTTTGCCTGTCATGAAAGCGGCTGTCGGGTTTTGTTCGCCATCAAGGATTTCCTTGAATGTTTCGGCGGTCGCGGACAGCGTCACATCTGCATCGTCGTCGGCTGCACGCGCGCCGTCGCCATCAATGATAATGGACCCTTCGTCTTCGATGACGAACTTGGCTGTGCCGCCGTCAAATCCACCGTCCATTTTTGCGTTCAACTGGGCTACGGCCTCGTTCACTACGTCGCTCATCGGTTTATCCTTTTTGAATCTTATATGCCCTCTGGCGAAAGCCGCCTGACACGTTACATTACAACTATGGCTACGCTGACACATCTCATCAAACGTACCGTTACGGCATTTGCAGTGACGTTAACGTTAACGACCCAAAGTTTCGCGCAAGAGACCGCTTTGGACGGGCTTTTTCAAGAGCTAAGCGAGGCGGATGAGGGCAATCATGCGCGGATCGCCGACCGCGTGATCGCGCGATTCGAAAAAAGCGGGTCGGCTGCGATGGATTTGTTGCTGCGCCGTGGTGGCGATGCCTTGGAAGAGGGGGATGATCAGGCCGCGATTGAGCATCTTACAGCCTTGGTCGATCATGCGCCTGATTTCGCCGAAGGGTATCATCACCGTGCGACCGCTTATTTTCGTGTGGGGCTGATGGGGCCTGCATTGGATGATTTGCGTCAAACGCTCGTTCTAAACCCACGTCATTTTCGTGCGATGTTTGGTGTGGGTATCCTGATGGAAGAGCTGGGCCGCCGCGATGAAGCGATTGCGGCGTATGAAGCGGTTCTCGAGATTTATCCGTTGGAACCTGACGCGACCGACGCGCTAGCACGCCTTGCCTTAGAAATTGAGGGCCAAGCGATCTAATCGCTGGCCCCGCCGGGGACTATTATCATGCAAAATTCCCGGATTACGGCCGTTCTTGGCCCGACGAACACCGGCAAAACCCATTACGCGATTGAACGAATGTTGTCGCACAGGACGGGTGTGATTGGCCTGCCTTTGCGCCTGCTTGCCCGCGAGGTTTACGACCGGATCGTTGCCGTGAAAGGGCCAAGTGTTGTGGCCTTGGTGACGGGCGAGGAACGGATTGTGCCGCCCCGCACCCAATATTGGGTCTGCACGGTTGAGGCGATGCCCGAAGGCATGGGATGTGATTTCCTTGCTATCGATGAAATTCAATTATGTGGTGATGCGGAACGCGGTCACATCTTTACCGACCGTCTTTTGCACGCGCGGGGTTTGCGCGAGACGCTATTCTTAGGTGCTGAAACGATGCGGTCCGCAATTGCCGCGATGGTTCCGCAGGCGCAGTTTATGTACCGTGAACGGATGTCCCAGCTGACATACTCAGGTTCGAAAAAGCTAAGTCGGATGCCGGGCAGGGCTGCGATTGTCGGGTTTTCGGTTGAAAATGTATATGCGATTGCCGAATTGCTACGTCGTACAAAAGGGGGCGCTGCCGTGGTCATGGGCGCGCTCAGCCCTCGGACGCGTAACGCCCAAGTGGAGATGTATCAGAACGGCGACGTTGATTATCTGGTCGCGACGGACGCGATTGGGATGGGGCTGAACCTTGATATCAATCACGTAGCGTTCTCGGCGATTTCCAAATTCGACGGGCAACGGATGCGGTATCTGTTTCCAGAGGAACTCGCGCAGATCGCGGGGCGCGCTGGGCGGCATACGGCGAACGGCACGTTTGGGGTGACAGGTGAGGCGCCCGCCTTGGACGACGGCGTCGCGCAGGCGATCATGGATCACCAATTCCAGCCGGTGAAAAAACTGCAATGGCGCAATAGCGACCTGCAATTCGGCTCGATCAAACGCCTGACGCAAACGTTGGAAATGCGCACTGACGACCAATGGCTGACCCGCGTACGCGAAAGCGACGACCTTGCCGCACTTAAGGCGCTGGGCGACGATCCGCTGATTGCGGCACGGGCAAAAGATGGCCCGTCTGTGCGGCTTTTGTGGGACGTTTGCCGCATTCCAGATTTCCGTGGCATCAGTCGCGGGGAACATGCGTCACTTTTAACCCGTATTTACAGCGACTTGCATCAGCTAGGACATGTTGACGAAAGCTGGCTGGCGTTGCAGGTTGCGCGGATTGACCGTCATGATGGTGACATAGACACATTGTCTAAGCGCCTCGCGTTCATCCGAACGTGGACCTATGTTGCCCAACGCAAAGGGTGGGTTCGTGACGAAACACATTGGCGTGAGCTTACGCGCGCTGTAGAAGATCGCTTATCAGACGCACTGCATGGTGCGCTGACCCAAAGATTTGTCGACCGGCGCACCAGCATTTTGCTGCGGCGGTTGAAGCAGAAGGAGAGCCTTGTGGCCGAGGTTAATGAGAACGGTGAAGTAACAGTTGAAGGCGAATTTGTGGGGAAGCTGGAAGGATTCCGGTTCCGCATGGATAAAGCTGGCAGCCCCGACGAGGCGAAAACGCTGCGTCAGGCAAGTGTGGCGGCATTGGCCCCGCATTTCCATCTGCGTGCTGATAAATTCTACAATGCCCCCGATACTGAAATTGATTTCACCGAACAGGGCGGCCTGATGTGGGGCGACCAAGCGGTGGGTAAGCTGGTGGCAGGATCCGATATCCTGAAGCCTGGTGTCGCTGTTTTTGTTGACGATGAAGCCGGGGCTGACGTTGCCGCGAAGGTGGAACGCCGCCTGCAGCATTTCATTGACCGCAAGGTCGCCGCCGCGTTTGAACCGCTGCTCGGCTTGAAGAACGACGACACGCTGGAAGGTATCGCCAAAGGCTTTGCATTCCGTCTGGCCGAAGGATTCGGGATTGTCCCACGCGGTGAAGTTGCCGCAGAGGTCAAAGACCTCGATCAAGACGCACGTGGCGCATTGCGCAAACACGGTATCCGTTTCGGTCAGTTCACTATCTTTATGCCGTTGCTGCTGAAGCCTGCGCCGACGCGTTTGCGCTTGGTGCTGTGGTCGCTGGCCAAAGATCTTGCTGAATTCCCAGAAGCCCCACCTCCGGGTTTGGTGACAGTCCCGTCTGAAAAAGGCGCGGCACCGGGCTACTATGCCATGGCAGGTTATCGCGCGGCAGGCGAACGGGCGATTCGCATTGATATGCTGGAACGCCTCGCAGATATGCTGCGCGACCAAGATAGCCGCGGTGGCTTTGAAGGCACCGCAGATATGCTGTCGATCACGGGCATGACGTTGGATCAATTCGCGGATCTGATGATAGGTCTCGGCTACAAGGCCGACAAGGGCGAGCGGGCCAAGGTGAAAGCCGTGAAACCTGCGCCAGAAGCACCAGCTGCGACAGACGACGCGTCAGAAGCACCGGCAGTGTCCGAGGAAACGACTGAAGAAGCGCCCGAGATGGAGGTGTTCTATACCTTCACATGGGGCGGTCGTGCGAATGCAAACCGCCAAGGCGGTCGTCCGCAAGGGCGCGGTGATAAACCACGTGGCGACAACAAGCCGCGCGGTAAGGGTAAGCCAAAGGGCAAACCCGGTGGTCGCGACAGCAATAAACCGCAAAGTTTTCAGGCAAAACCGCGTAAAGAAAAGGCGATTGACCCTGACAATCCTTTCGCGGCATTGGCAGCTCTTAAGAACAAGTGACGGACCAAGCCCGCGATACGATCCGGCTTGATAAATGGCTTTGGCAAGCGCGGTTTTTCAAATCGCGCTCGCTTGCGGCGGGGATCATTACCGCGGGAAAAGTCCGCGTAGATGGTACCCCCGTCAGCAAACCCGCGCGATCCGTGGGGCCCGGTAACACACTGACATTTGTGAAAGAAACCGACACGAAGGTAATCCGCATCGTTGCGTGCGGCACACGGCGCGGACCCGCACCAGAAGCGCAAGCGCTGTACGAAGATCTATCGCCCGAACCGGTGCGGAACACCCATTCCAAAAATCCTAGCTTTGATGGGAAAGGTAGACCGACGAAACGTGATCGCCGGAACTTGATGACGCATCGGGGCGGGAATGGTCCTTTGGACCTTGATTGACCGCACACTCTGTCCTAGGTGGGGCAAGAGATAAACGGATGACCCTGCTATGACCTATATCGTCAACGACAATTGTATCGCCTGCAAGTACACGGACTGTGTGGAAGTATGCCCCGTAGATTGTTTCTACGAAGGCGAAAACATGCTGGTGATCCACCCAGACGAATGCATCGACTGTGGCGTGTGCGAACCGGAATGCCCGGCTGACGCGATCCGTCCGGACACAGAGCCTGACATGGAAAAGTGGGTTGAATTCAACCGCAAGTATTCCGAAATGTGGCCGGTCATCATCACCAAGAAAGACCAGCTTCCGAATGCGGAAGAAATGGACGGCAAAGAAGGCAAGATGGAATTGTTTTCCGAAGCCCCGGGTGAAGGCGGTTAAGCCACGTTTACCCCCATTTGACCTTTCCCAACGCCCCGCTTTTATCGGGGCGTTTTTTGTGATACACTCTTCCGCAATGAACGCTACGATTTGACACATTCCGAAGACGCCATGCATCCGACGGTACCTTTTGGTTCCGCCGGTTTTTTGTCGTCGCGTGTCACAATAACCGCCATGAAAGGACTATCATGAGCAAGAAGAAGTTAGACTTTAGCCCGAACGAATTTGTTGTGTACCCAGCCCACGGTGTCGGCAAAATTATTGCCGTCGAAAAAGAAGAGGTCGCGGGCTTCGACCTTGAGATGTTTGTCATCGTCTTTGAAAAAGACAAGATGAAGCTGCGTGTGCCGACAAACAAGGCGATTGACGTTGGTATGCGGTCGCTTGCGACGCCGGACGTTGTGTCACATGCGATGAAAACACTGCGTGGTAAGGCGAAGGTCAAGAAAGCCATGTGGTCCCGCCGTGCGCAGGAATACGAGCAAAAGATCAACTCTGGCGATTTGATCGCGATTGCGGAAGTTGTTCGCGATCTGCATCGTCAAGACGACCAGCGCGAGCAAAGCTATTCTGAACGTCAGTTGTATGAAGCGGCATTGGAGCGTTTGACACGCGAGATTGCGGTTGTTGCAGGCAGTGACGAAACGGCTGCGGTCGAAGAAGTGACATCTGTTTTGGTTGGTCGCGCCGCATAATTTTGCGAACATTTGAAATGGAAAAGGGCGACACGCGTGTGTCGCCCTTTTTTTGTTGGGTCGGATTGGGGGCCAGCCCGTCGCCATTGTCGATCAGACGAATGGCGCAAATTGAAAGGCGACCCCCCGAGATATTTAAGGCCAAAAGAAGTTAAAGCGCGCGCCAACCGATATCGGTGCGGTAAAAACCGCCGGGCCAGTCAATGTCTTTCGTCATTTTGTAGGCCATGGCATGTGCCTCTTTGAGCGTATCGGCGCGTGCGGTGACTGCCAAGACACGTCCGCCAGTAGCGGTGATCTGTCCGTCTTTTTCAGTTGTGCCTGCGTGGAACGTCATATGTCCGCTGTCTTCGGGAAGGGCGTCGAGCCCTTTGATCACGCTGCCTTTTTCATAAGCGCCGGGATAGCCGTTAGCCGCCATGACAATGGTCATCGCGTGGTCGTCCGCCCATGTCGCGTTGATGTCGGCGAGGCGATGTTCGGCGCAGGCCTGTAGCAGGTCAAGAACCTGACCGCCCAAACGCATCATCAGACACTGGCATTCCGGATCGCCAAAGCGCACGTTGTATTCCACAAGGCGCGGTTGGCCGTCTTTGATCATCAGGCCGACGAACAACACACCTTCAAAGGGTGTGCCGCGTTTCGCCATTTCATCCATTGTTGGCTTGATGATATCGTCGAGCGCCTTTTGCGTCACTGCGTCTGTCATGACAGGGGCGGGGGAGTAGGCCCCCATGCCGCCAGTGTTTGGGCCCGTGTCGCCGTCGCCCACACGTTTGTGGTCTTGCGCCGTGCCGACGGGCAAAATGGAGGTGCCATCGCAAAGAACGAAGAATGATGCTTCTTCGCCGTCCATGAATTCTTCGATCACGACTTCCGCGCCGTCGTTACCGTCGAACATGTCAATGATCGCGGCTTCCGCTTCGGGCAGGGTCATCGCAACGGTGACGCCTTTGCCAGCAGCCAAGCCATCAGCTTTAACAACGATGGGCGCGCCTTGGTCGCGCACGTAGGCCAGTGCCGCGTCGCCGTCGGTGAAATGCGCGTAGCCAGCGGTTGGGGCGTTGGCCGCGTCGCAGATTTCTTTGGTAAAGGCTTTAGACGCTTCAAGCTTCGCTGCCTCTTGCGATGGGCCGAATACCAGCAGACCCGCGTCACGTAGGCGGTCTGCGACGCCGACGGCGAGTGGGGCTTCGGGGCCGACGACCACAAAATCCACAGCGTTTTCAGCGGCGAAGGCGGCCACAGCATCGCCGTCCATGATGTCGACGCTGGCGCATTCGCACATCTGCGCGATGCCTGCATTTCCGGGGGCGACAATCAGCCGGTCGCATTTCGGGTTCTGTTGGATTGCCCATGCCAGCGCATGTTCGCGCCCGCCGCTGCCCAAAATCAAAATATTCATCGCGTGTCCCCGTTGGCCTTTGTTGTCAGGCGTTCTAAAGTCCGCGCGAGCATGCAGCAAGGGCAGATCACATGGACTTATTCGACGACGAAGGCCCCGAGAATGAAGCGGGCAACAATGCCCCGGAATTTTCGGTGTCCGAGATTTCGGGTGCGGTGAAGAAAACCATCGAAGGCGGGTTTTCGCATGTGCGGGTGCGGGGCGAAGTCGGACGCGTGTCGCGGCCGAGGTCGGGTCATCTGTATCTGGACCTGAAGGATGATAAGGCGGTGCTGGCCGGTATCATCTGGAAAGGCCGTGCTGTGGCATTGGCCCAGCAGCCCGAAGAAGGGATGGAGGTTATCGCGACTGGTAAACTGACCACATTCCCCGGTCAGTCGAAGTATCAAATGGTGATCGAAGACATCGCGCCTGCGGGTGCCGGTGCATTGATGGCCATGTTGGAAAAGCGCAAGGCGGCGTTGGCTGCGGAAGGGTTATTTGCCCCGGAGCGTAAGAAGGAACTGCCGTATCTGCCAGAGGTCATCGGCGTTGTAACATCCCCATCTGGCGCGGTTATTCGCGATATTCTGCATCGGTTACGGGATCGTTTCCCCCGCAAGGTGCTGGTCTGGCCTGTCGCGGTCCAAGGTCAGAAAAGTGCAACCGAGGTGGCACGCGCTATCGATGGTTTTAATGCCATGACACCGGGTGGGGCGCTGCCACGACCTGATCTTCTGATCGTCGCCCGTGGTGGTGGATCAATTGAGGACCTGTGGGGCTTTAACGAGGAAATTGTGGCACGCGCTGCGGCCGCGTCTGACATTCCGTTGATTTCCGCGGTGGGTCACGAAACGGATACCACGTTGATTGATTTCGTGTCCGATATGCGGGCACCGACGCCAACGGCGGCTGCGGAACTTGCGGTGCCAGTGCGGCTTGATCTGTTGGCTTGGGTGGATCAGCAGGGCGCACGTTTGAGCCGAGCGCTTTCGACTGGTGTGACGCAGCGCCAGCAACGGGTGCGCGATCTGGGGCGGGCATTGCCGAAGGTCGAAACCTTGGTCGAAGGACCACGGCAGCGCTTGGATTATTTGGGCGAACGTCTGCCTGGTGCGTTGAATGCGGCGGCGGCGAAGAAACGAGTCGCTTTGTCGAACGCTGGCGGGGCGTTGCGGCCCGCGACGCTGGCGCGTGGGATCGCGGCAGAACGGCGGCGCTTGGATGATCTTGGGGGGCGATTAACACCCGCATTGCAACGCAAACTGAACGATAAGGCACAATCTTTCGGGCAGGTCGTACGCGGACTGCAACCTCGTTTGGTGCAAGGCGACGTGATCCGCAAAGGCGAACAATTGACCAACCTCATTGGTCGTCTGTCGGATCGTGCGAGCCGCCAACAGTCTGAAAGACAAGCTAGATTGGACGCGTTGGACCGTCTGCGCGAAACCTTAGGGTATAAAGAAACGTTAAAACGTGGCTACGCCGTTGTACGCGGTGACGGGCAGGTTGTGACGGACACCAAAGCGGCGAAAGCTGCGCGTGATTTGGAGGTCGAATTTGCCGATGGCCGCGTGACGTTGAACAGCAATCCACAAGGGTCGTTGTTCTGACGTGATGTGACAGACCTGCGCCCTTTCCAAACATGGGGGGCTGGGCTATTTGACGGGCAAGCAAAGCGGGAACACTTATGACGTTGAATTTTGAAGAACCGGGTCAGGTCGAAAAAGACTGGTCTGAAGCGATTTCACCCATCGAAGAAATCATCGACGACGCCCGCAATGGCCGGATGTTTGTGCTGGTGGATCATGAAGATCGCGAAAACGAAGGCGATCTGGTGATTCCTGCCCAAATGGCGACGCCGGACGCTGTGAATTTCATGGCGACCCACGGGCGTGGTTTGATTTGTTTGACACTGACGTCCGAACGTTTGGACGCGCTGGATTTGCCTTTGATGGCAGCACAGAATTCATCCCGTCATGAAACCGCCTTTACCGTCTCGATTGAAGCACGCGAGGGCGTGACGACAGGTATCTCTGCTGCCGATCGCGCCCGCACGGTCGCTGTGGCGATTGATGCTGGTAAAGGTGCCGCTGACATCGCGACACCGGGCCATGTGTTTCCGCTGCGGGCCCGCGATGGTGGTGTGCTGGTGCGTGCTGGCCATACCGAGGCAGCCGTTGATATTTCCCGCCTTGCTGGTCTGAACCCGTCTGGTGTGATTTGCGAGATCATGAAGGACGACGGCGAAATGGCGCGTCTGCCGGATCTGGTGTCTTTCGCGCAATTGCATGGGCTAAAGATCGGGACAATTTCCGATTTGATCGCGTATCGCCGTCGCCACGACAACCTTGTGAAGGTGCAGTCGGAAGAGGTGATCACCTCTGAATTTGGCGGTGATTGGGATATGAAAGTCTATTCCGATCAAGCTCATGGCGACGAACACATTGTGCTGACCAAGGGTGACATCACGGGTGACGCACCTGTTCTCGTGCGGATGCACGCAATGGACCCAATGTTGGACGTGATCGGCACCGGACCGAAAGGCCGCGCCGCCGAATTTGGTCACGCTATGCAAGCCGTTGCCGACGAAGGGCGTGGTGTTGTTGTGCTATTGCGCGATACGGAAATGAAGTTGGAAGTCGCAGATGATGTGTCGCCGAAAACCTTGCGGCAATACGGGCTTGGGGCGCAAATCCTGAGTTCTTTGAACCTGAACAAAATTGAACTGCTGACCAATTCACCGACGCCAAAGATCGTCGGGCTCGAGGCCTACGGCCTTGAAATCGTTGGTACACGCAAAATTTCGGAGCTTGGATAATGGCTGGACCGTCTCACTACATCATGCCGCTGCCGGAATTCGATAAGCCGGTGAAAGTTCTGATCGTCGCATCACCTTATTACAAGGACCTGTCCGACCATCAGATCGCGGGCGCGAAGGCCGAAATCGAAAAGGCTGGTGGCACGTGGGACATCGTGAACGTCCCCGGTGCGTTGGAAATTCCGACAGCGATTAGCATTGCCGAACGGATGAGCAATTTTGACGGCTACGTTGCCCTTGGCTGCGTGATCCGCGGTGAGACGACGCATTACGATACGGTCTGCAATGATAGTTCGCGGGCGATCCAGCTGCTTGGCTTGCAAGGCGTTTGCATCGGTAATGGTATCCTTACTGTTGAGAACTACGAACAAGCGCAGGTGCGTGCGGACCCCGCTGATCAAAACAAAGGTGGCGGTGCGGCCGCTGCGGCCTTGCACCTGATCGAACTCAGCCGTAAGTGGGGCCGTCCTGATAAGGGTATCGGGTTCACCAGCGACATTCTTCTCGCGCAGCAAGGCAAAACGACGGCATGACCATTTCGAACAATCAACGGCGCAAGATGAAATCAGCGGCACGGCTTTACGCAGTGCAGGCGTTGTTTCAGATGGAATCGTCTGGTCAGACCGTTGATCAGGTGATGATCGAATTCAAAGACCATCGCTTTGGCGAGGTATTTGACGACGTTGAAATGCAAGAAGGTGACGTGGATACGTTCCATGCGCTGATGGAATATGCCGTTGATAATCAAGCGGCTATCGACCAGATGACCGACCGCGCCTTGGTTGCAAAATGGCCGATTGGCCGGATCGACCCGACATTGCGTGCTTTGTTCCGTGCCGCAGGTGCTGAACTCAGCCTGAAAGACACGCCGCCCAAGGTTGTGATCGTTGAATTTGTTGGCGTCGCCGAGGCGTTCGCGCCGGACAGCAAAGAATCCAAGTTTGTGAATGCTGTGCTGGACCACATGGCCCGCGAGGCCCAGCCGGACGCGTTCTAGAATCAGCTTGGCAAACAGCCTGTCGATGCGTTTGTCATGTCGATATAAGCTAGACCATCATCACCAAACACGCCTTGTGTCACGTAGTCGCCCACTGCGACCGCAACTGTAGCGCCCGCGATTTCTGACCCTGACACTGTGATCTGACGGCCGCCGACAATGGTGTCGTCAAGATCGGCTGTGAGGCGGATCATCGCATCCGTTGGCAGCATGCCCACTGAAATATCCAGCGTTGTATCGCCGTCTGTCACGGCACCTGCCGTGACGTTTTCGGTCAAAACTTCAACGGGTTGAAAGACCTCAACGCCGGCACCTTGTGCGCTTGTATCGAAAATGAGGCCACCATTGGACCCGTTTAAATCGAGTGTCACGGTCGCATTTGTTATCGCGCAGCCAGCGTTCAGCAATGTGATGCTATCCTTTGGTGCGCCATCTTGGAACTGGACTGTCAGGCCCTGCGCTGTGGCGGAGGTCGCAAATAGTGAAAGGGCGATGATCGGCAAACGCATTGGGCTTTCCTTTGTTTTCGGCTCTTTCAGCGACGTAGCGCCCGCGCGGCGTTAATCAACATCTGCTGTAGCTCGCATTAACCTTACCCTCATTTTCCTTCGCTAGATCAGTCGCAACGCTTTTGAGATGAGGAGAACCCATGCAAAATGCAGTCATGACGTTTCTGATGCTGTTGTGCGCAACGTCCGTCAGTGCCGATGGACCATTGCCCAACCTATCGGATCCGCCAGTACGGCCAATTATTCGCGACGCTGGGCAGCGGGGCAGCGTGGTCGGCGGTCCGCCGCTTGCATTACCAACGGGGCAATCCGGCCGGTTTGGGTTTTGCAACAATGCGCAAAGGTCGGGAACGCCGCCAGATGCCTATGGCTATGACGTCAAAATCGCGTGCGACGCTGTCCTGATCGGCGGCGGTATTTTGGGGGTCATGTTTATGCTGGGTACGGCATCGTCTACGAATTGACGTGCAAAGGTGGCGAGAACCGCAGCAACCGTAGGGGGTTTATTCCCGAGGACCTGTATATACAGGTGGGCGCCAGATAACTGAACCAGGGCTCAGACAGAGCCAGCTCCCTCGGATTTGCTTAAGGCCACTGGAATGTAACCGCCTGATCACGAGAAGAGCAGAAGCTCGCCACAGCATCAGATAGGGGGCAGGGCGCGTTGCGACAAGGGGCAACCGACACGAGCGGCAAGAAAACAGCCAAACCGACGGCTGTGTTCCGTGTGCATTGACGGCGTTAACCAGCCTGATGTGCATCTTCACGCAAACGCGCGAGGTGATCGTCCCAGCCTTTATCAAGGGCCAAGGTCAGGCCAAACGCGTCTTCGCTTTCTGGTAGGCCTTCATGCAGCAGCGCAAGGCGTGTGCCGCCCGGAACATCCGTTAGGGTCCATGTAACAGTGCTAGTCGCGTCGCCCAATGGCCCGATTGTAAATGTATAGCGCAGCCTATCAAAGGGTTCAGAGATAAGCACGTCGCCCCACATCAACCGATCTCCGCTTTCGACACCAAACATTTCATAATCACCCGCGGCCAACGGCTTTGCAGGTTTATGGAACCAAATCGCCAGTTTTTCGGGATCAGTAAGGTATTCCCAAACTTTTTCTTTGTCGGCCTTGAGATAGATGGTCTTTTGTAAGGTTGTCATGGTGTGTCCTTTTCAATGGCAGTCTTCAAACTATCGAGACGGTCGTCCCAGAAGGCGTCAAAGTCGCTGATCCAGTCACGGATCGGTCCCAGACCGCTGGGTTCAAAAGTGTTGTATCGCTCGCGGCCCTCTGGTCGGGTCGAGATCAGACCCGCCTCTGCGAGGATGGTCAGATGTTTTTTGACGGCAGCACGCGTCATGTCGAAATTTTCAGACAGCTGTGCGATCGTCATGTCGCCGCCACGTAAATGCATCACGATGGCACGACGTGTCGGGTCAGCGAGGGCGCGAAAAGCGAGTTGTGACATTGATGTTATCCGATACCTTTTGGTATCACAATGAATATGATACCAAAAGGTATCGCGTCAAGCGCCGGTTTGAAAACGCAAAAGGCGGCAGCTTTGCAGCTACCGCCTATTCGGGCCGGATCAATCGTCCAAAGATCCTGCCTTTGGTCTCGATGGATTAGTTGAAGTTGTAGACGACAGAAACACCGAACGTGTTTTTCGCGTCGCCAATTTCTTCGTCTGTTGCATCGTCAAACGCTGTTGCGAGGCTTGTACGCAGAACCATTTGATCTGTGATCGCAACGTTCAATGCCAATTCGTTGGACAATGTTGTTGAGAACTCAGAATAGATCACATCTGTGTCGTTTGTGACGTAGCTTGTGTCAGTCAAGCTGCGGAAATAGTTAGAAGAAACGGCAGCAGCGGCTTCTTCAACGCGCTCTTCACCAACGACATCCGCGATCCGGTAACCTGGACCCGCTTGAACAGACCACTGGGAAATGTTGTCGTTTAGGATGCGGTAACCAACACCGGCACCAACGAAGATGTCCTGTGATGTTTCACCCGTTGTGTCTGCCAAACGGTCAAACGCAAGGTCGGCTTTTGCGAAGCCAAAGAATGCGTCGCCAAAGTTGCGGCGGTAATCAATACCTGCCAGCAATTGGTTTTCTGTTTCTGTGCCGTTGTCTTCGCCGTAGACGAAGCTCGCTGTTGCGTCGATGCCGTTTACGCCGTCGAATGTGCCGTAGCGCAAGCCAATACCCAGATCGGATGACGTGTCGCCATCTTCGGATGTTGATGTGCCGCGCAGGGACAAGGACCCGTATGCGCCGACTTCACGGCCTTCGGTCCCGAATGTAAATGTGTCGCGTTCTGCGTCGTCATTGATCTGTTCTTGCAGGTCTTCTACGGCGTCTGATGTACGGTCTTGGTTATTGAACGCAGATGTCTGTGCGAAACCGGCGTTTGCAGTCAAAGCAGCGGCAGCGGCTAAGATAAAAATATTCGTTTTCATGGGGTTATCCTTTCCCAATAGAATGAACCGTCCTGTCTTAGGTACGGGTGCATTTCTGCTATGGGTGGCATATTGCAATACCAAACATTAGGGAAATTCAAAATAATTGTGGTTAAGCCAACTTTTGCTCATCTATGAGCGGATGTCGTCCACATCGTTTTTTTCCCCTAGAATCTCTGCTGTTTCATCACCGTTAAGTACAGCAAGCTGACTAAGAACAGCGTCACCGTCTGCTTCGGCATGCGACGAAACCAAGTTCAACCTGGAAAGCGCCATGTCGCGGACGTCTTTATCCATGTCTGTACGCCAGACCGCCCAGACAGGGTAGGGGAAGCGAGGGGCATCGGCGACAAGATGCAAATCGCCGCTGTCGAGATACTTTTTGACGTAGCGCGCCGGTAGGTAAGCTGCGGCTTGGCGGTTGATGACGTATTCCGCAACCATCGCCCCCAGCGAAAACGTAAGCCCTGGATTCGTTAGATCAGGCAGTGCGATGGCATGGGCTCCGATAAATTCCGGGCCCCAATCGACGAACACATATCGCCCGGTCAGTCCGTCGCATGTCGCGCCTTTCCACGACGCGACGAGCACGAGTTCTTCTTCCAGCACCATATCGGCGGATAATCCGGGTCTAAGTTGCGGGGTATAGAGCAGGCCGATCTGCGTGATCCCTTCGATCAGGAACCGCGTGAGTCGATCTGGCATCCCAAGTTCCGCCCTGATGTTGAGATCCGGCATCGCCGATTGCATTTGGTCGATCCACCGAAACCCCAGCCGTGGCCAAAGCGAATACTGTGCCCCGATGGAAATGCTGCGCGTGAACCCTTCGGGTATTGCGACTTGCTGGCGCGCTTCTTCCCAGACCCGTATCATCGACAAAGCGTAACGTTCGAATTCACGCCCCGCTGGCGTTAGTTCTGCACCGGCTTTGGATCGCGTAAACAGCGGTTTGCCAAGCGAATCTTCAAGACGTTGAACACGCAAAGACACTGCAGATTGGGTGACAAATAGTCGGTCCGACGCCGACACGAACGAACCAGTTGCAGCAACTTCGAGAAAGGTTTTGAGCAGCGTAATATCCATGATCGCGAGCATGAGTGTTCTTCATGATTGGCGCAAATGATATTTGAAACTGGCATGTGAATTCGTCAAAACGGGCGTTCGTCGACTCAGTCTTGATTTTTGTTCACCTATTGTTCATGTTTGAGGCATGTATGATGAAGCCTCCCAAACACCGCTGATGCCCGGTCAATTGCTAGCCCGTGGGGTCAGCCGCCATATGCGAAGCCATGATTTTGTAAGCGTGGAAGAACTAGTGCCGACCAGCGGTCTGCGTGTTGACGTTATGGCGCTTGGCCCGAAAGGCGAAATTTGGATCATCGAATGCAAATCATCCCGTGCTGATTTTCAATCCGACCACAAATGGGAAGGATATCTGCCGTGGTGTGATCGATTCTTTTGGGCCGTCGATACCGATTTCCCAACAGAGCTGTTGCCAGACGACACTGGGCTCATCATCGCAGATGGGTATGACGCCGAAATCATCCGGATGAGCCCGGAAACCAAGCTGGCACCGGCCCGTCGAAAAGTCATGATCCAGAAATTTGCACGACATGCCGCCGTGCGGGCGCAAGCCGCGCGTGATCCGGGGCTTGCGTTACCGGGTGCTATGCGCGGCTAGGACGTTATTTTTTGCCGATCGCACGCGCAGCCATGGCTGCGGCTTTGATTTCTTCGGCAATATCGTCCGCCTCGGATGGGTCAAAATCCATTGGAATTTCGATACCAGAGCCTTCAATGAACAGGCGCACCATCCCTTGATCGGTTGGGCCGATTTGCAGATTTGCTTCGATATTGCTCTCGTCATTGATACCCATGGGGGTCCCTCCATTTGCGTGTGTGTGACGTAGCCTGCCTTGATGCAATTTGGCAAGACTGGACCCCTTGCAATCGCCGTAGACCCACGTTAAATCCCCCCCAGTGCCGCCTTAGCTCAGTAGGTTAGAGCGCTTGATTGTGGATCAAGAGGTCCCTGGTTCGAGACCAGGAGGTGGTACCATTACCCCATTTTTGGCAATGCGTATGCGCCACGTGTAGACGTGAGGCGAATGTATTAGGCTGCGGAAAAACCAACGATAAGTTGACGTAGGCCCAATGCGGCCCCTGCAAAAATGGCGGCGAAGGTAACAGGCGCGCTGAATGACAGGATCGAAAAGGCGGATAGGCCTTGCCCGATGCTGCACCCTATAGCCACGACGGCCCCCACGCCCATCATCGTTGCGCCAAATATTTGACGGCGCAATTCGCGGGGATCTTCACAGGCTTCCCACCGGAAATGGCCCTTCATCAGGCTACCGATGAACGCGCCAACCCAGACACCTACGACGGACCCGATACCAAACGACAGGCTTTGGCCCGATGCAGTCATTCCATAAAGCATCGTTTCACCGATCGGCACGGAAAAGGTATGCGAAACAATTGCCAGATCGTCAAAACCGGTACGGTTGATAAAGCTCATGCCGGCCCAAGCGGACGCGACTGCAAGCGCGATAACGATGCTCCAGAAGATGTTCATGCGATCCGCACGAAAGGCCTGATTTGACAGGGCAAAGGCCACGGCTGCCACGCCAATGATGACGCCGATCAGAGGTATCGAAATGCCTGTTGCCGCCCCGATCAAATGGGCAATGCCATTTGGCGCGGCTGCGGTTTCAGGTGCGGGGAAAAGGTACACGCGTATCCATGCCAGTGGTCCCGATAATGTCGCAAACGCAGCAAGCCCCATGACGACAACAATCACGAACGACCGCAGATCACCGCCACCAAGACGGGCGAGGGCTGTAAAACCACAGTTGCCCGCAAGCGCCATGCCGTAACCGAACAATAGCCCACCTGCGATGCTTGCAACGGGGGACCACGTCTGCCCGACATAAAAAGATGCTGCCGGATCGAACAGGCCTGCAGCCATCAATCCAAAACTGCCGATAATTGCGAAACCGATTGCTGCAATCCAGATGCGCAGGCGCGAATCGTTGCCGCCGTACAGTACGTCTTCGATGGCCCCAAGCGTACAAAAGCGGCCCAAACGGGCAGCGAGCCCTAGCAAAACACCACCAAACAGGCCGACAACCGCGGCCATATTTGCATCCCCCCATGCGTCAAGCATCGGTTTCCTCCCTGATCATCTAATTGCACCGCCAGCTCCCATTGGCGGACACAGTTAGTCTTTGTTGCAAAACAGCTCGTACACCAGTCCGAGAACCCTGCGGGATCGTTCGTCTGATAGGCTATAATAAATCGTCTTGCCTTCGCGGCGCGGCGTCACCAGTCCTTCGAGGCGTAAACGCCCAAGCTGTTGTGACACGGCTGCCTGTCGGGCAGATAGCAACTCTTCGAGTTCTGTGACCGATTTCTCGCCTGTTGCGAGGTGGCACAGAATCATCAATCGACCTTCGTGGCTGATTGCCTTCAGGTAATTTGTCGCGGTGGTGGCATTATCCATCATCCGATCCAGTTCTTCTGGATCCATGTCTGGATGAAACACGGGGAGGGTCATATTGGGATCAGTCTGCCTTGCCGATTGCGATTGAAACTTCCTATAGAAATTCCCCATCCGATCAAGCCTTCCGCCGGATCAAGCCGTCTAAGGCCGTCCCAACTGTGCCTTTACTGTTGTTATCCTTCGGGTTCGTCATAGGCGACCCCGTGTTGATCCATGAGTTGCCCTAGCAGTCCCCAAAAGAAATCGTCCCCAGGGTATCCTTCGAGACGCCCGAGTTCTGCACCGTCGTCGAGTAAGATAAATGTCGGTGTGAAGTTCACGCGCCGCGCAAGCGCGATGTCGTCTGGCAAGGGTTGCGAGATGTCAACGCGCCGCAACGGGGCTGCGCGTCCTTCGCCCGTCTTGGGATAGATGTGGCCGACTTCGTCATTCCAGCGCGCACACCAAATACAACCGGGTTCTTCGGCCATCATCAGGACGACGTCGGCGCGGGTGATTTGTGGGCTGCCAATACAGGTTGCCACAATCAAGGCGCGAAAGAGGATAGCCAAACGCTTATACATTCAATAATCTTAATATGAATGACGCCGTTCGACAAGGACACTTAATGCTAGATGTAACATTCTTGGGCGCTGCAATGGCGGGCCTGCTATCGTTCTTTACGCCGTGCGTGTTACCGATGGTGCCGTTTTACCTGTGCTACATGGCTGGTTTGTCGATGAACGAACTGCGCGATGACATTGATATTACGGCAGGTGCCCAGCGTCGTTTGATCATCTCTGCCATCTTCTTTGCGTTGGGTGTGACGACGATTTTTGTGCTGTTGGGCATGGGGGCAACCGCACTTGGGCAGGTGTTTGGGGCTTGGCGCGATGCATTGACCTATGCAGCGGCGGGTTTGCTTTTCATGTTTGGATTGCACTTTCTCGGCGTCGTCCGCATCCCGTTGCTTTACCGCGAGGCCAAGATCGAAAGCACGGCAGAGCCGACGACTATCATCGGTGCATACCTGATGGGGCTCGCGTTTGGTTTTGGCTGGACGCCCTGCGTTGGTCCGGCATTGGCCGCGATTTTGATGGTCGCAAGCGGTATGGGCGATGTGTGGCGGGGTGGGCTGCTGCTGTTTGTTTATGGTCTCGCGATGACGGCGCCATTTATCATTGCGGCATTGTTTGCGCGGCCATTCTTGGGCTGGGTGCAGCGTAACCGCAAATACATGGTCCACGTGGAAAAAGTGATGGGCGCGATGTTGATCCTTTTCGCGATCCTGATTGCCACCAATTCGGTCAACTACATTGCCCAATGGATGATCAACGTCTTTCCGGCATTTACGAACTTTGGATAGGGGAACACTATGTTTTTACGTCACATTCTAAGCTTTGCCTTCGCGGTTTCAGCGCTACCCGCGCTGGCGGTCACCTTAGGCGACGATGGTTTGCACAAGACGGATTGGATGCGCGAAACCTTCCTAGATTTGCGCGAAGATCTGGAAGAGGCGAACGCCGAAGGCAAGCGTTTGATGGTCATGATCGAACAGCGCGGATGCATCTATTGCACGAAAATGCACGAAGAAGTTTTCCCAGATCCAGAGGTTACGGCCACCATCGAAGACGCGTTTTTTGTGGTCCAATTGAACCTGTATGGCGACCGCGAAGTTGTGGATTTCGACGGGGTGGCGATGTCCGAAAAGGACCTCGCGCGGCGGTGGAATGCCATGTTCACGCCGATGGTGATGTTCTTTCCGTCAGAGGTCCCAGTAGGGGTGCAAGGTAACGTGGCAGCGGTCGCGACAATGCCAGGTGCATTTGGCCGTGGAACCACGTTGGATATGCTCACTTGGGTGCGGGACGAAGGGTATTTAGGCGATGAAGCCTTTCAACGATATCACGCACGGATGATCGAAGAACGCTCTGCGGCCCAATAAAATAAGGGTCACAAATCAAAACATTCAAATAATTGATTTTGTTGTTGCGAGAATCCTTTTCGGTGGTCTACGGTATACATCAAGATTTTGTGATCCAGGGAGGGACCATGAAGCAGATCGTTTGTATCGGCTTAAGCGTCGTGCTTGCCACGTCGGCCATTGCTGAAAATGTAGCCCCAGATGATGTCGTTTACGGCGAATACGGTGATGTCACCGCGTCGCTGAGCGGGACAGCGGGAGACCCCGCAGCGGGTCGCGAAATTATGATTGCGCGGGGCAAGGGCAATTGCATTGCTTGCCATGCCGTCACCGAACTGATGGATCAACCGTTCCACGGTGAAGTTGGCCCAATGCTGGACGGGGCTGGTGATCGGTGGACCGCCGCAGAACTGCGCGGTTTGGTGGCCAACGCGAAGATGACGTTCGAAGGCACGGTCATGCCAGCCTTCTACAAAACCAGTGGCTTTAACCGCCCGGGTGATGCGTACACAGGCAAAGCAGCCGAAGGTGAACTTTCACCGCTGCTGACCGCCCAAGAAATCGAAGATGTTGTGGCGTATCTGCAAACTCTTACCGAGTGATCAGAGCCAAATTTGCGAGGAAAAACAATGAAACTGACGCGTAGAGACACGCTGATGCTGGGTTTGGGGACCGCTGTTGCAGCGATGATCCCGATGCAAGCATCTGCTGCCGTGGACGAGGCGATTGCAGCCTTTACCGGTGGCGCTGAAATGGGCAGCGAGGGCATCACACTGATCGCCCCCGAGATTGCCGAAAACGGGAACACTGTTCCTATCGAAGTTGACGCACCGGGCGCTGAGGCGATTCTGATCCTTGCTGCTGGCAACCCGACACCGGGTGTCGCGGAAATGCGTTTTGGTCCATTGGCTGCGGCCCAGTCCGGTTCCACACGGATCCGCCTTGCTGGCACACAAGATGTGATCGCGATTGCGAAGATGCCTGACGGGACATTCGTGCGCGCCAGCCAAGAAGTAAAAGTGACCATCGGCGGCTGCGGCGGCTAAGGGAAGGAACAAGTCATGGCAGATAATGTAAAACCCCGCGTCCGCGTTCCACGCGAAGCATCAGCCGGTGAAGTCATCACCATCAAAACGCTGATCAGCCACAAAATGGAATCCGGTCAGCGCAAAGACGACGATGGCAACACGATCCCACGGTCCATCATCAACCGCTTCACCTGTGAATTTAATGGTGAAAGCGTTGTGGATGTAACGCTTGAACCTGCGATTTCGACGAATCCGTTCTTCGAATTCCAGTCGGTTGTGCCAGAAACAGGCACCTTCGTGTTCACATGGTACGACGACGATGGCGACGTCTACACCGAAAGCAAAGACATCGCAGTATCGTAATGCAGTCGTGCGGTCAGGGAGGGCCTAGCGTATGAACAAGTTCCTAAAAACAACGGCACTGGTCACTTTGGCCGCCGGAGCGGCGCAGGCCGATGAAGAGGCAAATCTTGTCGTGAATGGCGAGATTGAAATCACAGTACGGGCAGACGCGCCTGCGCATATCGATGGCCTCAGCGAGGTTCTGTCAGGCTGGGTGTTCCGGTCTGACGAAACCCAAGCGTTCCAAATGGACGACTTTGAAAATCCGGGGATGATCTTTGTGGATGACGCGATTGATGCGTTTAACACAGTCGAAGGGTCCGAAGAAAAGTCGTGCGCAAGCTGTCATGAAAATCCTGAATCGCTTGCTGGTGCGCGGGCCGTTTATCCAAAATGGAATGACGAAGCCGAAGAAGTGCGGACGATGGCGATGCAGATCAACGGCTGCCGGACCGAACAAATGGGTGCCGAAGAATGGGCCTACGACAAGACTGACATGCTGAACATGGAAGCTTTGATGGCGTCTGTTTCGCGTGGTTTGCCGATCAACGTTGCAATCGACGGTCCAGTTGAAGCAACTTATCTGCGCGGTGAAGAACTGTATTACGAACGCACCGGTCAGCTTGATCTGTCTTGTGCCAGTTGCCACGAAGATAACTACGGCAACTACATTCGTGCCGATCACCTGAGCCAAGGCCAGATCAACGGGTTCCCGACATACCGCCTGAAAAACGCAAAACTGAACGGCGTGCATTCGCGGTTCCGTGGCTGTGTGCGTGACACGCGTGCGGAAACATATGCCGTCGGCTCTGACGAATTTGTAGCTCTTGAATTGTATCTCGCATCCCGCGGGAACGGTCTGTCGGTCGAAGGGCCGTCTGTCCGGAACTAAGAACCTCACAAGCCCGTGCTCAGTTTTCTGAGTGCGGGTCTTTTTTTAGGATAAAACATTCATGTTTTTGCATGTGAATGTTTCGAACGAAAGCAAAGCTAATGATTTCACGCCGTGATTTTCTGCAAGCCTCGATGGCCGCGTCCGCAATCTACGGCGCCTCTGGGTTCGGGAATTGGGGCCGATTGGCTGCCCAGCAGGCGTTGTCGCAAGACCAGTTGTTGGACTTTGATACCTACGGCAATGTGTCCTTGATACATATCACCGACATCCACGCGCAGTTGAAACCGATCTGGTTCCGCGAGCCCGAGATCAATCTGGGCGTTGGGTCGAACAAAGGTGCCGTCCCACACATCACTGGCGCTGATTTCCGCAAGGCATATGGTATCGATGATGGATCGGCCTCTGCTTATGCGCTGACATATAATGACTTTTCCGCGCTGGGGCAGGCTTATGGCAAGATGGGTGGTCTTGATCGCTGCGCCACGGTGATCAACAAAATCCGCGCGGATCGTCCCGATGCCTTGCTACTGGATGGCGGCGATACGTGGCACGGATCTTACGGGTGCTATCATACGCAGGGCCAAGACGTCGTGAATGTGATGAATGCTTTGAAGCCCGATGCGATGACATTCCATTGGGAATTCACGCTCGGGTCTGATCGGGTGCGTGATATCGTGAATGATCTCCCGTTCGCGGCACTCGGTCAGAATATTTTTGACGCCGAATGGGATGAACCCGCCGAAGATTTCGCGCCTTACAAGTTCTTTGAGCGCGGTGGGGTGAAGATCGCCGTTATCGGTCAGGCCTTCCCATACATGCCAATTGCGAACCCGGGCTGGATGTTCCCAGAGTATTCATTCGGCATCCGTGATCAGCGCATGCAAGAAATGGTGGATGAAGTACGAGGCATGGGCGCTGAATGCGTTGTTTGCCTGTCTCACAATGGTTTCGACGTCGATAAAAAGATGGCGGAACGGGTGAAGGGGATTGATGTGATCCTTGCCGGTCACACCCACGACGCGCTGCCCGAACCTGTGCTGATCGGCGATACGATTGTTGTGGCCTCAGGGTCCAACGGTAAGTTCATCAGCCGCGTTGATCTGGATGTGCGCGACGGCAAGATGATGGGCTTCCGGCATAAATTGATCCCGATTTTTGCGGATGTGATCGAGCCCGACAAAGAGGTCGCCGCGCTCATTGACGAACAGCGCGCACCATTTGCGGCGGAACTGGCCGAAGTAATCGGAAAGACCGCTGATGATACGACACTATTCCGGCGCGGCAACTTTAATGGATCATGGGATGACCTGATCTGCGATGCGTTGCTCGAGGAACGCGAGGCTGACATCGCCATGTCACCGGGTGTGCGTTGGGGACCGTCGATTATGCCGGGGCAGGATATTACCCGTGAAGACCTGTGGAACGTGACTTCGATGACGTATCCAAACGCCTATCGCACCGAAATGACAGGCCAGTTCATCCACGAGATCGTGGAAGATGTCGCTGACAACCTGTTTAATCCGGACCCCTATTACCAACAGGGTGGTGACATGGTGCGGTTGGGCGGTATGGGCTACCGGATTGATATCACCAAGCCGATTGGTGAACGCATCACCGAAATGACGCTGCTCAAGACCGGCGAAAAGATCGATCCGTCCAAGACCTACGTCGTCGCAGGTTGGGCATCGGTCAACGAAGGCACAGAAGGACCACCGATTTGGGACGTGGTCGAAAACCACATCCGCAATCAGGGCACTGTTTCAGTCACACCAAATACCTCCGTTCAGGTTGTTGGCGCGTAAGATAAGAGGACGAACCATGAGTAATATTTACAAAGGTCTGAAACCGTCTCGCCGGAATTTTCTGCGCGGTGCAGCGGCCAGTGGGGCCGCTTTAGTTGGCGGCGCTACGGGCGCGCGCGCGGCTGGCGATCCGCTGATTACTGAAAAACAGCCGTGGTCGCAGTACCTTGGCGCAGGTGTGGATGAAGCCCCTTATGGGATGCCGTCCAAATTTGAGGCCCACGTGCGCAGGCAAGACGTGCCGTGGCTGACCGCTGATCCGATCAGTTCGATCAACTTTACGCCGCTGCATGAACTCGACGGGATCATCACGCCCAATGGTGTTTGTTTTGAACGGCATCACGGCGGTGTCGCAGAAATTGCCCCGCAAGATTATCGGTTGATGATCAATGGGTTGGTGGACCGCCCGCTGGTCTTTACGATGGACGACCTGATGCGGTTCCCGCGTGAAAACCACGTTTATTTCCTCGAATGCGCGGCGAATTCCGGCATGGAATGGGCGGGATCGCAGCTCAATGGCTGTCAGTTTACCCACGGCATGATCCACAACGTGATGTACACGGGCATCCCGCTGCGTCTGTTGCTCGAAGAGGCGGGTGTGAAAACGTCCGGCAAATGGTTGCTGCCCGAGGGCGCTGATGCGTCCGGTATGACCCGTTCGATCCCAATGGAAAAGGCGATGGACGACTGTCTTGTCGCCTTTAAGATGAACGGCGAAGCGTTGCGGCCAGAGCAAGGCTATCCAGTCCGACTGGTTGTTCCCGGTTGGGAAGGCAACATGTGGATCAAGTGGCTGCGCCGCATCGAAGTGGGCGATCAGCCGTGGCATCACCGCGAGGAAACGTCGAAATACACCGACCTTTTGGCGAACGGTCAGGCGCGGCGGTTTACGTGGGAAATGGACGCAAAGTCCGTGATCACCAGCCCAAGCCCGCAAAAACCGATCACACATGGTCCGGGACGTATGGTTCTGACGGGTGTGGCGTGGTCCGGTCGCGGCACGATCCCGCGTGTGGATGTCACGCTTGATGGCGGTATCACATGGCATCTGGCGCGCATGTCGGGGCCAAGCATGGATAAGTCGATGCACCGTTTCTATTACGACTTCGAATGGGACGGAAAACCGATGCTGCTACAAAGCCGCGCGCACGACAGCACTGGATACGTTCAGCCGACCAAGGATGCATTGCGTGCGATCCGTGGCGAAAACTCAATCTACCATAACAACAGCATCCAAACATGGTCTGTGAACGAACAAGGGGTGGCTGAAAATGTCGAAATTTCTTAAGATTTTCGCGCCTGCAGGGGCGGGTGCTGCCTCTATGTTGACGATGGCCTATGTTTTGGCCGACCAGTTTATCGTTGATATGCCAGCGCCTGTGCGCGGTACGCTTGTGCAGCCCGCGAACGCGCAGGACACAGCGACCACAGCGGAAGAGCCGATGGCGCAAGACGAACCGATGGTCGTGATGGCCGCCGCTGAAATGCCCGAAGGCGGTTTTGGTCTTGGTCGCGATGCGCTTGCTGAAGAAATCGCCGCTTGGGACATCGACGTACGCCCTGATGGTCAGGGGCTTCCTGCAGGTAGCGGCGACGTCTGGACTGGCGAAGAAGTTTTTGTTGCAAAATGCGCGGCTTGCCACGGCGATTTTGGTGAGGCCGTCGGCCGTTGGCCCGTGCTTGCGGGTGGTCGTGATACATTGTCTGACGACGATCCAGTCAAGACAATCGGGTCCTACTGGCCATATCTTTCCACGGTTTATGACTATGTGAACAGAGCGATGCCATTCGGTGAGGCGCAGTCGCTTGAACCGGATGAGATCTACGCGATCACGGCGTATCTGCTTTATGTCAATGATCTTGTCGAAGACGACTTCACCCTGACGAACGAAAACTTCCTCGAAGTTGAAATGCCGAACACGAACAATTTCTTTATGGATGACCGTCCGGAGGTCGAACTGCCGTTGTTTGTCTCTGCGGACGTTTGCATGGAGAACTGCAAAGACAGCGTCGAGATCACGATGCACGCCAGCGTCCTTGATGTGACGCCGGATGACGAAGAGGAAACAGCTGAAGCTGCAGAACCTGCTGTTGAAGCAGAGGTCGTCGTTGAAGAACCAGTCGCCGAAGAAGCAGCTGTAGAAGAGGTCGCAGTCGCGGCCGTTGACCCAGCTTTGGTAGAAGCTGGCGAAGGCGCGTTCCGTCAGTGTAAATCTTGCCACCAAGTAGGCGAAGGCGCTGTCAATCGCAGTGGCCCACAATTGAACGGGATCGTGAACCGCACCATCGGTAGCGTCGAAGGGTTCCGGTATTCCGGCACATTTAACGATGCGCAAGAAGCAGGTGACGTTTGGACCGAAGAGATGCTCGCGGCATTTCTCGCTGATCCCAAAGGCACCATGGCGGGCACCAAAATGTCGTTCCGTGGTGTGCGTAACGAAGACGATATCACGGCGCTCATCGCATATCTCAAGAGCTTTGGTAGCGAATGATCAGGGCTGTCTGCGTTACCATAGGTCTTTGGGCCGCATCGTCTGCCAGCGCACAGCTGAACGGGGATGCGGTGCGCGGTGAAGAAATCTATGCCAAATGCGCAGGCTGTCATAAGATCGGGGAAGGGGCGGTTGACCGGATTGGCCCAAATCTGAACCACATCTTTGATAGGCCTGCGGGTGCATCCGAAGGGTTCCGATATTCGAACGGGTTTCGTCGGGCGGCTGATGGGGGGCTGACGTGGGACTATGAAACGCTGGATGCGTTCATTGAAAATCCACGGGCGTTGGTGACCCAAACAAGGATGAGCTTTCGTGGCATGCCGGACCCGCAAGACCGCGCTGATCTGATTGCTTATCTTCGAGCGTTTTCTGATAACCCGCAGGACATTCCTGAATCTGCCCCAACGGCACAAGCCGTTGACCATTCGGTCGCCCCTGAAATCTTGGCCATCGTGGGTGATCCGAGTTACGGCGAATACCTGTCGGGCGAATGCACGTCGTGCCACCAAACGAGCGGTGTGGGCGACGGTATTCCCGCAATTACCCAATGGCCAACCGAGGATTTTGTGACAGCGATGCATGCCTACAAAGATGGTGTGCGTGCGCATCCCGTCATGCAGATGATGGCGGGACGGCTGTCCAATGAGGAAATCGCGGCCCTTGCCTCGTATTTTAAGGACGTCGAATAAATCGATGCCAATTAGGGAGGATGACATTATGTCATTGAATAGAAGAACATTTATGGCGGCTGCATCTGCTGCTGTAACGGCGCTTTCTGCACCGATGGTCTTAGCGCAAGGGCGTCCGCGCGTTGTAATCGTGGGCGGGGGCGCTGGGGGGGCGACTGCTGCACGTTACATCGCAAAAGACAGCGACGGCGCGATTGACGTCACGCTGATTGAACCATCACGCCAATACTACACATGCTTCTTTTCCAACCTTTACCTTGGCGGTTTCCGCGAAATGAATTCGCTTGGCCATAGCTATGGCGGCTTGGCGGCAGACTATGGCATTAACGTTGTGCATGATTGGGCGACTGGCGTGGACCGTGAGGCAAAAACAGTTGCGTTGGCTGGCGGCGGTGCTGTGCCATACGACCGTTTGATCCTGTCACCCGGCATTGATTTCATCGAAGGGTCGGTCGCTGGTTGGGACTTATCATCACAAAACGCGATGCCGCACGCCTACAAAGCCGGGTCCCAGACTGAGTTGCTGAAAGCGCAAATCATGGCGATGCCTGAAGGCGGAACATTCGCAATGGTCGCCCCGCCGAACCCGTATCGTTGCCCACCTGGTCCTTATGAACGGGTGTCGATGGTTGCGCATTTATTGAAGAATACAAACCCGACCGCGAAAATCCTGATCGTTGATCCAAAAGAGAAATTCTCTAAGCAGGCACTGTTTGAGGAAGGTTGGGCGAAACACTACGACGGTATGATCGAACGCGTTGGCCCCGACTTTGGCGGCGACAACGTGACTGTCGATGCCAACGCGATGACCGTCGATATTGATGGCGAAGTGACCAAGGTTGACGCCTGTAACGTGATTCCAGCCATGAAAGCTGGCCACATTGCAGAAATGGCTGGCATCACCGAAGGGAACTGGGCGCCTGTCAACGCGGCCGACATGTCATCAAAGATGGACGAAAATATCCATGTTCTTGGTGATGCATGTGCGCAGGGCGACATGCCGAAATCAGGCTTCTCTGCGAATTCACAAGCAAAGGTCTGCGCCAACGCGGTGCGTGGTGCCTTGACCGGATCCACCGTGTTCCCTGCGCGTTTTGCGAACACGTGCTGGTCATTGATCGACACAGACGACGGTGTGAAAGTTGGCGCAACCTACGAGGCCACTGACGAAAAGATCGCAAAGGTCGACGGGTTCATCAGTGCGACAGGCGAAACGTCCGAAGTACGGGCTGCGACGTACCGTGAATCCGTGGGTTGGTATGACGGCATCACGTCCGACATGTTTGGGTAAGGTCTGGTGGGGGCTTGACCTGTATCAAGGCCCCACAACCCAACGCGACCTATCGTAAAGTCACAAGGAGGAACGATTATGAAAACTGCTTATATGACTGCGCTACTTGCTGCGATGGCCACCAACGCCATGGCAGAAGATTCCACGATTTACGCGTTTGACGGCACCTTCGAAGATGCGACCTTTGCTGTCGAAAGTGCTATCCTCGATCAAGGCCTCGTGATTGATTACGTCAGCCACACGGGCGAGATGTTGGCGCGGACCGGGCCTGACCTTGGTAGCGACGTCGACCTGTTCGCCGCTGCCGACATTTTCGTTTTTTGCTCGGCAAAGCTGTCGCGCGAAGTGATGGAAATCAATCCCATGAATATCGCGCATTGCCCTTATGGTATCTTCGTGGCCGACCAAGCCGGAGACGTCAGTATCGGCTACCGCAACTATCCAGAGGGCGAAATGCAAATGGTCCAATCCTTCTTGGATGACATCGTGCAGGACGCTTTGGGCGAATAGGAACGACATGAACTACTCTGCTTTTTTTGACCAAACGCTGACTGATCTAAAGGACGACGGAAATTACCGTGTGTTTGCTGATCTCGAACGGCATCGCGGTGATTTTCCGAAAGCCACCAATCGCGGGGATGAAACCCGCGAGGTGACGATCTGGTGTTCGAATGATTACCTTGGCATGGGCCAGCATCCAGACGTGATCGCGGCGATGCATGACGCGTTGGACACGGTCGGGGCAGGGGCAGGTGGGACGCGCAACATATCAGGCACGACCCACCATCACGTCGTTCTGGAACAGGAATTGGCGGACTTACATAGCAAAGAGGCGGCGTTGTTGTTCACGTCCGGCTATGTGTCGAACTGG
Source organism: Rhodobacteraceae bacterium S2214 (assembly GCA_025141675.1). NCBI lineage: Bacteria > Pseudomonadati > Pseudomonadota > Alphaproteobacteria > Rhodobacterales > Paracoccaceae > Rhodobacteraceae bacterium S2214. Next base: position 1,617,889 of record CP081161.1, read on the forward strand.
GCCGCTCTGGGTACTTTGGCCGCGAAAATTCCGAATTGTTTGGTGCTGTCGGATGCGCTGAACCATGCGTCAATGATCGAAGGCATTCGCCATTCCAAAGCAGAGCGGAAGATTTGGCGGCATAACGATCTGGACCACCTCGAAGAACTGCTGGCCGCACAACCGCTGGATCGTCCGAAACTGATTGCCTTTGAAAGCGTCTATTCGATGGACGGGGATATCGCGCCGATTGAGGCGATTTGTGATCTTGCCGAAAAATACAATGCGCTGACCTATATCGACGAAGTTCACGCCGTGGGTCTTTATGGCCCGCGCGGCGGCGGCATCGCGGAACGCGAAGGATTGATGCACCGGATCGACGTGATCGAAGGCACGCTTGGTAAGGCGTATGGCGTTGTCGGTGGCTACATCGCGGCCAGTGCGGCGTTGTGCGATTTCGTGCGGTCCTTTGCGAGCGGCTTTATCTTTACGACGGCGTTGCCTCCTGCCGTGGCGGCAGGCGCTGCCGCGTCTATCAAACATCTGAAGTCGAGCCAGACAGAGCGTGACATCCATCAGTCTAAAGTGGCCGAAGTCCGTGCAAGGCTAGATGCCGCTGGCATCCCGCATATCGACAACCCGAGCCATATCATTCCCGTGATGGTCGGTGATCCGGTGAAGTGCAAATACCTGTCCGACATTTTGATGGCAGAGCACGGTATCTACATCCAGCCGATCAATTACCCGACGGTGCCCAAAGGCACCGAACGGTTGCGGATTACGCCGTCGCCAGTGCATTCGGCCGACGACATTGATGCATTGATCGGCGCGTTGGAAGATCTGTGGCACCAATGCGAATTAGCCCGCATTCCGATGGCCGCCCAGTAGGTTGACGTAAGTCAATGCAGGGTGGTGCCTGACCGATTAGGTCAATGATATGTTAGAAAGTGCACTTGAAAACTATGGCGATGGCGTTGTGCTGGTTAGCTTCGGCGCACTGGTTGGCATCTTGTTTGGGGCCGCGGCGCAGCATTCCAAGTTTTGTTTGCGGGCCTCAACCGTCGAGGTCGCAGAGGGCCAATTTGGCCCACGCTTGTCGATCTGGTTGGTCGCCTTCACGATGGCGGTTGCCACCGTTCAGACCATGATCGTTCTGGGCTGGTTAGACGTCTCTGACAGCCGCCAAATCGCGAATCCCGGTAGCCTTTCTGGCGCGATTATCGGCGGTTTGATGTTTGGTGTCGGAATGGTTTTGGCACGCGGTTGTGCAAGCCGTCTGTTGGTCTTGTCCGCTACTGGCAATCTGCGCGCCCTGATCACCGGACTGGTGCTGACGTTAGTTGCGCAGGCGTCACTGCGCGGGGTCCTGTCACCTGCGCGCGAGGCGCTGAGCGGTTTGTGGATGGTGTCCGGCGGCACTGATCGTGATTTGCTGGCGCAGCTTGGGCTGACATCTGGCATCGCGGCTTTCATCGCAGGTGCTGCCTTGTTTAGTGCGCTTCTTTTTGCGGCGTCTCGCAAGGTTCCGTCGACCCATATCATCGCGGGCATCGGGGTTGGGTTAGCCGTATCTTTGGGCTGGCTGGTCACCTATCTGGTCGCGATGACGTCCTTCGACGTTGTGTCCGTGACGTCGGTGACTTTCACAGGGCCGGCCACAGATACGTTGATGGGCTTGGTCAGCAACCCGCAATTGCCGCTTGGGTTTGGTGTCGGTCTTGTGCCGGGCGTATTCGTGGGCGCTGGGGCTATGGCGCTGTGGAAAGGCGAGGCAAAAATTCAACGCTTCGGCGCTGACAATCCGCTTGAGAACTACCTGATCGGTGCCGCACTGATGGGCTTCGGTAGCATGTTGGCGGGGGGCTGTGCAGTTGGCGCAGGGCTGTCAGGCGGCGCAATATTTGCCGTGACCGCTTGGGTGGCCGTTGGATCAATGTGGGTCGGCGCGATGGTCACGCACCGGATAATCACCCACAGGCCAATCATGCGAACAGTGTAGTCGCGTCCTATTCGAATTCCATTTGTTCGTAGACACGGCCTGCATTCTTTGTGGCCAGTTCTTCGAACGTATCAAGGTGCAAATAGGGCGACTGATCTACGTAATATGCGTCCGCAAGCCCGCCGCCGCTATCAAGATGTTCGCCGACTTTGCCGCGCAAATATTCCAGATAGCCCTTCGTATACAGACGAACTTGATCCATATTCGTCGGATGCCCGTGGCCTGGAATAACATAAGTTGCGTCCAAAGCTTCGAATTCCGTATCCCACGTTTCGAGCCAATCAAGGGTATAGGTATCTTCGAAAATTGGCAGCATACGTTCGTGAAACGCCATGTCGCCTGCAATCACGAGATCTTGGTTCGGCAGCCAAACAACCACGTCGCCCGCACTATGGGATGGACCTAAGTAACGCGCTTCGATCCGGTAATCGCCGAGCTCGATGATATGGTCGTCATCGAAGGTTTCGGTCGGGCCTTGCAACACGGTGCCAGCATGTCGGTCGCGGTTCACCCGTTCGGCATTTGCGATGATCTGGCCACCGCGATCCGCAAATTCGGCTGCGGCATCGACATGGGCAATGATCGGAACGTTTTGGGTTGCCCAATAGGAATTGCCGAGCATCGCATGGCCTTGGCCGTTTTCGTTGATCACAAGAACAACAGGTTCATCTGTCCGCGCCTTGATCTCGGTATGAAGCGCTTCCCCCAATCCGTATGATCCGCCGCCGTTGATCACAACCACGCCTTCGCCTGTGACGATAAAGCTGAGGTTGTTATTATGGCCCGCGTTTTCATATGTCGGCGGGGCTGTGGCCCCGATGGCGCTGAAAACGCCGGGAATGAATTCGACGGGTGCACTGTAAAGCAGCGATCCGGGATATTGATCGGCAATGTCTTCATTTGCGATAGCCGTTGTGGCGGTGCAGGCCGCGATTAAAACGATGGGTTTCATGTTTCTTCTCCGACGAAGATGTATCCGCTGTCGCGTTTCTCGGCGCGACCAAGCCCACCGCCGGGCAGGTGGAACCCAACGAACCGCATCTGGTCTTGCGTCAACTGATCCAGCAACCCTGCACGGGTCTTTGCCCCCAAGATGGGATCCTGATCTGAATTCGAATGCCACGTCGGCTGTTCAAAACCGATGTGGTGATTACCAATTGCATCGCCCACAATCATGATCGTTTCTGTCCCGACCTGCACCGCGAACGCCATATGTCCGGGGGTGTGGCCCGGTGTTGCGCGTGCGGTCACACCCGGCAGTACTTCTGCGCCATCACCAAAGAATGTGATGCGATCTGCAATCTCACCCAGCCGATTGGCGGCACCGACTGCAAAGGCCTGCCGATCTGACCGGATCGTCGAAACGGTGTTCGGATTTGTCCAATAATCCCATTCGGTTTGCCCGATGTGATACGCAGCTTCAGGAAACCAAAGATCGCCAAAGTCATCCAGCAGGCCCCATAGATGATCAGGATGTGCATGGGTAAACACGACGTCCGTGATATCAAATGGGTCGACACCCAGTTGGTCCAAGGCATCGCTGAGCTTACCAGCACTCGCCATGAAATCAGCCCCTGAACCGACATCGAACAGTACTGTCCGATCAGCTGTGCGCAGCAATGTGACATTGCAGTCGGGGGACACAGTTTCACCGACCAATCCGTTACGCGTCAGAATTTCATCCGCACCGGGCGCAGGCATGTCGCCCAAGACAAACGAACGCGGCAAAACAAGGTGCCCGTCGCTAAGCGTGTGCAGCTTGGTATCGCCAGCAACAACAGCGGACTGTGCCCACGTCATGCGCGGTGTCGCAAGTGTCACGCCAGCGGCGGCAACTGATTGAAGCAGGGCACGTCTGCGGATCATCGAAACATCCTCACATATTCTATTTTGTGAATATTAATGTGCAGAACACGATGCCGAAAGTCAAACGAAGCTTGCGGTGTTTAATGGGGGGGGGGCGCACGCGCATCTAAAGGTACCCTTAAGTTATTGAAAAGCGCCGCGAACGGTCTTTTCTTAAGGGCATCTTTAGATGCAATCACTGTGCGTGAATGGTGGGCGACCCTGGAATCGAACCAGGCGTGAGTCGCCTCGAGGGAGTTACAGTCCCCTGCCACACCTTGCGGCCTGTCGCCCACTAGGCGGCTGATTACCGATGCCACATCACCCCGTCAACCGCAAAAAGCCACTCTTTTGCCCCCCTTCACAGTTTGTTTCGAACGCGGTAGGCAGCGGGGTCTCAAAGCGTCAGGAAAACAGATGAAAAAGCCAAAGTGGGTTGTTGCAAAAGAACAAGCAAAACGGGTGGCTGCGAATGAAACAGTCTGGTTGTTTGGCATCCATGCGGTGCGTGACGCGCTTGAGAACCCGAAACGTGTGAAGCTGCGGCTTGTTGTGACGCGCAATGCGATGGACAAACTAGCCGATGCAATCGGGAAGGCGGGCATTGAGCCTGAAATCTCTGATCCACGTAAATTTGCGGCACCGCTTGATCCGCAGTCAGTCCACCAAGGAGCTGCTTTGGAAGTGAAACCGCTGGATTGGGGCAAAATCGAAGAAATTGCACTCGGTGGTGCGGATGATTCAGGTCCACCGCGCATTGTTCTGCTCGACCGTGTGACCGACCCACATAACGTCGGGGCGATTCTACGGTCTGCTGAAGTGTTTGGTGCACGGGCTGTGGTAGCGATGAACCGCCATGCCGCGCCCGAAACAGGTGCCTTGGCGAAAACCGCAAGTGGTGCGTTGGAACGGCAACCCTACGTGCGGGTCCGCAATCTGGCGGATACGATGATTGCCCTGAAAGACATGGGGTATCTGGTGCTGGGCCTTGATGGGACCGCTGAACAGACAATCGAACAGGCTGTCGAAGGCAAGCGTGACCGCGCAATTGCGCTTGTGATGGGCGCCGAAGGACCGGGTTTGCGCGAAAAAACGCTAGAAACCTGCGATTCTTTGGTGAAAATCGATTATGCAGGCGGATTTGGGTCGCTCAACGTCTCAAATGCGGCGGCTGTCGCCCTATATGCTTCTAAAGGGTAAGTAAAAAGGGCTGCTTGATGACGATCACCAAGGTTGGGACGTGTTGCTATTGCGGAACGAAAGCGGCTTTGGTGTTACGCGGATCAGAGCGGCACGAACTTAGCTGCAGCACATGCGGCGCGCCGCTACATGCGCTTAAGATTCTCCCGCAAAGGGCAGCGGAGCCCGCGCGCCTAAAAGCCGTCTCCCATCGCCCAAAGCCGCAAAAGGTTCGCGATTATGAGAACGCCAAGCATCGCGTGAAACCCGGTAAACGCCGGAAATCAAAAAGCCTTGGCCGCAAGATATGGTCAGAGGTTTGGGACGTTGTCGAAGACATCTTTGACTGATCACGCGCGTTAAGAACGTGTTCACATTTTGCTGATCAACTCTTGGATATGCGAATACTAACCCCAGATTCGTAACAAGGCATGGCATTGGAACCTGCCTGTCTGTCTTACTGTCCCTCGTTCCATACCTTGCGCCCGGGTTTTCCCTGGGCGCTTTTTTCTTTCGGGACCGCGGTCTAGGGTGAACCATGACGTATTCAGATGATTTTCTGCGCAGGATTCTGCGCCGCGCCAAAACAATCGCGATTGTCGGGGTGTCCGCCAAAGAAGTTCGGCCAAGCTATTTTGTGGCGAGGTACCTGCAACTGAAGGGCTATCGGATTATTCCGGTCAACCCCGGTATTGCAGGACAGATGCTTTTCGGGGAAAAAGTGTACCCCGATTTGCAAAGCATCCCTGACACCGTTGATGTGGTCGATATTTTCCGCAGATCGGACGCGGTGCCGGGCATCGTTGACGAGGCACTGGCGCGTTGGCCCGATTTACAGACGATCTGGATGCAGATTGGTGTGGAACACGCAGGCGCCGCAGCCGTGGCAGAGGCGCGCGGTGTTGATGTTGTCCAGAATCGGTGTCCGAAAATTGAATACCAGCGATTGATGGGCGAATTGCGGATGGGTGGGTTCAACACCGGAATAATTTCTTCGAAATTATGAAGGGGCGCTGCCCCTTGTGATCCCCGAGATATTTTTGACCAAAAGAAGTTAGCGGGACGCCTTTTCGGCGATGCCAGACTGTGTGGTCCGCGATGCGAGTTCGGCTTCGATGTCGGCGAGTGTGACATCACGCGCGGCGCACATCACCAGCAAGTGGTAAATCGCATCAGCGGCTTCCGAGGTCAGTTTCGCTTTGTCGCCTTTTATGGCTTCGATGATCGCTTCAATTGCTTCTTCACCGAATTTTTCCGCGCACTTTTCCGGCCCCTTAGCGAGCAGTTTTGCGGTCCAGCTGCTGTCCGGATCTGCGCCTTTGCGGGCGGCGATTGTGGCGGCGAGGTCGTGAATGCTCATGCGGTTCTCATCGGGATGCCGGCGTTTTCCATGTGGGTCTTCGCCTCTGCTATGGAATAAGTGCCAAAGTGGAAGATGGACGCCGCAAGTACGGCGGATGCGCCGCCTTCGGTGACGCCCTCAACAAGGTGATCCAGCGTGCCGACACCGCCTGATGCAATGACGGGTACGTTAACTGCGTCGCTGACGGCGCGGGTCAGCGGCAGGTTGAAGCCGGATTTCGTGCCGTCGCGGTCCATGGAAGTCAGAAGGATTTCGCCTGCGCCTTTTTCCACAACTGTGCGTGCAAATTCGACGGCGTCGATGCCCGTCGCCCGACGGCCGCCATGGGTGAATATTTCCCAGCGGCCCGGTTCGACCGTCTTCGCGTCAATCGCCACAACGATACATTGGCTGCCAAAGCGCATCGCGGCTTCTGCCACCACGTCTGGATTGGCCACAGCCGCTGAATTGAAGCTGACCTTGTCGGCCCCTGCGAGCAGAAGGTTGCGCACGTCGTGATGTGTTCGTACCCCGCCGCCAATCGTCAACGGCATGAAACATTGTTCGGCGGTCCGCGTTGCCAGATCGAACATCGTGCCCCGATTTTCTTCGGTGGCCATAATGTCGAGGAAGCAAAGTTCGTCGGCACCGGCTGCGTTATAAGCGATGGCCGCATCAACGGGATCGCCCGCGTCGATAAGGTCCACAAAGTTCACGCCTTTCACGACACGCCCTTCGGCGACGTCCAGGCAGGGGATGATGCGTGTTTTCAACATGCCGTGAGGTTTAGGGGGAATCGTATCGCTTGGAAAGGTGCTGTGTCATGTGTTGGGCTCCCTTATGAGGAGAAAACCATGAAACGTATACTGACTGCCATGACGACGGCACTTTCTCTGATTGGAGCCCCATTGATGGCCGAGACGATCACACAAAACTCACCCAAATCCGTATCTGCAACGATGGACGCGCTTCAGGCTGCTGTTGAAGGCGCGGGTGCGACTGTATTTGCGCGTGTGAACCACGGCGCAGGGGCCGCATCGGTCGAGATGGAGCTTTATGATGCGGAGCTGTTGATCTTTGGCAATCCACGGCTCGGTACGCCTGCGATGCAGGCTGACATTCGTGCGGGCCTGCAATTGCCGCTGCGCGTGCTGGTGTACGCGGGCGACAATGGGACGGTCGTAGCCTACGAAAGCGTCGAGACATTGTTTGACGGGTTGGATGTGCCATTGGACGCTGAATTCGCACAACGCATGACGGGTGCATTGGCCATGCTGACCGGTAAGGCCATCGCGGAGTAAATCCAACGGCTTCTTTGCGGATGTTCGGACAAGGGGCGGCGTGACCGCTGCCCCTTGTCTTGTTATGCAGTGAGCAAGGCCATTGCTTCGGCCAGATCGATGGCCCCATCATAAAGCGCACGGCCTGAAATCGCGCCGGAAATCACGTCTGTTTCTTTCAGCGCTTTGAGGTCTGCAAGCGACGACACACCGCCAGACGCAATCACCGGAATATCGACGGCGCGGGCGAGGGCGGCTGTTGCATCAATGTTAGGGCCTTTCATCGCGCCATCACGTAGAATGTCTGTATAGATGATCGCGGCAATCCCTGCGTCCTCAAACGATTTGGCCAGATCGGTGACCATGACGTCGGTTTCTTCGGCCCAGCCGCGTGTGGCGACGCGCCCGTTACGTGCATCAAGGCCGACGGCTACTTGGTTCGGGAATGCCTTTGCAGCTTCGCGCACCAAATCAGGGTTTTCGACAGCAACCGTGCCAAGAATAACGCGGGTCAAACCGCGGTCTAGCCAACGTTCGATCGTGGCCATGTCGCGGATACCGCCACCCAATTGGGTCGGGACCTTGCAGGCCTTTAGGATCGCCTCAACTGGTGCGGCGTTTACCGGTTCCCCTGCGAAGGCACCGTTCAGGTCAACAAGGTGCAGCCATTCGCAACCCGCTTCAACAAAGCTGCGCGCCTGTGCAGCCGGATCGTCGTTGAAGACGGTTGTTTGATCCATATCGCCGTGCACAAGCCGCACAGCGTTACCGTCTTTAAGATCAATTGCGGGATAAAGGATCATGGCAGTACTCCGGTTGCTTGGCCGCTTTCTACAGTCGGGGGCGTGGAATGCAATGCGTGCCCGACCCAACGTCATTGTTGCTTTGCGACCTTGCTCGCGCCCAATCTGCGACATCACTTACGGGAGGAAGAGAAAATGAAGACTTTGGTATTGGCGGCGGTTGCTGCGATGTCGATGGCGACCACTGCTGTGGCGCAAGAAGCCGTCTATGGCGAATGGAAATCCCAGCCGGGCGAAACCGGTGGTTACATCCACGTGCGCCTTGGGCCGTGTGGGTCAAACGTGTGCGGTGAAATCACGCAAGTGGTTGGCAACGACAACACGTCCATTGTTGGTCGCACGATCATTCAGGGCATGTCACCGCAGGGTGGCGGGTCTTATACCGGCGGCACGATCTGGGCGCCTGATACAGACAAAACGTACAAATCCGACATGACCATGAACGGTAACAATTCAATGGTTGTTCGTGGCTGTGTTGGTGTTTGCACAGCGCTGACAAGCCGTTCACAGACGTGGACGCGTGTACGCTAAATCCTAAAGAAGTTGCGCCTCAGCGGCGCAGCTTCGTTCCCCGCCGGGACGCAGGCCAGTTTCGACAAGTAGGCCGCGATCCCGCGCTTCGTAATAATATCCGCGGGCATACCAACTCACAGCCGTGGCTTCGTCGCCGTTCGAAAGCAACCAAGCACCTCGCAGATATCGCCCCGCATAAAGCAAATTCGTTTCCGCATTCAGCAGGCTTTCAGGCGTGCCGCGATGCCCCATCGTGCGGGCTGTCTGCGGCAAAATCTGCATCAAACCCCAGTAAGGGCCGTTGCGTGCGCCCGCCCGATAATCGCTTTCGCGTTGGATCACGCGGTGTAGCAGGCTTTCGGGAATGCCATGGCAGGCCGCATATTTCTGCACCAAGGTCCGCATTTCGCGGGTTTCACCAGGGTAAAGTCCGATATCGTCGCGCGTGCCTTGCGATTGCGCTGCGACCTCTGGCGATCTTACGGGAATAAACCCGCAACTGGCGACAGAGCAGGCAAGGGCGAGACACATCAAACGCTGAAACATGAGAAGCTTTCTAGGGTTGTTTCCTAAAAGCTAACGCAACTTGGCCCATAACGGTAGTCAGGGTTTCCAGACGGGCAAACAGTCGCCGTCTACGGCTTCCACGACAGGAAGTTGCCAATCATTCGCAGGCCAGCGTCTTGGCTCTTCTCGGGATGGAACTGCATCCCAATGATGTTGTCGCGTCCGACAATAGCAGTGATATCGCCTGCGTAATCAACATGCGCCAGACGTTCAGCCGGATTGGTGACCGTCATCGCATAGGAATGGACAAAATACGCGTGTTCGCCAGTTTCAATGCCCTCAAGAACCGGATGCGGATTGTCGATCATCAGATCGTTCCAGCCCATATGCGGAATTTTCAAGGACGGGTCGGACGGTGTTATTTTGTGAATATCGCCTGCAATCCAGCCAAAACCTGCGGTTGGTTCATATTCATGACCCGTGGTGGCGAGCATTTGCATGCCCACACAAATCCCCATGAATGGGACGCCACGCGCGGTCACGGCCTCTGTGATCGCGTCACCAAGCCCGGTGCGGGCCAGCAATTCGGCGCGGCAATGCGGGAAGGCCCCATCGCCGGGCAGCACGATCCGGTCGGCCTTGGCCACGATGTCAGGGTCGGCGGTGACGTGAATTGCGCCGCTGCCAACTTCCGCAGCCATCCGTTCAAACGCCTTTTGCGCCGAATGCAAATTGCCGCTGTCGTAATCGATAAGGACCGTCGTCATGTTTTGTTACTTTCGCGCAATTTGGTCCAAAAACCGGTGCCCACTTTTTGGATCGCACTCATAGTGCACCCTTAGTCGACGGAATAGCGTCTGCTTTACGCGGGTCCGTTTCCAGCGCATCGCGCAACGCGCGTGCCACAGATTTAAACGCGGCTTCGACGATGTGGTGGGCGTTAAACCCGTGCAGCTTGTCGATGTGCAGCGTGATGCCGCCGTGTGTCGACAGCGCTTGGAAAAATTCGCGCACCAGTTCCGTGTCGAACGTTCCGATCTTGCCGAATGGTAGATCAAGGTTGCAGATCAGATAGGGGCGTGCGGACAGGTCAAGCGCACAGCGGACCTGCGCGTCGTCCATCGCAAGGTGGCAGGACCCGTAGCGTACGATACCCTTTTTATCGCCCATCGCTTCGGTCAATGCTTGGCCAATCGCGATGCCTACGTCTTCGACCGTGTGGTGGTCGTCGATGTGTAGATCACCCGACGCCCGTACTGTCATGTCAATCAACGCATGGCGCGACAGCTGGTCCAGCATGTGGTCAAAGAAACCCACGCCCGTCTGGTTGTCATAAATCCCTGTGCCATCAAGGTTTAGGGTGACGGTGATATCGGTTTCAGCCGTTTTGCGCGTGATCGTTGCAGTCCGCATGGGAACCTCCGTAGGCGTTGCAGCCCGCTTATAGGCGCGCGGCGGGCAGGGGCCAAGATGGTGCGTGACGAATATGGGCAGATGTGGCGAGAAGGCAGGAATACCCGACTTTGGCGGATGCGTCGGCTGTCTTAGGGTGACGGCATTCCAGATACAAAGGATTGCGTCATGATCCACTTTTACCACGGTCTGATCGGGGACCACCGTCATTTTTCGCAGGTCGCTGCGCGGCTTGAGAATGGCGTCGGACGGTGCCACGCGCCAGATATTCCGTTTCTGGATCAAGACTATAGCGATGTTGTCGATGACCTCCGCGATGCGGGACTGCGACCAACGGTGCGGGTCGGCAATTCCATCGGGTGCGGCTTGGCTGTTGCATTGGCGGGCGACGACGATCAATTGATCCTGACGGCCCCGCCGTTTGATTACAGTCGCGGGATGGTACCGTTACGCAAAGCGTTCGTACGTCAGTGGATCAAGGGTCTTTACGTCCAACATGGTGCGATCAAAGGCGAAGCTGCGTTTCTACAGCACGCAACGGCCCAAGTGCACGGGTTGCTTGAAAGCAGGGCACAGATCAAACGGTTGCGGCAGTACAAATCAGCGGCGCAATCTTTCTGGGACGATCCGCGTTTGGTCGATCTTCAAGACCGGATCACGTTTGTCATCGGGGACGCGGATTACACAACGCCCACCGCATGTTTCCTGCAAACGGTGAAACGGCGTCTGCCACGCGCAAAAGTCGAAGTTTGGGCGAACTGCGGTCACGCGGTGCCCTTAGATGCACCGGACCGCTTGGCTGCTTTGATCCGGCATCGGTCCATTGGACTGCTTGGGCGGCAGTCACAACCATTCGCGTTAAGTGCTTGAAAAGATTGGTCCCCGAAACGACGAAGGGCCGCCCGAAGGCGACCCTATCGTGACACTCACTGGGTAGGTGAGTATCCAACTTGGAGCGGGCGAGGCGATTCGAACGCCCGACCCTAACCTTGGCAAGGTTATGCTCTACCCCTGAGCTACGCCCGCTTCCTGTTGGTAAGGGGGGATTTAAGGGGTGTTGCGGATGGCCGCAAGACCAAAATTACACTGATTTCACATTTTTCCAAATTTGCGCGGGAAGCTCTTATTTATAGGGCGTTTAGGGCCGCAGATTTTTGTTGGGGCATCCGAGGCAGTGCAAATTTTACACATCACGGCAGCAAGATCGATCGCCCTGTGGTGCGATGATACCGTGGTCGCGTGAATCGCTGGCCGAGGGTGTTTGAAACAGGGGGCTATTTTGCGAATCTTGGGCCAAAAAAATTCGACCCAAGATGCATTTTCTCGAAATTAATCCGCAGCTTGCGCAAATTCGATGAGATCCCAGCGATTGCCGAACGGGTCTTGGAAGACGGCAACGGTCCCGTAGGGTTCAACACGCGGCGTTTCTTCGAAATGGACGCCATTTGCCACCATCGCCGCATGATCAGTTGCGAAGTCATCCGTCTCAAGAAAAAGCCAAACGCGGTCGCCGCCTTGTTTGCCGATGCAATCGCGCTGGTCGCCCACAGCGCGTGCCAGCAGGAAATTGGTTTGGTTGTCCGGGTGGCCGACGCGGACCCACCGCTTTTCTTCATCAATTTTGTCATCTTGCAGCAGGTCAAAGCCAAGCGTGCCAACAAAGAATGCGATCCCCGCGTCGTAGTCGGGCACGAGGATCGCGAGCATGGAAAGATGTTTCGTCATAGTAGGCTATGCAGAACCAGACCGACAGCGCCAACGGCCTGCATCAATGTGGTCAGGATCATGCCGTATGTTCGGTAGGTAAAATTCATCGGGTGCACCCAGAACGCCATGGCGTGCAGCAATCGACCCGCAAACAGCATCAGACCAAGGATATGAACCGCCAGACCTGGGGCACCTTGCAGTTCGACGCAGGCCAGGATGATCAGGCCAATCGGTGTGTATTCGGTAAAGTTCGCCTGACCACGCACCCGTTGGCGCAGATCTTTGCTGTCCGCATCGCCAAGCGAGACGCGATTGGCACGCCGGAAAAAGATAACGCGGTACGATAGCGCCAGAAAGATGAGGGTCAGAAGGCCCACGTAGAGCGATGTGATGGGAAGCATTTTTATGTCCTGTGATATGTCATCGCAGGCTATAGGGCCGGATCATGCGCGGCTAGGTATTTTTCTGATGAAAAATGTGAGGGCTTTGCCCTCAAACTCCCAGGATATTTGCGGCCAAAAGAAAGGCAGCGAGGACCATGCCCCGCTGCCGATTGGATTTATTCAAGTTCGACGAGCAGGTCTTTGGCGTCGATCTGACCGCCAGCCGCCACGTGAACCGCTTTGATGGTCGCGCCGCGGTCTGCGTGGATGCCGGTTTCCATTTTCATCGCTTCGATGGTCAGCAGCAGATCGCCTTCTTTGACTTTTTGACCTGCGGAAACAGCGACGGTTGCCACCACACCCGGCATTGGTGCCCCGATGTGATCTGCGTTGCCCGCTTCAGCCTTTGGACGCTGCACTTTTTCAGACGCGGCGAGACGGTTCATCACGCGAATTGTCCGTGGTTGACCGTTGAGTTCGAAGAACACTTTAACTTCGCCGTCTTCGTTCATGTCGGACACTGCCTGCATGCGGATTTCCAGCGTCTTGCCCGGATCGATTTCCGCCGCGATTTCTTCGCCCGGTTCCATGCCGTAGAAGAACGTTTTGGTCGGCAATGTGCGCACGGGACCATATGTCCGGTGGCGACCCATGTAATCAAGGAAGACTTTCGGGTACATCAGGTAGCCGTTAAGATCTTCGTCATCAATGACACGTCCATCCAGCAAATCGCTAAGCTCCTTGCGGGTTGCATCCAGATCAACAGGGGCCAAGTGCTGGCCGGGACGGTCTGTCGACGGCTTTTCGCCCTTCAGCACCTTCTTCTGGATTCCCTTTGGCCAGCCACCCGGTGGTTGACCAAGCGAGCCCTTCATCATGTCCACAACAGAATCAGGGAAGACGACGTCGGTTTTCGGGTCTTCAACATCCGCGCGTGTCAGGTTTTGGCTCACCATCATCAAAGCCATGTCACCCACAACTTTGGAAGACGGCGTCACTTTGACGATATCGCCGAACATCTGGTTCACGTCTGCATAGGTCTGTGCGACCTCGTGCCAACGTTCTTCCAGACCCAAGGACCGTGCTTGTGATTTGAGGTTAGTGAACTGACCTCCTGGCATTTCGTGCAGGTAGACTTCGGATGCTGGTGCTTGCAGACCGGATTCGAAGGCTTTGTAATGTTCGCGGACCTGTTCAAAATAGTTTGAAATCTCGCGGATCGCTTTCACATCAAGACCTGTATCACGTTCGGTGCCTTTCAGCGCCTCAACGATAGACCCAAGTGTTGGCTGGGATGTGTTGCCGGAAAAGCTGTCCATCGCCGCATCCACAACATCCACGCCCGCATCTGATACGGCCAGAACGGTTGCTGTTGCAGCACCGGAGGTATCGTGCGTGTGGAAGTGGATCGGCAGGCCGACCTCTTCTTTCAACGCCTTAACCAGCGCACGACCAGCGGCTGGCTTCAACAGGCCAGCCATGTCTTTCAGACCAAGCACATGCGCGCCCGCCGCTTCCAGTTCTTTGGCCATGCCGATGTAGTATTTCAGGTCGTATTTCGCCCGATCAGGGTCCAGCATGTCGCCTGTGTAGCAGATCGTGCCTTCGATGACTTTGCCGGACTTGCCAACCGCATCCATCGCGACGCGCATGTTTTCAACCCAGTTGAGGCTGTCAAACACGCGAAACACGTCAACGCCAGAGTCAGCGGCTTGGCGCACGAATTCTTGCACGACGTTGTCAGGGTAGTTGGTGTAGCCAACCCCGTTGGACGCCCGCAAAAGCATTTGCGTCATGATGTTTGGCATCACCGCACGGATGTCGCGCAGCCGCTGCCATGGGCATTCCTGCAAGAACCGGTAGGCCACGTCAAACGTCGCACCGCCCCAGCATTCTACAGAGAACAATTGATTCATTTTCTGTGCATAAGCAGGGGCCGCGTTGATCATGTCGATCGACCGCATGCGTGTGGCCAGCAAGGACTGGTGACCGTCACGCATTGTGGTGTCGGTGATCAGCAATTGGTTCTGATCGCGCATCCAGTTGGCCACCGCTTCCGGACCGAAATCGTCCAGAATGTTGCGTGTGCCGGGCACGACCTCAAGTGATGGTTTCACCGGTGGTTTTGGTGGTTTCACATCGGCGGCAGGGCGCGGACGACCAGCCGTTTCGGGGTGTCCGTTTACCGTGATGTCAGCAACATATGTCAGGATTTTCGTAGCTCGATCGCGGCGCTTTTTGAAATCCATCAGGCTTGGCGTCTCGTCGATGAATTTGGTGTGGTATTCATTGGACAAGAAGGTTGGATGCTTCAGCAGGTTTTCCACAAACGCAATGTTGGTCGACACGCCGCGAATACGGAATTCGCGCAGGGCGCGGTCCATGCGGGCGATTGCCATTTCCGGTGTGGGCGCGCGGGCGGTCACTTTGGTCAGCAAAGAGTCGTAGTAGCGTGTGATGACTGCACCTGAATATGCGGTGCCGCCGTCAAGACGGATGCCCGGACCCGTCGCCGAACGGTACATTTGGATGCGACCGTAATCGGGAATGAAGTTGTTTTGCGGATCTTCGGTTGTCACGCGGCATTGCAGCGCGTGGCCATCAAGTTGAACGTCGTACTGGGACGCGCAACCAGTTGCTTCGACCAAAGATTTGCCTTCAGCGATCAGGATTTGGGCACGGACGATGTCGATGCCTGTGACTTCTTCGGTCACGGTGTGTTCCACCTGAACGCGCGGGTTTACTTCGATGAAGTAGAATTCGCCGCTGTCCATATCCATCAGGAATTCGACCGTACCGGCACATTCGTAGTTCACGTGCTGGCAGATTTTCTTGCCGAGATTACAGATTTTTTCGCGCTGGGTGCCTGACAGATACGGGGCAGGGGCGCGTTCGACTACCTTTTGGTTCCGGCGCTGAACCGAACAATCGCGTTCCCACAGGTGGTAAATCTGGCCGTGGCTGTCGCCGAGAATTTGGACCTCGACGTGACGGGCCCGCACGATCATCTTCTCCAAGAAACCAGCGCCGTTGCCGAATGCAGCTTCTGCTTCGCGACGGCCTTCAAGAACCTTTTCTTCAAGCTCTTCTTCAGAATTGATGGCACGCATGCCGCGACCGCCGCCACCCCATGAGGCTTTCAGCATCAAAGGATAGCCAACTTCTGCGGCTTCCTTTTTGATCGCGTCCATATCGTCGCCAAGCACATCCGTGGCCGGAATAACCGGAACGCCCGCATCAACGGCCACGTTACGTGCAGAGGCTTTGTCGCCCAACATCCGCATTGTCGCAGCCTTTGGGCCGATAAAGGTGATGCCGTTGGCTTCGCAGGCATCTACAAATTCAGGGTTCTCGGACAGCAGGCCATAACCCGGGTGGATCGCGTCGGCACCTGACATCTTTGCGACGCGGATGATTTCTTCGATGCTCAGGTAGGCGGCGACGGGACCAAGGCCCTCACCGATCCGATATGCCTCGTCCGCCTTGAACCGGTGCAGGCCCAATTTGTCTTCTTCGGCGTAAACCGCGACCGTCTTCTTTCCCATCTCGTTTGCCGCGCGCATGATGCGGATCGCGATTTCGCCGCGGTTCGCAATGAGAATTTTTTTGAAGTCAGTCATGGTCGTCCCTTTCGCAGTTGCGGCACCATTAGTTACAAAACGGCCTTTGTAAAGTTCGTATAACTGCGTAGTTTGCGCTAACGCTGCATTGCGGCGCTATTTTTGCGGTTTTGCAGCCATTCGCGCGGGGATTGCCCAGTCACGCGGCGAAATTCAGTGTTGAAATTCGACTTCGTTGAAAATCCCGCAGCAAACATGGCTTGCGTGATTGGCACGTTTTCGTTGGAAATATCCGCGCAGACCGTTTGGATGCGGTAGCCATTGATGAGACGCGACACGTTTTCGCCAGTGCTTTGGTTGATGGCGGCCGACAGTTTTTTCACTGGTACGTGCAGGCGGTGCGCGAGGCGGGTCAGATTGAGGTCCGGATCAAGATACAGCTTTTCGGATTCAAGCAACGCCGTCGCACGAGCGAAAAGTGCGGTCGCTTCTTCATCGGCTGGTTTTGGTGTTGTTGGCGGCGGGGCGTGTTCGACCGTATGCGTGACCGGTTGCGCCAAGCCGATCAGACCGAGACACAATAAGACGACCGCAGAGATGATGTTGACAATGAATGGCACCAAGTCACCGAAGCCCGCGATCACAGCCCCGAAAATGAACACATCAATGGCCGCAGTCGCCAGCAACGTCAGCGCCGTGCCCATCCATAACTTGCGGGCTGTTTCGGTGCTTTCAAGCGGGACATTCGGTAAGGCGTCCGGTCCTTTCGAAATTGACCTTAGTATCGCGATCCCGTGTCCAGCGAACCAAAGCGCCAGAAGGCTGTCCAAAGCCATTGGCAGCACGTTCGCGATCACAAGCATGATTGCGGGGCCGGCCACCAAATGAAGTTCATCCCACTTGCGTGCGTAAGGACGTTGGGTTGTCGTCACATAAGCAACCCATGCCATGGCGGCGATCAGGCTCGCGTTGGCGACTTGCAGATTAACCAGAAACGGATTGGTGACGATATCGTTCAAGGTCGCAATCATCGCCTGTGCCGCACAAAGTGCCAGCAGGATTAACAAAGGTCGTGCCACACCAGTCAGCCAGCCCCGCACAAGGACAAAGCAAAGGATCAGGCTCACAACAACGGGTAGGGGAAGGTTAATCATGAGACAATTTAGTCCTGAAATCGGTTTGCGGACGACCTGAATGCGGTTTCAGGACGTATTTTTCTAAGGTGTAGGCAATTGCTGGATCAATGTCACAGGAAAGGACGCAGACATGAGACACACGATGACACTTGGGATATGCACCGCAGCGACGGTAGCTGGCGCGGCAATTGTTTTGGCGAGCGATACGCAGAATGCAGCTGCAGCACAGGGGTATACCGTCCAATCCATCACGGCGCCGCATCGCGATGCACCAATCGAGGTGCACGTTTGGTACCCGACGGACAGCGCTGTGGTGTCCGAAACTTTTGCAGAAAACGCGTTGTTCGATGGGTTTGAAGCGCAGCTAGACGCACCCGCACTGTCAGGTGAGCATCCTGTCGTGATCTTTTCACACGGGTCGGGTGGCAAAGCAGTCCAAACCGGATGGTTCGCATCGGCCATGGCCGCACATGGGATCATCGTTGTGTCGACGAACCATCAAGGCACCATGTCACGCGACAGTGACCCGCATCAGACGCCCATGCTCTGGCAACGGACGCGTGATCTGACGGCAGCATTGGATGCGTTAGAGACTGGCGCTTTGGGGGAACTAGCTGCGGATATGGATCGGGTTGCTGCTGTCGGTTTTTCATTGGGTGGTGCGGCTGCATTATCTTTGGGTGGGGCTGCATTGTCAAAAGACGCCTTTATCCGGTATTGCGCACAGCCCGTGGAAAAACCTGACTGTGACTGGATGAACGCAGCAGGTGTCGATTTCGACGCGATTGATGCCAAGCTTTACGAAGCGGATTGGACTGACCCAAGGATCGACGCGGTTCTCGCCATTGATCCGGCTCTGACACAGGCGATGACAGCTGATGGTCTGGCCGCAATGGAACTGCCCGTCATGACGATTGGCTTGGGGACGGCAGATACGATACCGCATGCGGTGGATGCATCCCATCTTGGTACAAAACTGCCGGACGCCGCGCATGTCTGGATACCCGAGGCGGCCCATTTCAGCTTTCTGCCAACTTGCGGGATCATCGGGAAAGCGGCAACGGCGCTGATGGGTGATGATAATATCTGTTCCGATTGGGGGCTGCGCCATCGCGATGTGATCCATGGCGAGGTTTTAGACGCAGCGGGGCAGTTCTTGGCAGACGTTTTTGCCGAAGACGCTTAGGTGAACGTAGCGGGCAGCGGATCAAACCGCTGCTCGCGTCAGACTATATAGAGCCGGCTTCCACCATATAGTTGCTTGCAGTGCACATCGCCGCGTCATCCGATGCCAAAAACAAAACCATGCGGGCGACGTAAACCGGATCAATGAGGTCGGGCAGGCATTGCGATTGCTTATGGTTTTCAAGCGCTTCTGGCGTCGTCCATAGCTCTTTTTGACGCTCTGTCATGATCCATCCGGGAACGACCGTATTCACACGAATACGATCACGCCCCAAATCGCGGGCCATCGTACGGGTCAGGCCATGTACGGCGGCTTTTGCAGTGGCATAGGCGGGGAAATTCCCGACGGCTTCCCACCAGCTGTTCGAACCAAGGTTGATGATCGACCCGCCACCCGCAGAAATCATGCCGGGGGCGACAGCTTGCATCGTGAAGAACATATGGCGCAGGTTCGTATCCATACGTTCGTCCCAATATTCAGGAGTGACGTCTTTCCAATCATGACGATCATCGCGGGCGGCGTTATTGGCAAGCACAAGGAAATCCCCCACTTGCGATGCCAGTTCTGCGATCGCGGTCTGCGTGGCCGCGATGTCGCGTAAATCGCATAGGGCGTAGGCAGCCCCTGTTTCTGCGGCGACCTTTGCACTGGCGTCTGCATCACGATCAAGGAATGCGACCTTGGCACCTTGTTCGGCAAATGCGGCGACGGTCATGGCACCAATTCCGCTTGCGCCGCCTGTGACAAGAACAGGTTTGTTGCGCAAACTAGGGTAGGTCGCGAACTCTGGCATGGGTGATCCTCCTCAAATGTTGTGCAAACCCTAGAACAGGTTGCGGGATAGAACCAGCAGGGGCACAGTCATCTCAAATGGGTTGGAGGAAATGACTAAATGGCACAGGACGTTGTTGGATTCGTAGGCGTAGGCCTGATGGGGCATGGGATGGCCAAGAACATCTTGGGCGCTGGGTTCGAAGTGCATGTGATCGCGCACCGGAACAGAGGGCCAGTGGACGATCTGGTCGGGCAGGGCGCGCAGGAGGCCAGCAACCTCGCCGCTCTCGCGACCGCCGCTTCAATCATCCACATCTGCGCACCGGGTTCGCCGCAGGTCGAAGCCATCGTCATGGCGCTTTTGCCGACTTTGGCAGAGGGCAGTGTCATTGTGGATTGTTCGACGTCTGATCCAACGTCCACTGCGAAACTCGCAGAAATATTGGGAGAAAAAGGATGCTTTATGGCCGACGCGCCATTGGGCGGCACACCCGTGCAGGCCGAAGCAGGGGAACTTGCGACAATGGTTGGGGCGTCTGAAGACACATTTGCGCGGATCAAACCGGTGCTTGATGCGTGGGCCGATACAATCGTGCACATGGGCGACGTCGGCGCTGGGCATAAGATGAAGCTGCTCAACAACATGCTCGCGATGGGCTATGCGGCAATGTATTCCGAAGCACTGGCACTGTCCGAAAAGGTTGGGATCACGACGGATCAGTTCGATAGCGTGATCCGCGGTAGCCGGATGGACTGCGGGTTCTATCAGACGTTCATGGGATATGCGGTCGAAGGTAACGCGGAGGCCCATAAGTTTACGATTACCAATGCGTTGAAAGACATGCGGTATCTCGAGGCGATGGCGGATAGCGTTAACCTTGCGAACCCCGTTGGGAATGCGATCAAGAACAGCCTTGCCATGGCACATGCAGATGGGGGCGATGGTCCCGAAAACTACGTCCCGCATCTGGTGGATTACGTCGCCAAACGAAACGGTGTGAAGCGTAGCTAACGCCTAGATCACACGGTCGGGCAGTTCGGCGAGACGGCGCGCACCGATCTGGCCCATGTTGGCGATCATATCTTGGCGCAGAATATCAACGACATGGGCGGCCCCCGGTTCGCCCATAGCACCTAGGCCGTAATGAAACGCACGGCCCAGCATGACAAAATCCGCCCCCAGTGCGAGCGCACGCATGATATCGAGACCGCCTTGCACGCCGCTGTCGAAGATAATTGGCAGATCGGTCGCTGCGCGGATCGCTGGCAGCACCTCGATTGTCGCGGGAGCCGCATCAAATTGACGGCCCGCGTGGTTGCTGATCCAGATCGCATCAACCCCTTTCGCCGCGAGCGCTGTGACATCGTTAGCGTCCAACACCCCTTTGATAATCAGCGGCCCATCCCATTCAGCCCGCAACATATCGACATAGTCCCAATCAGGAGACGTGCGTAGCAGATAACCCACGTGCTGGTTTGAAGGCAGCCTTGTCGTTTGTTCGGCGTAACTGTCCATTAGTTTCATGCGGGGCATGCCGATCTTGCGAATGCCATCCAGCCACGCAGGACAACGCGCTGCCTGCATCGCCAAGCGCGGCGTCAGGCGCGGCGGTTGTTGAAGCCCACCGCGTGTTTGGCGTTCGCGGCGTGATGCGACCGGCACGTCGACTGTCATCACAAGCGTATGAAATCCAGCATCTTTCGCACGTTTCAGCATGTCTGCGCGAATACCCGCGTCACTTGGGGGGTAAATCTGGAACCAGCCCTGACCGCCGTGATGATCTGCGACGTCCTCTGGCGTTTGGGTTGCGACCGTTGAAATCGTGTATGGGATCGCTTCTTTCGCGGCGGTCCGTGCTAACATCTGTTCCGCACCCGGCCAAATCAGGCCCGACATACCCACGGGGGCGATTCCGAACGGCAGCGGATATTCTCGGTTAAGAAACGTCGTCGACAAGTCTGGTGTAAACACGCCGTGCAGGATCGAAGGTTGGAACAGGACGTCGTCCAGCTTTTTCCGGTTACGCTTCAACGTGGCCTCTGTCCCTGTGCCACTGTCCAGATATTCCCAAACGAAATGTGGAATACGGCGCTGGGCACGGGCTTTTAGGTCGGAAATGGCGGGAAAACGATCGTGGCTCATGGCGGTACCGTATGGGGGAAGGCGCGTTTGGGGCAAGCGTTCAGGTGAGTTGTTTTGGACAGATGAAAGCGGAAGGTCGCGAAGATGTAAAACCTGCAGAACAGACCGCGAACATTAGGGTTTTAACGTGTACGGATTCGCGGTAACATGCGGCATGAGCAATTTTTCCGATGAAGATGCCTTCGAGGCAGCGTCCGTTCCTTTGTCCCAGCGTGCGATGGCCAGTCGCGGTGCGCCTTATCTGGACGGGTTGAACCCTGCCCAACGCGAAGCGGTTGAGGCGTTGGATGGTCCTGTGTTGATGCTGGCTGGTGCTGGCACGGGTAAGACGAAAGCGTTGACCACGCGGATTGGTCATTTGCTGGCGACGGGGACTGCGCGGCCGCACGAGATTTTGGCGGTGACGTTTACCAACAAGGCTGCCCGCGAGATGAAGAATCGTGTGGGTCAAATGATGGGCGAGGCCGTCGAAGGCATGCCATGGTTGGGCACGTTCCATTCGGTTTGTGCTAAACTGTTGCGGCGCCATGCGGAATTGGTCGGGTTGAAGTCGAACTTTACGATTTTGGATACGGATGATCAGCTGCGTCTGCTCAAACAATTGATCCGCGCCGATGGCATTGACGAAAAACGCTGGCCGCCGCGCATGTTGTCAGGGATCATCGACAACTGGAAAAACAAAGCACTGACGCCAGACAATATTCCTGCCGCTGATGGCGGGGCGTTTGATCACAAAGGGGTGGCGCTTTATGCCGCCTACCAGCAACGTCTTAAAGATCTGAATGCGGTCGATTTTGGCGATATCCTGCTGCATATGGTTGTGATCTTTCAGCAGAACCAAGACATCCTAGATCAATATCAACGTTGGTTCCGCTATATTTTGGTGGACGAATATCAAGATACCAACGTGGCCCAGTATCTGTGGCTGCGGTTGTTGGCGAGCAAACACAAGAACATCTGTTGCGTCGGTGATGACGATCAGTCGATCTACGGCTGGCGCGGTGCCGAAGTCGGCAACATCCTGCGGTTTGAAAAAGATTTCCCCGGCGCTGTCGTGGTCCGGCTGGAACAAAACTACCGATCCACCCCGCATATCCTTGCTGCTGCGTCTGGCGTGATTGCGGGCAACAAGGGACGATTGGGCAAAGAGCTATGGACCGCCGAAGAAGACGGCGAAAAGGTGCGCCTGATCGGCCATTGGGACGGCGAAGAAGAAGCGCGCTGGATCGGCGAAGAGATTGAGGCGATGCAACGCGGCACACGTGGTCTGGATAAGATCAGCCCCGACAACATGGCGATTTTGGTCCGTGCGTCGCATCAGATGCGTGCATTCGAAGATCGCTTTTTGACGATCGGCCTGCCGTACCGCGTCATCGGCGGGCCACGTTTCTATGAACGGCTCGAGATCCGCGATGCCATGGGCTATTTCCGGCTCGCCGTGTCACAAGATGATGATCTGGCGTTCGAACGTATCGTGAATACACCCAAGCGCGGCCTTGGCGACAAAGCTGTGCAGACGATCCAGATGGCTGCGCGTGAAAGTGGCGTGTCACTGGTTGAAGGCGCGCGTATTTGTGTTCAGGAAAAACGACTTGGCGGTAAGGGACTGAAAGAACTGACGATCTTGGTCGATGGCTTGGACCGTTGGCATGCCCAAGTGATGGCCGAGGCCGACACACATGTTGAATTGGCCGAGATGATCCTTGATGAATCGGGCTACACAGGCTTCTGGCAAAACGACAAAACGCCTGAAGCACCGGGGCGGTTGGAAAACCTCAAGGAACTTGTCAAAGCGCTTGAGAATTTCGAGAATCTGCAAGGGTTTCTCGAACACGTCAGCCTGATCATGGATAACGAGACCGAAGAGCAGGGCGAGAAAGTCAGCATCATGACGCTGCACGCCGCTAAGGGGCTCGAATTTCCGGCTGTGTTCTTGCCCGGTTGGGAAGACGGATTGTTCCCCTCGCAACGGTCGATGGATGAAAGCGGGGTCAAGGGGCTCGAAGAAGAACGCCGTTTGGCCTACGTCGGCATCACCCGTGCTGAACAGATTTGTACGATTTCATTTGCTGCGAACCGGCGTGTCTATGGTCAGTGGCAGTCGGCGCTGCCGTCGCGGTTCATTGACGAATTGCCAGAGGACCACGTCGACGTTCTAACCCCACCGGGTCTGTACGGCGGCGGATTTGGGGCGGCTGGCATGGCCGCGAGCGCATCGCCCGCGACCCAAGCCGCAATGGGGTCGGACCTGCATGACAAGGCCGCGAACGCTGACGTCTATAACTCACCCGGTTGGCGCAGGTTGCAAACGCGTAGCCAACAACGCGGTGTGGCCCAGCCCGCTGCTGCCAAGAACATGACGATTGATCTGGACGCCGTCAGCGCATTCACAACCGGTGACCGCGTGTTCCATCAGAAATTTGGGTACGGCGAAGTCATGGGGATTGAGGGCGACAAGCTTGAGATCGAATTTGACAAAGCCGGTTCCAAACACGTCGTGGCGCGCTTTGTCGTGAATGCGGCTCAAGCGGACGATGTGCCGTTCTAGTGGGTCAAAACAGGGTAGAGCGACAGTAGTAATAGTACGGCCATCGTGATGTTGAAGCTGCGCAACCGGCGCGGCGTACGCAACAAGCGCCTGACTTGCACGCCCAGCCACGCCCAGACTGATACCGATGGTAGGTTCGTTGCGGCAAAGATTGCGGCGACAGTCAGGGCACCAACCCAGACCCCATTTTCTTGCGGGGCGTAGTTGTTAATGGCTGTAATCGCCATGAACCACGCTTTCGGGTTCACCCATTGAAAAGCGGCCGCCTGCATAAACGTAAAGGGTGATCCGGTGACCGATTTCGCCTCGGGCGGTACCGCATTTGCGATTTTCCATGCGAGCCAGACCATGTAGCCAACGCTCAGCACCTTTAGGACCGTGTTTAATACCGGATAGGTGACAAAAACCTGCAGCAGAATGACGCCGACCATCGTGACCATAAATGCGTGGCCCAACGAAATTCCCAACATATGCGGGATTGTGCGGCGCAGTCCGAAATTCGCACCAGATGCCATCAACATAAGATTATTTGGACCGGGGGTAATGGAGCTGACGAAGGAGAATGTCATCAGGGCGATCAGAATTTCTTGGGTCATTCGGGCACACTAAGCCGACATGCAAGGCAATGGCGAGCCGCGATGTTGCAAGTTAAGGATTTCTCAACAGTGAAGCCTCATTCTGCCAGCTTATGATCAGTATAGGACGGACATGATGTTGCGATTGAGATCGGCGGCGACGGTAGCACAGAAATCCTGGCCTGAAGGTCTGCGTGTGGCCGTTGATCGGGTCATGGCCGTGATCTGGTTCGAAACGGATGGCACAATTATTGAGGCCAACAGTAATTTCTGCAATCTCATGGGCTATGATCCGGCGGACGTCGTCGGGAAACCGCACAGCATATTTGTGGAACCGTCATTCGCGCAAAGCGCTGGGTACAGGGATTTCTGGGCCACTTTGCGCGCAGGTGACGTTCACGAAGGCGAATTTCGGCGGCTGACAAAATCCAGTCAGGCCGTCTGGATCAAGGCGTACTATAATCCTGTCTTTGATGAAAACGGTCAGGTTGTTCGCATTGTTAAGGTCGCAACAGATGTGACAGCGCAGCGGCAGGCGACAACGGATTTGTCCAATGGGTTGCAGTCTTTGTCAGACGGGGATCTGTCCGTGCGGTTACCAGCTGCGACATTGCCGCTGTTTGCGCCGATTAATGCGCAATTCAACGCGACAATGGACCGGCTGGAACAGCTGGTCAGTTCCATCAACAGCGTGTCCCGCGGGTTGGAAACCGAATCAAACGAGATTGCGCGCAACGCACAAGATTTGGCGCACCGCGGTGAAGCGCAAGCGGCCACCTTGGAAGAAACCGCCGCAACGCTTGAAGAAATATCAAGTGCTGTGCAGCAAACCGCATTGAATGCACAACAGGCGACGTCATTCGCCCAAGAGGCAGCCGGCAATTCCGGCACAGGAACACGCGTCGTGTCTGATGCGATTGCCGCAATGCAGGAAATCAAAGACGGGTCAGGTGAAATCGGGAAAATCATTGAAGTCATCGATTCCATTTCTTTCCAGACGAATCTACTGGCGCTGAATGCGGGGATCGAAGCTGCGCGGGCCGGTGATGCTGGCAAGGGGTTCGCCGTTGTCGCCAGCGAGATTCGCGCTTTGGCACAACGCACCGCAGAAGCGGCACGCGATATTTCGGAACTGATCGTACGCAGTAATGCAAATGTCGCGTCTGGGTCTGATCTGGTTGATCAAACAGGCGCATCTTTGGGGCTGATCGGGAATGAACTGGATCAGGTTGTGACAAACATCAAAGAGATTTCACAGGCTGCATTAGAGCAGTCAGAAGGACTGGCTGCGGTAAACGCAGCGACGTCGCAAATTGATAACACGACCCAAAAGAACGCAGCGTTGGCGGATCAGAGTGCGCACAGTGCAGCAAAGCTTGCGCAGGGGGCTACAAAACTACGGGAATTGGTGAGCTTCTTTCAAGCGTCACAGGTCAACGACCAATCTCACAATCAAGATACGGAAATGGTGTTTCGCCGAACCGCTTAGGTTTGACCTGTCGACAAGACGTAAAAAAACCGCAGTGCCCGGGAGGAGGTGGGCGCTGCGGTTCTCTTATTTGTGCCCACGACCACGGGAGGAGGTGTGGTGTAGGCGACGAGAGCGGCTTAACCCGGGAGGAGGTGGGCTGGACCGCTCTATCTCGGCTAGTCGGGAGGAGGTGACATCGCCGAAAATCTGTTTTTTGAGGTGTCCGACGACATCCGGGAGGAGGTGGATGTCGTCGGTCCTTCAAGTGTCCCGGTCATATCTGGGAGGAAGTAGACCGGGGATATCGGATCATTCATTCTGGGAGGAGAGAAGTGATCCGAATGCGATTATTTCTGTGCTGCGTCCAGTGCGATCCGCTTGATCATGGAGCGGTGGATGCCGAGGTCAGCCAGCTCACGGTTTGTGAGGGACTGAAGTTCGTTGTATGTTGTTTTGTACAACTTGCGCTGCGCGTATGCTTCGCTGATGTTCGCGAAAAGCGCTGTTGCGCGGTCTGCAAGTGTTACTGTCGCAGTGCGGTTCTCAGTGATAAATGCCATCGTCTTCGTCTTTCGTTTGCGTCGTTCGGCGGGAGGTGCCGTTCTTTCTGTTGTGACTGTTATGTGGGATTTTGCTGCATCTGCACAATATTCAAATCGGCATTGCTGCTATGCAGAAAATGCATGAGCATTCCTGACCTATTGTCTTGAACCTGTCACAAATTGTCTTAGGGGGCCCGCGTTGTCTTGCGAATTGCCTCAAATCTGTGAAACAGGCTTCTAGATTGTGCAATTTTCAGAAAGAGGCAGAGCGATGTCAGTCACACGTGACCAAGTTTTAGGCGCATTGGGCGCAGTTACGTTGCCGGGCGGCGAATCTATCGTTGCGCGCGACATGGTACGGGCGTTGACAATAGAAGGTAGTACCGTCCGTTTCGTGATCGAAGCACCGACTCCAGAAGAAGCAAGCCGCATGGGCGGCGTCCGAACTGCCGCACAGGCGGTTGTGTCAAATCTGTCCGGCGTTGAAAGCGTGTCTGTTGTCTTGACGGCGCACGGACCTGCGACGCCAGCGGCGGCACCGAAAGGTGAACCGCCAGCGTTGAAGGTCGGACGTCACCCAACACCGCAGGCTGGTCCTGCGAAGGTAACGGGTGTCGACCGTATCCTTGCGATCGGGTCTGGCAAAGGCGGTGTGGGTAAATCGACCGTTTCTTCGAACCTTGCCGTGGCGCTTGCCAAAGAGGGGCGTCGCGTCGGTTTGCTTGACGCTGATATATATGGTCCGAGCCAGCCGCGCATGATGGGCGTCAATCAGCGCCCCGGTTCGCCAGACGGCAAGACTATTATACCACTCAAAGCGCATGGCGTGACGATGATGTCGATTGGGCTGATGGTAGACCCTGACAAGGCTGTCGTTTGGCGCGGTCCTATGTTGATGGGCGCCTTGCAGCAGATGCTGGGGCAGGTGGAATGGGGCGAGCTTGACGTTCTTATTGTCGACCTGCCGCCCGGAACTGGCGATGTGCAGCTGACATTGTGCCAAAAGACGGAACTAACTGGCGCAGTTGTCGTCAGCACGCCGCAAGATGTGGCGCTGCTGGATGCGCGTAAAGCGCTTGATATGTTCAAGTCGCTCAACACGCCTGTCCTTGGCCTGATCGAGAACATGTCGACATTCCATTGTCCGAATTGCGGTCACGAAAGCCATATCTTTGGTCACGGTGGCGTAGCAGCTGAGGCCGAGAAGATCGGCGTGCCGATGCTTGGCGCGTTGCCGATTGATTTGGACACGCGGCTGGCGGGCGACGCAGGAACGCCAATTGCGGCGGGAGACAGCCCGATGGCCGAAGCGTACCGTCAATTGGCGCGGCGTTTCATTGACGGTGGCATGGCGTAACCGGACTGCCAAAGTAATCGAAATAGAAAACCCTCGCGTCAGGCGGGGGTTTTTAGATTCTGGGAATTCATGGGGCGTCTGGGAAATTATGGAATCTAAGTGGACAGATTTGGGATTCGATAAGATTCGCATCAAATACGACACCCGATCCGAGGTAATCGGCGCTTTGAAATGTCTATCAAGCAAACAAACTCAAAAAAAATGGGAATTTTGTGTACCACAATATATGCCGTTGTGGATAACCTTAATTCGGAATTTATCCTTTATTAACTGACGCGAATGTTACCTCCCACGAAACACTGCATACTATATGTTGTTTTTGGGGTGTTCGAAAAACATCATATGGTTCCATGAAATCCCAAAAAGGTGTTGATCGGTGGGCGAACATAGGTCACAACATAAGCACGGCAACGACGAGAACATGACAACAAGGGGCGAAAAAGAACCCCACCGGCAAAAGCAGGTTTCATACAGGCCTCGTCATTACCGAACGAAGAGATCCGGCGCGCGAGCGAGCAGACATCCCCCCAGGTGGCGCGCGCAGCTGGACGAGCCCGATAAGGGCAGAAGGTGGCGAATTGAGCAGTGGCAGCAGCTCAGTTCGCCATTTTCACATCTAACGCCGATTTGGGCACATCAGAGAGGACCAAGGGACAGTGGTCTTGAGTTTTACAGGCGAACACACCCAAAAGGTGGACAGCAAGGGACGCATGTCGATCCCTGCTGATTTTCGTCGTGTGCTTGAGGCTGGCGATCCCGAATGGACCACTGGCCTATCTCCCCGCATGTATCTTCTTTATGGCGATCACCTGAAAAACGAACTGCACGGCTACACCGTGGAAGAGTTCAATAAGGTCGTCGATCAAATCAACGCATTGCCTCGTGGGTCTGACGCGAAAAAACGCCTGTCCCGGCTGTTTATCGGTCAATCCATCAAGCTGGACGTTGATAAGGATGGTCGCACTGTCATGCCCATCAAGCAGCGCCAGAAACTTGGCCTGAAAGACGGTGAGCTGTATTTCAGCGGCCTTGGTGATCACTTCGAGATTTGGAAAGCCGAAACCTATACCGAGGAAGTCGGCGATAACATGGCCGATTGGCTTGAAGGGCAGGGCGACGACTTTGATCCGCTCAGCCTGTTGGACGGATAAAGAATATGTCAGCTGCCGCAGACCAAAACGACCCTCACATTCCTGTCCTGATCCGGCCGCTTATCCAAGCGGTCGCACCTGTCTCTGGCGTTTGGCTGGATGGCACGTTCGGGGCGGGGGGGTACACACGTGAATTGCTGGCCGCCGGCGCGGATAAAGTGATCGGTGTGGATCGCGATCCATTGGCGTTTGAATTGGCCGAACCGTGGACCAAAGATTTCGGCGACCGGATTGAGTTGGTTGAGGGTGTGTTTTCACGGCTCGACGAATATGCGTCTGATCTGGACGGGATCGTGCTGGATCTGGGTGTATCGTCGATGCAGTTGGATTTGGCCGAACGTGGCTTTTCTTTCATGCGCGACGGACCTTTGGATATGCGTATGTCGCAGGACGGGCTGTCTGCAGCCGACATCTGCAACACCTATGATGAAGAAGAAATCGCCAGCATTATCTTCCTGTATGGCGAAGAACGCGCATCGCGTCGCATTGCCAAAGCCATCGTCGCGGCGCGTCCGTTGGAAACAACGCTGGAATTGGCAAAGATCGTTGAAGGCTGTTTGCCACGTTCAAAGCCCGGTCAATCGCATCCCGCGACGCGGACGTTCCAAGCGCTACGGATTGCGGTGAACAACGAATATGGTGAGCTGGCAGAGGGCCTTATGGCCGCTGAACGTGCGCTCAAGCCTGGCGGGCAGCTTGCTGTCGTGACCTTCCATTCAGTCGAAGATCGCATGGTCAAACGGTTCCTGCAGGCCCGTGGCGGCGGCATGGCCAATGCAAACCGCTACGCGCCCGCGACCGAAGAAATTGCTGCTGCCTTTAAGGTGACAAAGCGCAAGGCCATCGGGCCGGATGAACAAGAATTAGCTGAAAACCCAAGATCACGTTCCGCGAAACTGCGCGTGGCCACCAGAACAGACGTTCCGGCGGCGGACATTGATCCAGCGGACTTGGGGATGCCAATGAAGAAGAAAAAGGGAAAACGGTGATGCGGGGGCTCATGTTGTTTGTGGGGGCCATTATGGTGATGGCGCTGGGGTTTTGGTCATATCAAGAGAACTACAAAACCCGTGATGCGATTTCCGAGGTCCGCAAGTTGCACCGCGAAATTGGTGCGGCGCATGAACGTATCGGCATGTTGCGCGCGGAATGGGCTTACCTGAACCGTCCGGACCGCCTGCGTGATCTGGCTGAGCTGAATTATGAACGTCTTGGCCTTCTACCATTGATGCCGGATGCATTCGGTCAGGTTGACCACATCATTTATCCATTGCCGGAAATCCTGCCGATCACTGATCCGATTGACGTCAACAACTACGTTCCAGAACCAACCGACGAGGATCCGCTATGATCCGCACGCCCCTGCGCCCGCTTGCCCGTATTCTCAAAGCCCGTGATCAGGGCGAAGACACGAAAGCGATTGAAAAAGAGAACATCCGCCTGCGTCATGAAGAAATGGCTGATCAGGCACGAATGCGCGCCGAAGGGCGTTTGCTTGTTCTTGGGGCTGCATTCTTCGTGGCGTTTATGACGATTGGTCTGCGCATGGGCACGCTTGCGGGCACCGTCGCGGAAGAACCGCGCGCGGTTGCCAACGGCAACCCGATTATCGGCCAACGGTCCGATATTGTGGACCGCAACGGGCGGATCATGGCCACGAACCTTGAAACATTCAGTCTTTATGCCCACCCGCAAGACATGGTTGATCCTGCAAACGCAGCGACGCAGCTTGCCGCCATTTTCCCTGAAATGGACGAAAAAGAACTGCTCGAAGACTTCACAGGGTCGCGCAAATTTCTGTGGGTCCGCAGACAGTTAAGTCCTGAACAAATGCAGCAGGTCCACGATATCGGCTCTCCGGGGTTGTTGTTCGGTCCGCGTGAAATGCGGCTCTATCCAAACGGTCCTGTCGCCGCACACATCCTCGGTGGTGCGTCCTACGGGCGTGAAGGCGTGGCTAGTGCCGAAGTGATTGGTGTCGCAGGCGTTGAACGTCAATTCGACAACTTCCTACGCGATCCGGCAAGCGAAGGTGCGCCGCTGGAGCTGTCGCTTGATTTGACCGTGCAGGCCACGACCGAAGAAGTGTTGCACGGCGGTATGACGTTGATGAACGCCAAAGGTGCTGCATCCGTATTGATGGACGTGCACACAGGCGAAATCATCGCGATGGCGTCTTTGCCGGACTTCGACCCTAATAACCGCCCGCAGGTTTTGTTGACGGGCGATCAATCAGACAGCCCATTGTTTAACCGCGCGGTGCAGGGGGTGTATGAACTCGGCTCGACATTCAAAATCTTCGCGGTAGCACAGGCCATGGAACTTGGTTTGATCAACGCGAACACGATGATCGATACTAAAGGTCCGCTAACGTGGGGTCGTTTCCGCATCCGCGATTTCCACGACTACGGGGCGCAATTGTCCGCAACGGACATCATCGTGAAGTCGTCCAACATCGGCACCGCTCGCATTGCATTGCAATTAGGTGGCACCCGTCAACGCGATTTCCTGGGTGAACTCGGCTTCTTAGAAGCCACGCCTGTGGAAATGATTGAAGCGCCGTCAGGTGCGCCATTACTACCGCGTAACTGGTCTGAAATCTCAACGATGACAATCTCTTACGGGCACGGCATTTCGACGTCACCGCTGCATTTGGCCGCTGGATACGCGTCGCTTTTGAACGGCGGTACGAAGGTTGAGCCGACATTGCTGCGTCAACATCACCCGCAAAACGGTGAACGTATCGTCAGTGAACGTGTATCTCGCGCATCCCGCGACATGTTGCGGGCTGTGGTTGAACGCGGAACAGCGTCCTTTGGCGAAGTTTTGGGCTACGAAGTGGGCGGCAAGACAGGAACAGCGGACAAGCCGCGCGAAAATGGCGGTGGTTACTACGATGACAAGGTGATTTCGACCTTCGCCAGCGTGTTCCCTGCTGACAACCCGCGCTATGTTCTGATTGTGACGCTGGATGAACCGTCTGAAAATTCAGGCGATAAACCACGCCGCACGGCTGGTTGGACCGCTGTACCTGTCGCTGCAGAGATGATCCGCCGTGTCGCACCGCTGCTTGGCCTCAGACCAGAGATTGAAACCCTCCAGCCCGTTGGTGTAACACTGACCTCAAACTAATACTGAGGGTCGGACATGGGCAGTCAACAACATCAGGCGGCGTCGCTTGCAAGCTTGGGGCTGCGTGCCGCCGGTGGCCGCGAAGCAGATATTACAGGCCTCACGGTTGATAGTCGGGCGGTTTTGCCTGGCATGTTGTTTGCGGCATTGCCGGGTGCGAAAGTGCATGGCGCGTCCTTCATTGGAAAAGCGTTGGCCGACGGTGCAGCGGCCATTTTAACGGATCAGGACGGGGCAGCGCTAGCGGCAGAGGTTCTGACGCAATCAGATGCCGCATTGATCGTTGCCCAAGACCCACGTCAGACATTGGCCCAGACCGCGTCACTCTGGTTTGGCCCGCACCCTGCGAATGTCGTGGCGGTAACCGGAACAAACGGAAAAACATCCGTCTCGACCTTCTGTCGTCAGATCTGGGAAATCATGGGCTGTTCGGCCGTCAATCTTGGCACAACGGGCGTCGAAGGATCGTGGACATATCCGCTCAGCCACACAACACCTGAACCGATCACACTGCACCGCGTCATGGCCGACGCAGCCCGCAACGGTATCACGCACACCGCGATGGAAGCATCGTCGCACGGGCTTGATCAGCGCCGCCTTGATGGGGTGATGCTGTCGGCGGCGGGGTTTACGAACTTCACGCAAGATCACCTTGATTACCACGAAACATTCGAAGCTTACTTTGAAGCCAAAATGGGTCTGTTCACACGCGTATTGTCCGAAGATGGCGTCGCGGTCGTGAACCTTGATGATCCCAAAGGCGACGAGGTCGCAAGCCTGTGCACATCGCGCGGCCAGGAAGTCATCGGCGTTGGCCGTCACCCTGACGCGCAATTGCAATTGACCGGGCAACGGTTTGATTCTGTTGGCCAAGATGTGTTGTTCAAATGGCAGGGCACCCGTTACCAGACCCGCCTTGATCTGATCGGCGGGTTCCAAGCCGAAAACGTTTTGCTGGCCGCAGGGCTATGCATCGCGTCGGGGTCTGAACCCAACGATGTGATTGACGCGCTGCAAGAACTGACAACCGTGCGTGGCCGGATGGAGCTGGCAGCGACACGTGATAACGGCGCTGCCGTGTTCGTTGATTATGCCCATACGCCGGATGCTGTCTCGACCGCGCTGAAAGCAATGCGCCCGCACGTGATGGGCCGCATCGTGGTCATTGTGGGGGCTGGTGGCGACCGTGACACATCGAAACGCCCATTGATGGGGGCTGCTGCGGCCCAGCATGCAGATGTGGTGATTGTGACTGATGACAACCCGCGTTCCGAAGACCCCGCAAGCATTCGTGCCGCTGTCATGGCTGGCGCATTGAACGGCGTCGGGACGCCTTCTGTGACTGAAATCGGTGACAGGGCAGAGGCGATTTTGCGCGGCGTCGATTCGCTGGCACCTGGTGATGCGTTGTTGATCGCGGGTAAGGGCCACGAAAGCGGCCAAACTGTCGGCGATACCGTTTTGCCGTTTGACGATGTGGAACAAGCCAGCGTCGCTGTCGCGGCCTTGGAGGGCAAGATATGACGCTTTGGACCTCTGCGGATGCAGCCGCAGCGACGGGTGGCAAGACCACAACAGACTGGGTGGCCAACGGCGTTTCAATCGACACCCGCACGATCCAAGAAGGCGACTTGTTCGTTGCCCTGAAGGACGTCCGCGACGGGCATGACTTTGTCGCGATGGCGTTGGACAAAGGGGCGGCAGCAGCACTTGTCACACATCGCCCTGAAGGTGTCGCAGACGACGCGCCTTTACTGATTGTGTCCGACGTTTTGGTCGCGTTGGAACAGCTTGGGGCCGCGGCACGCGCCCGCACGAATGCCCGCGTGATTGGGATCACCGGATCCGTCGGCAAAACGTCCACCAAAGAAATGATGCGGATCGTGTTAGAGGCACAGGGCAAGACCCACGCCTCTGTCGCGTCTTACAACAACCATTGGGGCGTGCCGCTGACGCTCGCGCGGATGCCAGCCGACACGGATTACGCGATCATCGAGATCGGGATGAGCAATCCGGGCGAAATCGCGCCGCTGTCCAAGATGGCCAAGCCGCATGTGGCAATGATCACCACCGTGGCGGCGGCACATTTGGAAGCGTTTGAAGACCTGTCCGGCATCGCCGTTGAAAAAGCGTCGATCATGGACGGGCTGCAGTCCGGTGGCATCGCAATTTTGAACGGCGATATCGAAACGGCGCATGTGCTGCGGGATCATCTGGGCGAGAACACTGGCGTCTGGTTCGGCCATGGTGCGCAAAGTGATTGGAAAATCAATGACGTACGGATCACACCTGATGCAACGGTGATTCAAGCACACGGCGCAGGGGAAGATTATCTTTTCAAGCTCTCTGTCCCTGGACGTCATTTTGCGATGAATGCGGTTGGGGTTTTGGCGGCGGTTAAAGCGCTTGGTGCTGACCCGATGCAAGCCGCACTTTCCATCGCGGGATGGTCACCCGTTGAAGGGCGCGGCACCCGTGAAGTTGTGACGATTGACAGCGGTATCGAACACGGCACGATTGACCTGATCGACGACGCCTTTAACGCCAATCCAACGTCCATGACAGCTTCACTAGAAGTGCTGGCCGCGACGCAACCCATTGATAATGTGGGGCGTATCATCAAAGGCCGGCGCATTGCCGTGCTGGGTGATATGCTGGAACTGGGCCCTGATGAAACCGCCAATCACCGCGATCTGAGCGAAAATGAGCATCTTCAATCTTTGGACGTGGTGCATTGTGCTGGGCCGCGGATGAAACATCTTTGGGATGCGTTACCCGAAGAGCAACGCGGCGAATGGCGCGAAACCGCTGCGGATGTGGCTGCGATTGCCAACACGCTAGTGGACGCGGGCGATGTGATCCTTGTGAAAGGGTCAAAAGGCAGCAAAGTCAGCCTTGTCGTTGACGCGATCCGTAAACTGGGGCATCGCGATGCTGCGCAATCAAAAACCGACCAAGAAGGACGAGTTTAAATGTTATATTGGCTAACGGCCCTATCTGATGGCGGTGATTTTTTCAACCTTTTCAGATACATCACCTTCCGTGCGGGCGGTGCGTTCCTGACTGCGCTGACATTCGGTTTCATCTTTGGCCTGCCATTGATCAACGTCCTGCGTAAGCGTCAGGGCAAGGGCCAGCCGATCCGCGAAGATGGTCCTGAGGGGCATTTTGTCAAAGCTGGGACGCCAACGATGGGCGGTTTGCTGATTGTGGGCGCGTTAACCACGTCTACGCTGCTTTGGGCGCGGTTGGATAACCCCTATGTCTGGATGGTTTTGTTTGTGACGCTGTCATACGCGGCGATTGGTTTTGCCGACGATTATGCAAAAGTATCCAAGCAAAACACGGCTGGTGTGTCGGGGCGTGTGCGTCTTGGTCTTGGCTTCCTGATTGCCGCAATTGCGGGCCTGTGGGCGGCGTATTTCCATCCGGCTGAACTGTCGAACCAGCTTGCCGTGCCGATCTTCAAAGATCTTTTGTTCAACATGTCGTTCCTGTTTGTCCCGTTCGCAGTCATCGTGATTGTGGGCGCTGCGAACGCGGTCAACCTGACGGACGGGTTGGACGGTTTGGCGATTATGCCGGTTATGATCGCGGCGGGAACCTTTGGAATCATTGCGTATTTTGTGGGTCGGGTCGATTTCTCGGAAAGCCTTGGTCTGCATTATGTGCCTGATTCAGGTGAAATTCTGATCTTCTGCGCTGGCCTAATTGGCGGCGGTTTGGGCTTTCTCTGGTACAACGCGCCACCCGCTGCGGTGTTCATGGGCGACACAGGATCGCTGGCACTTGGCGGCGCTTTGGGGGCGATTGCTGTGGCCACAAAACACGAGATCGTTTTGGCAATTGTCGGCGGCCTGTTTGTGGTCGAGGCGCTGTCTGTGATCATCCAAGTGCTGTACTTCAAAGCGACTGGGAAACGCGTTTTCCTGATGGCCCCGATCCATCACCATTACGAGAAAAAGGGCTGGGCGGAATCGACGATTGTGATCCGATTCTGGATCATTTCGTTAATCCTCGCGATGATCGGTTTGGCGACGCTGAAAGTCCGCTAAACCGCTTGTGATTTGCGTGCACAATGCGTGCACAACCCGTGCACCGCGATGTCGTGTCGTGCCGCATGGTTTTGGACAAAGTTGAAGGGCGTCATATGATTCCAGTGCAGGGGTATCGCGGTCAGAAGGTCGCTGTTTTGGGCCTTGGCCGGTCTGGCAAAGCAGCCGCATTGGCATTGCGCGAAGGCGGGGCGGTTCCAGTTGTATGGGACGACGGGCAACCTGCACGAGAAGCTGCTGCCGACGAAGGCTTCGACATCTTGAATCTGACCAAAGCGGGGGCGTTCGACGGTATTGCGGCACTGATCGTTAGCCCCGGCATTGCCCACCTGTACCCCAAACCACATCCGGTGATTGCTGCTGCATGGGACGCGGGTGTACCCGTGGACAATGACATCGGCCTGTTCTTCCGGTCCTTCGCGACGTCCGATTGGGCAAGTTTCGACACTGCCCCGCGCGTCATTGCGATTACGGGATCAAACGGGAAATCCACGACCTCTGCCTTGGTGCATCATATCCTGACCGAAAACGGGCGTGCTGCTCAATTGGCCGGTAATATTGGCCGTGGGGTGCTGGACATTGATCCACCGTTGGACGGGGACATCGTGGTGCTGGAACTGTCGTCTTATCAGACTGATCTGGCTCGTGCGCTGACGCCTGACATTGCAATCCTGACGAACCTCAGCCCCGATCATCTGGATCGTCACGCGGGCCCCGGTGGCTATTTTGCCGCCAAACGACGCCTGTTTGCCGAAGGTGGTCCGGACCGCGCCGTGATTGGCGTGGATGAAGACGAAGGACGCTATCTGGCCAATCAGTTGGTCGATAGCCTTGCTGATGATCGGGTGATCAGGGTGTCGTCTGGCCGTAAGCTTGATCAGGGTGGCTGGGCCGTCTTTGCGAAGAAGGGGTTCCTGTCAGAATACCGCAAGGGCCGTCAGGTGGGGTCGATTGATCTGCGCGGGATTGCGGGATTGCCCGGTGCGCATAATCATCAGAACGCCTGTGCAGCTTATGCGGCGTGCAGGTCGTTGGGGCTTGGGCCAAAGGGGATCGAGGCCGCGATGCGGACGTATCCGGGGTTGCCGCACCGATCACAGGTGATCGCGACGTCCGGCGGGGTGACGTATGTGAACGACAGTAAAGCCACGAATGTGGATAGCGCGGCCAAAGCATTGGCGGCGTTTCCGAAGGTGCGCTGGATTTGCGGTGGGTTACAGAAAGAAGGTGGGCTTGAGGCGTTACACAGCGCTTTAGCTCACGTCGTGAAGGCTTATGTCATTGGTCGCGAAGCGGACGCGTTTGCCCGTGATTTGCCTGGTGTCGATGCGGCGATTTGCACAACAATGGAAGCGGCCGTCGCTGCGGCTGTGGCAGATGCGCAGGACGGTGAAGTGGTCCTGTTGGCCCCTGCTGCTGCGTCGTTTGATCAATACGATAACTTTGAACAACGTGGTGATGATTTTGCGGCACAAGTCCAAGCTGCGTTGGGCTAATTTGACCGGTAGGTTGCAATGGTGTCTGCGGCGGCGCCTGACTGTACCGCCTTTTTATGCGTCACCCCAAGCAGCACGGTGATTTTCTTCACCTTGGCGAGTTTTGCGATCGAAAGCCTGTGGAAGCCTTGGTTTCCGAAGATCAGCTTCCCGTCGCGATCCATATGGACGACGATACAATCATGCAGCCGCGCGTTTTTGTTAAGCGCATCGGGCAATGCGCCGTTGCGTTTGGTTTGTTCCCACAAGTCGTCAAGTCTGGCATAGCGTGCGACGAGGTCTGCGCGGGTGAAGCAATCATCGTATTTGCGCTGGATCGCGATACGTTTCACCCCATAGTCGATGATGCCCGTCTCTTCCCAAGATTGCCCGCCAATGAAGTGTTTTTTGCAGGCTTTGAATTTGACGGATCGCACGAACGGGCGTTGCGCGATGTCCCAATCACCGTCTTTGATTTGCCCAGTGCGCCAGTGGGGCAGGCGCAGATTGCCATTCGCGGCAGCGTGGTACCTTTCTTGTAGCAATTCAGGGGGGATATTCAGGCGCATCGCGGGGGCAGGCGCATTGCTCCCAAAGCGCAACCAGTTTGATAGGCGGAGTAGTCCGCTAATCCGCGACAAGTAGCTTAGCGCCCTGAGATGGTGGTCGGACCGCGTCATGTCCGCGTGTTTCTGATCGCTTGCCCCGCTGCCCAACCCGATGACCATGCCCATTGGAAGTTGTAGCCGCCGAGCCAGCCTGTGACGTCGACCGCTTCGCCGATGACATACAGGCCGGGGACGGATTTGGCTTCCATTGTTTTGGACGATAGGCCGTCCGTGTTGACGCCGCCGAGTGTGACTTCGGCTGTGCGGTAGCCTTCGGAACCCGATGGCAGGAGTGGCCAAGCCGATAGTGCGTCGCAGATGGCTTGTAGTCGTGCGTCGCTTTGATCCGCGATGTTGCCGGTCAGATTCATGTCGTCCTTGAGGAAATCAATCAGGCGGGCGGGGAGGTGCATCGACAGGATGCTTGTCAACGCTTTCTTGCCAGACGTTTCCCGTGCCCCGCGCAGCTTGTCGAAGAGATCGGCGGCGGGGATGACGTTGACGGTGATTGGATCACCTTCGTGCCAATAGCTGGACGCTTGCAGGATCGCGGGGCCGGATAGGCCGCGGTGGGTAAAGAGCAGCGCTTCGTCGAAGCTGGTGCCGTTTGCCGTCACGCGGGCAGGGGTGGCGACGCCGGCGAGCGGTTTGAATTTGTCGTCGCTGAAGGTCAGCGGCACAAGGCCGGGGCGCGGGGTGATCACATCAAGCCCGAAGCGATCAGCGATCTGAT
The DNA here is from genome assembly GCA_025141675.1 of Rhodobacteraceae bacterium S2214. Classification (NCBI taxonomy): domain Bacteria; kingdom Pseudomonadati; phylum Pseudomonadota; class Alphaproteobacteria; order Rhodobacterales; family Paracoccaceae; species Rhodobacteraceae bacterium S2214. The sequence goes on from CP081161.1 coordinate 1,657,285, forward strand.
AGGCGAGGCCGGTCGCACCCATTTTAGGGATCGACTTGCCGCCTGTGGCGACGACCAGATTGGTCGCAGTGATCTGCGTATCGCGCCCGTCGCGTGTCAAGGTTGCTGTAAAGTGCGTGCCATCGTGGGCGATGTTGCTGATCGCCGTATTCAGCCACAGCTGCGCGCCGGCTCTGTCCATTTCCGATCGCAGCATCGCGACGATGTCTTTTGCGGTCTCGTCGCAGAACAATTGGCCGAGCGTTTTTTCATGCCATGCGATGCCGTAATCGGACACCAGATTGATGAAATCCCACTGCGTGTAGCGCTTGAGCGCGGATTTGGCGAAATGGGGGTTCTGGCTGAGGAATTGCGCGTGTGTCGTGCCCATATTCGTGAAATTGCAGCGTCCACCGCCGGAAATGCGGATCTTTTCGCCCGGCGCTTTGGCATGGTCGATGATCACGACGCCCGGACCCGCGTGAGCGGCGGCCATCATGCCTGCGGCACCTGCGCCAAGGATGAGAGTTTGGATATGCATGTCGCTGTGGGTGGCCTGAAATTTGAACCAGTGCAAGAGGCAGGCCGCAAAGTTGCGGTGTTGCGGTAGGTGAAAGCGGGCGCTGCACCAGTAAAAGACGTTATTTTTAGTGGTAAGACGCGTTTTTTCGCGCTAAGGTCACAGAATATAGATCCGCAAAAGCGGGCAAAGAGGCAGTAAGAGCGGTGATCCATGACGGAAATGGTCTATGGCACGGTCCCGGTACGTACCGGTGACCCTATTCTTCCACGTTGGTGGCGTACGATTGATCGATGGACGATGTCCTGCATTCTGATCCTGTTCGGGATTGGTCTCATGCTGGGTCTTGCGTCTTCGCCGCCATTGGCTGCGAAAAACGGGCTGGAGCCGTTTCATTACGTGACGCGTCAGGCTGTTTTCGGCGGTGTTGCGATGATGGTGATGGTCAGCGTGTCGATGATGCCGCCGCAGCTTGTGCGTCGTTGGGCCGTTATTGGATTTGCCTGCGCGTTTGTGGCGCTGGCTTTGCTGCCTGTACTGGGCACAGATTTTGGCAAAGGCGCTGTACGTTGGTATTCGCTGGGGTTTGCGTCGGTTCAACCGTCCGAATTTTTGAAGCCGGGGTTTGTTGTTGTCGCCGCGTGGATGTTGGCCGCTGGACAGGCTGTTGGTGGCCCGCCGGGTAAGTCGTATTCCTTTGCGCTGACCGTTGTCATTTGTACGTTCTTGGCGTTGCAGCCGGATTTCGGCCAAGCCTGTCTGGTCTTGTTTTCATGGGGTGTGATGTATTTCGTGGGCGGTGCCCCGATGATGCTGTTGCTGGTTTTGGCCGGTGTTGTCGTGCTTGTGGGCACGTTTGCTTACGCCAATTCAGAACACTTTGCCCGTCGGATCGACGGGTTTTTGTCGCCTGATGTCGACCCGACAACACAGCTTGGCTACGCGACGAATGCCATCCGCGAAGGTGGTTTTTTCGGCGTGGGTGTTGGTGAAGGTCAAGTGAAATGGTCACTGCCGGACGCGCATACCGACTTTATTATCGCCGTTGCCGCCGAGGAATATGGCCTTGTCTGCGTCATCGCGATCATTGCGCTTTATGCCACGATTGTGGTTCGGTCGCTGACCCGTCTGATGAAAGAACGTGATCCGTTTATTCGTTTGGCTGGCACGGGCCTTGCTTGTGCGTTTGGCGTGCAAGCGATGATCAACATGGGCGTGGCCGTCCGGTTGTTGCCAGCCAAGGGCATGACGTTGCCGTTTGTATCATATGGTGGGTCATCGCTGATCGCTGGCGGGATTGCAGTGGGCATGTTGCTAGCGTTTACGCGGTCGCGTCCGCAGGGCGAACTGGCGGATGTGCTTGGACGGAGGCTTGGATAATGCCTGCACCTTTATTGATTATCGCGGCGGGTGGCACGGGCGGACATATGTTTCCTGCCCAAGCGTTGGCTGAGGCGATGCTGGCAAAGGGTTGGCGGGTGCGCCTGTCGACTGACGCACGCGGTGCTCGTTATACGGGCGGATTTCCGGACGCGGTTGAAGTATCGGTCGTAGGGTCTGCGACCTTTGCCCGTGGTGGGATCGCCGCGAAACTGGCAGTGCCGTTTCGTATATTAGGCGGTGCGTTTTCAGCGATTGGTCGGATGATCAAGGATCGCCCTGTCGTGGTTGTGGGCTTTGGCGGGTATCCTGCGATCCCCGCGATGACCGCTGCGTGGGTGCTGCGCATTCCGCGGATGATCCATGAACAAAACGGTGTTCTGGGTCGTGTGAACCAGTTGTTTGCGAAACGTGTTGATCAGATTGCTTGCGGGACGTGGCCGACTGAATTGCCTGACGGTGTTGAGGGTATTCATACGGGCAACCCTGTGCGGTCCGCGATTTTGGATCGTGCGGGTGCACCTTATATTCCCCCCGGTGATTACCCGATGTCGATTGTGGTGATGGGCGGATCGCAAGGTGCGCGTATCCTGTCGGACGTTGTGCCGCCTGCGATTGCGAACTTACCGATGGAAATGCGCCGCAATATCCGCGTGTCCCAGCAGGCCCGCGAAGAAGACCTGGAACGGGTGACGGATTTCTATGCGGCCGAAGGTATCAAAGCCGATGTGCAGACGTTTTTTACGGATGTGCCGGAACGGTTAGCTGATGCGCAGTTGGTGATTGCACGCTCTGGTGCCTCTACAGTGGCGGACGTCAGCATCGTTGGCCGCCCTGCGATCTGGGTGCCGTTGGCTGTCGCGATCCGCAATGAACAAGAAGCGAATGCGCGCGAGCTCGTTAATGCGGGCGCCGCTGTGATGATGAAAGAGGACGTGTTCGAAGTCGACGCACTGTCCGCAGAGATTGCCAAGATCTTGGGCGACACGGACGCGGCATTGCAGATGTCGCGCGCCGCATTGGCCTGCGCTGTACCTGACGCGACAAACCGCCTTGAAACTTTGGTTGAAACGCTGGCAAACGGCCCGCAAGCTTAACGAATAGAAAGACCCGTGCGATGATGAAATCCGCCACAAAACTGCCTCTTGATATTGGTCCGATCCACTTTGTGGGGATTGGTGGCATTGGGATGTCGGGCATCGCCGAAGTGTTGATTGAACACGGGTACACCGTGCAGGGGTCTGACCTGAAGGCTACGAAGATCACGGATCGTCTGGCTAAATTGGGGGCCACGATTTTTGTGGGTCAGAAGGCCGAGAACCTTGAAGGCGCAGAGGTCATTGTGATTTCAAGCGCGATTAAGCCGGGGAACCCTGAGCTGGATACCGCCCGTGCGAAGGGTCTGCCTGTTGTGCGCCGTGCGGAAATGCTGGCTGAACTGATGCGGCTGAAATCGAACATTGCCGTGGCGGGGACGCACGGGAAGACGACGACGACGACGATGGTCGCGGCTTTGCTGGATGAGGGCGGGATTGATCCGACTGTCATCAACGGCGGCATTATCCACGCCTACGATTCCAACGCGCGGATGGGCCAAGGCGAATGGATGGTGGTTGAGGCGGATGAAAGCGACGGGACGTTCAACCGTCTGCCCGCGACGATTGCGATCGTGACCAACATCGATCCGGAACACATGGAACATTGGGGTACGATTGAGAACCTGCGCCAGGGTTTCATCGATTTCACGTCCAACATTCCGTTTTACGGGCTGGCTGTGTGCTGCACGGATCACCCTGAGGTGCAATCGCTCGTGGGCAAAATCCGCGACCGCCGTGTGACGACATTTGGGTTTAACGCGCAGGCCGACGTGCGGGCGATGAACCTGACATTTAAGGCGGGTGTCGCGCATTTTGATATTGCGTTGCAGGCCGAGGATATTGTGATCGAAGGCTGCGAATTGCCGATGCCGGGAGACCATAACGTGTCGAACGCGTTGTCCGCTGTCGCGGTGGCGCGGCATTTGGGCATGACGGCGGACGCGATCAAGGCGGCGCTGAAGGGCTTTGGCGGGGTGAATCGCCGCTTTACTAAAGTGGGCGAAGTGGACGGTGTGACGATCATCGACGACTACGGCCACCATCCGGTTGAGATTGCAGCTGTGCTGAAAGCGGCCCGCCAAGCGACCGAAGGCCGCGTGATCGCTGTGCACCAACCGCACCGCTACACGCGTCTGCACCACCACTTTGCGGAGTTCTGCGCCTGCTTCAATGACGCCGATGTGGTTGGGATCGCTGACATTTTTGCGGCTGGCGAAGAACCGATTGAAGGGGCGGGCCGCGACGATCTGGTCCACGGTCTGATCGCCCACGGCCACCGCCACGCGCGGGCTGTGGAAAGCGAAGATGATCTGATGCGGCTGGTGAAGGAACAAGCGCGTCCAGGGGATATGGTTGTGTGTCTGGGTGCCGGTACGATTTCTGCTTGGGCGAACGGGCTGCCTGCGCGGTTGAAGGGGTGATTTGGTGGAGATTGCGGAGGTTGTCGATCGAGAGAGTTTAGAAGCCTATTTGAATGGGCTTCCGGATGAATCGAATATGACGACTGCGCAATTTGTAGCGTTTCGTTCGGGCGCGCGCGTTGCGCCTATAGCGTTTCGTTTCTTTGCTGAGAATGGATTTGCCGACGATCATGCTGCGAGGGTTTTACCAATTTGGGCAAGCATAGCGGTGCAAAATGTTGTTTTGAGTGCGCCGGCTCGCAGTCTTAGCGGCGTCGCTATTTCACATGCCGCGAAAGCGATCGATTACCATGCCGACTATGCTGGCGCACATTCGACTGACATGGTTGCAGATGCGACCTTGGCAGTCAGCAACGGCAGCTTTTCTTCTGCTGCGGTAGTTGAAGCCGCCGATTATTTCAAAGGTACGGTTATCAATTCCGTGACCCACGGGGTGTATTATGCAGCCAATGCATTTGCCCAAATGACGCCCAAGGCAAGGGTCGATTTTTGGTCGTTTGTGCGTGATGACCTGCAGCATGGGCGGGCTGCGCAGGATAAACCCTTATGGTTAGACGCGGGTATGCCGGTTGCGCTTGAGGCTGAATGGCACGCGGCGTGTTCCGCATGCGATGCCGACAAATCTGGGGCAGATTGGACGTTCTGGACCACGTGGTACGACCGGATTTTAACCGGCAAAGACATACACGCAGATCGCCTTGCACCTATTTTCAACGAAATCACGGAAGAGCATTGGGTCGTTGATCCCGCGCGTGTAAATGCTCGATTTGAAGAGGTCTTGGCAATTTATCAGGCGGAATATGTCGTCCTTGATGGCGCCGGAACTGCGAGCAATCCACAGATCACAGACCTTCAGATTTATGTGGACACGGAGTACCGCACTTTGAATGGGCGCGTACATCGCGATCCTGCCGAGATTGAAATACTTGAGTTGCTCGAAGATATGAAAGTGTTCGTTGATTACATGCTTGGGCGGATTGAAACGTCCACTGATGCTGAACAAGCATCAACATTGGCGCATGAGATTTGGTCGGTCGTCGTGAAAAAGGCTAAAAAGCTTGCAATTGTAGAACCCGATCATCGGATGAGCTCTGCTATTTTGGGCATGGCGGAATCCGCTGGGGTTCTGGCCGACGCTGGCGTCGATGCTGATCCTAGACGGACAACCCGCACTGAACTAGCTGGCCCTGCGATTCAAAAGCAGGCAACGGGGTGGCGGCGGTTTTTTCCATTCATGAAGCAGGCGAGTGACCGATCATGACCCTTTCTGCCATCATCGCCTGTCTTTGGGTCATTGCTTCGGCTGTTGTCGCCTTTTTGCCGATGAAAAATCAGTATTTTCCGGGTATCATGTTACTTATCGCTGCCCCATTGATCATTGTCTGGCTGGGGTATGATTATGGCTGGTGGCTTGCTCTGATTGGTTTGTTCGGGTTTGTTTCGATGTTTCGAAACCCGCTTATTTACATCTATCGTCGCCTGCGCGGCGAAAATCCGGAGGTTCCGAAATGACGTTATCTGTTGTCTGTGCCTTGCTCTGGTTGGTTGTTGCGAATGTGTTGGGGATGATGCCGTCCAAGGATAATCATTGGCGTCGCGCCTATCTGTTGATTGCCCTTGGTGTCCCGCTTTTGGGGTGGGTCACGATTGAAAATGGCCCGTGGTTGGCGCTTGTGTTTTTGGCTGCTGGCATGTCTGTATTGCGGTGGCCCGTGCTGTATCTGGGTCGCTGGGTCCGGACCCAGTTTGCGAAAGATTAAGTTTTCATGGCCAACGTCCTTGTTCTTCTTTTGATGTCAGCTGCAGGGCTGATCCCGTTTTTTGCGGCCGCTGCGTGGATGAAGGCGGGCAAGGTCGGTTACACGATGACGTTGTTTGCCATTCTCGCGGCCTGTCTTGCGATTTCGGTGCAGGCTTCCACAAGATTGATGGGCGTTGATCCGATCAAAGCCATTGGTGCTGCGTTGTTGGTGTTTTTGCCCGCCACGATTGGCTGTGCGGTTGGCGCTCTGCTTGGATGGATGATAGAGCGGCGGCGCGTGAAGAAGTTTCAAGGAAAATAACCATGTTTGATCTGCCTGAGGTGCGCGGGACCCTGACCATGGATCGTGCGTTGGATAGTCTGACGTGGATGCGTGTCGGCGGGCCTGCTGACGTGCTGTTCCAGCCTGCGGATGTGGATGATCTGGCGGGTTTTCTTGCTGCATTGGACCCGCGCGTGCCTGTGTTTACGATGGGCGTCGGGTCGAACCTGATTGTCCGCGATGGTGGTATTCGTGGCGTCGTGATCCGCATGGGGCGCGGGTTTAACGGGATCGAGATTGGTGATCAGGTTGTTGCGGGTGCCGCTGCATTGGATGCGCATGTGGCGCGCAAAGCTGCCGCTGAGGGCCTTGATCTGACGTTCCTGCGCACGATCCCGGGGACGATTGGCGGTGCTGTGCGGATGAACGCTGGGTGTTACGGCACTTATATGGCTGACGTGCTGGACCATGTGGATGTGATTTATCGCGATGGATCGCGTGGCGTTTTGCAGGCGGCCGAACTGGATTTGCAGTACCGGCAAAGCACGCTGCCCGAGGGCGCCGTGATTGTCAGCGCGACGATGACCCCGCCGAAGGGGGATGTGGCGACGTTGGAACAGCGGATGACGGATCAGCTGGCAAAACGGGATGAGACCCAACCGACAAAGGATCGCACCGCCGGGTCCACATTCCGCAATCCGGCCGGGTTTTCATCCACGGGGCAGGCGGATGACAGCCACGAATTGAAGGCGTGGAAGGTGATTGACGACGCAGGAATGCGGGGCGCAACCGTTGGCGGGGCCGTGATGAACACGATGCATTCCAACTTTTTGACCAATGCAGGCGGTGCCACGGCGGGTGACCTTGAAGAATTGGGCGAAGAGGTGCGGAAAAGGGTTTACGCAGACTCTGGCATCACGTTACAATGGGAAATCAAACGGGTCGGCGAAAAGGCATCGTCAGGCGCGTAGATAATCAGGTCCGAAAACGGACCAACTATAAACGATGGGGCGCAAAGTCCCACGAAAGAGGCGGTGGGTATGTCGAGCAGGGCAAACCCGAAAGTTGTTGTTTTGATGGGCGGACCATCGGCGGAGCGTGACGTGTCGCTCTCAACCGGTCGTGAATGTGCAGCAGCTTTGCGGGTATCAGGATGTGACGTGATCGAAGTGGACGCGGGCGAAAACCCGAGTGCAGCTTTGGCTGTTCAGCTGCAAGATATTGCACCCGACGCTGTCTTTAACGCATTGCATGGCCGTTGGGGCGAAGATGGCTGTATTCAGGGGATGCTGGAATGGCTCCGCATTCCTTACACGCATTCTGGTGTTTTTGCGTCCGCGTTGACGATGGACAAGCAGCGCACCAAAGAAGTCTACGCCGCCAACGATCTGCCTTTTATGAAGTCCGTGATCGCGAGCCGCGAAGACGTTGAAGCTGCCCACGTGATGGAACCACCTTATGTGGTGAAGCCGTTCAACGAAGGGTCGTCGGTCGGTATTTATATTGTCGGCGAAAACCCGAATGGTCCCCCGCAGCTTGCCCGCGATATGCCGGATCAGGTGATGGTGGAAACATATGCGCCGGGTCGCGAATTGACGACTGCCGTGATGGGTGATCGCGCCTTGACCGTGACAGACATTATTACGGACGGTTGGTACGACTATCACGCCAAATATGCAGACGGCGGGTCGCGACATGTGATCCCCGCAGAGATCCCGCAAGAGATTTTCGATGCCTGTATGGACTACGCTCTGCGTGCCCATCAGGTGCTTGGCTGTCGTGGATTGTCCCGCACGGATTTTCGGTGGGACGAAAGCCGCGGTTTGGACGGGTTGATCCTGCTCGAAACCAACACGCAGCCCGGTATGACCCCGACGTCGCTGGCCCCTGAGCAAGCTGACAAGATGGGGATTTCTTTCCCTGATCTGTGCCGCTGGTTGGTGGAGGATGCGTCATGCGATCGTTGATCTTCAAGCACCCGCTCGAACGTAAAGCAGCAGCGCAGCCGAAGTTGCGCGCGCCACGTGATCCGGCCCCGTCGAAATGGCACTACCGCTATCAGCGCTGGATGTTGACGCCAGGTGTGCGGACGGCGGTGCGTGTGGGGACACCTTTGGCGTTGATCGCGATTGTCGCGACGTTGTGGGTGTCGAGCGACAATAACCGCGCGATGGTTGCCGGAAAATATGCTCAGGTGAAAGCAAGCCTGCAGCAACGTCCCGAATTTGTTATGACCGATTTCAACGTGATCGGGGCTGATCCGCAGACGACCGCTGATATCGAAGGTATCTTGCCTGTCGAATTTCCGGTGTCGTCGTTTGATCTGGATATGGAAGAGCTGCGCGAAACGGTTGAGCAGCTTTATGCGATTAAGTCCGCCCGTGTGCGTGTCGGTGAAAACGGTTTGTTGGATGTTGATGTCACGCCGCGCGTACCTGTCGCCGTTTGGCGGGATCGCAATACGCTGCGTCTGATTGATGCCGATGGAATTATCGCGGGCATTATCGAAGAACGCGCTGAACGCCGTGATCTGCCATTGATCGCGGGCGATGGTGCATTTGAAAATATCGACGAGGCGCTGACGTTATTCCAGACCGCTGGACCGATCCGCGAACGTGTGCGCGGTCTTGTGCGGATGGGCGAACGGCGCTGGGATCTGGTGCTGGATCGGGGGCAACGCCTGCTGTTGCCTGATGAAAACCCAATCACGGCGCTTGATCGCATGATTGTATTGAACGAAGCGCAAGACATGCTCGACCGGGACGTCGCGGTTGTCGATATGCGCAATCCAAAAAGAGCTGTCCTAAGAATGACAGCCGAGGCAGCAAATGCTTACCGCAGAGTAAGCGATACGGGGAACTAAGGGCAGATGCGGGATTTATACGAAAGCCAACGGGCCATGCGGAATATGCGCAAGGCGGCGATGCAACGGGGTGTGGTTGCCATTTTGGACGTGGGGACGTCCAAGATTGCATGCCTTGTGTTGCGCTTTGACGAAGCCAAGCCGCTTGAAGCGGATGGTATCGGATCAATGGCGGGGCAGTCGTCCTTCCGTGTGATTGGCGCTGCGACGACACGGTCGCGCGGTGTGCGTTTTGGTGAAGTCGATGCGATGCAGGAAACCGAACGTGCGATCCGCACGGCGGTGAATGCGGCCCAGAAGATGGCGCAGGTCCGTGTGGATCACGTGATCGCCTGTCTATCCGGTGCGCGTCCGCGGTCATATGGCCTTGATGGTGCGCTTGATCTTGAGGGCGGCATGGTCACAGAGCAGGACATCGCTCAAGTGATGGCGTCTTGCGATGTGCCTGATTACGGCGATGACCGCGAAGTGTTGCACGCCCAACCTGTGAATTTTGCGTTGGATCATCGGTCTGGCATGGCTGATCCGCGTGGTCTTGTCGGGAATACGCTGACGACTGATATGCATATGCTGACCGTGGATGCGGTGGCTGTGCAGAACATTTTCTTCTGTATCAAGCGCTGCGATTTAGAATTGGCTGGTCTTGCGTCATCTGCTTACGTGTCTGGCATGTCGTCGCTGGTTGAGGACGAACAAGAACTGGGTGCGGCCTGTATCGACATGGGCGGCGGGGCCACTGGCATTTCCGTCTTCATGCGCAAGCACATGATTTATACGGATGCTGTCCGCATGGGCGGCGATCATATCACGTCTGATATTTCGATGGGCCTTCAGGTGCCATTGGCGACGGCCGAGCGGATCAAGACATTCTACGGCGGCGTGATGGCCACGGGGATGGATGACCGCGAAATGATCGAGATCGGCGGGAATACCGGCGATTGGGAGCATGACCGTCGCACTGTGAGCCGCGCTGAATTGATCGGGATCATGCGCCCGCGCGTCGAAGAAATTCTGGAAGAAGTACGTGTCCGTTTGGATGCCGCAGGGTTTGAACACTTGCCGTCACAGAAGATCGTGCTGACCGGCGGGGCGAGCCAAATTCCGGGGCTTGATGGTCTCGCATCGAAGATTTTGGGGAGCCAAGTGCGTCTTGGTCGGCCATTGCGCGTGCAAGGTCTTCCGCAGGCGGCGACGGGTCCGGCATTTGCGGCTGCAGTGGGCATGACGTTGTTCGCGGCGAACCCACAAGACGAATGGTGGGACTTTGAAATTCCAGCGGATCGCTATCCGTCCCGGTCGTTCCGGCGCGCGGTGAAGTGGTTCAAAGACAACTGGTAGGGGTGACATGCCGCTGAGCGACGGATTCTCCGAATCCGTTGCTTCGTAATGTATGCATTGCCTAGGTGTGAGCGCTACATATGGCGCTACACCGAGTCTGATAGGGTCTAGATGTGGTGTTCCGCTTGTGCGGGCACTGTTGTCGTGCGTCTACATGTTGGGGTGTGGTGCGCTGACTTTTCAATATCTGGGATTTTCGGCGCGATCTCGCCGAAACCAAAGTAGATTTACCTATATTTTGTGGCTATTTCACGTTTTTTAGGTGACGTCATGGCGCTCTGGGTTTAGGATCGGCGTAATTATGCGACGACTGCCCGGTGGGACGGGCCCAAAAAAACAGGCGGACAGGAACCATGACATTGAATCTTTCGATTCCCGGACAGGACGAACTTAAACCACGTATCACTGTATTTGGTGTGGGTGGGGCAGGCGGCAACGCCGTGAACAACATGATCGAGCAAGAGCTTGATGGTGTTGAATTTGTCGTGGCCAACACTGACGCGCAGGCGTTGCAGCAATCCCGCTCTGAAGCGAAAATTCAGATGGGCATCAAAGTAACCGAGGGTCTGGGTGCTGGTGCACGCGCGACTGTTGGTGCTGCTGCCGCTGAAGAAAGCATCGAACAGATCGTTGATCACCTTGCTGGCGCGCATATGTGCTTCATCACTGCCGGTATGGGCGGTGGTACAGGTACTGGCGCTGCTCCGATCATCGCACAGGCTGCCCGCGAAATGGGTGTTCTGACTGTTGGTGTTGTGACGAAGCCGTTCCAGTTCGAAGGCGGCAAGCGGATGAAGCAAGCGGATGAAGGCATCGAAGCCCTTCAGAAGGTTGTCGACACGCTGATCATTATTCCAAACCAAAACCTGTTCCGTCTGGCCAATGAAAACACCACATTTACCGAGGCTTTCGCGCTGGCAGACGACGTTCTGTACCAAGGTGTGAAAGGCGTGACAGACCTAATGGTCCGTCCGGGCCTGATCAACCTCGACTTTGCTGATGTTCGCGCCGTCATGGACGAAATGGGCAAAGCGATGATGGGTACAGGCGAAGCAGAGGGTGAAAACCGCGCTGTTGAAGCCGCTGAAAAGGCGATCGCGAACCCGCTGCTCGACGAGATTTCACTCGAAGGCGCAAAAGGCGTTCTGATCAACATCACCGGTTCCTACGACCTGACATTGTTCGAACTGGACGAAGCTGCGAACAAGATCCGCGAAAAGGTCGATCCAGAAGCAAACATCATTGTTGGTTCCACACTGGACACAGCGATGGAAGGCAAAATGCGTGTGTCCGTCGTGGCCACAGGCATTGACGCGATTGCACGTCACATGGAAACACCTGTGCCGCGCCGGTCTATGTCCCAGCCATTGACACAAGCACCTGCTGTTGAAGAAGCGGCACGTGCGCCAGCACCTGTTGCTGCACCAGCGCCAGTTGCTGCTGCACCAGTCGCGGCCGTTGCAGCAGAACCTGCGCCACAGCCAGAGCAGCGCACAATGTTCGAACAGCCAGCAGCTGAAGCAGCCCCAACATTCGCGCCACGTCGCGAAGCAGTGGCTGACGATCTGCCACCGCCTGCGTACCAGCCTGCACCAGAGCCGACATTGGAAGCACCTGAAGAATTCGTAGCACCACGTGCTGCAGCGGGTACACCAACACCGGAAGCAATGGCGCGTCTGCAAGCCGCAGTTGGCCGTGCCCCAACAGGTCAAGTTGAACGCCCTGCAGCAGCGGGTCCTGTGCCAACAGCCGCTTCCGCAGATGCTGGTGAAGAGAAGCGTGGCTTCGGTATCAATTCACTGATCAACCGCATGACAGGTGCCGCTGCTGAGCCGCAGCAATCTGCCCGTCGCGCGCCAGAAGTGACTGCAATTCACGACGAAGCAGACGTTGATCCAGACCAAGAACGCATCGAGATTCCAGCGTTCCTGCGTCGTCAGGCGAACTAAGAATACGACATATTCTGTGATGTGGGCGTCCTGACGCCCCGTCACGATCACGAACGAAGGCCACCCTCTGGTGGTCTTTTTCGTTTGAAATCAGTGTATTGCTGGTGTTTCGGTCCCTGCGCTGCAATGCGGCGTGATCATGTTTCAGTCCGTCGCAATTGGTGAATTGAGATGCGGGCCTTGTCACCCTACTTTGCAGGTTAACGAAACATGTCTAATCCGCTGAGGCCCTGTGCAAGCAACGTTGAAATCATCTGTGACCTTTGAAGGGGTTGGCCTGCATGCAGGACAGACCGCCAAGATGGTTGTCCGCCCCGCATTGGCCGGAAGCGGAATCACGTTTCGCCGGATGGATATCTTGGGCGAAGCAGGACGTTTGCCTGCGCGTTGGGACATGGTGGAAGTGTCGCCGTTGAACACGCGTCTGCGTAATACGCATGGTACGACGATTTCGACAATTGAACATGTGATGGCAGCATTGGCCGGCTGTGGTATCCACAACGCCTTTATCGAACTGAATGGCCCTGAAGTGCCGATCATGGACGGGTCTGCTGCGGCGTTTGTCCGTGGTTTTGTGGATGCGGGTGTAGTTCATTTTGATGCGCCGATGCGCGCGATTGAGATTCTGGACACAGTTACGGTTGAAGAAGGCGACGCCTTTGCGACGCTGTCTCCTGCGACGTCACTGCAAATTGCTTTCGATATTGCCTTTCCTGATGCGGCCATCGGGACACAACGCAAAACGCTGAACATGGCAAACGGTGCTTTTGTGCGCGAACTTTGCGATAGCCGGACGTTCTGCCGCGCATCGGATGTGGACACGATGCGGGCCAATGGGTTGGCGCTTGGCGGCACCATGGAAAATGCGGTCGTCGTTGACGGCGATCAAGTGCTTTCTCCGGGTGGCCTGCGCCACGCTGATGAAGCCGTGCGTCACAAAATGCTGGACGCTTTGGGTGATCTTTACACAGCCGGCGCGCCGATCTTGGGCCGCTACACCGGCCACAAGGCAGGGCACGCTTTGACGAACAAGTTGCTGCGCGCGCTTTTTGCGCAGCCGAAGGCATGGCGCTGGGTCAATGTTGACCACACAATCGCGGCGCGTTTGCCCGGTGTTGGTGTGTCACATGCCGATCTGGACGCTGTCGCTTAACTTCTTTTGGTCTTAAATATCTCGGGGGTATGGGGGCTGGCCCCCATGTTCTCACGTATCCTCACGCGATGGATGCGCGGAAGTGACCGCAGGGTCTGTAAAAGGCATTTTGCACCCCAAATTTTTCTGTTAGACCTCTTCGGAAATGGGGCAAAACCCCTTTGAGCAGAAGTTGCGTTGCACGAGGACATCTATGTCAGGCATTTCCAAACCAAATGGGCGCAAAGCCCGCCGCTTGGGCCCTGTACTGGCGCTTGGACTTTTGGCAAGCTGCGGTTTGTTGGACCAAGAAACGCCGGTTGAGCTTGAAAACCTGACTGCGCAGCAGATTTTTGCGATGGGCGAGCTGGAGCTGGAAAAGGGCAAAGCGGACGAAGCGGCCAATATTTTCGGTGAAATCGAACGCCTGTATCCGTATTCCGGGTTCGCCCAGCGTGCGTTGATCATGCAGGCCTTTGCGTTCCATAAGAACCAGGATTACCCGAACAGCCGTGCCAGCGCCCAACGCTACATTGATTTTTATCCTGTCGAAGAAGATGCGGCTTACGCGCATTATCTTCTCGCGTTGTCTTACTACGATCAGATTGATGATATTGGCCGCGATCAAGGGCTGACCTTTCAGGCGTTGCAGGCTTTGCGCGTTGTGATCGAACAATACCCGGGGACGGAATATGCGTCTGCGGCCATCCCGAAATTCGACCTCGCGTTCAGCCATTTGGCTGCGAAGGAAATGGAAATCGGGCGTTATTATCTGAAGCGCAACAATTACGCCGCAGCCGTGAACCGGTTCCGCATCGTGGTTGAGGATTTCCAGACCACACCGCACACACCCGAAGCGTTGCATCGCTTGGTTGAATCGTATTTGTCGCTTGGCCTGACTGCCGAAGCCCAGACGGCTGGTGCCATCTTGGGTCACAACTACCAATCAACCGAATGGTATCAGGACAGTTTCGCATTGCTGACGGGGCAGGGCCTAGAGGCGCGGTCAGTGGGAGACAATTGGTTGTCGTCAATCTACCGCCAAGTGCTGCTTGGCGAATGGCTCTGATCTTTCACGGAAGGCGCGTTTAGGATGCTACGCGGCTTAGACATACGCGACATGTTGATCATCGACCGGTTGGAACTTGCGTTCCAGCCCGGTTTGAATGTGCTGACGGGCGAAACTGGTGCTGGTAAGTCTATCCTACTGGATTCACTGGGGTTTGTGCTGGGATGGCGTGGCCGTGCCGAACTTGTGCGCGCCGGCGCTGATCAAGGTGAAGTGACTGCGGTTTTCGATCTTCCTATAGGCCATGCCGGACGCGATGTTCTGGCTGAAGCCGGGATCGAAGTTGAAGACGGCGAGGTTATTCTGCGCCGGATCAACACACGTGACGGCCGCAAAACCGCGTGGATCAATGACCGCCGCGTCAGTGGTGAAGTGTTGCGCAATCTGTCCGAAACGCTGGTGGAACTGCACGGCCAGCATGATGATCGCGGGCTTTTGAACCCGCGTGGTCATCGGTTGATGCTGGACGAATACGCAGGCCTTGATGCAGACATCACGAAGGCTCGCGCCGCGTGGAAAGCACTGGCTGAGGCGCAAAAACGCCTGAGCGCGACACACGCCCGCATCGCCGAAGCACAAGCCGAAGAAGAATATCTGCGCCATGCGGTGGCTGAATTGGATGCCCTTGATCCGCAAGCGGGTGAAGAGGCGACATTGGATACTCAGCGCCGCCTGATGCAAGCCGCTGAAAAGATTAGGGCCGATATCGCGAAGGCTGGCGATGCGTTGGGCCTGTCCGGTGCGGAAGGCATGGTGAACGATGCGAACCGCTGGTTGATTGGTGCCGCTGACAAGGCCGACGGGCGTCTGGATGATCCGTTGGCTGCGATTGAACGGGCTGTTCTGGCGCTGGATCAGGCCCAGCAAGGCGTTGCGTCCTGTTTGGATGCCCTGACGTTTAACCCCGCCGAGTTGGAAGAAGCCGAAGAACGGTTGTTTGCCATTCGCGGTTTGGCTCGTAAGCATAACGTTTTGGCCGATGATCTTGGTCCGTTTGCCGATGATCTACGCGCGCGGTTGGCCGTGCTGGATGGCGGTGCGAAAGATCTTGCCACGTGCGAGGCTGACGTGATGACCGCGCAGGCGGCTTACGATGCGGCGGCGGATCGTTTGACCGCAAAACGCACCAAGGCCGCAAAGGCGCTGGACAAAGCGATGGCTGCCGAATTGGCGCCGCTTAAGATGGAACGCGCTGTTTTTGTGACGATGGTCACGCCGACAGACGCAGGCCCTGAAGGCCGCGACAATGTGGCCTTTACGGTTGCGACGAACCCCGGCGCACCTGCTGGACCATTGAACAAGATCGCTTCAGGCGGGGAATTGTCCCGCTTCTTGCTGGCTTTGAAAGTCTGTCTGACCCAAGCGGGCAAGGGCGGTCTGACGATGATCTTTGATGAAATCGACCGTGGTGTTGGTGGAGCGACTGCCGATGCGGTCGGGCGGCGTCTGTCCGAACTGGCAGGCGGTGGTCAGGTGCTTGTGGTGACACATTCCCCGCAGGTCGCAGCCCTTGGGCAGCACCATTGGCGTGTCGAAAAGCGGCAGACCAAGAAAGAAACAACATCTACGGTTGTGCCTTTGCTTGATGACGCGCGTATCGATGAAATTGCGCGCATGTTATCGGGCGATACTGTGACCGATGCAGCACGCGCCGCTGCCGAAGCCCTGATGGCACCAAGCAGCTAGCAACCACCCCTTGGACCACGCCACGTGATCCCGTAGGGTTTTGGTAACGCTGAACTTTGGCTTTGAAAGACCCGACCATGTCGTCGCCTGTTTCCCAGTTTCTGTCCGAAAGTTGGACCAAATGGTGCGGCATGGCCCAGAGCGGTCTCGTCACGATCAAACGTGAAGGACCGTCGCAGGTTCAGTTCTGGTTTATCGCGCTGTTCGTCGGGATCGGGGCAGGTTTTGCTGCACTCGGGTTTCGGCTTAGTGTCGATTGGCTTCAATCTTTTTTGTATCAGGCTGAAGACGTCAGTCGGCTGCATTCCTTGGCCACGCGGTTGCACTGGGTTCACATCATATTGATCCCCGCGTTTGGCGGATTATTAGTTGGCTTGATTCTGCATTTCTTCACAGATGATGGCAGATCACGGTCGGTCGCTGACGTGATCGAAGGGGCGGCGCTGAACGAAGGTCGGGTGCAGGTCCGGCGCGGCATTGCGTCAGCTTTGGCCAGTATGGTGACCTTGTCGTCGGGCGGATCCACGGGGCGTGAAGGTCCTGTGGTCCACATGGCTGCGGTGATTTCAACTGTGGTGTGCCGGTTCATTCGCGCCGACGGGATCACAGGCCGTGATTTGTTAGGATGTGCGGTGGCGGCGGCTGTTTCCGCCAGCTTTAACACGCCGATCGCGGGGGCATTATTCGCGTTGGAGATCGTGCTGCGTCACTTCGCGGTTCACGCCTTTGCGCCAATCGTGATTGCCTCTGTCGCCGGGACGGTCATCAATCGATTGGCCTTTGGGGATGTGACCGAATTTGTGCTGCCCGCCCAAAACGCGCTGAACTTCTATGTTGAATTGCCAGCGTTCTTGTTGCTGGGCCTCATGTGTGGTGGGATTGCAGTTGTGCTGATGCGGGCGATTTTCTGGACCGAAGATCTGGCAAACCATTTCCAGACCCAAACAAAACTGCCCGGCTATTTGCGTCCTGCAATCGCAGGCGTGTTATTGGGCCTGCTGGCCGTCGAATTCCCACAAATTATCGGGGTTGGGTACGAGACGACGACACAGGCGCTTTCGGGCAATTTGACCTTTGGGATGGCGGTGATGATCGCGGTCGTAAAGGTCGTCGCGGTTGCGATCACGATGGGCGGACGCATGGGCGGCGGGGTATTTTCGCCAGCGCTGATGGTGGGGGCTTTAACAGGGCTGGCTTTCGGGATCGTTGCGACAAGCATTTTCCCGAACGTGTCCGGAGAAGGATCGTTGTATGCGCTGGCAGGGATGGGGGCCGTGGCGGCCGCTGTGCTGGGTGCGCCGATCTCGACGTCATTGATTGTGTTTGAATTAACAGGTGACTGGCAAACGGGTCTGGCCGTGATGGTAGCTGTGTCCATGTCGACAGCTATTTCGTCCAAACTGGTAGATCGGTCATTCTTCCTGACACAGCTGGAACGGCGCAACGTGCATCTGGCAGCGGGGCCGCAAGCCTATCTGCTCGCCACCTTCATGGTCGCCAATGTCATGCGCAAAGCTGACAGCCAAGGCAGTGCAGACACCGAAAGTTGCTGGGCACTGATCCGCGAGGGCGTCTATATCGACGGGAATGCGACCTTGGAACAAGCCATGCCGATTTTTGAGGCGGGCAATCAGGTCTTCATTCCGGTCGTGACAATCGCAGACGAAGACGCGCCGCCCGAATTGTGGGGGGCGCTGTTTCAAGTTGATGCGCTGAAAGCGATGAACAAAGCACTATCTGCGACGGCTGCGGAAGAACATTCCTAAGGCATTCTCGCGCTGCACCTTGCTTCTTTGACGTTCTCTATATCCTCGCCGAAGGCTTGGGATCTGCAAGATCCCAAATCCACCGCGCGATATTGGACTTAGACCTGTTCAATAGTGACCTTGTCGCCCTGAAAGGCCAGATAACCCGCGATCTGTTTCGCGCCATCAAGCGGATTTTCGTAAGTCCAGACCGCGTCGGCAAGCGTGCCGCTTTTCGCTTCAATCGCGAAATACGTGGCCGTGCCTTTGTGCGGGCAGACAGTTGTGGTGTCTGACGGTTCGAGGAACGCCATCGCAATGCTGTCGCGCGGAAAATAGATGACGGGATCGTAATCGCCTTCGGTCAGCATAAGCGCCGATGTGGTTTCGCCAAGAACAGCACCTGCGACGCGGACGACCCACGTCCCCTCGGCTGGTGAAATGGTCATTTGATGAGCCATGTGAATAGTCCTTTCAAAATAGTCGGCAGGGCCCCGTCGGGCGCTGCTACAATTGCATTATGCGGGGCGGTCTGCAGCAAGTGGGGCGCAGGCCGCTTTTAACCAATCAAGGGCCGGTCCGTCGATCCGATCTGCCAGAAGCCGCAACGTATCAGCATGGTAGCGATCAATCCAGTGACGTTCGTCGCCTGTCAGCGCGTCTGTATCAATCAATCGGCGATCAAAGGGCACATAGGTCAGCGTTTCAAATGACAACATCGCGCGATCATCGCCGCCCGCGATCTGGGGCGCGTCCTGCACGACAATAAGGTTTTCAATCCGGATACCGAAAGCACCTTCGCGGTAGTACCCGGGTTCATTTGATACGATCATGCCCTGTTCAAGCGGGATCGTGCTACGCCGCGAAATGCCTTGCGGGCCTTCATGGACGCTCAGGTAGCTGCCAACACCGTGGCCGGTGCCGTGGTCATAATCCATCCCAGCTTGCCAAAGCGGCGTGCGGGCAAGCGCATCCAGATGCGATCCTGCGACACCTTTCGGGAAACGGGCCATTGAAACCGCCACCATGCCGCGCAAGACGCGGGTGTAGCAGTCGATATGATCTTGCGCAGGTGTGCCAACGATCATCGTGCGCGTGATATCAGTGGTGCCGTCTTGGTACTGGCCACCTGAATCGACCAGCAAAAGCTCTGATGGTTTCACAGCGCGGTTGGTTTTGTCGCTGACCCGATAATGAACGATGGCACCGTTTGGACCAGACCCGGAAATGGTTTCAAACGAAATATCGCGCAACGCGTTGGTGTCGCGACGAAAACCTTCGAGCGCTTTGACGACGTCAATTTCTGTCAATCCGCCCGCGGGGGATTCGCGATCCAGCCACGCCAGAAAACGGACCATTGCAGCACCATCACGCAGATGGGCATCACGTGACCCTTGGACTTCAACAGCGTTTTTACGTGCCTTTGGCAGCGCGCATGGATCGGCCTGTTCGACAAGCGGCGCATCGCCAAGCAGTTGTTTTACAGCGTAGGGGCAGGATTTCGGATCGACCTGAACGGCACCGTCAAGCGCCGCGATGGCCGTCCCGAAATCGTCCCAACCGTGCAAAATCACATCAGACCCCAGGTGATCTTTGATGCCATCTGCTTTGCCACTGCGAGCAAACAGGTCCACGGTTCCGTTGACCCGCAAAACGGCAAATGCGTGCGGCACAGGATTGCGTTCGATGTCGGTGCCACGGATGTTCAAAAGCCACGCGATACTGTCCGGCAAGGTCAGGATGCAGGCGTCTGCCTTCAGTGTTTCGGCCACACGCGCCCGCTTCGCGGCGTGACTCTCGCCAGCAAAATTATCGGGATGGGCGGTGAACGGGGCCATCGGTGGGGCAGGTTGGCCCGCCCAGATGTGATCCACTGGATTTGCGATTGGTCGCAGCGTGATATCCGTACCGTCCAATGCGTCCCTTAGTCCCGCGATCTCAGTCATCGTGTGCAACCACGGATCAAACCCAATCACCGCAGATCCAGACAGGTTGTCCTTCAACCAATCAGCTAGTTGGATTTCCGGCCAGTGGACTGGCGTGAAAACATCGGCCACCTGATCCTGGACTTGCAAACGATACCGGCCATCAATGAAAACGCCCGCCACATCAGGCAAAACGGCACAGAAACCCGCAGACCCAGTAAATCCAGTAAGCCATTCCAAACGCGCGTCACGCGGGGCCACATATTCGCCTTGGTGCACATCGGCGCGCGGCACCAAAACCCCGTCAACACCAAAGGCGGGCAAGGATTCCCGTAACGCCGCAAGCCGTGCGAGACCCTGTTCCGGCGTCGAAGATGCTTCAAAGGTCTGAAACATGGGGCGGTCCTTATCTTCTTTTGGTCTGAAATATCTCGGGGGTTTGGGGGCTGGCCCCCAATGTCTTTCGCAAAGAACGACTACCCTGCTTTGCGCATCCCCATGACACGGGCGCGTTTGCGCGGGTCAGTGTCGAACAGGCTGGCGAGCTGTTCTGTCATAGCACCCGCCAATTGTTCCACATCGGTGATTGTGACCGCGCGTTCGTAATAACGTGTCACGTCGTGCCCGATGCCGACGGCGATCAATTCGACCGCTCTTTGCTTTTCGACCATCGCAATCACGTCACGTAGGTGTTTTTCCAGATAGTTGGCAGGGTTCACTGACAAGGTGCTGTCATCCACTGGCGCACCATCTGAAATCACCATCAAAATCTTGCGCTGTTCATGACGGGCTAACATCCGGCGGTGTGCCCATTCCAGCGCTTCACCGTCGATGTTTTCCTTCAACAGCCCTTCTTTCATCATCAGACCAAGGTTCGGCCGCGCACGCCGCCAAGGCGCGTCGGCTTGTTTGTAGATGATGTGGCGCAGGTCGTTCAGGCGTCCGGGCGTGGCTGGGCGTCCGTCGTTCAGCCATTTTTCGCGGGCAAGCCCACCCTTCCAAGCCTTTGTTGTGAAGCCAAGAATTTCGACTTTCACCTGGCAGCGTTCCAGCGTCCGCGCCATGACGTCGGCACAGATCGCGGCGATCGAAATCGGGCGGCCACGCATGGAGCCTGAGTTATCCAATAGAAGCGTCACACAGGTATCGCGGAATTCGGTGTCTTTTTCCTGTTTGAACGACAGCGGTGTCGTTGGGTTCGCGACAACTCGCGCAAGGCGGCCCGCATCAAGCGTGCCTTCCTCAAGGTCGAATTCCCAAGACCGGTTTTGCTGGGCTTGCAGACGGCGTTGCAGTTTGTTGGCAAGACGCGACACGGCACCTTTGAGCGGTTCAAGCTGCTGGTCGAGGTAGGCGCGCAGGCGTTCCAGCTCGATCGGTTCTGCCAGATCTTCTGCGCGAATTTCTTCGTCGTCGGCGTCCGAATAGACGCGGTATTCGGGGTCGGCGGCAGAAACAGGCTGCGGGGCAGGCGGTTCAAGCGGCGCTTCGCCGTCGGGCATTTCGGTTTCTTCGCCCATTTCGGCGTCGGCTTGGTCGTCCATCGACACTTCGGCCTGCGACGCGTCTTGTTGGTCTTCTTGCGTCTGCTCTGGCGATGCTTCGGCTTCGTCGCCTTCGCTTTCGTCGTCGCCTGTGCTGTCAGGTTCGTCTTGGTTGTCGTCTGCGCCTTCTTCGGCTTCGTCTTCTTGGTTGTCGTCGATCTGATCGGGGTCGTCGCCCAATTGATCAGCGTAGCCGAGATCGGCGATCATCTGACGTGCGAATTTTGCGAAAGCTTTTTGATCTTCAAGCATATCGGTCAGGTTTTCGAGCGTCCCGCCCGCCTGTTCTTCGATAAAGCCGCGCCATTGGTTCATGACGTTGTCCGCGCCTTCTGGCAGATCGCGACCGGTGGCGAGATGCCGGATCAGGTAGCCTGCCGCGACGGACAGGGGCGCAGAGGCTGTGTCTTTGACTTGGTCATAGCCCTTGCGCATCGCCTCGTTACCGATCTTGGCGTCAATGTTGCCTGCGGTGCCGGGCATGTGCTGCGCACCGACCGCTTCGATCCGCGCGGTTTCCATGGCGTCGTAGAGATCGCGCGCCATTTGGCCCTGCGGCATGTAACGCGCAGCCGTTTTCGGGTCGTGGAATTTGTGGCGCAGCGCAAATGCGTCTGCCGTGCCGCGTGCCAGCAAAACTTCGTCGCGGGTCATACGCCGCGAGACCTGCGGCAGACGGATCGTTTCCGCTGTTTGTCCTGCAGGATCAACGGAATAGGTGACCGCAAGTTCCGCGTCATCGGCCATGACTTTCGTCGCTTCAGCCAGCGCTTTTTTGAACGGATCAGCTGGGTTGTCGTTTTGTTTGGTCATGGCACAAGACATCCGGATAAGAGTTGTCTTTTGAATATAGGATTTGTGACGCGGATGCCATGGCAGCGTCTTGTAAATTATCGCTTAGTCTGCGGAGGCCGACATCAGCACGCTGGTGCATTCGTGCAGCATTGCTTCGGCCCGCGATAATGCCCAATCCGCGTCAACCGGATCGCGGTTGATTACGGTCCGGCGCAGCAGGCGGGCTTGGGCGTGTTTGGCTTCGACCCGCATCAGGAGCACGTCGCGGCCACGATCTGCGGGCATCACGGCTGTGACAAGATCAATCATTTCAGTGCGGTAGGACTTGGTTTGGTCAGCAGAGGCTGTGTCGTGGTTCCACTGGTGTTCCATGGTCGCCGACAATCGGCCTGCGCAGCTTGCAAAGAAATGAAGCTGCTGATCTGCCGTTCCGTTGAAAGCCGCAAGCGGGGTTGCTGTCACCATCACGAGGCATGCTAATCTTTTTAAACCGCCCATAGATGCAGCATTGACCGGCTTTTTGTGCCAGTCAACTGATCAGAAAATAAACTTTTACCAAAGGATAGGTGCGCTACGGGGGGCGGTACCCCTTATGGCTGTACCGTTATTCGTCGTATTCTGGTTCTTCGAAGCTGATCTGCGCTTCCGGAGCAAGGTTGAATGGCTCTGATGCGAGGTCGTGCATCGTGTTTAATTCTGCTGCACCGGCAAGTGTTTGGCCGGTTTCGTCAACGAAGGACAAACGCGGGCGGTATGTCTTGCCACCCATTTCAATTTCACCATCGTCGAAGAGGTAAGCCAGTTCCATGACAATGCCTTCGACATTCGCTTTTGCCGCGTCTTCCGGCATGTTGTCGATAAACAATGGCAAAAGGGCATGGGCCATCAGGCTGGCAGACGTCGCGGCCAAGTCGTTGTGCCCGGGTGTGTACCCGTCGGGCAGTTCAGCGCCAATAATCATCTTCATTTTCTGTGCCTCATTCGGTCGAAATCTTGATCTCGCACAATGTCTGTTGGAGATTCGTCAACACCAAGGCACATTTCGGGTTCTTTATTGTCATTTCCTTACGTGTATCTGGTCTTTATGGCTGCGGAACGAACAAATAAACGCTGCGTAGGTTTCGGGCAAATAGATGATGCCGCGTTTGTTGCACCCCTGCTGGGAGGGGGAACCTGAGCGAAAAAGCAGGTGGCACCAGATCAGAGCTGTCGCGTGTTTTATTCCAAGATAGTTGGTTGCGTGGATCAGGTACGTACCAGAGAGGGGGGAACGGAGGAACCTGACTTTCTTGTAGGCAAACTGCGCTTAGTTGCTGATCTGTCCACACAGAACGAAACTCGTAATGCGGCAACAGATATGGGTGAAAGTGATATGTACCCCAAGGCCAAGCAAAACATGGTGACAAAGAACTATGTGCTTCGGCCACCAAGGTTGACGGCCAAAACATCAAGATCAAAGCAAACCGACGAAGAAAGGTCACCCCAAAGACATGCTGGCCGCTGATTCTGGCAGTTCTTCGTCGAAGCAGCGCTGGTAGAATTCGGCAACCGTTTGGCGTTCGAGTTCGTCGCATTTGTTCAAGAAGGACAGGCGGAATGCGTAGCCAACGTCTTGGAAGATGCGTGTGTTTTCGGCCCAAGCCAAAACGGTCCGAGGTGACATGACTGTGGACAGGTCACCGTTCATGAACGCCGTCCGTGTCAGGTCCGCGACTGTCACCATTTGTGAAATCTGCTTGCGACCGTCTGCAGTGTTAAAGTGCGGAGACTTTGACAACACGATTGCTGCTTCGGCGTCGTGGCTGAGGTAGTTGAGCGTCGCGACAAGAGACCAACGGTCCATCTGCGCTTGGTTGATCTGCTGCGTGCCGTGGTAAAGACCGGTCGTATCACCCAGACCAACAGTGTTGGCTGTCGCGAAAAGACGGAAGGACGGGTGCGGTGTGATGATCTTGTTCTGATCCATCAGCGTCAGTTTACCGTCGGTTTCCAGCACGCGCTGGATCACGAACATCACGTCCGCACGACCTGCATCGTATTCATCAAATACGATCGCAACAGGGTTGCGCAGCGCCCAAGGCAGGATGCCTTCGTGGAATTCTGTTACTTGCACGCCGTCGCGCAGTTTGATCGCGTCTTTACCGATCAGATCGATCCGCGAAATGTGGCTGTCGAGGTTCACACGCACAGATGGCCAGTTCAGACGGGCCGCGACTTGTTCGATGTGCGTTGATTTACCGGTCCCGTGGTACCCTTGGATCATCACGCGGCGGTTGTAGCCAAAGCCCGCGAGGATCGCCAATGTCGTATCAGGGTCAAATTTATATGTGCTGTCGATTTCAGGCACGCGGTCAGTTTTTTCGGCAAAACCTTTGACCTTCATGTCGGAATCGATGCCAAACACCTCGCGAACAGAAATCTCTTCGGTTGGTTTTACTGGTGTTTCCATTGTGCCGTCGGCCATAATATCTTGCCTTCCAAAATCGCGCGTCTCTGTCCTGTCGGGATGCAACATAATGCAGGGGTTCGCAAGGGGAAGGGTGGCGCATTTGAGACCATGAATCGCACTGGCCCCAACGGAAAATGCAGACTGGTCGGATTTTTCAGTACCTTCGCCAACTTAAGGTCACATTTGTACAGTTTGAGAACACCAATTGCCTTGGAGTTATTCGATTGGCTGTACAATCAATTTTGTCGCAAATTAGTCGCGGCGAACGAAGTTTTATTTTTGCGATGATCGGCACCTCTATTTTGGGGGCCACGCTTTCTTGCGTTGCAGTCATGCACCTGTCTGAAACATCACCCGAAAGCCGGGTATCAACTGCGATTACCTATTGGACCTTACTTGCAGGCTGCATTGGGGGCGCGAGCGGGCTTTGGGCCTGTTATGAACGCTGGTTCGGCCACGAAGGTGCGAGAGGCTGGGCGTCCGCGCTGATCGGGGCGTTTATCACCAGCGGTATTGGATCGGTGATTGCCGGCACTTTGATTTTGCCGTTTTACGGGACCATGTTCGGCCCGTTCCAGTTGATCATGTTGATCGTTGCCTACCCAAGTCTTGGCCTGATCTGGTTAGGCATGTTGATGTGTGCGCATGGGTTGTTGGGACAATGGCGCCAAGAACGCGACAGCATCTTCCGATCGGGTCAGTTTTCAGCGTAACCGCCCAAGAAAAAGGGCCGCTGAATGCGGCCCGATGTCTTTGTCTTTTCGACTTAGTCTTTTTCGCGGAAATGTTTGCTGGCCTTGATCTGATCCCATGCCCAAACGACTTCGGATAATTGTTCTTCTTGGCTCCGGTCCCCGCCATTCATGTCGGGATGAAGAACCTTGATCAACGCTTTGTATTGCTTGCGAATCTGTGGCTTGGACTGGGTGTCCTTGGCTTCCAGAATTTCGATTGCACGGCGTTCAGTCGGCGGTAGGCGGCGTGTGCTGCCCAGTTTCGCGTTACGCCCCGGGTTCTGGGTCGCATTCTGGCCCAGCACCTGATGTGGATCATCAACCCCCAGACGTGCCCAAGCCCGTTCTTCTTCGGACCGTTTGAACGGCTTTGTTGGCCGTTCCCAGACTTTGTCTTTGGCCTGCTGGGCCATCAATTCAGCTTCGGACGTGCCGTCGAAGAAGTTCCACTTCAGATTGTATTCCCGCACGTGTTCTTGGCAGAACCAGAAATAGTCATCCATTGTGTCGGGTGACTTTGGCGCACGGAATTTGGCCTGCTCTTGGCAGCCTTCATGTTCGCAAACGCGTTGCGATGTCTCTGATGCCCCTGACATCCCCCGTCGGCCGCGCGGATTTTTCTTCTTCGCGCTGGAGACGGACATATCAAAACCAAACGGATCATCTTTCTTCATGTCACGCGACTCCTTGTCTCATCGAGGTGCAGACAATAAACCTTTGGGTGCAGGATAGAAGAGGTTAGGTGCAAAATAATGGGGCTTGAAGTCGAAATAATTGACGCGATCAAAACGAAGCTGAATCCGGCGTCGTTTGAGGTGATCAACGAAAGCCATCTGCATGCGGGTCACGCAGGCGATGATGGGTCCGGTGAAAGCCACTGGAAGATCGTGCTGGATGCACCTGATTTAGCAGACAAAACGCGCATTGCGCGGCACCGCGCAGTGCACGCGGCGTTAGGGCCTGACATCATCAGTAGGCTGCATGCATTGGCGATTTCGTTCCGCTGATCAGTCGGATTTCAGGGGCGGCTCTGTCCGGCCTTGGTCGGCGGCCCCGTCAACTTTCATCATGTGATCCGGCGCTGGGGTTGGCACCGCTGGCGGCGCAGGTGCGACGTCTGGCGCGGCTGGTGATGTCGGTGGGGTGGGTTCTGGCGGCGCAAGTAACGCGGCAGGTTTAGGTTCCGCGCCGGGTACAGCGGCGGCCAGCGGCTTGCGGAACACCATCATATTCTGGAAAACGGTCGTGCGGCCCGTCAAGCCAGACCGTTCTTCGGAAGGGAGCGTATCGGTGCGGACATATTCCCACCCTTCGGCCCCGTATTCGTTCATGATAGTCTGCAGGGCATATGCAAAACGATCTTCGGTGGATTTCACACCACGGGCCTTGAGCCCCTTTTTCGGTGCAGGCACCACTGCATATTCGTAAGACATTTCACCATCCCTGTTAAGATGTCGCCCCTATAGCAAAGAAGGTTGCGCGGGCCAAGCAGAGCAGATGCGGTCACAGCGCCTCTACGCGGTTTTTGACCACTGTGAGGATCGCTTCGTGGAAGTCTTCAAAGAAGAAGTGATGCCAGAACTTTGCGTACGCCCCTAGTTCTGATCCGTCGTAGGTACGTGTGGTTAATGTCAGCTGCGTGCCTGTCTCAGTTGCGGCCAACGTATAAGAGCCCGAAAGCACATCAAAATACGGACTGCCGACTGTGATGTGCGGATCTTGGATGCCGTCTACGATCCAGTTCTCGGGAAAGCTGAAGTCCCACGCGATGTGTTTGTCGGGAATGACGGCTGTGATGTTTTCGCGGAAATGGATGCCGTCACCCCAGTACGAATGCCGCACCGCGCCGCTGCTCGTGTCTTCCCAAACGGCTGCTGTTGGTTTCGGAATGCCGAGCCAATGTGACGGCAGGGTTGGAACTTCGGATGGTGCGATGTCAGGGATGTTCTGCAGCATTGCGTAAACGTCAGCAGGTGCCGCCTGAATGATGATCGTATTCGATATGGTGTATGTGGTTTGCGGTGCTTTTGCATATCCAAGTGCAACAAGCAGCATAATGGGTGCAACAACGGCTTTAAGTGTACCATGGGACTTGTCGCGCCAGCGAAGGGCAACAACCATAAATAGACCGCCCAGCATCACACCAAACAAGATTGGACCGACGGCCATGGCAATGCACACCATTCCTTCGAGACCGGACACGAAGGACAGGGCGACTGACCCCAAGGTGATTCCACCCAACCACAAAATACTGCCCCACAGTGTATTCAGTTGGTTCTTAGGCTTGAAATAGTAGATGACCGCGCCCGCAATCATTGGAAATCCGATGAGGAAAGCAAAGCTAACCGTATTGGCCCCACCCGTTAACGCGAGCGCATAAAGACCAAGGAATGCACAGCAAAGAATGACAGCCGGAAGAAGAACATAGAGCGCGCGCTTCAACATTGGTTGCATTTCAACTGTCCGTAGATGCGTGCGAGTGGGTCGGCGGAATTAATCCGCCGACATCAGGGCTTAAAGGCCTAGTTTTTCGCTGACCAATTTGTTCACGGCCGCGGGGTTCGCTTTGCCGCCTGTCGCCTTCATCACTTGGCCGACGAAGAAGCCGACCAGCTTCGGGTTCACTTTGGCTTTTTCGACCTGCGCGGGGTTGGCGGCGATGATTTCATCCACAGCGGCCTCGATCGCGCCTGTGTCTGTGACCTGCTCCATGCCTTCGGTCGCGACGATTTCTTCGGGGTCACGGTCAGAGGTGTAGGCGATTTCGAACACGTCTTTGGCGATCTTGCCGCTGATCTTGTCGGATTTGATCAGGCCGACGATCTGGCCCAAACGTGCCGCTGAAATTGGGCTTTCGGTGACGTCTTTGTCGTCTTTCTTAAGGCGCCCAAACAGTTCGTTGATCACCCAGTTCGCCGCCAGTTTGCCGTCGCGGCCTTCGGCCACGGCTTCAAAGAACGCCGCGTTGGTCACGTCGGCGGTCAGCACGGAGGCGTCGTAGTCGGACAGGCCGAAGTCCGCCATGAAACGGGATTTCTTGGCGTCTGGCAGTTCCGGCAATTTGGACGCCAGATCATCGACCCAGTCCTGTTCGATTTCGAGCGGCAGCAGGTCCGGATCGGGGAAGTAGCGGTAATCGTGTGCTTCTTCCTTTGACCGCATAGAACGCGTTTCGTTCTTGTCCGGATCGTAGAGCCGTGTTTCCTGCACAACCTCTTTGCCGTCCTCGACGAGGGCGATCTGGCGGCGGGCCTCCACATCAATGGCGGCTTGAATAAACCGCATCGAGTTCATGTTTTTGATTTCGCAGCGCGTGCCGAGGTGGCTAAAGTCCTGCGTTTCCATGTATTTCTCGTATTGGCCCGGACGGCAGATCGATACGTTCACGTCAGCCCGCAGGTTGCCGTTTTGCATGTTGCCGTCGCAGGTCCCGAGGTAGCGGAGGATTTGGCGTAGTTTCGACACATAGGCAGCTGCTTCTTCAGGCCCACGGATGTCAGGACGCGATACGATTTCCATCAGCGCCACGCCGGTTCGGTTCAGGTCCACGAAGGACATGTTCGGGTCCATGTCGTGCACAGATTTACCAGCGTCTTGTTCAAGGTGGATGCGTTCCACGCGGACGTTGCGGGCTGTGCCGTCACCGAGTTCGACCAAGACTTCACCTTCGCCGACGATCGGGTGGTAAAGTTGGGAAATCTGGTAGCCTTGCGGCAGATCAGGGTAGAAGTAGTTCTTCCGGTCGAAGGCAGAGAACAGGTTAATTTCGGCTTTCAGGCCCAGACCCGTGCGAACCGCCTGCGCGACGCATTCTTCGTTAATGACGGGCAACATGCCGGGCATGCCTGCGTCCACGAAGGCCACGTTGCTGTTCGGCTCTGCGCCGAAGAGGGTGGATGCGCCGGAAAAAAGTTTCGCTTTGGTCGCGACCTGCGCGTGGACTTCAAGGCCGATCACAAGCTCCCAATCATGCTTCGCACCAGCGATCACTTTGGGGGCAGGGGTGTCGTATGTCAGGTCCAACATGGGGTCTCTCCGTCAGGGTGTTGCTGCGTTCTAAGACAGGGGGCAGGCAGGGACAAGAGGATGCGGGGATTTGGGTGTTTTGTTGGTAAGGTGGGTGTTGGTTTGGAGCCGTCAATCACGGTGTTGAAAACACCTGTTTTATACGGTGGTCGGTCAACGGGCTAATGTGTGACTGCGATAAACTGAATTTATGCGTTACGCGCAGGCCTATTCGATGCGGCCTTGTTGCCGCATCTCTTGAAGCAGGCGACTACAATTTTGATGGTCGGCAAATAGCAAAGAGATCGTAACGGCTTGATAGGGGCACCACTGGGGTGATGTCGCGTCTTTAGGTTCGGCCATGCCAAAACCCTGCGCGACGAATTCAGCCAGTGGGATTGCGTTTTTGGCCCAGTAGGCAATGATTTCATCGCTAACGCCGCCCACATCCGTCTCTTGCGCACTTACTGGTCCGGACAAAATTAGGGCGAGACCAAGCCATTTTGTCATGCCGTGTGCGTTCATCAGGATCACCATTGTAACAGGCCCCGAGGTATGTCGCGGCATCCACAATGGTTTACCGCCAGCCTTAGACATTTTCTAGTTCAAATCGCTCAAGTTTTAAGGGCCGCCGAGGGCTATGGTGTGAACGTTCCACAGTAATCGTTGTATCTGTTGCACTGTAAACGGGTGAGTGGTTTCAAGCGTTGCCCCGCCTGCATCTGAAATTCCGCTTGCATTCATGCGCATGCGCAAGGCAAATTTTGCGCCATGATGAATGCCAAGACACTTCTGGGGGGGATTTTGGCGATATGTGTGGGGGCCGCTGCCATGGCCGACACACCTGTCAGACCCTTCTCGCGCGATGATGCTGCGACTTTGCAGGCCGAGGCCGCTGCAAATCGCCTTGCAGGGTTTCGTGTGCAGGCCCGTCCTGCCCACATGATCCGGTATCCGGCCATAGTGGAAACACGCGCGCCCGATGTGCGCCCTGTTGCGCGATCCAGCTTTTTGCCGAACACACGTTGGACTCATAAGGACGGGTCTGATTTGTGGACGCGTGCTGCGATGACGGCGATTTCGGGTCATGGTGACGGGCTCGAATCACTCGTTCCGCGCGACATTGACACGTGGTGTCCTGCTTATATTGAAAACGGCCCCGAACAGCGCCGTGCGTTTTGGGTGGGTGTCATGTCGGCTTTGGCCAAGCATGAAAGCACCTATAATCCAAGTGCCGTGGGCGGCGGAAACCTTTGGTTTGGTCTGCTGCAAATCTATCCGGATACGGCACGCCGCTATGGCTGCTACGCCCGCACTGGCGAGGCGTTGAAAGATCCCGAGGATAACCTGTCCTGTGCTGCCCGCATTATGAACGTGACGGTCGCCCGCGATAACGCGATTGCGGTGCGCGATAGCCGTTGGCGCGGCATTGCTGCGGATTGGGGCCCGATGTCGAACCGGAGCAAGATTTCGGAAATGGCCGCTTGGACAAACCGTCAAAGCTATTGCAAGCCACAGGTCAACATCCGCCCGCAGGCGCGTCCAGCGGGCAATTGGGACGTGACCGTGTCCACTATGACAGCGCCTGCGAACGGGTAAGATCTATCGCGTTTGGCGCTGTGCGTGCTTCTTTTGGTCTTAAATATCCCCGCCGGAGGCTCCGACGCTTAGCCTAGACGCGACAATAGTGGTCGGGTCACGGCCATCATATCAATCTCTGGCGTCGGCTTTTCACCCAGTAGCAACGTGGCATCCCGCAGCACGGCGATGCCGTCGTCCGCTGATTTCGGTAAGGTGCGGCCTTGGATGTGCGGACCGACCGTGACTTGGAACGGCTGTTTGTGCTTGTTCAATGTCTCGTGGAACAGTGTGATGTCGCGCAGTGTCGGGTGGATGCGGTCGAAGAGATAGAACAGCGCTGAATTGCGGGCGCGAATGTTCACGGGCACGACGGGCAGGTCGAATTTGCGCGCGAGCATTGCTGCCGACGCCATCCATGGACGTTCCCATAGGCGCAGGCCGCGTCGTTTGGCCAGCCGCCCCGACGGAAAGATCACGCCGAGCCTGCCTGCATCCGTTGCTTTGCGGACGTATTGCATCGTTTCGCGCGCAGATGTGCGGCTGCGTTTTTCGAGCCGCCATTCGACGGGGCAGATCATGTCATCCATTTGTGGCAGAACACGCAAAATGTCTTTGTTCGCGAAGAAATAGGTGTCCGGTCGTCTTTGCGCGATCAGGTGGTGCAGTATGATGCCGTCCGCGATGCCCGTCGGGTGGTTTGCCACGATTAATGCGGGACCCTCTGCAGGAATATGACCCAGACCCGTTGCTGTCACGTGTTGGGACAGCATCTGTCCCATTGTGTGCATCACGTCAGCCGCAGATGCGTTTTCCAGCTTTTCTGCCAAGGCGACGGTTTCGCCGTAACCAAGCAGGTGATCAAGCGACTGTTGTGCGACTTGCGTCAGTGCGGTGTTGCGCCCCAGCCAAGGGGCGCGTTCGTGGATCAGGGGATCAATGCGATGTCTCATGGGATGCACCATGTGGTGCAACCGTAAC
Organism: Rhodobacteraceae bacterium S2214; assembly: GCA_025141675.1. NCBI lineage: Bacteria > Pseudomonadati > Pseudomonadota > Alphaproteobacteria > Rhodobacterales > Paracoccaceae > Rhodobacteraceae bacterium S2214. The sequence continues at coordinate 1,689,499 of CP081161.1, forward strand.
AGGCAAATGACAGATTGCGGGGATAGGCGATCTACGCCGTATCGAGGATACGTGTCACCATTTCGCGTGTGTCGCCGGACAGGTTTGGTGTCGCTGCGATCCGGTTGAGCGCCGCCTTCATTTTTTCCTGACGCCCCGCATCGTAACGTTTGAAACTATCAAAGGCCGTGACCACCCGCGCGGTGGTTTGGGGGTTGATCGCGTCTAGTTTCACCAGCCAATCCGCCAGCAGCGCATAGCCACTACCGTCCGCGCGATGGAAACCGGCGGCGTGTCGTGCGAACGCGCCAAAGACTGCACGGAACCGGTTTGGGTTCTTTTCGTTGAAGTCGGGGTGGGCGGCCAAGGCTTTGACCGTCGCGACTGTGTCTTCTGGTGCGCTCAGCGCGACTTGGAGCCCGAACCATTTGTCCATGACCAGACGGTCGTCGGACCATTGGTCTGCAAATGCCGCTAGCTGCGTTGTTTCGTGCCCGTTCCACAGCAATGCTGACAGCGCACTGATTTGTTGCGTCATGTTGTCTGCGGTCGCGAATTGCTGGGCTGCTTGTTTGCCGCCATCAAGCCGCGAAATCAGACCCAAGACCGCGTTCCCCAAATCGCGTTTGCCTGCTGGTCCAGCGTCAGGGCTATAGTCCCCATCAACGGTCATCGCCGCATAGAGCGCGGCAAGGTGATCCTGTAGATGTTCTGCTAACGCCTGCCTGAGTGTTTGGTGGGCCAGATGGATTGCATCTGGATCAGGTATAACCCCCTGCATATGCAGCGCTTGGGCTGTTTCAGCTTGGCTTGGGAACGACAAAAGGAACGCGCGGTAGGCTGGATCAAGATCGTTGTCACGCACAGCCACGCGCATCGCATCAAGGTAGCGCGTATCAGGCGCTGTTTCGTGCATCACCATCCGGCATAGAACGTCGGACACCAGTTTCCGGCCCGCGTCCCAGCGGTTGAAGGGATCACTGTCACGAGCAAGTAAAAGCGCCCGATCCGCGTCCGATTGCGTTTGTGACAGTGTGATGGGTGCTGTGAAGCCACGATTGATCGACAGGATCGGACGGGCAGGAAGCCCTGCGATGACAACAGTTTTGACCGTATCGTCGAGGATCAATAGCTGTTCAGCCTGCATTTCGGCCCCGTCTTGGCCGATCAACGCGTAACGCAATGGGATAACGCGGGCAGGCCAATCGATGCGACCAAGCGCGTCAATGGACTGTGACAGGTGTAAAGTCAGGGTGCTGTCGTTCCATTCTTCGGTGACGGTGACGTGGGGCGTGCCGGGATCGGTCCACCAGCGCGTGAACTGCGTAAGGTCGGTATCCATCGCCTGTTCGAAACAAGCGCGGAAATCTTCGATGGTGGCCGCGTCGCCGTCGTGGCGGTCGAAATACAGGTCAAGCGCTGCTTTGTAGCCTTCGTCACCCGCGAGGGTATGCAGCATGCCGATAATCTCTGCCCCTTTTTCGTAGACGGTCGCTGTGTAGAAGTTGTTGATTTCGGAAAAGCTGGACGGGCGGGGCGGGTGTGCCAGTGGTCCGGCATCTTCGCGAAACTGTGCTGCGCGCAATGTGATCGCGTCGTCGATCCGTTTGACAGGGGCGGATCGCATGTCTGCGGTGAACTGCTGGTCGCGGTAGACGGTCAGTCCTTCTTTCAGGCAAAGCTGGAACCAGTCGCGGCAGGTGATCCGGTTGCCTGTCCAGTTGTGAAAGTATTCGTGGGCGATGATCGCTTCGATCCGTTCAAAGTCTGCATCTGTCGATGTGGTAGGGGATGCGAGAACACAGCTGGAGTTGAAAATGTTCAATCCCTTGTTCTCCATTGCCCCCATATTGAAGTCATCGACGGCCACGATGTTGAAAATGTCCAAGTCGTATTCACGGCCGTAGACATCTTCGTCCCATTTCATCGACCGTTGCAGTGCGCCCATCCCGAAAGCGCATTTGTCTTCATCGGGCCCCGGGCGCACGTAGATGTTTAATGCGACGTCGCGGCCTGACATTGTTGTAAATGATCCCGGATGTGCCACCAGATTGCCCGCGACCAGCGCGAAAAGGTACGCGGGTTTTGGCCACGGATCGTGCCATTCGGCCCAGCCGTCGCCGGACGCCTGCGGATTGCCGTTGGACAGCAAGACAGGATAGTCGCCTTCGATCCGCACGGTGAAGACGGCCATCACATCGGGCCGGTCGGGGTAGTAGGTGATTTTGCGAAACCCTTCGGCTTCGCATTGGGTGCAGTACATGCCGCCGGACATATAGAGCCCTTCAAGCGCGGTGTTGGTTTCCGGCGATATCGTGACCTCTGCTTCCCAGATGAACGGGGCGTTGGGCGCGTCGCAGATGAGACCGTCGTCAGTGAGCGTGGGATCTACAGGCGCGCCGTCTATTTTGGCGGAGACCAAGTTCAGTTCCGTGCCGTGTAGAGAGAAGGTGCTGTCGGTCGCATCCGGATTAGGTCGGAACGCGATACGGCTGATCACGCGGGTCTGGGTTGGGTGCAGATGGAAGGTCAGGTGAACATCGTCGATCAAATAGGCGGGCGGGGTATAGTCTGCCAGATAGATGACGGACGGCGCGGAATCTTTCATGGGACAGCCTTTATGATACGCAGGGTTGATCTAACTATTGGGAACCCGCCCCCGAACTGCAAGCGAAAGGCAGACCATTGGCAAAGATGCGCAAGAAATCAGATTTACCCCAGAAAATATGTATCGTGTGCGAGAAACCGTTCACATGGCGCAAGAAATGGGCAACGGTTTGGGACGAGGTCCGCTACTGCTCTGACCGGTGTCGGCGGGTCAAATGAAAGATTGGTAAAAAGATTTTACCAGATTTGTTGCCTATAGGAAACTTTTGTTCTAATGGTGATGAAAGCCGTGCTGCGGATACTCAATTTGTACTGAAAGGCCCGATTATGACTGCTTATGTGACACGTGATGAATTGCAAGTTGACCCTGTCCTTGCTGATTTTATTGAACAAAAAGCGTTGCCAGATACAGGCATTGCCCCGCATACGTTCTGGGCCGGATTGTCGGGCCTGATTCATGAGATGGGCCCGAAGAACCGCGCTTTACTGGAAAAACGGGCCGAAATTCAGGAACAAATCGATGGTTGGCACGTCGCGAACCGCGGTCAGGACCATGATCCGGTCGCGTACAAAGCGTTTCTGACGGACATTGGTTATCTGGTGCCCGAAGGGCCGGACTTTGAAATCGAGACAACAAACGTTGATCCTGAAATCGCATCTGTGCCGGGTCCGCAATTGGTTGTGCCGATTATGAATGCGCGGTTTGCGCTGAACGCTGCGAATGCGCGGTGGGGCAGCTTGTACGATGCGCTTTATGGCACCGATGCGCTGGGCAGCACTGCACCGAAGGGTGGCTATGACGCGGAACACGGTGCGAAAGCGATTGCATGGGGGCGCAAGCATCTGGACGATGTGGCACCGCTGGCCGAAGGGTCTTGGGCGGACATCGACGGGCTTGCCGTGGATAATGGCAACCTTGTGCCTGCGCTGAAAGACCCGAACCAGTTTGTGGGCGGCAATGCTGACGACAACGGTCTGACGGATGTATTTCTGCGCGCCAACGGTCTGTTGATTGGTGTGATCATTGATCCGGAATCCAACATCGGTAAAACCGACAAGGCGGGTATTGCGGACATCATGCTGGAAAGCGCGTTGTCGGTGATTATGGACTGCGAAGATTCAGTTGCCGCTGTGGATGGTGAGGACAAAGTCGTCGCCTATGCCAATTGGCTTGGTCTGATGCAGGGCACCTTGTCCGAGACTGTGACCAAGGGCGGCGAGACGTTTGAACGTGTCCTGAACGACGACATTGGTTTCACGGGCAAGAAGGGGCAGGAAATCCGTTATAAGGGTCGCGCATTGATGCTGATCCGCAACGTGGGTCATTTGATGACGAACCCTGCTATTCTGGATCGCGACGGTAATGAAGCGGGCGAAGGGCTGATGGATGCGATGATCACGACGATGATCGCGATCCACGATCTGCGCCGTCAGGGCGGGAATACGATCACCGGTTCCGTTTATGTCGTGAAACCAAAGATGCATGGCCCAGAGGAAGTTGCTTTCGCTGACGAGATTTTCACAGCTGTTGAAAAGGCGCTGTCGCTGCCTGCGAACACCGTGAAGCTGGGGATCATGGACGAAGAACGGCGCACGTCCGCCAACCTGAAGGAATGTATCCGTGCCGCGAAATCGCGGGTCGCATTTATCAACACAGGGTTCTTGGACCGCACCGGCGACGAAATCCACACGTCGATGGAAGCGGGGCCAATGGTGCCGAAGGGCGAGATGAAATCGTCTGCGTGGATCAACGCATATGAAGATCGCAACGTTGACATCGGTCTGGCCTGTGGCCTGCAGGGCAAGGCGCAAATCGGCAAGGGGATGTGGGCGATGCCTGATCGTATGGCCGAGATGCTGGACGCCAAGGTCGGCCATCCGATGTCAGGTGCGAACTGTGCGTGGGTGCCGTCACCAACGGCTGCGACGCTGCACGCCACGCATTACCACAAGATCGGTGTGCTTGACCGCCAGAACGAGATCAAAGCAGGCGGTGCCCGTGGCACGCTTGATGATCTGCTGACAATTCCTGTGGCACGCGGGGCGAACTGGTCCGAGGACGAAATCACCCGCGAGATCGAAAACAACGCGCAAGGGATTCTTGGCTATGTTGTGCGCTGGATTGATGCCGGTGTCGGCTGTTCCAAGGTGCCGGATATCAACGATGTGGGCCTGATGGAAGACCGCGCGACCTGCCGGATTTCGTCGCAGGCGCTGGCAAACTGGTTGCACCATGACGTCGTGTCTCAAGAACAGGTGATGGCGGGCATGCAGAAAATGGCCGAAGTCGTTGATCGTCAGAACGCGAACGACCCGAGCTACATTCCGATGGCTCCGAACTTTGACACAGTTGCGTTCCAAGCTGCCTGTGATCTGGTGTTCCAAGGCCGTGTGCAGCCGTCTGGTTATACGGAACCTGTGCTGCACCGCCGTCGCCAAGAATTCAAAGCGCAAGCTTAACACACTCATCTAAAGGAGCCTGCAAATGGCTGAGATTTCGATTGAAAACGCGCGCGTAATCATTGCGCAAACCATCGCTAAGGGCCGTGAAATGGGTCTGAAGCCGCTGTCTGTTGTGGTGTTGGATGCAGGCGGTCACGTCAAAGCATTTGAGCGTGAAGATGGCGCTGCTCCGGGTCGTTTTGCGATTGCGCACGGCAAGGCCTACGGCTGCGTGATGCTGGGTATGACGGGGTCTGCGCAGATGGCGCGGGCCGAACAGCAGGCTTATTTCATGGACGCTGTGAATGGTGCCTTTGGTGGTCAGGTTGTGCCTGTCCCGGGGGGCGTGATTGTGCGCGGTGACGATGGTGCCGTGATCGGCGCTGTGGGTGTTACAGGCGACACAAGCGACAACGATCTTGAAGCGGCGATGGCCGGAATTGCGGCAGCTGGCCTGAAAGGCGAAGGCTAACGCAATAGGACGCGCAAGTCCGTTAAACCATGTATCCCCGTCCTTGTTGTATAGGACGGGGAACTATCCGGCACAGCCAAGACGGTGTCCGGAAAGCGGGTGAATAGCTGTGTGATCGCGATCCGCGCTTCCGCCCGTGCCAACTGCATCCCCAAACAGACATGTGGTCCGTGCCCAAAACCGATGTGCGCGTTGGGTTGGCGACGTGGCTGAAACGTATCGGCTGCATCAAAGCGGTCAGGATCACGGTTGGCAGCGATCAGGAGTGGCATGACGGTGTCGCCTCTGCGCAGTTGCACCCCTTCAAAAGCGACGTTGCGGGCGACGAAATGCGGCTTCGTCAGCATCACTGGTGAATCGTGGCGCATGACTTCTTCGATCAGCAGGGGCAGGGCGTCGGGGGTATCGCGGACGGCTGCCCGTGCGTCTGGCCATGTAAGTATGCTGAGAATGGTCATGGTGATCAGGTGGACGGTCGTTTCGTGACCCGCCACGAACAGTGTGAACACCATCGCCAGCAATTCGTCGTCGTCCAGTTTGTCGCCTGCGGCCTCTGCGGCGACCAGTTCGGATATTAGTCCGGGGCGGGGCGATATGCGTTGCGCCGCGAATGCGTCGCGGAAGTATTGCATCAAGCGACGTAGGCTTGGCAGGGCGAGCAGCAGGGACATGCCGTTGACGGGACCCGATATGGGCGCAATCCATTGTGCGATACGGGCGCGGTCTGCCGGATCAATACCCAGCAATATACAAATCGCCATCAACGGTAGCGGACGGGCGTAACTGGACAGGATATCGACGGGCCCCTGTGTGTCTAAACCTGCAAGCAGGCCATCCGCTATGTCTGTCAGTTCAGGTTCCATGTCTGCGATCTGGTGACGCGCAAAGGCCTGATCGACCAAGCCGCGCAACCGTTTGTGATCTGTACCGTCCGCGCCAAGCATGTTGCGCAACAGAGGTTTCATAAACTTCGGTAACCACCAAACCGACGCATCAAGGCCGCGTCCGGTGATCGGTTTAGGGTTCCGGACAAAAAGGTCGGTTTTCTTTAGGACGCTGCGGGCGGTTTGATCATTGGTGGTTACCCAAACTTCACCTAACAAAGGTATCTTTGCGCGTACGAGTGGCGCATCTTCCCGCATGTGTGTGAGTTGCGATGTCGGATCAGCCAGAAATGACGAAGAATTCAGCGAATAGCGCATATCGGTATCATTACGGCCTGTGCATTGGTGTCAATGCTGCTGTGTGCCGAGTGAGGGTTCCCAAGCACAGTTGCTGGGCTATAATCACGATTGCAAAGTAAAGATTGGATAGACCGCAATGTCTCGGCCTGTGATCGGCGTTATCGCCAATGCCCATACCATCAATGACGATTATCATGTTCAAGCAGCAGGCGAGCTAAACTTGCAAGCCGTTGTCGAAGCGTCGGGGGGGATACCGTTGATTGTGCCGGCGAACCCGAATTTGTTCGATCTGCAGGAATTACGCGAAACCTGCGCCGGTTTCGTTTTCACGGGCGGGCGGCCGAATGTGCATCCAGAGGAGTACGGCGAAGTCGAAACGCCAGCCCATGGTACGTTTGACCGCAATCGCGACCGTTTGGTATTGCCGCTGATCCGTGCATGCGTGGCGGCGGGGCAACCGATCATTGGTATCTGCCGCGGCTTTCAAGAGGTGAACGTGGCGTTTGGCGGATCGCTGTATCCTGAAATTCGCGATCTGCCCGGTCGTGACAACCACCGCATGCCACCGGATGGCACGCTGGAAGAAAAGTTCGCGATGCGCCACGAGATCACATTTAGCGCGGGCGGACCCTTTGAACGAATCATTGGGGCGCAGAAGGTGATGACGAATTCGCTGCACGGGCAGGGAATCAAGGAACCCGGGCCACGTATTGTGGTTGATGGCTATGCGCCCGATGGCACGCCTGAGGCGATCTTTGTCAAAGATGCACCCGGATTTACCTATTCGGTTCAATGGCATCCGGAATGGAATGCGGCGTCAGATCCGGTTTCAAGGCCGCTTTTTGCGGCTTTTGGCGATGCATGTCGCGCTTGGGTTGCGGGACAATCGGAATTGTCGCTAAAATCAGCCTAGGGTTGATATTCACGGATGCAAATGTGTTTTTTTTCCCCCTAGTTGCTGCGAGGGGGGGGTGATCAAATGAGGGCATCACTCCCGTCCCAAGTAGTTTCGTAGTGAGTTTTTTGTTCTGGGTGTGAGTAACCTGTTCAGTAATTTCCGCCGCGCAAGCGGCGGAACTTCGAACGGGGCTGTATCGGTTGACGGTCCCAACACCGCCAACCGATACAGGCCTTTTTACCAAAAATGAGACTTGCCGTAACGTGTTACGCCAGCCAAATAGTAAGCGACGCTTACCTATTTTGAGGCCGCTATGAAACGTTCGACAATCAATGATATTATGGCGCAAGCCGATGACATGATCCGTAGCCACGGGTTTACCTTGCCGCCGTGGGCCTATTGGACACCATCTGAATTTAAGGCAAACGCGGACCGCGCCGCCAATGTGATCTCTGCGCGCTGCGGGTGGGACATCACCGATTATGGCGCAGGACGCTACGATGAGATGGGCCTATTCCTGTTCACCTTGCGCAATGGCCGTCAGGAAGACCTGAAACGCGGTGGCGGCATGTGCTATGCGGAAAAGCTGCTGATTTCGAAACAGGATCAGCTGTCTCCGATGCACACGCATGTCCTTAAGGCCGAAGACATCATCAACCGTGGCGGGGCTACGATGGTGATTGAATTGTTCGGTTCTGACGCGGACGGCAATTTTGACGAAAACGCCGGTGGTGTTGTGATGTGTGACGGGATCCGTCGCGAATTTTCGGCAGGCGAAAAGATCAAATTTGCGCCGGGCGAAAGTGTCACGTTGATGCCGGGCGACTGGCACGCGTTTTGGGGCGAGGGCGGTGATGTATTGATCGGCGAGGTCAGCACCGTGAACGACGATGAAACCGACAATATTTTCCGCGAACCGATCGGTCGTTTTGCCGATATCGAAGAAGATGTTGAACCAACGCATTTGTTGGTCAGCGATTATAAGACGTGGTTGTCATAAACGCCTTTTGGCGCAACCCGTGGTCTGAAAAAGCGAAACCACCCTGTCGCAAAACAGGGTGGTTTTTTGTTTCTAGCTCTGGCTGCGATTATGACTGGTTCGCGGCGCGTGCTTCGCTCAGGTGGCGGCGTACGATTTCAAACCATGCACCGGATGTTTTCATCTCGATCAGGCTGTCATCCAGCGTCTTGAGGTATGCCTCTGCGTTCGGATTTGTGTTCGAGATCACCGCGTGCAGCGTCAGAACTTGGCTCAATGGTTCGTTGTATGTCACGACCTCTGACAGGCCCTCTGATGCGATCACGCCGTCAGATGCTTCGGTTGCAAGCGCTACAACGTCGTATGTCCCGTCTGCTAGGCCAGTGAAGCAGGCTTGTGGTGTATCGGCGCGGACGATTGTGACGTTTGGTTCGACCAGTTCGTGCTCTTCCAGCATGAACATGGAATAGCCAGCCGGACGACAGATGGTTTTGCCCATCAGGTCTGCGTGTGTTTCTGGCACTGCTGTGCCCACAACGGTGTAATATCCGAGGATTTGTTCGAACAATGTCTCGGACCACATCAGGTTGTTGCAGCGGAATTTGCTGCCGTCGCCAAGGCGTTCGACAATGTCACAGTTCGGCTGGAACCATGCCAGCGAGAAATCGTAGCGGTGATCGGAAATCAGTGGGGTGAGGTGCGCGCCCCAGTCGTTGATAAAATCGATGCGGTATTCTGGATTGCCTTCGGCTGTGTCCAGCGCCACGTTGACGATTTCGGTCAGCATGCCGCCTTGGGCTTGGTCTTCGTGGACGAAAGGTGCCCAGTTTGAACCGGCCACGACGCGGATCATGTCATTGGTTGGCGCAGGCAGGCTTTCTGTCGTTTCGATCTGTGTGATCGCGGCGGTGTCTGCTGTAGATGCAACGACTTCGTCATCCAAGCACGGGATGTTCAGCGTCGTACCCACGCGGATGACACCCGGGTTTGGACCGATCGCAGCTGCGTTGGCGCTGTAGATGATCTGGAAATCACCGCCTGGGCCATATGCATTGTTTGCGATGGCAGACAGTGAATCGCCGGATTGGATTGCGTAGGGCGTGCCGCATGCGATGTCATCAGCAAAGGCCGTGGATCCGACCGCTGTCAGGCAAAGGGCAAGGGCGCAGGCGGTTTGTGGGGCATGAAGTTTCATTTGAGGGGCTCCGTGTTGGTTTTGTTTGGAACAGGGGGAATGTTCCGATTGGGGTCGGGTCGCGCAGATGCGCGTGGGTCAGGTTTGGGAAGGACGAATGGGGTGGCTTAGAGCCCTGCAGGGCAGGCCGCACCAACGCAACTGATGTCATCGTTCGGGATGCCGACGGTTCCGTATGACGTCTTGATGCTGATCAGGTCGTCGTCGAATGACACGATTTCACCGATCACAGAGACGAGCCCATCAGCCGAAACCAGTTCGATTTCGTTGGTAACGGGCGCTGCGACCTCCACGATATCGGTATCTGGCGCGACGGGTTCTTCAACGACTGCAGGCACGGCATCCGCTTGTGCAATTTCGGTCCAGAGCAGGTCGATCATCAAGGCTTTGGCATCTTTGGCTTCAGGCGTGCCCGGGTAGGCCGCGATAAACGCAAAAACGTCTTCTTTCACACGGCTTTCAGCAACGGCAGCCCATGCGATTGCGGCTTCCGTTGGTGTTTCGGCCGTGTCGGCATCGAATGATGCGCGTGTGGATGATGCCTGCACTGTCGCGTCCGCCGCTGAGGGCAATACTGCGTCGGCAGAAGAGGGAGAGGTTTGCGCAATGGCAAGGCTAGGAACCAAGGCCGCGAAAATCAGGGCGCCAATCGGAAGCGTCAGCCTAGTGCTGATCTCAAACATTTAACAACTCACTTTCTAACCAAATAACTGTAAAAATTTGTCTAAGGGTGGAATGTGGCAAGAAGGCGGTGTGCGTATGTTTCATTGATGAATTTGCTGAAACCATAGGCGCTTTGACTGCTACTTGTGCGTTAATGAATGCATTATTGGCGGCGCTAGTGACCACGCTAAGGTTTTCCCTGAAAAACACAAAAAGACCGCCCCCGAGCAGAAGGGCGGTCTTTTCTTTCAGCGCTGATGAACCGTTATTTGGTCCGTAGCATCTGAGATTCGTGTTGCTTAAGGGTCCGGCGGGCTGTCCGACCGTATCCTTTTGGATCGCTGCGCAGGGCAGGGAACAACGCGAACAATTCTTCGCGGGCTTTGTCTGCCACACCTGTCAGGCCAATCTCACCGGGGTGGAAGCTTTCGGATGCTGCACCTTCCGCGTAGACGACTTCATGTTCGTCAAACATCATGTGAATGTATGTGACAAACCCGCCTTCTTCACGCGTGACCATTTTGTCGTCGATCAGGTGGGTCGCGGGCATCAAGACTTCGCTTTCACCGAACAAAAGTTCTGCACGGTAGCCTTGGAACAACATCCGGTGCTGTGGTGACACAAGCAGATCACGTTCCAGACCTGTTACAACACCCGGACGCAGACGCACTGGTGCGAATTTGTCGGTCGCAGGCACAGTCCGCTGCTGGATCCAGCGGATCGGCTGCATGCCATGGTCGCGTGTCACAACCAGATCGCCAACGCGCAGCGTTTCGATCGGGCGGGACCCGTGTGGCGTTGCGATGTTTGTGCCTGGTGTGAAGCAGATGACCTGTTCGATGCCAGAGAAGTTCAGCGTCGTGCCATCGTCCAGTTCCACAGAACCCGAGAAGGTTTCATTGCCGCTGGCGTTGATGCCGTCGGACGTTTGAACCAGTGTTGTCAGGTCAGCCAGATCACCCAACTTGAGGATATCGCCGCCTGTTCGCGCCACAGGATCAACAGGGGCTTCGTCACCGTCGCCGCCTGTAATCGTGATGACGCCATTTGTCGGCTCACCCAAGTCTTCGAGCGTGAATGTGTCGTTGCCGTCACCGCCCGCGATGCTGTCGCCTTCAGAGAAGGTGATGATGTCATCGCCGTCGCCAGCGTTGATCGTGTCCGCACCTTCGCCTGTGCTGATCACGTCAGCGCCTGCGCCGGTTGAGACTGAATCGTCGCCTGTACCGCCAACGACTGTGTCGTCGCCAGAGCCTGTGACGATTTCTTCAACGCCAGTGAAATCAAGCGTATCGACGCCGTCTGTCACGGTGCCAACTTCGTCGCCAGTCAATGTGACTGTTACGTCGTCGGTCAGGCTTGAACCATCCAGAACGTCCACATCGCCGTTACCAACGTCTTCGCCTGCGTCGATGGTATCGTTGCCGAACCCATCTGTGATCGCAATCGTATCGGTGCCGGTGCCAGCCGTGATGTTGTCGTCACCAGCGCCTGCGTTGATGCGGTCGTCGCCTGCACCCAGATCGATGATGTCGTCGCCAGCAGAGCCAGTCGCGGAATCGTCGCCAGAGCCCAAGAAGAACTGTTCAATCTCGGCCAAAGATGCAGTGTCGGCACCGTCCGTCAAAGTCCCTGTTTCAGGGGATGTCAGGTTCAGGATCGTATCGACGGTGATGTCGGATGCATTCAAGACATCCACATCGCCGTCACCTGCGTCTTCGCCGCCTGTGATCGTGTCGTCACCGAAGCCATTGGTCAGAACGATTTCGTCGTCGCCTGTGCCACCGGCAATTGCGTCGTCACCAGCACCCGCGTTGATCGTATCGTCACCGGCACCAAGATCGACAAAGTCGTCGCCAGTTGAACCGGTTGCCGTGTCGTTGCCAGAGCCCAAGAAGAACTGTTCGATTTCCGCGAGCGTCGCGGTATCGGTTCCGTCTGTCAGGGTTCCGGTTTCAGGCGCTGTCAGGTCAAGCGTTGTATCAACTGTGACGCCAGTCGCATCCAGAACATCTGTATCGCCATTGCCGACGTCTTCGCCGCCGACGATATCGTCGTTACCGAAGTTGTCGTTCAATACGACAGTATCATCGCCAGTGCTCGCATCGATGACGTCATCGCCAGCGCCGCTGGTGATTGTATCGTCGCCTGTGCCGCTTTCGACTGTGATGCCGGATGTATCGTTGGTCAGGTCAATCGTGTCGTCGTTGTCAGTACCAACAACACGTTCGATTTCTGTGAACGACCCGTCGGACCCAGTTGTGCCGACTTGGTAATCCGCCGCTTCATCGCCGGTAAAGCTGACATCGACGCCGTCTGTTGTGCCGACGCTGTCGAAGGTCACGGTATCGATATCCGCGCCGTCCGCGTCTTCGCCACCAGTGATCGTGTCTGTGTTATCCGCCTCGGACACGATGACCGTATCGTCGCCAGCGCCGCCGAACAGCGTATCGTCGCCCGTGCCACCGATGATGATATCATCACCCGTTGCCGCGCGCAGACCGTCATATCCGGTCAGGGACGTTTGCACACCGCCTGTATCGGGGCCTGAGATAAACGCCTCTAGCGAATTTCCACCATCGTTTTCGAAGTAGATGATATCGATTGTGTGTTCGCCAGCCGTCAATGTCACCGGAGTTCCGTCGACGTATGTAAGAGCGTGTAGGCCGTCATTGTTGACAACTTCAACGCCATCAATGAACATCTTCGATCCGTCATCGGACCCGGTCCGGAACGTGTAATCGCCCGCGGTGTCGATGATCAACGTGGAGGAATATTTGATCGCGAAGTCATCTGCGCTGTCGATGTCAGCCGGGTTCAGACTGTCGGTGTAGCCAACGGATGTTGGTGTCCCGTCATAATCAGGTGAGCCCGCAACAAAGCCTGCTTCCGCGAGGCTCGTTGGATTGCCTGTCGGGTCGAGATCGAAATATTCATAGTGCCATGCACCGTCGGGTGTATCGCCATAAACGGTATCGTCGCCTGCGCCTCCATCGATTGTGTCCGATCCATCGCCACCGTAGATGTCGTCCGCACCTGCACCAGCAAGAACGCTATCGTCACCGCCTTGGGCCACGATAATATCGTCGTTTGGTGCTTCGCCTGCGACTAGCGCATCGCCGCTATCGACGAAATCGCCTTCGAGGTCGCCGTTGTAGCTGCCGTCGATCAGGTCGTCGCCTTGTGTGCCTGTGACGATACCGTCTTCTGGCATCGGAATACCGATGGCGTTCAGGTAGAACGGGTTGTCCGCGTCTGCAGGGGAAATACCGTCGAGGGTGATCGTCTCACCGTTCGGGAACGTGAGGACTGCATTGCCGGACCCGTCATCGCTGACCACAACGTCGTTTGTGTTGACCGGGTTGCGGGCAGGGTCGCCGGATGGCGCGTCGAACAGGTTCGTGACGTCAAGCGTATCGATGCCTGTGAATGTGCCGTCCAGATTGTCGGTTGGGGCGTCGAAGTTTGTGACGATGTCGTTGCCGAAGCCGTCTTCGAGAACCACAACGTCCGGGTCCTGATCCGGATTGCCGGGGCTGTCTTCGCCCAGATTGATCTGGTCGTCGCCTGCGCCTGCGTTGATCGTGTCGGTCCCTTGGCCAAGGTTCACAACGTCATCACCAGCAGAGCCGATGACGCTATCGTCGCCAGAGCCAAGAACGATTTCTTCGATCTCGCTAAAGGATGTTGTGTCTGTGCCGTTCGAGATCGTGCCAGCTTCGGGCGCGGTCATGTCAACGGTCAGGTCTTCGGTCAGGCTTGACCCGTCAAGGACGTCTACATCACCGTTGCCAGCATCTGCGCCGCCATCGATGGTGTCATTGCCGAACCCGTCAGTGATGACGATTTGGTCGTCGCCAGTGCCAGCGGTGATGTCGTCGTCACCTGCGCCACCGATGATTGTGTCATCGCCTGCGCCTGTGTCTGCGATAAAGCCAGCCGTATCGAGTGTTGCGTCGATGACGTCTGTGTTGTCGGTCCCGATGACGCCTTCGATTTCGTCGAACGTCCCGTCAGAACCAGTTGCGCCAACAGCGTAATCCGCAGATTCATCGCCGTCGTATGTGACTGTGACACCGTCTGATCCGGTCACACCAGAGAAGTCGACAGTGTCGACGTCTGCGCCACCAACGTCTTCGCCGCCAGTGATGGTATCCGTGCCGTCCGCATCCGCGATGGTAAAGATGTCAGAGCCATCTTCACCGAACAACGTATCGTTGCCAACGCCACCATCAATGGTGTCGTCGCCAGTGCCGCCGTAAACTTCATCGTCGCCGTCTGCTGCAAAGACAGTGTCATTGCCGCCGTTCGCTTCGATCAAGTCGTCGTTTGCTGCGTCACCTGTCAGGATCGCGTCGTTGTTGTCGACGATGTCGCCGTCTGGATCGCCAAGGTAAGATCCGTCGATCAGATCACCGTTGTTCGACCCTGACACTGTGCCGTCGGGCAGGGGAATGCCGATGGCGTTCAGGTAGAACGGATCGTCTGCATCTGCAGCCGGGATACCGATTAACGTCAGGCTTTCGCCATTCGGGAAAGTCAGTACAGCGTTGCCAGACCCGTCATCGGTCACAACAACATCGTTTGTGTTAACCGGTTCACGTGTCGGATCGCCTGCAGGGCGGTCGTACAGGTTGGTCACGTCCAGCGTGTCGATACCTGTAAACAGCCCGCCGCCTGCTGGGGTAGGTGCGTCAAAGTTTGAGACAATGTCGTCGCCGAAGCCGTCTTCGAGTACCACAACATCATCGTCGCCATCAGGAACGCCGCCCGTGATGTCAGCGGTCGCGTCACCGAGGTTCACGATGTCGTCGCCCGCACCCATGGTGACGGTGTCTGCGCCAGCGCCTGTGACGATGGTGTCATTGCCGGAAGAGCCGACAATAGTGTCGTCGCCGCTACCAAGAATAACAGTTTCGATGTTGTCGAATGTGGTCACATCCGCGCCAGATGTCAGCGTGCCGTTTTCGTTGTCAGCCGTATTTACAGCCGAAAGATCAAGCGTCACGTCCGAGGTCACCGTAGAGGCATCCAACACGTCAACGTCGCCGTTGCCTGCGTCTTCGCTGCCATCGATTGTGTCTGACCCAAAGTTATTTTCAACGATGAAGGTATCGTCGCCAACACCACCTGTCAGGTCATCGTTGCCAGTGCCACCAGCGATGATGTCATCGCCGCCTTGACCGAAGATAACGTCGTCACCGATGCCGCCGTCGAGGCTATCGTTTTCACCGATGCCGTCTTCGACTGGAATGCTTGTGACCTCCAGATCGCCGATCCGGATCGCATGCGCGCCGTAAGCAGGGTCTGTGTTTGCATATTCGATGACGATTTTGGACACCGGACCTGCAACGCTGACTTGAACAAAGCCTGCATCCAGGTTGGTTTCGGTATTGCCCGCGGCGTTGTCTGCGACCGCTTGCGCTGTACCGTCAGGGTTGGACGTTGTGTTGATCGTTGTGTTGCCGTTGCCGACTGTCGACAAGGTAACCGGAACAAGGTTGCCGTCCGCGTCATAGGCGCGAATGGTAACTTCGTCGGTAAACTGTCCGGCGAAGCGGTCCAGATCGAAGATACCGAATGTGACGTTGCTGACTTCGTCGTGGTAGCCCGGATCATTGCCTTCAAAATCAAGTGTGACGACTGCAGCGCCTGATGACGTGCCAGAGCTACCGCCAGTGATGGCGATGGAAGATGTGTCGCTCTGACCGTCATAGTCATACAGCGTGTCGGTGGTTTCCATTGCAGCGGACGTAAAGTTCGTCCCCTCTGCGACGCTCATGGTAACAGCAACGTCACCGTTTGCTGTGGTCCCTGTCAGGCCGCCGCTAACGTCAGCGCCATCGGCCACACCCAATGTGGACCAGCTGAAAGTCGACGTGCCAGCCGATGCGTTCGTGTCGCCTGCGCTGTCGCCGTAGATTGTGTCGTTGCCAGCACCGCCTGTAATGGTGTCCTGACCGCCCGCAAGTGTGGATTGGTCGCCGACCAAGAAGTCGTTTCCTGCGCCACCGTCGATCGTATCGTCGCCAGTGCCACCGTATGCTTCGTCATCGCCTGCGCCCGCAGAAATCGAGTCGTCGCCGCCGAAACCGTAGATCAGGTCATCGTCAGCTACATCGCCGGCCAAGATGGCGTCGTTGTTATCGACGATATCGCCATTTGGATCACCTAAGTAGGTGCCATCGATGATGTCGTCGCCCGCAGTACCGGTGACAGTGCCGTCTGGCGGTGTGACATCAGAGAAAGACATCGATTCAAGGTTGATCACACCTGCGTCGTTGGTGTCAGTTGTGCCGTCTTCGTAGAAAATTTTGAAAGACCCAACAGGGCCTGCAATGTTCACGATGATGGAAGACTGGTTGTCGCCGTCGTTGTTGCTGGCTTCAATCTGGAGGTTGCCGTCGAGACCATTGCTTTCCACAACATGGCCCGTGCCAGTGGTCGTGTAAGTGATCGGAATCGGGTTGCCGTCCGGATCGTAAGCTTCGACGCGGATTTGGTCGTCCCAGCTGCCTGTGGCTTGGTCAACGTCAAACAGTGTGAACTGGACGTCTTCGACCGTGTTCGAAAAGTCGACTTCAAGTGCTGGGTCGTTTGATGGCGCGTAGTTGCTGCCACGCAGGCCAACGCCCGTCCGGCTCCAGAATGGTGCTTCAAGCGAATTGGCGGTGAAGGTAGCGACGGTCGAAAGCCCGTTGTCCCCTGTCAGGGTTTGGGTGGTCGACGTGGTAGGGATTACAATGTTTGCCATGATTTATTCTCTAGATATCAGTTCAGGAATTACGAAACTTGGTTTGAACTGAGGCTCTAGAACGCTCCTTTAAGTGAGTTGCGGTGCGCACTGACAAAATCAATGACGTTGGAAGTGCTGGGAACAGCACGAAGTTTTTTCGAGAATTTCTGTGGGGCCTGCTGCGCATACGTTTTGGGGCCGTCAAAATTGACAGCCTTGCCGGCGTTATTGTGTGGACCAACCGAACATCCGGTCTTCCCCCAAAAGGAACCGCCTAAACCACTATAGACACTCTGTAACATCGTAACTCACTCCAGCCTCAAAACAGGCACATGCCTGAATGCCGGAACCGCAAAACAACCGCGCGGATTCCGACTTCGTTGACGTTTGAGTAATGGCGAGAGAAGGCGACACTGAGTGTGAAGAGTGACGCAAATGAGAAAGTTTTAGACTAAATTGTGTCAGCCTATCCTTTTGGACAGGCAAAATAGACGTTTTTGCCCTTGAATCACGATCAAGGGCAATTCGTTGCAATCATTACGCGAATTTGAATTCTTGGTCATAGAATCAAGTCGAACGTCTTCATTAGCGGCAATTCTGTGGCACGCGTGCCTGTCAGATCAAACAGCGCGTTCCCCAAGGCTGGCATTGATGGTGGTGTTCCCGGTTCGCCGACCCCGCCGATGCTGTGCCCGCTTTCCAAAATCGAGACCTCGAATTTGGGCGTGTTGTGCATCCGCAAGGCATCATAGTCAGGGAAATTCCACTGATCCGCTGCGCCATCGGTGAAGGTGATTTCACCCTGTGCCGCCGCCGACATGCCGTAGATCGCACCAGAGACCATCTGCGCTTCGATGATGCTTGGGTCAAGTGCTGTGCCAACGTCGCATGCGATCCAGCATTTGTTGATCCGGATTGCGCCGTCTTCATCCACGACTTCCACAATTTCCGCCGTGGGTGTGCCGAACGAATAGGTGAACCCGATACCGCGTCCAACGCCGTCGGGTGTCTGTCCGGTCCAACCTGCCATTTCTGCAACCGTTTCAATGACTTTCGCAGAAGCAGAATGTTCCTTGGCTGCCATGTTCAACCGGAATTGTACGGCGTCTGCGCCTGCAGCCACGGCCATTTCGTCGATGAACGTATCAAAGAAGAACCCGTTGAAAGAATTCCCGACAGAGCGCCAGAACCCGACCGGCACGGATATATCTGTCAGGTGGCCTGACAGACGGAAGTTCGGGATGGCGTAGGGTTGGTCTGCAGACCCTTCGATGTGTCCACGGTCAGGGCCGGGCGGTATTTGTCCTGCGATACGGAGTGACGATTGATGCGTGACTGACGGCGCTGCGACTTTGCCGTGTAGCAATACCGGCTCGCCGTCTTTGACCACGCCCCGGAATGACGCCGCTGCGGCTGGTCGGTAGAAATCGTGGCGCATGTCTTCTTCGCGCGACCATGTCAGTTTGATTGGTGTACCTTCAAATTCTTTCGCGACACGTGCTGCGTGCACTGCTGCGTCAAATTCAGTACGTCGTCCAAAACCGCCGCCCATATAGGTCGTCTGCACGGTGACTTGTTCGGGTGTCAGACCGACAGCTTCCGCAGTCTTTTGTTGAATGATCACCGGCGCTTGGTTCCCCGCCCAGATGGTCATGGCGTCGCCTGTGTAAAGCGCAGAGGACGTCATCGGCTCCATTGTGGAGTGAGCGAGCCAAGGCACGCGATATTCTGCTGTGATTTCTGTGCCTTCGACCGCTGCATCCACATCGCCATCATCGCGGGTGACACTGTTCGGTTCGGACGACAGGGATGCGGTGATCGCCTCCATCAGGCCGTCTGTTGTTTCTGGATAGGTGGATGGTTCCCAGGTGATGTCAACCATTTCGGCTGCCTGCATCGCCAGCCACGTGTTGGACGCCACAACGGCGATGCCATTGCCTAGGTCAATCACGCGGTCTACGCCGTCCATCGCTTCGGCCTCGGTTGCGTCAAACGACACCATGCCCGCACGGGCAGGGTTGATCCGCACCGTCGCGAACTTTGCGCCGTCGAGCGCTACATCAGTGGCGTAGGTTGCTGTGCCCGTTGATTTTCCGACCATGTCGGTGCGGGGCATGGCTTTGCCGAGTTTGGTCCATGCAGACTTTGCGCGCAGGTCCACCTTCGGCGGGTCAATGGCGGCGGCTTCTGCTGCTAGATCAATATAGGACAGCTTTTCGCCACCAGCGGCGATCACATGTCCATTTTCCGTCTTAAGCGTGCTGGCGTCGACGCCAAGCCGATCTGCGGCTGCAAGCTTGAGCGTTTCGCGTGCCGTAGCACCTGCTTCGCGCATTTTGGTGTAAGCGTCGCGTGTCGATGTGGAGCCGCCTGTGACCTGCAGGTTCAACAGCTTGCCGACCTCACCAACGGTTTCGCGCATACCGGTCATGAATTCGGAATCGGTGTAGTGGTGATAAGGCAGGGCGAGACCCAGAAGCGCGCCGTTGTAGTAGGCCTTTGCGGGCGGGCCGTGCATCACGTTGATGTCGTTCCAATTCAGATCCATTTCTTCGGCAACAAGTGCGGCCATTGTGGTCTGGATGCCTTGGCCCATTTCGGCACGCGGCGTGATGATCGTGACGCCATCTGTGTTGATCAGGATGTAAGGGTTCAGGGTGCTTTCACCGTCTGCGGTTTGCAGCGGGTTTGGTGCGTCTTTTTTGACTTGATAGACCCCGAAAGCGACCCCACCCACCAAAGCGGCGGACCCGATAAGGAATGTGCGGCGGGCGATTTTACCGATGCTGGCCATGGATCAAGCCTCCTTCATTTTTGTGGCGGCGTCATGGATGGCGGCGCGGATACGCGGGTAGGTGCCGCAGCGGCATAGATTGCCCTGCATCACATCGTCGATGTCTTGGTCCGTTGGTTCGGGGTTATTTGCTAAAAGATCAGCGGCTTGCATGATTTGACCCGACTGACAGTAGCCGCATTGTGCGACTTGGTTGTCGACCCATGCCTGTTGGATGATCGCCATGTTGTCGGGTGTTCCCAGACCTTCGATGGTTGTCACATCACCCCAAACGTCCGCGAGTGCGACCTGACAAGACCGTACCGCTTCACCGTCGATATGGACCGTACAAGCCCCGCACGCTGCAACACCACATCCAAATTTTGTTCCCGGAAGACCCACTTCGTCCCGCAGGACCCAAAGAAGGGGCACATTGTCTGGTAAATCAATATCGTAGGACGTGTCGTTGATTTTCAGCGTTGTTGGCATGTCGGCCCCTTAGTGTGATTGGTGTCGTTCGGTTTTAGATAAGCGTTATGTGGCGTTTACAAGTGTATCATATCAGGGGTGACGTTGGGGAAGCAGTTTGGGGATCGCGTCTTTGAATTTGAAGAACCCTTTGGTGGCATAGGGCCAAGCCGCTGAATCGTAGGGTCTGACGACTTGGCAGAGCGTGATATCGGCTGCTGCGAGTTGAGGTTTCAGCGCGGCCAACTGATCGGCTGCGGGTCCGACGGGTGTATAGGGTGTTACGATCTGCGTGATTTGGTTGGCTTGCGCCCATGCGGTGATGTCCGCGTCTTCTGATACCGGACCGATCCGATCGCTGAAGCGCGTCGTTGCGGCCGTGATGGCCGCGCCTGCAAAATCTGTGACCTTTGGGCTGACGTGGTTTGGGCTGCGGTATTGGGTAGCGTCGAGAGTGATTGTGGCCACCGGTTTGCAAACCGAGAGTACATGATGAAGCGATAGGTCTTCTTCTGTCACCAGTAAACCGGTGCGTGCGGTTGGGTCGATTGGATCGCTGGTTGGAATGTCAGTCGGCGGCGGTGGTGGCGTGCCATCCAGTGGGATCGCTTCGGTTGCTAATCCTTTGGGCTGGAACCGTCCGTCCGTATATTTTGCGATGTTATCAGGCCGTGCGAGGTAGGTTTTTCCAAGGGTTTGTAACCCGCCAACCCAGCGCCAAGACAGTGTGTTTGATGCCGGATCGCCGTCGAGCAGGTGCCGTAGAAAGAAATCTGCCCCTAAGGTCCATGGCAGGCGCAGCGTGAAAATCCAGATCGATGAGAACCACATGCGGGCGTGGTTGTGTAGATAGCCTGTTTCGACCAGTTCTTTTGCCCAATGGTCGAAGCAATCAATGCCGGTTTCGCCTTTGCAGGCCGCTTCCCAATCAGCGCGCAGTCCGGTTTCGGTTTGGATACGATTTTGTGCGGCTTGCAGGTCGGCTTTGTATGATGCCCAAACGGAAGGGCGCATTTCTAGCCAGCCTTTCCAGTAGGTCCGCCAGAATACCTCTGCGATGAATTTATCAGCCGCTTTGGGGGTATGCCGGGCCAGCGTTGCTTGCAACACTTCGTTTTCGGTGATGATGCGGTGACGCAAGTAGGGCGACAGTTGCGACACTTGGGGATGGTCGGGGCGGTCGTAATTGCGTTTGGTCGCGTAGTCGAAGCCGGCATGCGGCGTGAATGCGTTCAGGCGGGCGAGGGCGGCGGTATATGTCGGGTCAATCATCACCGACAGCTATCGCGATGCAGTGTGAAATCAAGCAGTGACCCGCAGCTTTGACGCCGCAAAACAATAGGACCCGAGCGTCAGGTCCCATCCGATCAGATAGGACGTGCTGACGGCATCGGCGGTATCACCCAGAACGTCGAACCCGCCGTGTGTCAGATCAAGCTGGCAGCCATCTGCCGTTTGTTTGAAGGACACCGCCACGACCGTCGCCGCGTCTTCATCGCCGTCAGGGTGCCATGTGAAGGCCATGTAGTGGTCGGCGTCCCATCCGATGATTGTGCCCCAGTTGATTTGTGTACCATCCGCGCAAATTTCGATGATGCGCCCATTTTTGCGGGGTTCAACGATCAATTTGGCGGTTGGGTCCGACGCGTGCCGATCTTTGGGCCACCATGTGTCGAGGTCCGCCATGAACAGATCAAACGCTTCGGCTGGCGAAAGCGGGACATGCGTTGTTTTGTGAATTGGGATCATGATTTATCCTTCTGCGCGGCTTTGTCGCGTGCTGCTTTTGCGAATGCGTCGAGCGCGTCATCCCACATGCTGTCTAGATATCGGCGCAAGTCATCTGCGCCACGCGGGTCGATGGTATATAGGCGCTTAGTTCCGCGTTGCGAGACCATAAGTAGGCCCGCGTCCGACAATACTTTCAGGTGCTGGCTGACCGCCGGACGACTGACAGGCAAACCTTCGGCCAATGCCCCGACGGCAAGGGGGCCGTCACGCAGGCACGCAAGAATCGCACGGCGGGTCGGGTCGGCCAAAGCGGCTATTGTCATTTCGTAAGTCATGGCTTACCGTAAGTCACGGCTAACGCACTTGTCAATCCAAATCGCCAAGATGAAACAGCCGCCCTTGAAGCCCCTGTCAGGCGACACTAAGACTCTGTCAGGACATTTGAAGTAATGATGGTCAAAAGCCATCCCGGAGTGAGGCACAGCCGATGCAAGATCCAGTCGAAACATACATGAACCTCGTGCCTATGGTCGTCGAACAGACAGCCCGTGGTGAACGCGCCTACGATATTTTTTCGCGCCTTCTGAAAGAGCGGATCATTTTCCTGAATGGGCCTGTCCATGACGGCATGTCCCAGCTTGTTGTGGCGCAGCTGTTGCACCTTGAAGCTGAGAACCCGAAAAAAGAAATCTCTATGTATATCAACAGCCCAGGCGGCGTTGTGACATCCGGTTTGTCGATCTACGACACGATGCAATACATCAAACCGAAGGTGTCCACGCTGGTTATCGGGCAGGCGGCATCCATGGGGTCATTGCTTTTGACAGCTGGTGAAAAAGGCATGCGTTTCTCACTGCCGAACAGCCGCGTCATGGTCCACCAGCCTTCTGGCGGTTACCAAGGTCAGGCAACGGATATCATGATCCACGCCCAAGAGACCCAGAAGCTGAAAGATCGTTTGAACCAGATCTACGTGACGCACACAGGCCAGACTTTGAAAAAAGTCGAAGCCGCACTTGAGCGCGACAACTTTATGTCGCCTGAAGAAGCGAAAGATTGGGGCCTGATCGACGAAATCGTGACGAACCGTGCGAAAGACGACGACGCAGACGCATAATCAACTTCCGCACGGTGGATTGTTAACACCCTGTTAACACCACCGTGCGGTAGACATTTTGACATTGTGGACCGGTGCGTGCTGCCCTAGACTTGGGTCGGTAAGCAGTTCACGGCAGCAGTATGGCCGTCCGGCCAAGGGGAAGATAATGGCGAATTCGTCCAACAGCGACAGCAAAAACACCCTCTATTGTAGCTTTTGCGGCAAGAGCCAACATGAAGTGCGCAAACTGATCGCGGGTCCGACCGTTTTCATTTGCGACGAATGTGTCGAACTATGCATGGACATTATTCGCGAAGAAACCAAATCCGCTGGTCTGAAAGCCGGTGAAGGTGTACCAACGCCGACCGAGATTTGTGGTGTTCTGGATGATTATGTCATCGGCCAGATGCATGCGAAACGCGTGCTGTCTGTGGCCGTACACAACCACTACAAACGCCTGAACCATGCGGATAAATCCGACATTGAACTGGCGAAATCCAACATCATGCTGATCGGCCCGACCGGTTGTGGTAAGACACTGCTTGCGCAGACCCTTGCCCGCATTCTGGACGTGCCTTTCACAATGGCCGATGCGACAACGCTGACGGAAGCCGGTTATGTCGGTGAAGATGTCGAAAACATCATTCTCAAGCTGTTGCAGGCGTCCGAATACAACGTGGAACGCGCGCAGCGCGGCATCGTCTACATCGACGAAGTTGATAAAATTACACGGAAATCTGACAACCCTTCCATCACCCGTGACGTATCGGGCGAAGGTGTTCAGCAGGCGCTGCTGAAGATCATGGAAGGCACTGTGGCCTCTGTTCCGCCGCAAGGTGGCCGGAAGCACCCGCAGCAGGAATTCCTGCAAGTGGACACGACGAACATCCTTTTCATCTGTGGCGGTGCGTTTGCAGGTCTCGACAAGATTATTTCACAGCGCGGTAAGGGCTCTTCCATGGGCTTCGGTGCGGAAGTGAAAGACGTCGACGAACGTGGCGTGGGCGAAGTGTTCACCGATCTCGAACCAGAAGATCTGTTGAAGTTCGGTTTGATCCCTGAATTTGTTGGCCGTTTGCCCGTGATCGCGACGCTGACCGATCTGGACGAAGATGCGCTGATCATCATTCTGACCAAGCCGAAAAACGCGCTTGTGAAGCAATACCAGCGTCTGTTCGAACTTGAGAACACGAAGCTGACATTCACCGATGACGCCCTGCAGGCGATTGCGAAACGTGCAATCGAACGCAAAACAGGTGCACGTGGTCTGCGGTCTATCATGGAAGACATCCTGCTTGATACGATGTTTGACCTGCCGGGCATGGATACAGTGACCGAAGTTGTCGTGAACGAAGAAGCTGTTGGTCCAGACGCATCCCCATTGATGATCCACGACGATGCAAAATCATCGGAAAAAGAGCCCGCAACAGCGAGCTAACGGATGAAGCGTATGACATCAGGCGGTATTTTCGAGGACAAGATCGGATATTGCCGCGCTGTTGTTGCAGGTGGTTTTGTGCATGTGTCGGGGTGTGTTTATCCCGGCACGGATGTCCCCGAGGACGTGATCGCACAGTGTCACGGCGCGCTTGAAGTGATCAAAACGGCGCTAGCGGATGCAGGGGCCGAGATGGCCGACGTCGTGCGTGTGCGTTATATCCTACCAAATGCTGACGATTTTGAACCATGCTGGCCGCTTTTGCGTGCCACCTTTGGCGAGAATCCCCCGGCTGCGACGATGATCAGCTGCGGGTTGATTGATCCGAAATACAAAATTGAGATCGAAGTGACCGCACTGGCGCCGGACGCATAATTTTTCGCCAAAGATTTTGGGCTTACACCCGCCTGACCACATCTGTCGGACTAGACGTTTGGCATCAATTGGGGCATGACAGCGGGGACGAATTGGAGACGCGCAATGGGCATCGGCTACACAATCAAACGCATTTTCACATGGTGGGAAGGTCAGTCCTTCGGCACGCAGTTCTGGACTTGGCGGAACGGTGAAAAAGTCGGCGAAGACGGTCAAGGGAACATCTTTTACCGCAACGCGGACGATAGCCGTCGTTGGGTAATCTACAACGGTGACATTGAAGCGTCCCGCATCGATCCGGATTGGCATGGCTGGTTGCACCGGACCTGGGACGAACCACCTACCGACAAACCGCTGGTCCACAAATCATGGGAACAGCCGCATCAGGTTAACCTGACGGGTACCGTGAACGCCTATGCACCAGCCGGATCTTTGCGTGCGGCTGCACCAAAATCCCGTAGCGATTACGAGGCGTGGAGCCCCGAATAGACGGGTCCCGTGGTGGTTTGATCATGCGTGAGAACCGGACAGAGACGCTTGTTGGGGCCGTCGTTTTGGCTGTGGCCCTCGGCTTTGGGTTTTACGCGGCTCAGGCTGCTGGCCTAGGAAGATCGTCCCAAGGGTATGATTTGACGGCGAGTTTCAGGTCCGCCGAAGGTATCACCACCGGAACAGATATCCGCCTTGCTGGCGTGAAGATCGGCCAGATCGGTGCGCTGACGCTAAACCCTGATACATTCCGCGCTGACGCTGTGCTGTCCTTCGCAGACGGCGTCGCAATTCCGAATGACAGCGCTGTGGCCATCGCGTCTGAAGGCGTTTTGGGCGGCAGTTTCGTGGAGATTGTACCGGGCGGATCGCTGGATAACTTTGCGCCGGGTGAAGAAATCGAAGATACACAGGGCGCGATTAGTTTGATTTCCTTGCTGTTGAAATTTGTGACCGGGGACGGGGATACGCAATGAAGGCTTTGATTCTTAGTACTGCGCTTGCGATGCTGCCTTTTGGCGCTGTTGCCCAGCAGGCAGCAACCGCCGTTGGCGGTGAATTGCGGGTGCTGGATAAGCTGAACGGCACCGTGACCGACGTCGAAATGACGAACGGCGAAACCCGTGACATTGGCCATCTCAAACTAACGCTCGAAGAATGCCGCTATCCGCGCGCTAACCCGTCGGGTGATGCTTTTGCAAACATTACAGTGGCTTATCGGGATAACGCTGATCCGGCATTTCAAGGCTGGCTGATCGCCTCTGCGCCTGCGCTGAACGCGATGGAGCACCCGCGCTACGACGTTTGGGTGTTGCGCTGTATCAGGTCCTGAGCAGACGCCATTTGCGGGCTTGGCGTAAATTCGGCGGGCTGTTGTAAGGCATCGCGTAACAAGGCGTGATAGGCTGATCTGGGAATTTCTACACCCCCTAAGCTGGCCAAATGGTCGGTGATGAACTGCGTGTCAAACAATGTGAATCCGTCTGACCGCAGCTTGTCTGTCAGGTAGGCAAGGGCGACTTTTGATGCGTCTGTAGCCGTGCTGAACATGCTTTCGCCGAAGAAGGCACTGCCGATTGTGACACCGTAGACGCCGCCCACAAGCGTGTCGTTCTGCCATACCTCGCAGCTGGCCGCGTCGCCTTGGTCGTGCAGGGCTTTGTATAGATCAAAGATGGTGGCGTTGATCCACGTTTCGTCACGGTTCGCACAACCGCGCACAACGTCAGCAAAACAGGTGTTAAAGCTCACCCGGTAATTGCCGCGCAGCAGCCGTTTGCGCAAAGACCGTGAGATGTGAAAACCGTCGAGCGGCAGGATGCCGCGAAAACGGGGATCGACCCAAAAGACGTCTTCGCTGTCGCGCGTTTCTGACATCGGAAAAACGCCAGCCCGATAGCCTTGCAGCAACAGGTCTGGCGTCAATTCGATTTCGTCTTGATTACTCAATGGCTTAAGCGAGGTTGGCGTCTAACCATTCCTCGAGCCAATGAATGGTGTAATCGCCGGTTTGCACCGCTTCTTCCGCCAAAAGCGCGTGGAACAGTGGGATCGTCGTGTCGACACCGTCCACGATCAATTCGCCCAAGGCACGGGCCAAACGGGCCAACGCTTCTGGACGGTCGCGGCCGTGTACGATCAATTTGCCGATCAAACTGTCGTAGTAGGGCGGGATCCGGTAGCCGTCGTAAAGCGCCGAATCCATCCGTACGCCCAAACCACCTGGTGCGTGGTATTGTGTGATCGTACCGGGGCAGGGCGAAA
Source organism: Rhodobacteraceae bacterium S2214 (assembly GCA_025141675.1). Classification (NCBI taxonomy): domain Bacteria; kingdom Pseudomonadati; phylum Pseudomonadota; class Alphaproteobacteria; order Rhodobacterales; family Paracoccaceae; species Rhodobacteraceae bacterium S2214. The sequence continues at coordinate 1,716,791 of CP081161.1, forward strand.
AGTTTGGTAGCTTTTCAGCGTTGATCCGGACCTCGATCGAATGACCATTGATTTTCAAATCGTCCTGCGTGAACGACATAGGCAGGCCAGAAGCCACGCGCAGCTGTTCGCGTACAAGATCGACGCCGAAAATTGCTTCGGTCACAGGGTGTTCCACCTGCAAACGTGTGTTCATTTCGATGAAGTAAAATTCATCGTTCTCGAACAGAAATTCGATTGTCCCCGCACCGATGTAGTTGATTTTCGCAACTGCGTCCGCGCAAACTTTACCGATCCGTTCACGCAGTTCAGGCGTGATGCAGGGGCCGGGAGCTTCTTCGAAAACCTTTTGGTGGCGCCGCTGTAAGGAACAATCGCGTTCGCCGAGGTGGACTGCGTTGCCTTTGCCGTCACCGAACACTTGGATTTCGATGTGGCGCGGTGTTGTCAGGTATTTCTCGATGTAGACTTCGTCGTTGCCAAATGCGGCTTTGCCTTCGGCCCGCGCAGAATAGAACGCCTGTTCCATGTCTTTCGCGGTTTCGGCGACTTTCATGCCGCGACCACCGCCACCAGCGGTGGCTTTGATGATGACCGGATAGCCGATTTCAGCGCCAATGCGCTGTGCATCTTCCAGCGTATCGACACCACCGCCAGAGCCGGGAACGCATGGCACGCCCAGTTCTTTCATGGTCTCAATCGCAGAGATTTTGTCGCCCATGACGCGGATATGTTCGGCTGTCGGGCCAATGAACGTGATGTCATGGTCTTGGACGGCCTGCACAAAAGCAGCGTTTTCCGACAAGAAGCCGTAGCCTGGGTGGATCGCCTGCGCGCCTGTGATTTCACAGGCCGAAATCAGGGCCGGGAACGACAGGTAGGATTGCGCGCTGGATGGCGGTCCGATGCAGATCGCTTCGTCGGCCATGCGGACATGCATCGCGTCGGAATCGGCTGTCGAATGGACCGCGACAGATTTCACGCCCATTTCACGGCACGCACGCACCACCCGCAAGGCGATTTCGCCGCGGTTGGCAATGAGGATTTTGTCGAACATTGGCTGCCCCTTATTCGATAATCACAAGTGGTGCGCCGAATTCGACTGGTGCGCCGTCTTCGACCAGAATCCGTTTGATCGTGCCGGATTTGGGGGCAGGGATGTGGTTCATTGTTTTCATCGCTTCGATGATCAACAGTGTTTCACCTTCAGCGATTGTTTTGCCCACGGCCGCGAAAGGTGCAGCACCGGGTTCTGGTGCCATGTAGATTGTGCCGACCATTGGCGATGTCACAGCGCCCGGATGGCTTGCTGGATCTTCGCTACCGCCCGAAGGTGCGGCAGATGGTGCCGCGGCAGGGGCTGCCGCCGGTGCAGCAGCAACGGGTGCTGGGGCTGCGGCCACAACCTGTTGTGGTGCTGGCTGCGCATAGCGGCCGACACGTACATCAAGGCTGTCGTTTTCGGCGTAATCGCGTTTGACACGCAATTCGGTCAAATCATTTTCGCGCAGCAATTCTGCCAATGCTTGGATAAAGCTGACGTCGCTGTCGTGAGAGGTTTTTTTGCTCATGTCGTCCTCGGCCCGTTGCCCAAAGTTCCTCAGATCCGCTTTTGCGCGGTATCAATCGGGACGCTTATAGGGGAACGGTGACGCAGTGGAAAGCCAGAGCATCAGGGAAAGTGACGGAGCGTCGGAATTGACAGGTCAAAGCTTCCGTGTCGTGGCTTCGTCATCTTCACGAATTGGTAGCATTATCACGCCATAAGGCTTCAAAGTCTGTTCTTCGGTCAGGGCAGGTTTTTCGATTTCTGATAGACCAAGAAGCGGGGCCTTATCGATTTTTGACCGTGGATCACTGACGGTGACGATTTCGTCAGGTGTTTTCGCTGTTGTTCTGCTGGTTTCTTCGTCGGCAGCAGGCGTGGTTTGATGTGTTACAACGTCGTTCTGATATTGCGGTGCGGCGCGTGGCGCTAAGGAAACTTCCATCTCTGACCTCAATGATTGACACCATATTGGTCTAGTTTCCGTCAATTTCCTTAGCAAAGTATGAATTGCGGACAATCGGATAAAATTGTCCGCAATAAAATCAGATCGCCAAGTACTGCGCACGCAGTGCTTCGTCTTCCAGAACTTCCTGAGCAGAGCCGTCATAGACCACGGTGCCCGTATCAAGAATCACCGCCCGATCCGCCAGCTTCAACGCAGCAACCGCGTTTTGCTCAACAATCACGGTTGTAATGCCTTGATCGCGGATGATGTTTAGTGTCTTTGCGATTTCTTGCACAATGACCGGGGCCAGACCTTCGTAAGGTTCGTCCAACAGAAGAACCTTAATATCGCGTGCAAGGGCGCGAGCGATGGCAAGCATCTGCTGCTCACCACCAGACAGTGTGACGCCTTCTTGTTTCTTACGTTCGCCAAGACGTGGGAAGAGTTCATAGATTCGCTCAAGCGACCAGCCGATTGGCGGGGCGATTTGGGCGAGCTGCAGGTTTTCTTCAACTGTCAGGCCCGCAATGATGCGCCGGTCTTCTGGCACAAGCGCGATGCCTGCGGCAGATGCCTGATGGGCTTTCATGTCGTGAAGCGGCTGGTGGTCCAGCCAGATTTCACCGTGCTTCAATGCGGGGTCATCAAGGCGCGCAATGGTGCGCAGCGTTGATGTTTTACCCGCACCGTTCCGACCGAGCAGAGCCAGAATTTCGCCCTCGTGGATATTAAAGCTGACGTTTTGAACGATGTAGCTTTCGCCGTAATACGCTTCAATTTCCCACACGCTCAGGAAAGCAGGGTGGGTGGCCGCGTTGTTGGCGTTTTTGTTGAATGGTTGGTTCATTGGATTGTTCCTTACACCTGTGCTTCGCCGAGGTACGCTTCGCGTACTTTCGGGTGGCCTTTGATGTTTTCAGGTGTTTCTTCCACCAGCGGCGTACCTTGCGCCAGAACGGTGATCCGTTCCGCTAGGCTGAACACAACGTGCATGTCGTGCTCAATGATTGCCATTGTGATGTCGCGCTTTTCCTTGATCTCTTTGAGCAGATCAATCGTGTTGTTTGTATCCGCACGGGCCATACCCGCAGTCGGTTCGTCCAACAGCAACAGGCGCGGTTCCTGCACCAGACACATCGCCATTTCCAAGCGACGTTTGTCACCACGTGACAAGCTGGATGCCACCATGTGACGTTTTTCCAGCATGTTAACGTCTTCCAAAATCGCTTCTGCGGTCTCGTGGATGTCTGTTTCGTGGCGTGTGCTGCCGATCGCGTGAAGCCGGAAGGCCCCGTCACGTTTGGCAAAGCACGGGATCATCACGTTTTCAAACACGGTGAGATCAGCAAAGATTTCAGGTGTTTGGAACACGCGGCTGATGCCCATCTGGTTGATCTCGTAGGGCTGACGCCCAAGCACAGATTGACCGTCGAACATCACCGACCCGCTGTCGGGGATCAATTTGCCCACAAGCACGTTCAGCAGGGTGGATTTACCGGCCCCGTTTGGACCGATAATCGCGTGGACTGTGTTTTCAGCGACGCTGAGGTTCACGTCACCAAGCGCTTGCAAACCGCCGAAGCGTTTGTTGACGCCTTTTACTTCAAGGATACCCATCATATTGCTCCTTATTCAGCTGGTGTCGTGGCGCCATCAGAGGCGTCAGTTGTTTTCTTGCGGCTGAACTTTGCGCCAATGCGCTGACCAAGTTCGACCAGACCACCCGGCAGGAAGATAACAACCGCCATGAACACAAGGCCCAGTGTCAGGTGCCAGCCCTTACCGATGAACGGATGGATGATCGCCACAAAGAAGTTCTCAAGACCTTCCGGCATGAAAGCGAACCAGCCGTGCACCACAGTGTCGTTGATCGTGGATACGATGTTTTCCATGTATTTGATCACACCAGCGCCCAAAATCGGACCGATCAGCGTGCCAACACCACCAAGGATCGACATGATTACGATCTCACCAGACGCAGTCCAGAACATCCGTTCTGCACCTGTCAGGGGATCCATTGCAGCCAGCAGACCGCCAGCCAGACCCGCATACATTCCAGAAATGACAAAGGCGGTCAGCATGTAAGGACGCGTTGAAATACCAGTGTAGTTCAGGCGCTGTTGGTTGGACTTGATGGACCGCAGCATCAGGCCAAACGGCGACCGGAAGATGCGGATCGCTAAGTAGAAGGACGCGATCATAAAAAGGCCAGCAAGGTAGTAACCGTTCTGGAATACGAAGCTCCAGCCCCCCACATCCCAAGTAACAGACCCGTTCATCTCAAGTCCGAACAGGTGCGGTGTGATTGGTGCATCCGCCCCTTGCAGGATTTGCGGATCGTCGTTGTAGACCTGCAGGCCAGTCTCACCGTTGGTGATTGGCGTCCCCAGGACCTTACCGACCAAGTCGGAGTAGGCGATGGAATACATCATCTGTGCAAAGGCCAGTGTCAGGATCGAAAAGTAGATTCCTGACCGACGCAAGGACACATAACCGATGACGACTGCGAACAGGCCGGCCACGATCACTGACAAGATGATAGCAGGTACGATGTTGTAGGACAGCAGTTTGAACATCCAAACGGCTGCGAACGACCCCACACCTAGAAAAGCGGCGTGACCGAAGGACAGGTAACCTGTCAGGCCGAACAGGATGTTAAACCCGATGACCAAGATCCCGAAGATCACGAACCGCTGCAACAGGGCAGGGTAGCCCGCATTGAACTGCGCAAATGCACTGTCCGTTGGGAAAGGGTTGAGTAGGATCGGGGCTGCCAAAACCATCAGGCAGACCACGATGAAGAGAGCGGTGTCTTTTCCGTTCATACCAAGCATGATTATTCCTCCATCACGCCCTTGCGTCCCATCAGGCCACGTGGCCGGGTCAGCAAGATGATGATTGCAACAAGATAGATGATGATTTGGTCGATACCCGGCAGGATCGCTTTGACTTCGTTCATCGAAGCAAAGGACTGCAGAATACCCAGCAAGAAGCCCGCCAGAACAGCGCCCGGCAATGACCCCATGCCGCCAACAACAACCACAACGAAGGACAGGACCAAGAAGTCCATACCGATGTTATAGTTCGGCGACAGGATTGGTGTGTACATCACGCCAGCCAGACCGGCGACCGCAGCCGCAAGACCAAACATAAAGGTGAAGCGTTTGTCGATGTCGATGCCAAGCAGGCCAACTGTTTCGCGGTCTGCCATACCTGCACGCACGACCATGCCAAATGTTGTGAACTGCAAGAAGGCAAACACAGCAGCAATAATGGCCATTGAGAAGAGGAAGTAGACCAAGCGCCAGATCGGATAGATGATCGCGTTTGGTTCAAATCCCATCAGCACACCAAAGTCCATCGCACCCGCAAATGCAGAAGGTGCTGGGGTTGGGATTGGGTTTGCGCCGAAGTTTGCCTTGACGATCTCACCGATCACAATCGCCAAACCAAAGGTCACAAGGATCTGGTCTGCGTGTGGGCGGTGATAGAAGTGCTTGATCAGGCCGCGTTCCATGGCGAAACCCACAAGGATCATCACAGGGATTGCGAAGATGATCGCGATAGGCACAGCCCAGTCGATCAGGCTCATGCCCATTTCAGGCCCGAACCACTCCACCACATAGGGTGTTTCGACCTTCAGCGGATTGCCCAAGAAATCTGTTTGGGTCTCATCAATCTTCTCAAAGCTAATCGAGAGTAGACGTGACACTGTGACCGAGCAGAATGCACCGATCAGGAAAAGGGCACCGTGGGCGAAGTTCACCACACCTAGTGTCCCGAAGATCAACGTCAGACCCAAGGCAATCAATGCATAAGCAGAGCCTTTGTCCAAACCGTTGAGAATTTGAAGGATAATATCGTCCATCGACCCCGCCTCTTTTTACCAGTTCTCTACTGATACGGCGCATCGTGATGATGGCCGTTTACGCCCCGCTCCCCCGGGGTGGGTGAGACCGGCACAGCGTGCCGATCTCGGATTTGGTTAGCTTATGCGCCAGGGTTACATGCACCCAGGTCGCCACCGGCGAACATTGGGTGATCTGGTGCGTACTCAACCTGTGCACGTGGCGTAACTTCCACGATTTCCAGTGTATCGAACTGGTTGGTTGGGTTGTCCGTGCCTTTCATGACCAGCACGTCTTTGAAGCACTGGTGGTCGGCGCCACGGTAAGATGTAGGACCGTTGCCCATGCCGTCGAAATCGAAGTCTTCGAGAGCTTCTGCAACGCCACAAGGGTTGAACGTGCCAGCACGTGTAACAGCATCCGCATACAGCAACGTCTGAACGTAGCATGTGTGCGCCGCACCGGATGGTGGGAAGCCGTACTTTTCGCCAAAGGATTTAACGAAAGCTTTTGTGCCTTCATCCTGCAGCTGCCAGTTCCAGTTCATAGAACCGAACACGCCTTGGATGTTGGAACCCGCACCAGCGGCCATCAGTTCAGAGTAAAGCGGCACGATGATCGTGAAGTCTTTACCGTTGACCTGCTTGTCTTTGAGACCGAACTGAACAGCCTGTGTCAAAGAGTTCACCATGTCCCCACCGTAGTGGTTCAGGATCAGCGTATCAGCACCGGAGTTCAAAACAGGCGCGATGTAGGATGAGAAGTCACCCGCACCAACTGGTGTCAGAACGTTCTGTGTTGTGTTCCAACCCAGCGCTTCTGTTGCACCTTGGATGGATTCCTGCTGTGTCCAGCCCCATGTGTAGTCAGCTGTCAGGTGGTAAGCGTTACGCTCGTTACCGTACTCAGCTTCCAGAACTGGACCCAGAGCCGCACCAGACATGTAACCGTTAAAGAAGTGACGGAAGCCGTTGGCTTTCTTATCTTTACCAGTTGTGTCGTTAGAGTGCGTCAGACCAGCCATGAAGATCACGCCAGCTTCTTGGCACAGACCTTGAACCGCGATGGCAACACCAGAAGATGAGCCGCCGTTGATCATGATGCATTCGTCTTTCTGGATCATGGACTGTGCAGATGCACGTGCCACGTCAGATTTCGTCTGCGTATCACCTGTGACGAACTCGACTTTGCGGCCCAGGATACCTGTACCGTCGAGGTTCTTCTCAGAGAATGTGTTCAGCATGCCGCCGTCGCCGATACCGTTGAGGTGCTCAACAGCCAGTTCCTGCGCGCGCAGTTCGTCGAGACCTTCTTCAGCGTAAGGACCTGTTTGTGGAACGTTGAAACCGATTTTCACGGAACCGCCGTCACCCGGTGCGTTTGTGTAGCCAGTGTGGCCATCAGCACGGAGATACGTCGGAACAGCAAGACCGGCACCAGCGATGGCGCCTGTCTTCAGCACGCCACGACGTGAGAAGTTAGAATTGGACATTAAAATCCTCCCATTTTGATTTCGCTATATCCAGCCTCCTACCGAACACAGCTCGCATTTTACATGCTGATGCTATCTTGGCTGCGTGACCCCGCGTTACCAACAGTGCTTTGTGCAAGTGTCATTTTTTTGTAAAGTACTGGACTCTAATTCTGTAAATCTTGTAAATTGATTATCGAACAGGCGCAGAAAGCGTCTGATATGTATTGGAGAAATCGGTTGGCAGCCCACGCAATGACAGGGTCTCGTATTCGCGAACGCCGCTTGGATCAAGGAATGCGTCAAGCTGATGTGGCCGACGCCGCGGGTATTTCCGCTAGCTATCTGAATTTGATCGAGCACAACAAACGCAGAATCGGCGGGAAATTGCTACAGTCGCTTGCGCGCGCCTTGAACGCTGATCCGGCCAGTTTGTCTGAGGGGGCAGAACCCGCTGTTTTGAATGGTATGCGGGCCGCCGCTGCGCGGACGTCGCACCCGATTGAAACAGACCGTGCAGAAGATCTTGCGACCCGCTTTCCGGGGTGGGCGGGTTTGATTGCCGCCCAAGAAGCGCGGGTTGATACGTTAGAGGCGGAAGTGCGCGTTCTACGTGATCGCATGACCCATGACCCCGCGTTGGCGGGCGCGTTGCACAACGTGATTACGGCGGTGACGTCGATCCGCGCGACTGCGGGTATCTTAGCCAACGACGACAATATTGATGCCGATTGGCAACGCAGGTTTCACGTCAACATTCACGACGATAGCCGGCGGTTGGCGGTCGAAAGCGAAGCCTTGGTCGCCTACCTTGAACCCCCGACAGAAGCGGCATCGTCGCGCGAACACCTGACGGGGTTCGAAGAAGTTGAAGCCTTTTTATTGCGCGAAACCAAATTGTTAGATTGGGTAGAGGCGCATCCAAACGCAGCGCCTGACACTTTGCTGCGCGACTATGATGCGCCCGCATTGTCACGGGAAGGCCGCGAGGTTTTACTGCAATATTTGGTACGCTTCAGCAAAGACGTGCGTCTTATGCCGCGCGCCACCTTCGTGCCTGCCGCAGTCGCCGCACATGGTGATCCGTCGACCCTTGCCGCACAGTTTGACGCAGACTTGCCCGCCGTGTTGCGCAGGCTTGGCGGGTTGCCTGCTGATATAGGCCTTCCGCCGATGGGGTTAGCTATCGCTGATCAAACTGGCGCGTTGACTTATCTGAAAACAGTTCCCGGATTTGCGCCGTCTCGGTTTACGGCAGGGTGTCCGTTATGGCCGCTGTACGCCGCACTGACGCAGCCCATGCGCCCCATCAAATCAGAGGTCGTTTTGCCGGGGCAGGCTGGGGCGCGGTTTATGTGTTACGCGATTGCTGTGCCGAAAACGCTTGCCGATTTCAGCGCGGCACCCGTGCTTGAAACCACAATGTTGGTTGTCTCCGATCCCGCGCCCGGCCTACAGGAACCGATCAAGGCTGGCGTGTCTTGCAGGGTTTGCCCACGTTCGGGATGTGCGGCGCGCCGTGAACCGTCCGCAATTGAAGTGAAATCTTAATTGCACGTGATAAGCGCTTCGTTTTGTTAAGGTTTTGGAAATCCCGATTTTACATAAGTTGTTTCGTGTGCGAAACATCTTGGGGTTGTTCGTCGCGGCGTAGCACGATCAGCTGGTCAGTGTTTTTGGCGTTTCGGGCTTTGACAGGGCCGCGCATTGCCGCAATACTCTGCGCAAGAAAATTACCATGGCGTCATTCGGGGGGAGCAACATCATGGGTAGACGGGTCCTGCTGATCGAGGACGAACCAAATATCATCGAAGCGATCAGCTTTATTCTGTCGCGTGACGGGTGGACTGTTCATACACATGAAGACGGCGAAACCGCGATGGATAAAGTCCGCGCGACGCCGCCTGATCTTATTATTCTTGATGTCATGCTGCCTGGTCGCAGTGGTTTTGATATCTTGCGTGATATTCGCGCGGAGCCTGATTTTGAAAATCTGCCGGTCATGATGTTAACGGCACGTGGGCAAGTCAAAGATCGCGAACTTGCATTAAGGCTGGGCGCTAACCATTTCATGACAAAGCCATTTTCGAATCAAGAGGTGAAGGATTATGTCCGCAAGTTGATGGATGAAACGGCCTAGATGCAGGACGATCCGAAACCCCTAAGACCTGTTACACCGACCATATCGGCCGCCAAGATGCCGCTATATCTGGCACGCGCGTCTTATCGGCAGCGGCGATTACGGGATGTGATCCGGATGCTGCCGTTCGTCGGGTTTCTGGCGTGGATTTTGCCGATTATGTCCGGATTGATCCCTGCAACGTCTTCTGTCGGGCTGTATATTTTCGCGGTTTGGGTGATCCTGATTATTGTCGCGGCGGTGATCACACGCAGCCTGTCGCCGGAAGGATCACCGGACAAAAGTGACGACGCACTCACATGAAGGGGCGGTGACGGATGTCGTTTAACCTGCTTGTCTTTGTGTCGCTTGCCTACGTCGCGTTCTTGTTTTTGGTTGCATTTTGGGCCGAACGGCGGGCGCGCACGACCTTAGCATCATGGCTTCGTGGTCCGTTTGTATACACGCTATCGTTGTCGATTTATTGCACGGCTTGGACGTTTTACGGGGCGGTTGGTTATGCGGCCCGATCGGGGTTGGAATACGTCACAATCTACCTTGGCCCCACGCTGGTCATGATTGGATGGTGGTGGATTTTGCGCCGTCTTGTCCGGATTGGGCGCACGCAGCGGATCACGTCGATTGCAGATTTGATTTCCAGCCGGTTCGGGAAATCCGGTTGGCTGGGCGCGATTGTGACCGTCATGGCCGTGGTGGCCGCGACGCCTTACATTGCATTGCAGCTCAAATCCGTGACCCAATCGTTTTCCGCATTTGTGCCGGTCAGTGGTGGGATTTGGGAACAGGCCGATTTGAATACAACAGCGCTGTGGGTTGCTGTTGGGCTGGCTATCTTTACGGTCCTGTTCGGGACGCGCAGTCTGGATGCGAACGAACGGCACAGCGGGATCGTGATTGCGATTGCGGTTGAAGCCGTCGTGAAACTGGTGGCCTTGGTCGCCGTTGGGGTCTTTGTGATCTGGGGGCTTGCGGGTGGTCCTGCTGCGGTGTTGGACCAGATTGATGCATCAAAAATTGCGCAGTTTGAACCGCAAGGAGGCCGTTGGGTCGCGATTATTTTCCTGTCTGCGGCCGCGTTCATTTGTTTGCCGCGCATGTTCCAGGTGTTGGTTGTTGAACACCCAGACGAGCGGAACCTGCACATGGCCAGTTGGGCTTTCCCGATTTACCTGATGCTGATGTCGCTGTTTGTGCTGCCGATCGCAGTCGTCGGCCTACGATTGATGCCGGAAGGGGCGAATCCCGATCTGTTCGTGCTGACACTGCCGTTATCGCAGGGGGAAAACGGGCTGGCGATGCTCGCGTTCTTGGGCGGTTTTTCGTCGGCCACGTCGATGGTGATCGTCTCTACGATTGCTTTGGCCACGATGGTGTCGAACCATATTATCGTACCATTATGGCTCAGCAGTCGTCCGCAAGGCGCGCTCGTCTCTGGCGATATTCGCAACGTCAACGTTTTGGCGCGCAGGCTATCCATCGCGAGCATCTTGGCGCTAGGTTACCTTTACTTCCGTATCTCTGCGGGCGGGGCTGCGCTGGCAGCGATTGGTTTGGTGTCGTTCAGCGGCGCGGTTCAGGTTTTGCCGGCGCTGCTGGGGGCCATCTTTTGGCGGGGTGCGACGCGCGTTGGGGCTGCACTCGGCCTCGTGACTGGTTTCGTCGTTTGGCTGTGGACGCTGTATATTCCGAGTTTCGGCGCGGACGCCTTTATTTCCGAGACCGTTCTTGCGAACGGGCCGATGGGGATGTGGTGGCTGCGGCCACATGCGCTGTTTGGTCTTGAAGGCATGGATGACCTTGTTCATGGCTTGATGTGGTCGCTCGTTCTGAATGCATTGGCCTTTTTTATTGGGTCCGTCTTCAGTTTTCCAACGCCGTTAGAACGCTTGCAGGGCGCGCAATTTGTCAACGTGTTCGAGATGTCGGCGGGTACAACGTCTTGGACAAACAGCGGTGCGCGTGCGGATGATCTGCTGATCATGGCGCAACGCATTTTGGGCGGGGCAGAGGCGCAACGCTTGTTTCAGAAATCGGCGGAAGAGCAGGGAAAAGAGGGCTATTTGCCTGACGTCACCCCCGATTTTGTTGTGCGCCTTGAACGCGAACTGGCTGGGTCTGTCGGGGCGGCAACAGCCCATGCGATGGTCGGTCAGTTAACGGAAGGGGCTGCGATTTCGGTCGAAGACTTGATCGCTGTGGCGGATGAAGCCGCGCAAATCCTAGAGTATTCAAACGAGCTTGAGGCGAAGTCGGCCGAACAAGAACGCACGGCGCGTGCTTTGCGCGATGCAAACACAAAGCTGACGGCGATTTCGATCCAGAAGGATGCGTTCCTTAGTCAGATTTCGCACGAGTTACGCACGCCGATGACGTCGATCAGATCGTTCTCGGAAATCTTACGCGATATGGATATGTCGCCTGAAGATCACGGGAAATATGCGGGCATTATTCACGATGAAGCCTTACGGCTCACGCGTTTGCTGGATGATCTGCTGGACTTGTCGGTGTTGGAAAACGGGCAGGTGACGCTACACATTCATACTGGGCAGTTGTCTGATTTGCTTGATCGGGCCATCGGGGCATCTGGCGTACAAGAACGTGGTTTGCAGATTTTGCGGAACCGCAGCCGCGAAGACGTGACCCTGACCACTGATCTGGATCGGCTTGTGCAGGTGTTTGTGAATGTGATCGCAAATGCGCAGAAGTATTGCACCGTTGATCGTCCAATTCTTAACGTCAAGGTGCGGGTCGTTGATGGACGGGATGTCATTGATTTTATTGATAATGGCGATGGGATCAGTATCGAAAATCAAACGATGATCTTTGAAAAATTCGCAAGGATCGAAGACGAAGGTAAAGCAGGCGGCGCGGGGCTAGGTCTTGCGATTTGTCGCGAAATCCTTGGTCGGCTTGGCGGTGAAATCAGTTATTTGCCGGGGCAGAAGGGGGCTGCTTTCCGCGTGACGTTGCCCAAGCATGATGCAAGTGCAAAAGGCGCTGATCTGTTAGCGTCTCAGTAAGAATTTTCGGTGTATTTTTAATGATATGAGGTTGGCTTGCATTCTGCGGGTGGACGATTCGACGAGTCTGGTTTGGGGTCTATGACAAGACAGGTTGCACATGATGTCCTGCGCCGTATGGCGTCGCCGCCCCCCCCGGCACCAGAAGATGTGCCCATTACGTCGTCGCGCGCGATCCGGTTAGCGATTACGCGGGCGGCGGACAAAACACACGACTTTGTGGTCAGTGTCAGCTCCCTGCGCGAAGAAGTCTTGTCGCTGGATCAACTGCTTGCAGCGTTAGAACCGGAACTGATGTTAATTGGCATGACCGCGGGTGGCGCGGTGACCGGTCTGGCCGCCCTCGATCTGAATATGCGGACCGCCCTTCTAGAGGTGCAGACGGTCGGAATGGTTTTGCCGGATGTCCCCGAAGATCGACCGCCGACCGGAACCGATGCGCAAATGGCGCAGCCGCTGATCGCGGCGTTTCTTCATCACCTGCAGGATACGGCTGAACGCACGCCGCTGGACGGGTGGGGATCGGGTTTCGATGCGGGCGACAAAATCAATTCGACGCGGGCGGCGGGATTGATCCTTGATGACGGGAAATACCGACTGATCCGTTTGTCGCTCGATCTAGGTGTTGGTGATCGTATGGCGGAACTGGCGTTGGCTTTGCCCTGCCGCGCAGAAACCGTGGGAAAGGTCCTGACACCTGAGGTCACGGGCGATTGGGATGAACGTTTCCGAAAGGTGGTCGACGGGTCACCCGCCCGATTGGATGCGGAACTGCACCGTTTCAAATTGCCACTTCATCAGGCGGAAAATTTGGTTGTTGGGCAGGTCCTGCCGCTGACAGGGTGCACCGTGTCATCTGTCAAGATCCTGGCGCGCGATGGGCGTAAGGTAGCGACGGCCAGATTAGGTCAATCTGCGGGGATGCGCGCCGTTCGGATCGAAGTCCCACCGCAGGTCGCGCTGTCCGATATGAACCAGTTGGGCAAAAGCGATATGTCAAGCTTGGCTGATCTCCCCGAGACGGGGGCCGCATTTGATATCGATGGTGCGGCCAGCATGATGGATATTGATAACGCAGCCAATGACGATGACGGGGGGCTGGATATGCCGATGGCCGCCCCGATGGATATGCCGGAAGCTGACGACATGGCCGTCGCTGCTGCCCCTTTATCTTGGGATGACGAAGATCTGGAAGCAGATCCCGTCGCGCCTGCGAAACTGAGTTGGGAAGACGAAGGGTTAGAAAACCCGACTGAAGACTAAATCAGGACTTTTGCGCCGCGATCATTTCTAGCTGCGGGTGCAATCCGCGTAGATCGTAGCCTGCTTTACCAGTGGCTTCGATAATGTCGTCGCTGGCCATATCACCCGCTAGGCCCAGTGACCAAGCAATGGATGACCGTGTGCCGGACGCGCAGTAAGCCAGAACTGGCCCGCCAGCCGCATCAATCGCGGCGCGATGTGCTGCCACATTTTCTGCGTTCATGGTTTGATGGGTCAGCGGCAGAACGGTGAACCCAAGACCTACGGCTTTTGCTGCGGCCTCAATAGCTGCTGCCTGACAATCTGGTGTGATTTCCATGTCGGGCCGGTTGCAAATGATTGCCTTAAATCCGGCGTCTGCGATGGCTGCACAATCGTCAGGCGCGATTTGCGGGCTGACAGCGTAGGTCGGTGTGATCTGACGAATATCCATGCGCGTCTTTTAGAAGGCCTGACTGCGAAGGTCTAGTCGCAAGAGGGTCCAATCGTGCGTTACCCCAGCAACACGCCCATGACGACCATCATCAGGCCTAAGATCGAAAACAGCAGGGACCCGATATTGATCGGCAAGATGCTGGTGAGCTTGAGCCGCAGCGCGTCATCGTCCAAACCCGCTTTGCGGGCCGCGTTTACGGCGACGATGCTATAGACGATGCCGACCAGCCCAATCATCGAGATCGCAGCGCCGATCCATACCAACCATTCCATCGTATTCCCCTTTGTTTGACCGGGGCAGCCCTAACGCTCGCGGCCTGCGCTTGCAAGGGTTGCGATGCGGGGCGCGGGTCGCTAGGGAAGGGCGATACGCCTTATTTGTGACGCCCAGAGGAGACCATCATGAGCGACGTTATTTCAGATACCGCCAGCACCGTTGCCGGCCAAGAGTTGCGCCAGTTCATTGAACGTTACGAACGCCTTGAGGCCGAAAAGAAAGACATTGCAGACGGCCAGAAAGAAATCATGGCTGAAGCAAAAGGCCGTGGGTACGACACCAAGGTGATCCGCAAGCTGATCGCGATCCGCAAACGTGACGCGAACGATCTGGCCGAAGAAGAAGCGGTCATGGAAATGTACATGGCCGCGTTGGGCATGTAATCCGCTATATGTTAGGGCGTGATGAAGTTCACGCCCTGCATTGACCGGATGAAATCGACATCGGCATCATATTGGTCAGACAATTGGTCAACCAATTCGTGGGTAAATTCCGGCAGGTCGATATCTTCGTCCAGTGCGTCATCCTGCGCATATTTGTCCAAAAACGCGAGAATGATCTTGAGTTCATGCTGTGGCGTGGGGGGCGGATTGTTTTTCAGATACCCCTTCATCCGCTGCATGCCTTCTTTTTCCATAATCGTGGCCAGCAGGTCGTAAGTTCCGATCAATGGCACACTATTTGGAACGCCCGCAATTTCGCGCATCAAGCGGCCCCAGATCAGTGGCGTATCTTCGTTGCACCAGACCGATAGCCTGCAATGCGGTGCGACGTATTGGATGCGTTTGATCACGTCCGACCATCGGACGTCGATCGGTTGCATCCCCCGCATGAAGGTCCCGAGGTCGTCAAATTTCGATTTCGAAAAGTTCTCCGGAATGAATGTCGCCGGATTGCGCAAGGCGATGCACAATTCAATATCATCCCCCGGAAACAGCTGAAGCAATCCGCGCACCTTCGGTTCCACCAAAGCATAGAACACGCCCTTATCAAACACCCGATTGGGGATGCAGATAAAGTTCGAATTCGACAGAACAAGCCGCTCTGTCGGTTCATCATCAAGGATCGCATCGAGCATGATGGACCGCGTTTCTGGCGCGGGCGTCGCCCCGTCCAATCCTTGGATGGTTTCGCGGATAAGCCGTCTGTATTTGCTCGGACCCGGCACCTTGACCCCATCTTGGGACAGGACATCGACATTGCGTAGCAACGATTTAAGCAGACGATCCTCGTCCGTGCAGTTTGCACCGATGTGATATACGATTTCCATGTGATCCGGGCCTTTGGTATTGCGTCCGTTTATCATAGTCCAATTTCTGGACAGTTAAACTGCTTTCAGCTATCGGCTTTTTATGTCTGAGCAAATCCGTCAGTTATTGCCGCTGAAGGCAAATCGTCGTGGGATCGATCGCTGGTCGATGGGTGCCCTTATCATCGCCGTCTTGGTTGTTTTGCCGATTGCAGCCGTTGTCTGGTTTGCTTTGACGCCGACCGATAACATCTGGCCGCATCTGATATCGACGACATTCCCGCGATATCTGCGCAATACAGTCATCTTAATGCTCAGCGTCGGTGCGTTGACTGCCGTTGTTGGTACAATCACCGCATGGGTCGTGGCGATGTACCGCTTTCCTGGGCGGTCGTGGTTGCAATGGGCGTTGCTGATGCCCTTGGCCGTTCCGGCCTATGTTGGTGCCTACGCCTTGGTCGATTTCTTGGAGTACGCGGGACCCGTTCAATCCGCGTTACGTGACACGATGGGGTGGGAAAACGCGGCGGATTACGCCTTTCCAGCGATCCGCACGCGATCGTCTGCGGTCATCGTTCTATCGGCATCGCTATATCCCTATGTCTACTTGCTGGCGCGCGCCGCATTTCGCGAACAATCGGGGGCAGGGTTCGAAGTTGCCCGCGCCCTGGGCGTCGGTCCTTTTGGGCGGTTTTTCCGCGTGGGTCTTCCGCTTGCCCGTCCGGCCATTGCCGCAGGCGTTGCTGTTGTCATGATGGAAACCGTCAATGATTTCGGCACCGTGGATTATTTTGCCGTGCAAACTCTGACGACTGGGATTTTTACGGTTTGGCTGCAAGGCGGGAACCTAGGCGGTGCGGCGCAACTGGCGACCTGTGTGCTGGGGATGATCGTGGTTCTTGTGGCGCTTGAAAAGTTAAGCCGCCGTCGCAGTAAATTCTTCGCCTCGGCCCGTGGTCAGAGGCCAGTGTCATTGACGCAGCTTTCAGGCGGGCAGGGGGTGTTCGCGTTTTTGGTGTGTCTGTTGCCGATCTTGATCGGGTTCGTGTTGCCTGTGTCCGTTTTGACGTCTCACGCGTTGGATGCCGGACAATGGGTGGCACCGGGATTGCGCAAAGCGTTGCTGCATACTGTCACCGTCGCAGGCATGGCCGCGATCCTGACAGTTTTGGGTGGTCTGTTCATGGTGTACGGGGTCCGTCTATCGCGGCGAAGACTGCCACGGTTGCTGATGCCAGTGACGGCGATTGGCTACGCGGCACCGGGCGCCGTGCTGGGTTTGGGCATTTTGGTGCCACTGGCGGCGTTGGATAACCGTTTCGCGGACGCGGTGCTGGCGTTGACGGGACGAGATCCGGGGCTGTTGGTGACCGGAACAGCCGGCGTTTTGGTCATTGCTTACGTTGTGCGATTCTTCGCGATCGCGCAGGGAACAGCTGACGCAGCGTTCGGTCGGGTGTCACCGAGCCTACCGATGGCTGCACGGTCGCTTGGACAGTCATCAGGCGGCGTTTTGAAACGTATTTATTTGCCCTTGATGCGGGCCTCTGTCGGGTCAGCTTTGCTGCTGGTTTTCGTGGACGCGGTGAAGGAACTACCGGCAACTTTGCTTTTAAGACCCTTTAGTTACGACACTTTGGCGACCCGCGTCCATGCGAAGGCATCGCTCGAGAATATCAGTGAAGCCGCACCCGCAGCGCTGATGATTACGTGCGTCGGATTGCTTGCAGTCATTTTTCTTGCGAAAGCGCAAAAAGAGGGGTTGCGGAGGTGAGAATCCTTTTCTAAAAGCAGCCGCAGTGCCCCTATAGCTCAGCTGGTAGAGCAACTGATTTGTAATCAGTAGGTCCGCGGTTCGAGTCCGTGTGGGGGCACCATTTCATCATCCAGTTTTATCCAATGACATCCAATTAGGCCTTATCTATAAGGGTCTTAGGATATCTCGTTGTCCGATGCCGTCCAGCGGTGTTTGATACGATACGGCCAGTCTGTGGGTGCGATTGGGGGTATCCCGAGTCGGGAAAGTGATGCCTGCAGCGCCAATGTCTATGAAAATAGTGAAAACGGAATCGCATTTCCTGAAAGCTTTCATCTGGCTTGGCATGCGATAGCCACGGGGGCAATCTTATGCATTAAAAGTTTGGTGCGGTGGGTTGGCCATTTATTTCCCAATTCGATTTCGTGTTTGGTGTGTCAGTCTGTCGTTCGTGAAAACGAGACTTACCGCCTCGGCTCAAAATCACCAAAATAACCTCTTGCCTGTTGTCACGGAAAACGTGAAAGTGCCCGCACTTGACGTCGGGAGAACCAGCAAAGTTGGTGCCGAAGGAGCAACCGCCCCGGAAACTCTCAGGCAAACGGACCGACGTTGAGACGAATACTCTGGAGAGAGGCACGCAATGTGCCCGCCGAAGGGATAGCAATCTCAGGCACACGGACAGAGGGGGCATCACAGGCGAAAGCAGTGCTTTCGTGCCAGAGTGGTGCCGTGCGATATCAGCATATCGAGATGGCCGTTATTAATAAGAGGCTTACGATGTCTGATCTATTGCAAACCCCGCTACATCAGTTTCACGAAACGCTTGGCGCAAAGATGGTGCCGTTTGCGGGCTATGCGATGCCTGTTCAATACCCGATGGGCGTCATGCAAGAACATCTGCACACCCGCACCAAAGCTGGATTGTTTGACGTCAGTCATATGGGGCAGGTGATCATCAAGGGGGCGGATCATGCTGCCGCCGCGACGGCCTTAGAGACGTTGATACCTGTCGACATTCTGGGTCTAGCCCCGGATCGTCAACGTTACGGATTTCTAACGAATGACACGGGCGGGATTATGGATGATCTGATGCTTGCCAATCGGGGTGATCATATCTTCATGGTCGTGAATGCGGGCTGCAAACGGAATGATATTGCTTACCTCAAGTCCAAGCTAGCCGATGTCAGCGTCACCGAAGTTACGGATCGTGCGTTAATTGCATTGCAGGGGCCTGCCGCTGAAGCAGTGTTGGCAGCCCTTGATCCAAAGGTCGCGGATATGCGTTTCATGGATGTGATCACGGCGTCGCTGGCAGGTGCGGATTGTTGGGTGTCGCGGTCGGGTTATACCGGTGAAGACGGCTATGAGGTTTCAGTGCCCGCCGCACAGGCCGCGACATTGGCGAAAGCGCTGCTGGCGCATGACGACGTGGCCCCGATTGGGCTTGGTGCGCGGGATAGTCTGCGATTGGAAGGCGGGTTATGCCTTTACGGGCACGATATTGATACGGACACGACCCCGACTGAAGCGGCGCTGAATTGGGCGATCCAAAAGGTGCGTCGCAGTGGCGGTGATCGCGCTGGTGGGTTTCCGGGGGCTGACGTTATTTTGGCCCAGCTGGCTGACGGGGCGGATCGCAAACGGGTTGGGCTGCTGCCCGAAGGGCGCGCACCGATGCGCGAGGGCGTGCCGCTGTTTGCACATATTGAGGACGAAACGCCGATTGGGGCGATCACATCGGGTGGTTTTGGCCCGACTGTCGGTGGGCCTGTGGCGATGGGCTACCTGCCGGTCGCACAGGCTGACCTAGGAACAACGGTCTATGGCGAACTGCGCGGAAAACGATTGCCGCTGACGGTCGCAGCACTTCCTTTCACACCTGCAAATTTCAAACGTTAAACGAACCGGAGAAGATACATGAAATTCACTGAAGAACACGAATGGCTGCGCCCTGAAGGCGATATTGTTGTCGTTGGCATCACCGAACACGCCACGACCCAACTGGGCGATATTGTCTTTGTTGAACTGCCTGATGTCGGGGCAACTGTGACCAAAGACGAAGAAATTGTCGTGATCGAAAGCGTCAAAGCCGCGTCCGATATTATGGCTCCGATTGATGGTGAAATCGTCGAAGTGAACAGTGCGCTTGCGGACAATCCCGCCCTTGCGAACGAGGATGCAATCGGCGCGGGCTGGTTTTTCAAAATCAAACCGTCTGATGCGTCCCAGATGGACGAATACATGGATGAAGCTGCGTACAACGCCTTGATCGCCTAACCTACGGAGCCTGACATGACCTTCACCCCGACCGACTATTTGCCATATGATTTTGCCAACCGCCGCCACATTGGGCCAACGCCTTCGGAAATGGCCGACATGCTGGATGTCCTCGGGGCGAAGGATCTGGAAACGCTGATCGACGACACGTTGCCAGCCAAGATCCGTCAGGATGCGCCGCTTGAATTCGGGAAACCGATGTCAGAGCGCGAATTGCTGCATCACATGAAGGTCACGGCGTCTAAGAATAAGGTGCTGACATCACTGATCGGGCAGGGGTACCACGGCACGGTGACGCCGCCCGCTATTCAGCGCAACATCTTTGAAAATCCGGCATGGTACACGGCTTACACACCTTACCAGCCCGAGATTTCGCAGGGACGTCTTGAAGCGCTTTTGAATTTCCAGACAATGGTGTCCGATCTGACTGGTTTGGAGATTGCGAACGCATCCTTACTGGACGAAGCCACGGCCTGCGCTGAAGCGATGACAATGGCGCAGCGTATCGCGAAAACGAAGGTGAAGGGCTTTTTCATCGACGAAAACTGCCATCCGCAGAACATTTCGGTAATGAAAACCCGCGCGGCGCCGCTGGGCATCGAGATCACGGTCGGAAGGCCTGACGATATGGACGCCGACGCCGTCTTTGGCGCGATTTTCCAATATCCGGGCACCTACGGACACATCCGTGATTTCACGCCTGAAATCGCCAAACTGCATGCTTCAAAAGCGATTGGTATCATCGCGGCTGACCCGTTGTCGCTAACGTTGCTGAAGGAACCGGGTGCGATGGGGGCGGATATTGCCGTAGGTAGCACCCAACGTTTTGGTGTGCCTGTGGGCTATGGCGGCCCGCACGCTGCCTATATGGCTACCAAGCAGAACTACGCGCGCTCTATGCCCGGGCGGCTTGTGGGTGTGTCCATCGACAGTCACGGCAACCGCGCATACCGGCTGTCGTTGCAAACGCGCGAACAACATATCCGGCGCGAAAAGGCGACGTCGAATGTCTGTACCGCCCAAGCGTTGCTTGCCGTGATGGCGGGCTTCTATGCGGTGTTCCACGGGCCAGAGGGGCTTAAGGCGATTGCGCAGCGTATTCACCGCAAAACGGCGCGACTGGCAGAGGGGATCAAGGGCGCGGGTTTTGACGTACGCCCAGCCACGTTCTTTGACACGATCACCGTTGAGGTTGGACCGCTGCAAGCGGCTGTCATGAAATCGGCAGTTGATGAAGGGATTAACCTGCGTGCTGTTGGCACAACGCAGGTGGGGATCACGTTGGATGAACGCACGCGTCCCGCGACGATTGAGGCCGTCTGGCGCGCCTTCGGGATCGAGCGGGCGGACAAGGATTACACGCCGCATTACCACGTCCCAGAAAAGCTGATCCGTACGTCTGATTACCTGACGCATCCGGTGTTCCACATGAACCGCGCTGAAACCGAGATGATGCGCTATATGCGGCGGCTGGCCGATCGTGATCTGGCACTTGATCGTGCGATGATCCCGTTGGGGTCTTGCACGATGAAGCTTAATTCCGCCGCTGAAATGATGCCGGTGTCTTGGGATGAATTTTCGTTGCTGCACCCTTATGTGCCACGCGATCAGGCGGCCGGTTATATGGAAATGATCGACGACCTGTCGGCGAAGCTGTGTGACGTGACAGGCTATGACGCGATTTCGATGCAGCCCAATTCGGGTGCACAGGGCGAATATGCGGGACTATTGTCGATGGCCCGTTATCACCAAGCAAACGGGCAGGAGCACCGTAACATTTGCCTGATCCCGATGTCCGCGCATGGCACTAACCCTGCGTCCGCCCAAATGGTTGGTTGGAAAGTTGTGCCGATCAAATCCGCCGACAACGGTGATATTGATGTCGATGATTTCCGCGCGAAGGCCGAACAACATGCTGATAACCTTGCGGGCTGTATGATCACCTATCCGTCAACCCACGGCGTGTTCGAGGAAACTGTGATCGAGGTATGCCAAATTGTGCATGACCACGGCGGTCAGGTCTACATTGACGGGGCCAACATGAACGCGATGGTGGGTCTGTCCCGCCCCGGTGATCTGGGCGGGGACGTCAGCCACCTGAACCTGCACAAAACGTTCTGCATTCCGCATGGCGGCGGTGGTCCGGGCATGGGGCCCATCGGAGTTAAATCCCATCTGATCCCGCATCTGCCTGGCGATCCGACAACGGGGGACGGCGCAGTATCTGCCGCGGCTTTCGGGTCGCCGTCGCTGTTGCCGATTTCGTGGGCCTATTGTTTGATGATGGGCGGCGACGGGCTGACGCAAGCGACGCGCGTGGCGATCCTCAATGCCAACTACATTGCCAAACGGCTCGAGGGGGCATTCGAGGTGCTATATAAGGGCCCTTCAGGTCGCGTCGCACATGAATGTATCATCGACACACGTCCTTTCGCCGACAGCGCACATGTGACGGTGGATGACATCGCCAAGCGGTTGATCGATTGTGGTTTCCACGCCCCCACAATGAGCTGGCCTGTTGCAGGCACCTTGATGATCGAACCCACTGAATCCGAGACAAAGGCCGAACTCGACCGTTTTTGCGATGCGATGCTCGCCATCCGCGCAGAGATCAAGGATATCGAGGACGGCAATGCTGATCCGGAAAATAATCCTTTGAAGAACGCGCCGCACACGATGGAAGACCTGATCACAGACTGGGACAGGCCTTATTCGCGCGAAGCGGGGTGTTTCCCGCCTGGTGCGTTCCGGATCGACAAATACTGGCCGCCGGTCAACCGTGTCGACAATGTCTGGGGGGATCGCAACCTTGCCTGTACTTGCCCGCCGATGGACGACTATCTGGACGCGGCTGAATAGGTTCAGCGTTTGAATTGATGGCCGCGACAGTTGTGCGATTGTCGCGGTCTTTGACGCGGAGCTAGGTGAATTTCCGGAACAGTTTTGTCTGGTCGAACATATCCTCAAGCCCTTCGATGCGGGCCTTTGTTTCGGTCCAGTTTAAGGTTTGCACAGACGAAATCATCGTCTCAATCAACAGCATCGTGGTTGTCGCGCTGTCCCATGCGGACGGCACGATGATCCTGTTGCTCAGGCAGACCGTGGCAAGCGGGTGCACAGGTGATAGCCATTGATCGGTCATCAAGATGATCAGTGCGCCACGTTCATGCGCCATTTCAGCCAATTTCAGCGTGTTGTTTTCGTACCTGCGCACGTCAAAAATCACAAAAACATCGCCCTTTTTTGCGTTCAGCAAATAGTGCGGCCATGTGTTTGAGGTGGATTGGACGTGCGTCAGGTTCGCCCTGATGACCTGCATATGCAAAAACAGATATTCGGCCAAAGTGTGTGTAATGCGGCCCCCAACGATATAAAGATGCCGGTCCTTGTCTGCGAGCAGTTCACAGGCGTGATCGAACGCATCGGGATCAATTTGACCAAGTGTCAGACGGATATTGTCGATCACAGCGTCGGTGAACCTGTTCAGGATATGCTCGGATGGTGCCGCCTCGGCCCACGTGTCGTGTTTGGCGATGGGGGTTTGTACGCGTGCCTTTAATTCGTCGCGTAAGCCCGACTGGAATTCTGGATAGCCTTTGTATCCGAGTTTTTGCACCATACGTGCGACTGTGGGCACAGACACGTCGGCATTCTTAGCCAACGCCGTGAGCGGCCCGAGACCAGATGCCGGATAATTCTCGAGGACGGACAGGGCCAATTGCCGCTCTGCGCGCGTGAGCTGATCAAGCATTTCGTGGATGCGATCGGATATTGTTTGTGCAGCCTCGGTCATCGTTGCCCCCATTTTGTTCACAAAAATAACAGCGCAAACTGATGTGTGATAAATATTTCACAATTGTGTTGACATCGCGGGGGTATGGCAAGCACTTTATCACTGGGGGTTGCGATGAATTCACGGACAGACGATTCAGGTTGTGTTGAGGTCGTACGCGGCACGGCAAGCTCTGCCGTGGTTTTAGTCTGCGAACATGCCAGCCCGTTTATTCCCGAAGCGTTCAACGACCTCGGGATTGCCCCTGCCGCAAAGCGAAGCCACGTCGCGTGGGATCCCGGTGCGATGGCTGTGGCAAAGGCGATGGCGCAAGACCTTGATGCGGTGCTTGTTGCCTCGAAGGTGTCGCGCCTTGTCTACGATTGTAATCGCCCGCCGGAGGCCGCAGACGCGATGCCAATCCGCAGCGAAGCGTTTGATGTGCCCGGCAATGTGGGCCTGACGCAGTCGGACAGAGACGCCCGTGTTTCCCAGTTCTACACGCCGTTCAAAGACACGCTTGCGCATGAGATTGCACAGCGGTCGGGTCCGGTTATCGTGACTATTCACAGTTTTACCCCCGTCTACAATGGACAGGCGCGGGGCGTTGAAATCGGGGTGCTGCATGACAGTGACAGCCGCTTGGCCGATGCGATTTTGGATGTTGCGGACACGTTTGATGTGCGCCGGAACGCGCCTTACGGTCCCGAAGACGGGGTCACGCATACCCTGAAAGAGCACGCGATCAAGCAGGGCCACCTGAATGTCATGATCGAGGTGCGCAACGATCTGATTGCAGATGCGAAATCTCAAACTGCGATGGCTGCAACGCTGACGCGCTGGGTTAGTAATGCCATCGACGCTGTGGAGGCCGCCGCATGCAAGGGGTGATGCGCGGATATATTCGCGGCGTGGATGCTGTGAACTACCGGATCGGCCGCGTTGCGATGTACGGGATTTTTGTTCTCATGGGGATTTTACTGTGGTCGTCGATCAGCAAGACATTCTTCCTGCCAACACTTTGGACGCTTGAGTTGGCTCAGTTCGTTATGGTGGGGTATTACATCCTTGGCGGGCCGTACTCCTTGCAGCTTGGGTCGAACGTGCGGATGGACCTGCTGTATGGCGATTGGTCGGTGAAACGCAAAGCGTGGTTTGATGCGATCACAGTCCTATTTTTGATCTTTTACCTATGTGTGCTGATCTATGGCGCGGTGAGTTCCACGGCCTATTCGTTGGGCTATTGGAAAGACGCGCCGTTTTCGTTCCTCGCAGGCGTCGTGATCGGGACCGAAGAGATCGGCACGCTGGAACGGTCGTCGTCGTCGTGGCGCCCCTACATGTGGCCGATCAAAGTGGTGATGATCGTGGGCTTCGTGCTGATGCTGCTGCAATGCATTTCCGAATTTTTCAAAGATATCCTGCGTCTTAAAGGGGCTGACATCTGATGCCTTACGAGATGATCGCGACCCTTATGTTCTCGACCATGATGCTGATGTTGCTCACAGGTCAGCGGGTGTTTGGTGCTATTGGGTTTGTCGCAGTGGTCGCGGCGTTGCTGCTCTGGGGTGATAAAGGCGGGTACGACATCGGGTTTGCTGCCGCGATGAAACTGATGAAGTGGTATCCGCTACTGACGCTGCCGATGTTCATTTTTATGGGCTACGTGTTGAGCGAATCCAAGATTGCCGATGATCTTTATAAGATGTTCCATGTCTGGATGGGCGGCCTGCGTGGTGGGCTTGCGATCGGGACGATTGGCCTGATGGTGCTGATTTCCGCGATGAACGGGCTTAGCGTGGCTGGCATGGCGATTGGGGCGACGATTGCGCTGCCTGAACTGCTGAAACGTGGCTACGACAAACGCATGGTGACGGGTGTTATTCAGGCCGGATCGTCGTTGGGTATTCTCGTGCCACCGTCCGTTGTGCTGGTGCTCTACGCGATGATCGCGCGGCAACCGGTAGGGCAGTTGTGGCTGGCTGGTGTGGTGCCAGGCCTGATGATGGCGGCACTTTTCATCATCTATATCGTGGTGCGTTGTTGGAAGAACCCTGATCTCGGGCCCGCATTACCTGCCGCAGAACGCGACATTCCGCAGGCTGAGAAATACCGCCTGCTGCTGGCCGGATTGCTGCCGTTGGTAATTTTTGCGGTGATGATGGTCCCCTTCGTGAACGGGTGGACATCTTTGGTGGAAAGCTCTGCGATTGGTGCAATTGCCGCGTTTTTAGCGGCGGTGCTCAAGGGGCGCATGACCCGCGAGGTGTTCGAGAATTCGGTGCGCAATACGCTGGGTATCACCTGTATGTTTATGTGGATCATCCTTGCGGCGTTGGCTTTCGGTGCTGTGTTTGACGGTCTGGGTGCGGTCAAGGCGATCGAGAGCCTATTCACAGAACGTCTAGGCCTGAACCCTTGGGTGATCCTGATTCTGATGCAGTTGTCGTTTATCGTAATGGGCACGTTCCTTGATGACACGGCGATGCTGGTCATTGTCGCCCCACTTTATGTACCGCTGGTGGGCGAGCTGGGCTTTGATCTAATCTGGTACGGCATTTTGTACACGATCACCTGCCAGATCGCCTATATGACGCCGCCGTTTGGCTACAACCTGTTCTTGATGCGGGCGATGGCCCCGCCAGAGATCAGCATTCAGGACATCTACCGGTCCATCGGGCCCTTCGTGATGGTGATGGTCGGTGCGCTGATCCTCGTGATGGTGTTCCCGCAACTGGCCCTGTGGCTGCCCAATTATGTTTACGGAAATTAAGATCAAGAACTCCACCAATGGAGCCTAACCCAACAAGGAGACTATTATGACGACAAGACGTAATTTTATTCGCAATGCGAGCCTCGCCGGTGCCGCAACGTTGGCGGCACCATCGATCGCCCGCGCACAAGAAGCGATCAAATGGCGGTTCCAGACCTATGCGGGGTCCGCGCTTGGTGAACATGTGACCAAGCCTGTGATTGATTACATCAACACTGCGGCCAACGGCGAGCTGGAAGTCGAGCTGTTCTACGCCGATCAGATTGTGCCCACGGGCGAGTTGTTCCAAGCGTTGCAGCGCGGCACGATTGATGGTGTGCATTCCGATGATGACTCCATGGCCTCACCCACACCGCTACAGCAGTTTGGTGGCTATTTCCCGTTTGCGACGAAACATATCCTCGACGTGCCGGTCTTGTTTAACCAGTACGGTCTCAAGGAAATCTGGGAAGAAGAATACGCCAAGGTTGGCGTCAAATGGCTGTCAGCGGCGGGGCAGGACCCTTGTAACTTTAACACCACCAAAGAAATCACCAGCGTTGCCGATCTTGAAGGGTTGAAACTGTATACCTTCCCGACGGCGGGTCGGTTCCTGTCGAAATTCGGTGTGGTCCCAGTGAACATCCCATACGAGGATGCAGAGGTTGCCGTGCAAACGGGCGAGCTGGACGGTATGGCGTGGTCGGGCATCACCGAGGATTACACCGTCGGCTGGGCCGACGTGACCGACTATTTCCTGACGAACAATATTTCAGGCGCATGGATCGGGTCGTGGTTCGTGAACGAAGAACGCTGGGCGGATCTGCCTGACCACCTTAAGGCCATCGTCATGGCTGCGACCGAAGCCGGGCACACCTACCGCAACCAGTGGTACTGGGGTGGCGAAGCCGCGTTGCGGGCCAATGGCGACAAGTTGCAACTGCGGTCTGTCCCTGCTGGCGAATGGGCGGAAGTCGAGAACGCAGCGAAAGAATTCTGGGAAGAAGTGGCGGAAGAAGGTGAAGTTCACCAGAAGATCGTCAACATCTTCAAAGAATATAACAGCGTCATCAATCAGGCCGGTGCCCCTTACAATTTCGAGTAAGACACCGCATCGTTAACCGACCATCCCGCCTGATCTGCGGGGTGGTTCCCAATTCGACAAGGACATACATCATGGCTGGAAATCTGACGTTTGAGGCGCTTAAGGCTGCGGTCAAGGACGGTGCAATTGATACTGTCCTTGTCTGTTTTCCTGACATGCAGGGTAGGCTGCTTGGCAAACGGTTCCATGCGGTTAATTTCGTTGAGACATCGTTCAAGGAAACCCATTGCTGCAATTATCTGCTGGCAACAGACCTTGAGATGGCCACACCCGAAGGCTACGCCGCAAGCAGTTGGGAAAAGGGGTACGGGGATTACGTTATGGCGCCGGACCTGACCACATTGCGCAGCGTGCCGTGGCTGGAAGGCACCGCGATGGTGCTTTGCGATACCCTTGATCACCATACGCACGCACCGGTGCCCCATGCGCCGCGCCAGATCCTCAAGACTCAAATTGCTCGCCTCAAAGAGCTGGGCTTTGACGCGATGATGGCGACCGAGTTGGAGTTTTTCCTGTTCGAGAAATCGTTCGACGACATCCGCAAGGGCGACTTTCGCGACCTGACACCGATCAGCGGCTATAACGAAGATTACCACATCCTTCAGACCACCAAAGAAGAAAGCGTGATGCGCCCGATCCGCAATCATCTGTTTGCGGCGGGCCTGCCCATTGAGAACTCGAAAGGCGAGGCCGAGGCGGGTCAGGAAGAACTGAACATCCGCTACGCAGACGCGCTGGATTGCGCTGACCACCACACCATTGCGAAGAACGCGATCAAGGAAATCGCATGGCAACAGGGCCATGCGGCGACATTCCTGCCGAAATGGGATCACACCAAGGTTGGATCATCGTCGCACGTTCATCAATCGCTGTGGAAAGATGGGGAACCGGTTTTCTACGATGCGGACGCCGATCTTGGTATGTCGCAAGTGATGCAGCATTATATGGCCGGTCTGATCGCCTATGCCCCTGATTACACGTTCTTTCTGGCCCCTTATGTCAACAGCTACAAACGGTTTGCCAAGGGTACATTCGCCCCTACTAAAACCGTTTGGTCAGTGGATAACCGCACCGCTGGGTTCCGCCTGTGTGGTGACGGCACCAAAGGGATCAGGGCAGAATGCCGGATCGGTGGGTCGGATTTGAACCCTTATTTGGCACAAGCCGCGATGCTGGCCGCTGGTATCAAGGGCATCGAGGACAAGATGGAGCTTGCCGCGCCCACGCGCGGCGATGTCTACGAAGACGCCAAAGCACAGGACATTCCGCAAACCCTACGGGCCGCGACCGAAACCATGCGCGGATCGGCAATGCTACGCGTTGCGATGGGCGACGATGTGGTTGACCACTACACGCGCTGCGCGGAATGGGAACAAGAAGAATTTGACCGCGTTGTGACCGATTGGGAAATCGCTCGCGGCTTTGAAAGGGCTTAAGATGATCCGTTGTATTTCCCCGATTGACGGCTCCGTTTATGCAGAACGGCCGACCCTTTCGGCTAATGAGGCTTCCGCCGCAGTGGCACGCGCCAAAGCCGCGCAATCCGACTGGGCGGCGCGTCCTTTGGAGGAACGGATTGCCCTTGTGCAAGCCGGTGTTGCGAATGTGGGTGCGATGAACGATGAAATCGTGCCGGAACTTGCGCATCAAATGGGCCGGCCTGTGCGCTACGGCGGCGAATTTGGAGGGTTTAACGAACGCGCGAGCTACATGGCCGAGATCGCGCAAGACGCGCTCGCTGATATCGAAATCGAAGATAGCGCCGCGTTTCGCCGCGTGATCAAACGTGTGCCGCACGGTGTCGTGCTTGTCGTGGCCCCGTGGAATTACCCCTATATGACGGCGATCAACACCGTCGCACCCGCGCTGATCGCAGGCAATGTGGTGATGCTGAAACACGCAAGCCAGACGCCGCTGGTTGGCGAACGTATGGCGCAAGCGTTTCACGCGGCGGGTATTCCAGAGGACGTTTTTCAGAACGTGTTTCTCGACCACGAAACCACGTCCGACTTGATCGCTGCAAAATCATTCGGCTTTGTCAATTTCACGGGCTCTGTGGGTGGCGGGCAAGCTATGGAACAGGCGGCGGCGGGCACGTTCACTGGCATCGGGCTTGAGCTAGGTGGCAAAGACCCCGGTTATGTGTGTGACGACGCGGATATTGATGCGGCGGTGGATACGCTAATTGACGGGGCGATGTTCAATGCGGGTCAATGCTGCTGCGGGATCGAACGGATTTACGTGGCCGAGCAACACTTTGACAGCTTCGTGGAAAAGGCTGTGGCGATTGTGAATGGCTATAAGCTGGGCAATCCATTGGACCCTGAAACAACGCTTGGGCCGATGGCGCACAAACGCTTTGCCGACGAGGTGCGCGCGCAAACTGCTGAGGCGGTAGCCGACGGTGCGACTGCCCACATCGAGAAATTCGCGGAAGACGATGGCGGTGCTTATCTGACCCCGCAAATCCTGACCAACGTGACCCATGATATGCGCGTGATGCGCGACGAAAGCTTTGGTCCCGTGGTCGGCATCATGTCCGTCAAGGACGACGCAGATGCGATCCGCCTGATGAACGACAGCAACTTTGGCCTGACAGCATCTATCTGGACAAACGATGCCATCCGCGCTGAAACCATTGCAGATCAGATCGAGACGGGTACGGTGTTTATGAACCGCGCCGATTATCTTGATCCGGGTCTGTGCTGGACCGGATGCAAAGACACGGGGCGCGGCGGTGGCCTGTCGATCATTGGCTACCACAACCTGACACGGCCAAAATCCTATCATCTAAAGAAAGCCTGAGACATGACGTTGACTGCTAACTGGTCCTATCCGACCGCCATTCGTTTCGGCGCTGGGCGCATTTCGGAAATCGCCGATGCCTGCCGTGCGGCGGGTATCACCAAACCGCTGCTGATTACGGA
Source organism: Rhodobacteraceae bacterium S2214 (assembly GCA_025141675.1). NCBI lineage: Bacteria > Pseudomonadati > Pseudomonadota > Alphaproteobacteria > Rhodobacterales > Paracoccaceae > Rhodobacteraceae bacterium S2214. Next base: position 1,747,059 of record CP081161.1, read on the forward strand.
TCGCGGGCTCGCCGATATGGAGATCACCACACGCACGCTTGATCTGCTGGCGGATGCGGGGCTGGGGCGTGCGATCTTCGCGGATGTGGACCCGAACCCGAACGAGAAAAACGCGGCCGCAGGTGTGAAAGCCTATAACGACGGCGGGCACGACGGGGTTGTGGCCTTTGGTGGTGGGTCGGGGCTTGATCTGGGGAAACTCGTGGCGTTTCTTGCAGGGCAAACGCGGCCTTTGTGGGATTTCGAGGATATCGGCGATTGGTGGACCCGCGCGGATGCGGACGCGATTGCGCCCATCGTGGCGGTGCCAACCACCGCAGGGACAGGGTCCGAGGTGGGCCGCGCGTCGGTCATTACCAATTCCGAAACCCAAGAGAAAAAGATCATCTTCCACCCTAAATTCCTGCCTAGTGTCGTGATCTGTGATCCCGAGCTCACGGTGGGGATGCCGCAGTTTATCACGGCGGGCACGGGGCTTGATGCGTTTGCCCATTGCGTGGAGGCGTTCTGTTCGCCGCATTACCACCCGATGTCGCAGGGTATGGCGTTAGAGGGGATGCGTCTTGTCAAAGATTACCTGCCGCGGGCTTATGCCGACGGTACTGATATCGAAGCGCGGGCGCATATGATGTCCGCCGCCGCGATGGGGGCCACAGCGTTTCAAAAGGGGTTGGGTGCCATCCATGCGCTGTCGCATCCGATTGGCGCGATGTATCACACGCACCATGGCACGACGAATGCGGTCTGCATGCCTGCGGTCCTGCAATTCAACCGTCCCGCAATCACGGGCGTGATGACGCAAGCCGCCGATTATCTCGGGATTGCGGGCGGGTTTGACGGGTTCTGCGCCTATGTGGACGAACTGAACGCATCGCTCGGGATTCCCAAGACACTGACCGCACTTGGCGTCACCGATCCCGATATCGACCGGATTGTTGCAGGCGCACTTAGCGACCCGAGCACCGGCGGCAACCCCGTTGAGATGACCGAGGAGAACACACGCGCCCTTTTGCAGGCCTGTTTGTAGATTTCAGACGTCACGACAAAAAACCGTTACAAATCAAACATAAAGACAACGCGACACCATATTAACAGGGAGAAGAACCATGAAAATTTCATTCGTTTCCACCATCGCTGTCGTCACGGCGTTGGCCGCACAAGGCGCACAGGCCGATACGCTGCGGCTGCTCACATGGGGCGGCTACGCCCCCGAAGAAGTGATCGCCATGTTCGAGGCCGAAACCGGTCACACGGTTGAGGTTACAACATCCAACAACGAAGAAATGATTGCAAAACTGCGGGCCACAAACGGCGGCGGTTTCGATCTGGCGCAACCAAGCCAAGACCGGATCACCAGCGCACAAGAAGAATTCGGCATCTACAAGCCGATTGATATGTCCAAAGTCACGGCGGATCAGTTCATCCCGTCGATGCTGTCGGCGACCGCGTCGAACACCACATTTGACGGTGAGGTCTACGGCCTGCCACATGTTTGGGGCACCAGCGGTCTTGTCGTGAATACGGCGATGGCAGGCGATGTGACCGATTATGCCGACCTGTGTGATGCGTCCGTGGCTGGTAAAGTGTCCTACCGCCTCAAACGTCCGACGTTGATCGGCTTTGCTTATTCGATGGGGCTCGATCCGTTTGCGGCCTACGGCGACACCGACGCCTATCAGGGCATTCTGGATCAGGTCGAAGCAAAGCTGACCGAATGTAAGGCCAACGTCAAAACCTATTGGGATGGCGGCGACGAGATCAAGAACCTGCTGCGCTCTGGCGAAGTTGTCGCGTCGATGGCGTGGGACACGGGCGGCTGGCAGCTGAACGCGGACAATCCCGATATCACATTTGTAGCTCCAGAAGCCGGTGCATTGGGCTGGATCGACACGTTTGTTCTGCCTGCGCGTGGTCGTGCGGATGATGCGGCTTACGATTGGATCAACTTTGTGATGCAGCCTGAAATCGCTGCGATGATCACGAACACAGCCGGTAACTTTACCGCCGCGGTTGATGGTGACGCAAACGTAAGCGCTGATCTGAAGGCACGCTATCAGGGCAGCTTTGATCAGGCCGCAATCGACAACATCAAATGGTATCCACCTGTACCTGCGGGTCTGGAAACACTGGAAGGTGCGACGCTCGACCGGATCAACGCCGCGAACTAAGCGTTTGAAACTAAACACAGAGGGCGCATCGCTGCGCCCTCTTTTTACACTGCGAGGGTGCCCTTTGTCCGATCCCCATCCCGATCTTGTCTGCCGCGACCTGACCAAAGATTTCGATGCGTTCCGCGCTGTCGATCACGTCAGTTTTGACGTGCCGCAAGGGTCATTCTTTTCCATCCTTGGCCCGTCTGGGTGTGGCAAAACCACCTTGCTGCGGATGATCGCAGGTTTCCAGTCGCCCACAAGCGGTGATCTGCGGATCAAGGGCAAATCGATGATCGGCGTGCCGCCCAACAAACGGCCCGTGTCGATGGTGTTTCAACATCTGGCGCTCTTTCCGACAATGAATATCGGCGACAACGTGGGCTTTGGCCTGCGGCAACGCGGTGTCGGCAAATCCGAAATCAAAACCCGCGTCGAAGAAGTGCTCGCTCGTGTTGGTCTGCCTGGCGTGTCGGAGCGGCGGATCGACCAGATTTCAGGTGGTCAGAAACAACGGGTCGCGATTGCACGCTGCATGGTGCTGGAACCCGATGTTTTGCTGCTGGATGAGCCGCTTGGTGCGCTCGACCTCAAACTGCGCGAGCATATGAAGGTTGAGTTGAAATCGCTGCAAGCCGCGTTCAACACCACCTTTGTTTACATCACTCACGACCAATCCGAAGCGTTGGTGATGAGCGACAATATCGCCGTGATGAACAACGGCAAATTCGAACAGATTGGCACGCCGCACGACGTCTATCACGCTCCCGATACTGCCTTTGTCGCGGGCTTTGTCGGTGAGGCCAACAAGATCGACGCTAAGGTCACGGGCGCGGATGGATCGCAGTTGCACGTCGTGTCGCAAGACGGGACGGACATGAAGATCGATGCGCCCGCTAACGGATTGACCGTGGGGCAGGGCGTACAGGTGTTTCTACGCCCTGAAGTGATTGAACTGACAACACAAAGCGACGGCGTGAACGTTTCGCAGGGTACGGTGGAATCGGTGCTGTTCAACGGTGCGAATTCCAGTGTCACCGTCAAGGACGGGGCAGGCGGTATGCTCAAGGTCGCACTTCCGCAAACCGGTGATTTCGCCCGCCTGCAACGCGGGGATAGCGTGTTCACCAAATGGGATCCGCGTCAGGCCCGCTGCTACGCTGTGACGGGATCCTAGACGATGGTTTCTGATACATCTCGCCTCGGGTTTTACCTGCTGCTTGCGCCGATCCTGCTGTGGTTAGTCGTGCTGATCATCCTGCCGCATGTGGGGCTGTTCATCGTCTCGATCAGCGAAAAAGTCGGACCACGCGAATATGAAACCGGTTTTGCCAATTATGCTGCGTTCTTTAACGAACCGCTATACTGGCGCACCTTTGCGCGGACGGCGATTATGTCGATCCTTGCGACGGTACTGACGCTGATCCTTGGTTTTCCGATTGCTTATTACATCGCAAAGCTGACCCGTGGCCGCACCAAAACCACGCTCTTTCTGATGTGCATGATCCCGTTCTGGGTGTCCGAGCTTGTCCGCACATTTGGCTGGATGATCCTGCTGCGCGAGACGGGTGTTTTCTCGAATCTGCTGCAATCGCTGGGCATCGTCGATGGACCGGTCGAAATGTTGTATAATGACGCGGCGATCATGGTGGGGCTGGTCTATACGTCGATCCTGTTCATGGTTGTGCCGCTTGTGACGACGCTTGATAGCCTCGACGACAGCTTGATCGAGGCGGGCTATGATCTGGGCGGTACAAGTACGTCGATCATGCGCGAGATCGTGATCCCGCACGCGATGCCGGGGATCGTGTCGGGTTGTATCGTTGTTTTCATGCTCTCGCTTGGCAATTACCTGACGCCGATCCTGTTGGGCGGAAAGGACAGCCTGTGGTTCACCGGCATGATCTACACGCAATTTATCACGCGGTTTAACTGGGAACTGGGGTCTGCATTTGGGTTCTTGTTGCTGGGCCTGTCATCGCTTGTGGTGTTCGCTGGGCTGAAACTGTCGCGGCAATCGCTGACTGATACGATGGGGCGCGCATGATCCCGACAGTCCCCCAACCCGCCTTTGCGAAATGGTGCTACCGCGCCTATGTCACCGCGTTCTTTATCTATCTGGCGCTGCCGCTAACGGTGGTCTGCGTCTTTGCCTTTAACAACAGCGTGTTTCCGTCGTTGCCATGGGAGGGTTTCACCCTTGCTTGGTTCTTCGGGACCGAGGCGCCGTTTATCGGCGTGTTCCATGAACGGGCGATTGTGCGTTCGATCGGCACATCGGCTTTCGTGGCGACGTGGGTGTCTGGGCTTGCGGTGTTCGTGGGCACCTGCAACGCATTCCTGTTTGTGCGCCATGATTTCCGTGGCAAAGCGTTTCTGTATGTGCTGATGCTGTTGCCGCTGATCATTCCGGGTGTGATCCTTGGCATTTCTATCCTTGTTTTTTCCAGTTCGATCGCGAATGCGCTTGAAGACGCGACAGGGCTGTGGTTCGACGGACTGCGTCCGGGTCTGCTCCTTGTGATCTTGGGTCAATTTTCGTTCATCACGACCTTTGCGACGCTCGTGATTTCGGCTCGTCTGCAGAAATTCGACCCCAGTTTGGAAGAGGCGGCACTGAACCTTGGTGCCAGCAAATGGGGCGCGATCCGACAGATTACGCTGCCGTTCCTATTGCCTGCGATTGTGGCCTCAGCGGTCGTGTCCGTATTGATGAGTTTCGAGAATTTCAACACAACATTGATGCTGGTGGGATCGGATTCACCGCTTACCATCGCTATGTTCGACAAGCTGAAACAGGGATCAACGCCGGTACTGAACGCGGTGTCGTTGCTGTTGATAATGGTGTCCGCTTTGCTTGGGGTGTTGTCGTTGTTGTTTCAGGGGCGCAAGGCGTAGGGCCGTTGTGAAAGAGTAGCACGGTTACGCGTGGGAGGCGAACCCTGCTAGTCCAACAATGAGCCCCAGTTCATTTTGGTGTACCCTTCGCGAAAAGCGAATGTTTCTAGATGGCTGTCGATTGCCCTGCGTGATCGTTCAAGACCTTCTTCGTTAGCTGCTGTCAAAACGACATCAAGCCGCTCGCGTGTTGCTGTCAGCGTTGCTGAACCAAACGGGAACTGTGCAGTGCCGGACGTTTCATCGAACTGTACTTCAATTTTGTGGGCGAAGTGTTTGCACAATTGTTGAAGGTATCGGCTTGCGTGTTCGGTCGGGAATTGTCCGCGGTCTGACATTTCGACTTGCATGTGATTTTATCCTGAGTATTTGTGTCGGAAATAATGCCTGACTGATTCACTCAATAATGTCTAGCCGCCGCCCGACGTTCTCTTACCTGAAAGGTTCACCATGAAAACGATGATCGTCGCGGCGGGTTTCGCCGCTATGCCTGTGCTGGCTCTGGCCCAAACCACCGAGATTGAAACCGCAGTTGGGGCGGTTACAGTTCCGGTGGCGCCCGAAACCGTAGTGACATTTGATCTTACTGCATTGGACACGCTGACAGCACTTAGTGTTGATGTAGCTGCCGTTCCGGTCATCGCGCCGCCGTCCTATCTTGCGGACGCGTTCGACGGTACGCCGACGGTGGGCACGTTGTTTGAACCTGATTTCGAAGCCTTGGCTGTCATGGCACCGGATTTTATCATCGCTGGTGGGCGGTCGCAGTCGCAGGTTGAACCCTTGTCCGCTATTGCACCGACCATCGACATGACCATCTCTGGCGACAATCTTTTGGCGGATGCGCAGGCGCGTGTCACGGCCTACGGCACGATGTTTGCGCAGCAAGACACGGCGACCGCGCTGCTGGACGACCTTGATGCCGCCATTGAGAACGCGCGCAACGTGACGGATGGGCAAGGCAATGCATTGATCGTCCTGACCAACGGCGGGAAGGTGTCCGCTTATGGCGACGATTCTCGATTTGGTTGGCTACATACCGCATTGGGATTGCCAGAAGCGTTCCCAGAGCTGAACGCCGAAACCCATGGCGAAGCGATTTCTTTTGAATTCATTGCGGAAGTAAACCCTGATTGGATTTTCGTTGTCGACCGTGGCGCGGCCATTGGCCAAGAGGGGGAGGCGGCAGCTGTGACGCTGGATAACCCGTTGGTTGCAGGTACGACGGCAGGTCAGAATGATCAGATTGTGTACCTCGATTCTGCGCGTCTGTACCTCGTGGGTGGTGGATACCAGTCCATGACGGGCACGATTGACGAAGTTGTCGCCGCGTTTTCCGCTGAGCCAAGCTAAGGCAGACCCGTGCAATACAGGCTCTATGCGGCCCTAACGCTCGCCCTTCTCGTGGGGGCGAGTTGTTTGATTGGGGTTGCTGATATCTTTGCGGGCGATCTTGATCGGCAAATGGTGATGCTGGTCAGTCGTTTGCCACGCACGTTCGCCGCACTTCTGGCTGGGGCCGGATTGGCGCTGGCGGGTGTGGTGGTACAGATGTCGGTGCAGAACAGGTTGGTAGAGCCCAGTTTGGTTGGCACACCAGAATCCGCAATGCTTGGCCTTCTTATCGTAACGCTGATCGCACCCGGTGCCGCGCTGATGATAAAAATGTCGGTCGCGGCTGCTACTGCATTAGTCGGCACGTTGGGATTTCTTTGGCTGGCCCGCCATGTGCCACGCCGTGATCCCGTGTTGTTGCCATTGGTCGGACTGATCTACGGCGGCATCATCGGTGCTGCGGTGTTGTGGTTGGCCTGGACGACAGACCTTGTGCAGTACATCGGTGTTTGGCAAAGCGGCGAGTTTTCGGGCGTGCTGCAGGGCAGGTATGAACTGCTTTGGATTGTCGCAGCGATAGCCGCGCTGGTCTGGTTCGCGGCGGATCGCATTACCATGCTCGGCCTTGGTGAAGACGCGGCGCGCAGCCTTGGGTTAGACTATCGCCAAACCTTATTGGCGGGGCTGATCCTTGTGTCGATCATCGTGGCCGTCGTCGTGGTCAGTGTCGGGTCTATCCCGTTTGTCGGATTGGTTGTGCCCAATATCGTGTCGCGCTGGCGGGGCGATAATCTGCGCCGGAACTTGCCGCTCGTGGCATGGTTGGGCGGTTGCATGGTGCTGGGTTGTGACATCATTGGTCGCGTGATCCGCTTCCCCTATGAGATTCCCGCTGGAACGGTTTTCGCTGTGATCGGCGCGGGCATTTTCCTGTGGCTGCTGCACGCGGCCCCGAGGCAATTCCATGGTTGAGCGGCGTCTGTTCTTCTTGATCGGCCTGCTGGTTGTGGCTTGCGGCCTGTTTCTATTCTGGAATTTGCGTTCGCCAATGGGGTTCATCCTGTCGTTGCGATTTACCAAAGTGGCTGCACTCTGCGTGGTTGGTGCCGCGATTGGCACAGCCACGGTATTGTTCCAAACCATCGCGTCCAATCGCATGCTCACCCCCGGCATTGTCGGTTTTGACGCGCTGTTTGTATTCATCCAACCGGCATTGGTCCTGACATTGGGCGGTGTCGGCTTCGCTGCCCTGCCACCCTTGGCGCAGTTCGGGATGGAAACGGCTATCCTTGTGATCGCGGCCGTTGCGCTGTTCAGCGTACTCTTGCGCAATGGCGCAGAGGACATACTGCGCCTCGTGTTGACGGGCGTCATCCTTGGCGTGTTGCTGCGTGGGTTGGCGGGATTGGCGCAACGCATGCTAGATCCATCCGAATTCACTATCGTTCAGCAAGCCACCTTCGCTACTTTTGGGGCGGTTGACGAAACCCAATTGGCGGTTGCTGCGGTGATCCTTGGGGCATCCCTATTTGGCGCGCTAAACATCGCACGCTATCTGGATGTGGTCGCGCTTGGGCGAAACGTGGCGTTGCCGCTAGGCGTTGATTATGACCGTGTCGTGTTCATGGCATTGAGCCTTGTGGCGTTGCTGGTGGCCACTTCAACCGCGCTTGTCGGGCCGATTACATTCTTGGGCTTGCTTGCGTCCAGTCTGGCCCATGCGGTCCTTCCGTCATGGCGTCACACGCAGCTTTTGCCCGCCGCCGCAGTGATTGGGGCGACCATCCTCGTCAGCGGACAATTCGTCTTTGAACGCCTGCTCGGGTTGCAATCCACATTGACAGTTGTGGTTGAATTTGTGGGCGGCGTTCTTTTCCTTTTCCTCGTTTTGCGCAGGTCTAAACCATGATCCACGTTGATAATTTAACGGTCACAATGAACGGAACCGACATCTTGAAGGATGTGTCGCTGAAGTTCGGGCAGGGTGGGATTACCGCCCTCATCGGTCCCAATGGTGCGGGGAAATCGACCTTGCTGACCGCGATTGCCGGACTGATTAAGACGACGCAGGGGCAGGTTAAGGTAGAAGGGTGCGACATGATCAACGCCCGGCCAGCCGAACGGGCCAGTCGCGTGGCGTTGCTTGCGCAGAACGAACAGGTCACCGCAAGGCTTAGTGTGCGTGAACTAGTGAGCTTCGGACGTTGGCCCCATCACCAAGGACGCCCCAAAGAAGAAGATCACCGCAAGATAGCCGACGCGATCGCGGCATTTGATTTGGGTGCCTTGGCAGACCGTCGATTGGATTCCCTGTCTGGCGGTCAACGCCAACGGGCTTTTATTGCAATGGCATGGGCGCAAGAAACGCCGTGGTTGCTGTTGGATGAACCATTATCCGCGCTTGATCCACGTCATGTGCGCGACATTATGGATCGCCTGCATGCGCTGACCAGACCCGGCCAAACCCAACGTAGCGTCATCATTGTGCTGCACGACCTTGGGGTCGCAGCACGCTATGCGGACAGGATTGTCGCCTTGAAAGACGGACGATTGGTTGTCACTGGCCCGCGCATCCTGACCATGACTGGTCCGATGTTGAGCGATCTATTCGAAACCGGTCTGGCAATGAAACAAGTCTCTGGTCATGACGTGGTGGTGCCAAGTTAAAGGCGAGGCGAGTTTAAAGGGTCTTTTGCAACTGATCATGCTTGCCACACTGCCGAAGCTCTGGCAGGCTTTGCATAGGCAGATAGCGATCTGCGGATCGGTCGTTCCTAGCGCCACAAAAATAATTATTGTAAATCCTAAGTTTTATTTCTACCGTCAGCCCACGCCCAATTGGGTATCGATACTTAGGGGCTGAAATAATAATATAAATCAAAGATTTACCCCATAAAGACGCGCGATTCCGAACAAGACGCGTCATACGACCGGATTTGCAGCCGGTTCCCAAACCAACAAAACTGCCTGCATAAAACTAACACGAACGGAGAGGTTACTATGAAAAAAACAACTGCCCTTTTGACGGTTGCGGCGCTGATGTCGTCCGCCGCTGTGGTCAATGCTGAAACACTTCGCTGGGCCCGTGCGGGCGACGCGCTGACGCTTGATCCGCATTCCCAAAACGAAGGCCCCAGCCACACAATGCGTCACCAGATGTATGAGCCGCTGATCATCCGCGACACTGCCGGGAACTTTGTTCCGACACTGGCGACTGACTGGGCACCAAGTGCTGACAACCCGAATGTGTGGGTGTTCAACCTGCGCGAAGGTGTGAAATTCCACGATGGTGCTGACTTCACAGCAGAAGACGTGGTCTTCAGCTTTGAGCGTGCAAAGCAGCCTAATTCTGACATGAAAGAACTGATTGGTTCGATCACCGCTGTTCGCGCTGTCAGCGATTATGTGGTTGAGATCGAAACAGACGGTCCAAACCCGATCCTGCCATCCAACCTGACCAACCTGTTCATGATGGACAAGGATTGGACAGAGGCAAATAACACAGTCAATGTTCAAGACTTTGAAGGCGGCGAGATCACTTTTGCTACGACAAACGTCAACGGCACCGGTGCGTATACACTTGTCAGCCGTGAGCCAGACGTGAAAACCGTGATGGCCCGCAACGAAGCCTATTGGGGTCGCGACGAATTCCCGCTGGAAGTCAGCGAAATTGTCTACACACCAATTCAGAACGCTGCGACTCGCGTAGCGGCTTTGTTGTCTGGTGAAATCGATTTCTTGCAGGATATGCCGGTTCAGGATTTGGCGCGCGTAGGCGATGCTGACGGTCTTGTTGTGAAGCAAGCCCCACAAAACCGCGTTATCTTCTTTGGTATGAACCAAGGCGCTGACGATATCGAAGCTGATGATGTTGATGGTGCTAACCCATTGGCTGACGTTCGCGTTCGTAAAGCGATGTCCATGGCGATCAACCGCGATGCGATTCAACAAGTTGTAATGCGTGGTCAGTCCGAACCAGCTGGCATGATTGCCCCGCCATTCGTGAACGGCTGGACTGCTGAAATGGACGGCGAAAGCGTCACTGACGTTGAAGGCGCCAAGGCGCTGATGGCTGAAGCTGGCTACGAAGATGGGTTCTCTATCCGTTTGGATTGCCCGAATGACCGTTACATCAACGATGAAGCGATCTGTCAGGCGGCTGTTGGCATGCTGGGTCAGATCGGTGTCACCGTGAACCTTGATGCAATCCCGAAGGCGCAGCACTTCCCGAAAATCACTGATGGTGCGACGGATTTCTACATGCTGGGTTGGGGTGTTCCAACTTATGATTCCGAGTACATCTTCAACTTCCTCGTGCACGGTCGTGAAGACGACATCGGGACATGGAACGGCACTGGCTACGACAACGATGAGCTGGACGAAACCATCAAGTCGCTTGCATCCAACACCGATCTTGACGCGCGTAACGCGGACATCGCCGGCATCTGGCGTGTGATTCAAGACGAGCAGCTTTACATCCCGATCCACCACCAGGTGCTGAACTGGGGTATGGCTGAAAACGTTGGCATCGAGGTCGATCCAGAGGATCAGCCACGCGTCAAATACTTCACCATGCAGTAAATTCGCATGACGGCGCGCCCGCTTTATGTGGGCGCGCCTTTTCGACTGGACAGGTGGGGCAGGCTGCCCCCGTCCAGTTTCCAATCCTTTCAAAACTTGTCCAGCGGCCCGTCGGGCTGCGCTGGCAAAGCAAGGCCTTCGCGATGCTGCCGTTTATCCTTAAACGCATATTCCAGTCCCTTTTGGTGTTGATCATCACCGGGGCAATTGCGTTTTCAATGTTCACCTTTGTGGGCGATCCCATTGACAACATGCTGGGTCAAGAACGCACGATGGAAGACATCGAACGTCTGCGCGCGCAGCTTGGTCTGGATCGACCGATCCCTGTGCAATACGTTAAATTCTTGGGTGAAGCCGTGCAGGGCAATTTTGGCGTCAGCTACCGGCAAGGCCGCGAAGTGTCTGAAATTATTATGGAACGCGCCCCCGCAACGCTGGAGTTGGCCGCACTTTCCGCCATTTTCGCCATCGTCGTAGGGATTGCACTGGGTGTGTTTACCGCGATCCGCCGCGACGGGTTTGTTGCGAACTTTATCATGTCCGCCTCGTTGATCGGGGTGTCCTTGCCGACGTTCCTGATCGGGATTTTGTTGATCTATCTGTTCTCTGTCGAACTGGGATGGTTGCCTAGCTTTGGCCGCGGCGAAGTCGTGCAGGTTGGCTGGTGGACCACGGGTTTCTTGACAGAATCCGGTTTGAAAGCCTTAATACTGCCGTCGATCACGCTGGGCCTTTACCAAATGACACTGATCATGCGGCTTGTCCGGTCTGAGATGCTTGAGGTCCTGCGCCAAGATTACATCCGGTTTGCCCGCGCCCGTGGGCTCAGCGAACGGGTCATCAATTTCCGCCATGCTTTGAAGAACACGATGGTACCGGTGATTACGGTGATCGGTCTTCAGCTTGGCGCGATTATCGCTTTTGCGATCATTACTGAAACCGTGTTTCAGTGGCCCGGTTTGGGCCTGTTGTTCATCAACGCAATTCAGTTTGTCGATATTCCGGTGATGGCCGCGTATCTGATGATGATTTCGGTGATGTTTGTCGTCATCAACCTTCTGGTGGATATCTTATATGCCTTCATTGATCCTCGTCTTAGGGTGGCCGCGAAATGACTGATCACCCGAATTCCACAACCGAGGTCGTGCCGTCACGCATGCGCCGCGCGCTTGATAGCGACTTGTTTTACGCTTTCAAACGGTCCCCTGTTGCGATGGTGTCTGCGGTGGTTGCCACTTTGCTGATCCTGTCGGCGGTGTTTGCGCCTCTGATCGCGCCGACCAACCCGTTTGATCCATCGTCATTGAACCTGATGAACGGGTTTACGCCACCCACGGCGCCGAATGCCTTCACCGGCGAGACGTTCTTGTTAGGCACCGACGATCAGGGCCGCGATGTATTTTCGACTATCCTGTACGGGATGCGGATTTCTCTTTTCGTGGGCTTTGCTGCTGTCTTGTTTGCCGTCGTGCTTGGCATCTTCTTGGGGCTGCTTGCTGGTTACTTTGGCGGCTGGGCTGACAGTTTCATCATGCGGGCAGCCGACGTGCAGCTGACGTTCCCGTCGATCTTGGTGGCGATGCTGATCTTCGGGATCGCTAAGGGGATTACACCCGTTGAAAACCGCGACCAGATGGCGATTTGGGTCCTGATCCTTGCGATTGGCTTGTCCGATTGGGTGCAGTTTGCCCGCGTTGTGCGCGGGGCCACGCTGGTCGAGAAAGGCAAAGACTACGTATCAGCTGCGCGGCTGATCGGTCGAAAGCCTTTTATCATCATGTTACGCCACATCCTGCCGAATATTTTGTCGCCCGTGTTGGTGATCGCCACGATTTCACTCGCGCTTGCAATCATCGCAGAAGCCACGCTGAGCTTCCTTGGCGTCGGCGCACCTGCCACACAGCCTTCTTTGGGCACGCTGATACGCGTCGGCCAAGGTTTCTTGTTCTCAGGCGAATGGTGGATCTTGTTCTTCCCGGCCTGCACTTTGCTTGCGCTGGCCCTTAGCGTGAACATGCTGGGCGACTGGCTGCGTGACGCTTTGAACCCGAGGTTAAAATGACCGAACCTGTCCTATCCATCCGTGACCTGACCGTCGAAATCCCGACCCGGCACGGCCTGTTCAAGCCTGTGCGCAACGTGACCTACGACATCCGGCCCGGTGAAATCCGTGGCGTGGTTGGCGAAAGCGGGGCGGGCAAATCGATGACCGGCAATGCCGTGATTGGCCTGCTAGATGACCCTGCGCGGATCGCGTCTGGCGAGATTTGGCTTAAGGGGCGTCGTATCGACAACCTGAGCGTCGAAGAACAACGCGCCATTCGGGGTCGTGAGATCGGGATGATCTTTCAGGATCCGCTGACGTCATTGAACCCGCTGTTTACCATTGGTGAACAACTGGTTGAGACGATCCAGTTACATCTCAAGGTATCCGCCAAAGAAGCCAAAGAACGTGCTTTGGCCTTGCTTGATCGTGTGTCGATCCCCGATCCCAAGACCCGTTTTGACCAGTACCCGCACCAGTTTTCCGGCGGTATGCGGCAACGTGTGGTGATTGCGCTGGCGCTTTGTTCAGAGCCGTCTGTGATCGTGGCTGACGAACCCACGACCGCGTTGGACGTGTCGATCCAAGCCCAGGTTCTTGATCTGATCAAGGAACTGGCCCGCGAGACCCAAGTTGGCGTGATCCTTGTGACCCACGACATGGGCGTGATCGCGGATACCACCGAACAAGTCACGGTGATGTACAACGGACAAGTGGTAGAGAACGGGTCAACCGATCAAGTTCTCAGCGCGCCGAAGCATGAATATACCAAGTCGCTGATTTCTGCTGTGCCGCGTCCGCAGGTCAAACTGCACCGTTTTCCGCAGGTCAGTTATGGTGGCCGTGAGACGACGTTCAAGATCGAAGACCTCGCGCGGAACTGGACCAAATCAGAACCGTCGAAATCCGGCAAGCTGCTTGAGGTCGAGGGGATCACGAAGAAATTCTTGGAAAAATCAGCGATCCTGCCGTCGTGGCGAACCTATTTTACGGCTGTGGACGAGGTATCGTTTGATATCAAAGACGGCGAGGTCTTCGGGCTTGTCGGCGAAAGCGGGTCTGGTAAATCCACCGTTGCGCGGATGATCGGCACGCTGCTTGATGTGGACGGAGGCCGTATCAAGTTCGACGGTGATGATGTGACGGCGATGACGCCTGCCGAAATTGCAGGGTATCGCCGCCAAATCCAGATGATCTTCCAAGACCCATTTTCCAGTCTTAATCCACGGATGAAGGTCGAAAGCATCGTGGCTGAACCGCTGGTGCATCACAAAATCCTGCCGCCTGACCAGATCAGCGGGCGGGTGCAGGAATTGCTGGATCGTGTTGGGCTGACCCGTGCGGCGGCGGCGAAATATCCGCACGAATTTTCGGGCGGGCAACGCCAACGGATTTCCATCGCGCGGGCCTTGGCCACGCAGCCACGGTTCCTGATCTGCGACGAACCAACCAGCGCGTTGGACGTGTCTATTCAGGCGCAAATTCTGAACATTCTGAAAGATTTGCAGGAACACCTTGGCCTGACCATGCTGTTTATCAGTCACGATCTACCGGTTGTCCGCCAAATGTGCGACCGCGTTGGCGTAATGAAACAAGGCCAATTGGTCGAAGTGCAAGATACTGAGACGCTGTTCGCCAACCCGCAGCAGGACTACACTAAGAAGCTACTAGAGCTGATGCCACGGCTCGCGCAGTTGTCGGGGTAGGCGATGATCGGGGGGGGGAGTATCGAACCGGCCAAGCTGGGGCAAATGATCCGGAAATGCCGGCAGCAACGCAAGCTGACGCTGAAGGAATTGTGCGACAAGGCAGGCATATCTGTGGGGTATCTGTCGCAGGTTGAACGCGGCAATGCGACGCCGTCGCTGGGCACGCTCGCGCAGATTTCACATGCGTTGGATCTGGGGCTTGATTACTTTGTCGCCCGCCCGAAACCGGGCGATGCTGTGTCTTATGCGGATAAGCGCCCGAAGTTTTCGATTTCGGATTCGGGCGTGACGTATGAGGCGTTAAGCTCCGAGTTTCCCGGTCACGAACTGTCTGCATATATCATGAACTGCCCACCCGGTTTTGTGTCTGAGACGTTCCAGCACGAGGGTGAGGAGTTCATTTATATCCTCAGCGGCTCTATCGAGAAAACACTGGACGGAGAGGCCTTTACCCTGCGCGAGGGTGACAGCCTGCATTACAACGGCATGACCCCGCACGCATGGAAAACGCTCGGCGACACGCCAGCCCGCATGATGTGGACGGGAACATTGGTCGTGCTGCAAGGACCGACAAAAAACTGGCTGCCCGGCCAAGATGGCTAGGGCGGTTATCGCAACTGGAGGGTCGTATGACTGACATCACGGACAACAGATTGGCACGGTTGCGCCAGCGAATGGCCGACACGAACACCGATTTGATCGCTATCGGTCCCAGCAGTCATATGCAGTGGTTATTGGGGCTGAACCCGCATGGCGATGAACGGCCTGTGATGGCTTTGGTGACGGCTGATAACGCTGGTGTCCTGATGCCGAAGCTGAACGCCGACGCCGCGCGCACCCAATGCGACAGCGTCCCGTTTTACGAATGGAGCGATACGGATGGCCCGCTGGATGCGCTGACCGCCTTACTAACTGAACTTGACGTTAAACGTCCGGGCCTCAGCGTTGTCCTTGATGAAATGATGCGGGCGGATTTCGCGTTCTTGCTACTGGATCAGCTTGACGCCCCAACCCGTAGGTTTACCCAAGACACGGTCGGTCTGTTGCGGGCGCAAAAGGATGCCGATGAGCACAAGCTGCTGCGCGACTGCGCCCGCCTGAACGACAGCGCATTTGAACTGGCCTTTGCGTCGCTGCGCACGGGTATGTCTGAAAACGACGTCAAAACGATCATCGTCGATCACTACCGCGCCCATGGGGCAGAGCCGGCGTTCTGTATCGTGGCTTTTGGCCCAAACAGCGCCTTCCCGCATCACCACACGGGTGCGGATGTGTTGCAGCCCGAGATGGCTGTGCTGATTGATGCGGGTTGCCGATTGAACGGTTATCCGTCCGATATGACGCGGTGTGCGTGGTACGGGGATACGCCTGAGCCTGAGTTCACACAGGTCGCGGGTATTGTGGAAGATGCGGTGCAGGCGGCGTTGTCTGCGGCCAAACCCGGTGTTGCGTGCAGCGCAATTGATGGGGCCGCGCGGGGTCTGATTGAAACTGCAGGCTATGGTTCTGCGTTTTCACATCGGACGGGGCACGGGTTAGGCGTTGATGTGCATGAACCGCCCTATATGACGGCGAGCAATGATCAGGCCCTGAACGCTGGAAACGTCTTTTCGATTGAACCGGGTATTTATTTGACGGACGCTTTCGGCATCAGGCTAGAGGACATCGTTCATCTTGGACCTGATGGGCCAGAAGTTCTGTCCGGTTTGTCCCGGAAGGTGTTACAGATCGCACCCCGCTAGGGGATCGTGACGTCACCGCGCTGGACGAAACCTATGATTTGCCCAAAAGGTCGATCACGCCGGTTTGTGCCATTGCGGAAGACAGTTCTTCACTGAAAACATCCCATATCTTGTTCAATCCCGCTTCGCCGGCTGCAGCGATTGCGAATTGCAGGGGCCGCCCGAAGAAAGTGAAATCGGCACCGGCGTTCATGGCTTTCAGAACGTCTTCACCAGAGCGTAAGCCACTGTCGTAAAACAAGGGGAATTCATTGCCGACTGCCGTGCGGATATGCGGCAGCCGATCTATTGGAGCAGGGGCGCTTTCTAGCTGACGTGATCCGTGGCTGGACACCTGAATGCCGTCAACGCCTGCGTTTTTTAGGGCAACGGCATCTTCGACATTCACAACGCCTTTGACGACCAAGTTTCCAGACCACATGTCGCGCAATCGCGAAAGGGTGTCCCAGTCGGCCTTCGCACGACTTTCGGTCCGGTCGAAAGCATAGCCGTCCATTTCAAAGTTCGCCATTTGCGGTTTCCCTGCGGCCAGTTGGCTGAATGACCAACGTGGGTGCAGCGCAAAATCGATGAATTGGCGTGGGCCGATCGAGAACGGCATCTTGAAACCGTGGCGCAATTCGCGTGGGCGACGCCCGACTTCGGGCACATCGACGGTTAAGACCAATGTTTCGTAGCCTGCAGCGCGCGCCCGTTCGACAAGCTTGAAGGTGCCTTGCCCGTCACCGCTAAAATACAGTTGGAACCACGCGTGCCCGTCGGCCGTTTCGATGATCTTTTCCAGTGGGGTTGATGCGACCGTCGATACCCCATGGGGCACCTGATAGCGCGCGGCGAGCCGTGCGAGCATCATATCCGCGCCCGGTCCGCTGAGATTACACATGCCCATTGGCGCGATGCCAAATGGGCGTTGCGCGGATTTCCCGAAAATGGATGTGCCGAGATTGCGCTGACTGACGTCCCGCAAAATGCGGGGTTCTAGCGTGATCGCATCCAAGGCAGCACGATTGCGCTTTGCCCCCACTTCCGCCCCGGCGGCCCCGTCGATATAGTCGAACACCATCCAAGGGAGCTTGCGTTTGGCCAGCCGCCGCGCATCGTTTGCAGAATGAATATGCGCGGCGGCGCTGAACATTAGGACGCCACTGCCTTCATAAAGCGGTCTTTGATGACGACAGGGTCCATGGTGATCACGGGCAGCTTGATATTGCCGCTGTCACATTTGCACACGATGATCGTCATCTCGTCGCTGTCGATTGCGTCTTGCAGCACTGGACCAAGGTCTTTGTCCTGCACTTCGACGACATTGTCGCAACCACATGCCCGCGCAACATCAGTCAAGTTCGTCTTTTGGCCTGCGTAGGTTGGCTGGTCGCCTGTTGATCCGTAAGACCCGTTGTCGATGATCAACAGCGTGTAGTTGCCCGTGGCGTTGTTCGCGATTGTGGGCAATGTGCCTAGGTTCGTCAGTACCGACCCGTCGCCATCAATAGAGATAACAGGTTTCGGTTGCGACAAGGCCAGACCAAAGCCGATAGAGGACGACAGGCCCATTGTGCCCAACATGTAAAAGTTGTTCGGCTGGTCGTCGATCATATGCAGTTCTTGGCTTGGCAGCCCGATGTTACAGACCACGAGGTGATCACGGATGATGGGCGCGATTTCTTTTAAGATTTCAGAACGGATCATTGGTCCCCGTAGCCTCCCCAGAAGTTGGCGTCGGTCAGGATCGCCACAGGTTTGTTGCACATGAAGGTATACTTCAGGATGTTGTCGAATTCTTCGACGTCCTTTTGCCAATGGAAGTGGTAAGTTGGGATGTTCATCTGCGCCAGCAACGCCTTTGTGTGCACCGCCATTTCCACCTGACACGCGACTGGTTCGCGCAATTCACCACGGTAGGAGATGATCATCGGCAAAGGCATCCGGTAGTATTGGATCAGCGTGGCCAGCGTGTTGATCGTCACACCAATCGCGGTGTTCTGCATAATGATCGCAGGACGTTTGCCCGCCATATGCGCACCGGCACACAGGCCCATGCCTTCGTCTTCTTTGTTGGATGGGATGTGGAAGATATCGTCGCGCTTTTCGACTTCATCAATCACACCAGCCAATTGTTTGCATGGCACGGTCGTGACAAATGACACGTCGTTCGCAACAAGATCGTCGCAGATCTTCTTGTCGATGTTCATGAGGTTGGAACCTTTCAGGCTTGAGTAGAAAAGAGATGTTTTTGTCAGAGCGGGTCAGATCAGTCCCATGGGCTGAGAACGATCTTAGGTGCTGCAACGCGACCCGCACGCAGATCCCGAAACGCTTGCGCACCGTCGGACAAAGGTCGGTGGTCCGTCCAGTCCAGTGGACCAAGACGTCCGTCGTAGATCGCGGCGGCTGTGTCCCTGAAATCTTGCGCTGTGTAGGTATACGTCCCGATAAACGTGATTTCCTGAAGCGTGGCCCGCCTGACGTCGAACCCCGGTGCATCATCGCCCAATCCAACATGAGCGATAACACCGCCGGGTTCCACAAAACTAGATGCGGTCGCGCGTGTGCCACCATAACCAACAGCGTCGACGACTAATGGGGCCGGACCGGATGCCTCTGCTACGGCAGTTTGGCCGCAATGATCGTTAAGGTAGGCGCGACGCGGATCATTTGGTTCGATGATCGTGACGTCCGGCATGTCCATCGCTTGCAACGCAAGTGCCGCAGCAAGCCCGATAGCGCCGCCGCCAATGACGATAGCGCGCCGATCCATCGATGGATGCAAGGCTTCGATCCCTAAACGTGCGGCGTGCCAACTGACCGCCAAGGGTTCAGCAAGTGCCGCTTTGGACAAGGCGATGTTGTCGGGCACTTCGACCAGATTTCGCATGGGCATGGCTATGAATTGTGCAAATGCGCCTTCGCGTGGCGGCATCGAAATGATTTCGCGTTTTGGACACAGGTTTTCGCGACCCGATTTGCAGGCGGGGCAAACCAGACAAGACACTAGCGGATTGACCGTCACGCGCATGCCGTCGTGATCACCACCCATAATCGTGCCTGCAGCTTCGTGGCCAAGGATCAGCGGGGCAGGGCGACGCGCGTCATGGCCAAGATAGGCGTGCATGTCGGACCCGCAGATGCCGACCGCCTCAACACGGATCAGCTGTTCGTCGGTTCCGGCGACTGCATCAGGGACGTCGCGAAAATTAAGGGTCTCAACCCCGTCATAAACCAAAGCTTTCATTTTGCGGTAAACCCTCCATCAACCATCAAGACTTGTCCTGTCACGTAAGACGATGCGTCCGAACACAAAAACAGGATCGGCCCATCGATGTCTTCAACACCGCCGTTGCGCCCCATGCAGGTCTGGGCCGCATTGCGCGCAGCGCGGTCTGGGTCGTCGAACACCGCTGCCGTCAATTCGGTCGGAAAGAACCCGGGACCAATCGCGTTGGCTGTAATGTTAAAGGGGGACCAGCTTTCCGCCATGGCGCGTGTAAGTTGCCCGATGGCTCCTTTGGTTGCGCCATATGCGATCCCGCCGGGGAACGCGCGGGTTGTCTGAAGGGACGCGAAGTTGACGATCCGCCCCCAGCGTTTTTCTTTCATCGCGGGCACCAGCGTCTGGCTGAGGAAGAATGGCGCGTTCAGATTAATCGCAATGGTTTTGTCCCAGCCGTCCGGCGTGACATCATCAGCCGCTTCACGGGTGTTCAGCCCCGCAGCATGAACAACAATGTCGGGCGACCCAAAGGGGGTTGCAATCGCAGCGGCCACATCCGCGATACCGTCCCGATCCGCAACATCCGCAATGACCGCCGCTGCCGGTGGCCCAATTTCATGGCAAAGATCGTCGAGCGCGTCGCCGCGGCGGGCGACGCCAACGACACGCGCGCCAGCCTCTGCCAAGACCAGTGCGGCGCGCCGCCCCAGACCGGAACTGGCCCCAGTCACACATGCGACTTTTCCGCTGAGGTCAAAGAGCGAATTGGGATCAATCATCGGCGCTCAAATCGAAGTTTTCGGTGGGGAAATACTTTGCCAGTCGTACGTCAGCGGCGCGGGCGTGGCCTTCCATACCTTCGAGCCGAGAAATCCGTGCTGTGGCGATGGCGACATCTTTGGATGCCTCTTGCGTGGCGCGCTGCCATGTGACGATTTTCATGTACTTATGCACCGAAAGCCCACCTGTATATCCGGCCGCACCGGACGTCGGTAAAACGTGGTTTGTGCCAGATGCCTTGTCACCGTACGAGACGGTGGTTTCTTCACCCAAGAACAGCGATCCGTAGCAGGTCAGATTATCAAGCCACCAGTCGAGATCTGATGCTTGGACCGTCAGGTGTTCGGGGGCGTATTCATCGCTGCACGCGGCCATATCGACGCGGTCTTTGCAGACGATAACTTCTGCATAGTCGCGCCAAGCGGCGAATGCATTTTCACGGTTCAATTCGGGTAGGTCTGCGATCAAATCAGGCACAATCGCCATGACTTTTTCCGCAAGAGCGCGGTCGTCGGTGACGAGCCATACGGGGCTATTGTAGCCGTGTTCCGCCTGCGACACCAAATCCGTGGCGACAATATGGGCGTCTGCATCTTTGTCGGCCAAGATCAGACTGTCAGTTGGGCCCGCGATCATATCGATCCCCACGCGCCCGAAAAGAATGCGTTTGGCTTCGGCAACGAACTGATTGCCCGGACCCACGATAATATTGGCTTTCGGCAGATCAAAAAGTCCGTAGGTCATGGCAGCCACGCCCTGTACACCACCCATCGCTAGGATTTTGTCAGCGCCGCAGATATGCGCCGCGTACACAATCGCAGGGGCCACGCCGACATCAGGGCGGGGAGGAGAGCATGCGGTGATATGCTTGCAACCGGCGACTTTTGCCGTGGTGACTGTCATGATTGCAGAGGCGATATGGCTGTAACGACCGCCCGGCACATAGCAGCCCGCGGCATCAACGGGGATCGCTTTTTGACCGGCGACATAACCCGGTGAAATTTCCATTTCGACGTCTGCGACTGTGCCTTTCTGAAGTTCGGCAAAGCGTTTGACGTTATCATGTGCAAATCGAATGTCTGCTTTCAGTTTCTCAGGAACCAACGCACATGCAGCATCGATGGCTTCTTGGCTCAACATGATGTCGCCGTCGTAGCGATCAAACTTTGTGGCGTATTCAAGCGCCTTCGCATCACCGCCGTTTTCGATATCGGACAGGATGCCAACGACAGTGTCATGCACATCTGACGCGCCGGAGGCAGACGTTAGCGACGCTTTTTTGAGGTATTCACGGGTCATGAGTTAGCGATCCTATTTGTGAATTTTGGGAAGAATGGTGTGAAGGCCGCAAGGGCGTGAGAAATGACGAAGCAAAGGGAGCAGACGATCGTGACGCCCCCAAAAGGATGGGGGACGGTGCGTGACGATGTTTGCGATCTACTATCCATGTTGCGATGTAAGCGCTTTCATCTGATTCATGCAAGCGCTTACATTGTCGTTGCATCCATGTTCAGTTTTTCGCAAACCATGTTATAGACCCGCTGAAATCAGGAAACGAACCGCCATGTCCACATCCCATTCCATTCCAACGCTTGATGATGTCGCGCGTGCGGCTGGCGTTTCGACGGCAACGGTGTCGCGGTGTTTGAATGCTGGGGATAAGGTTTCAAAGCCGACCCGTGATAAGGTCATGAAAGCCGTCGAGGCTTTGGGCTATACGCCCAATTTCAATGCGCGAGCGATGGCAGCGCGGCGCACCCATACGATTGGTGCTATCATCCCGACGATGGAAAACGCCATCTTTGCACGGGGGCTTCAGGCGTTTCAGGAAACGCTGCATGACCATGGTTACAATCTGCTTGTGTCGAGCAGCGCGTACCGACCGGAACTCGAGGCTGAACAAATCCGTGCGCTCGTTGCACGTGGTGCGGAAGGTCTGTTGCTGATCGGGTATGAACGCGAAAAGGCAGTTTACGACTACTTGGACCGGCGTGGTATCCCAACAATGCTTGCTTGGGCTTACAGATCAGACTTGTCGCGTTCGTCGGTCGGATTTGATAATCGCGCATCGATGCGGATGTTAGCGGACCGTGTGATTTCGATGGGTCATAAGCGTATTGCCGTGATTTCGGGGATCGCTGATGGCAACGATCGCGCCGCAGAGCGATTGACCGGTATTCGGGATAGTTGGGTGGCCAACGGATTTGATCTGGATGATTTGCCGATTGTTCAAACGCCGTACGACACTGACAACGGTGCCAACGCTTTTGAAGCCCTGATGAAGTCTGAAACGCCGCCGAGCGTTGTGATGTGTGGAAACGATGTACTTGCAGCAGGGGCGATGTTGCGGGCGCGGCAGTTGGGGTATTCCGTACCCGACGACGTTTCTATCACCGGATTTGACGACATCGAACTTGCCCAACATTTGTCCCCGACACTAACGACCGTGCATGTCCCGCATCGTGAAATGGGCGGGACAGCTGCGCGCGAACTGGTCAAACTGATCGACGGCAATGCCAACACTGTCCGACGTCAGCTGAACGTTTCCATTGTGATGCGGGAATCGCTGGCGGCCGTCTAGGTTCAGGGATGGAACAAGCGTCCAACAGCAAACGCCAACGCAGCCGCCGTGCCACCGATGAGGAATGTTTCAAGCCCTGACCGCCACCACGGTGCCAATGCCCATTGTGATTTGATTGCGCCGATCCCAAAGAAGGTGAAGGCAGACGCAATAATGGACCATACGAAAGGATCAGTGAGGCCAACCAGATAAGGAAGAAGCGGCAGCAACCCGGCCAATACAAACGCACCAAAAATGATGACTGCGGCCCGTAACGGGGCAGGGTCCGTCGGTGGCAGGCCGTATTCATCCGTCAACATCATGGCGATCCATTGATCCTTGTCGCGGCTTATCATGTCGACGGCTTGCGCCTTAACTTCGCCATGTAACCCTTTACGCCCGAGAATTTGGTCCAATTCGTCGCGTTCGCCTTGTGGGTTCAGCATGATGTGGCGCTCTTCAACTTTGCGCAGCCTTTCGCGATCATCAGCGACGGCCTTCGTGCCCGCGTAGTTGCCTGCCGCCATCGAAAAACCGTCTGCGACGACGTTCGCCATGCCAAGTGCAACAATGATCCCACCTGGTAGCCCCGCACCTTGCACGCCCGCAACAATTGCAAAAGTCGTGACAGTTCCGTCAATGCCGCCAAAAATTGCATCCCTAAGCCCGCCGCCGCCATTGCGGGCGTTTAAGCGGGCGGCAATTTCGGAATGCGAATGTCCATGCTCTAGCGTCATCGTGGTTCCTTTCCGTCATGTGCGCAGCCGTCACAGGCGAACCGCACTTGATGTCACTATGACATGATCTGACGAGGCGACGTTGATGCATGTCAACGCACGCCGACGATGACTGAGCCATACTGCTTGTATCAAATGAACATGGGGGAGATTGCGATGACGGAACAAACGCACAAAAATTCGAAGGATTTCAGCGGCGTTGCGACCGGCGGTATGTTTGGGGCAATGGACTGGATGGGGACAGGCGCGTTTTGGCACGCGATGCAAATGCATGCAGATTTCGTTTCATTTATCTCGGACCGTTTGGCCGAAGATCTGAAGACGCAAAATGCGTTGTTACGCTGCAAGACGATCGAAGACGCGCGCGATATTCAGGTCGCGTTCGTCCAGAAGGCCTATCAAGACTACACAGCGGAAGCGGGGCGATTGGCAAGCGCGGGTCTGTGTGGTCCTGTCCTAAGCGGGACAAAACATACGCCAGTCTAGTATCAACATGGAATAGGCCGGAAACCCTAGCAGGTTGGCCTGTTCCTTTTACGCTTATGCTTAAAGCAACTTATCGCTGCACCGTTTTCAAGTAGGCGAGAAGCGCCAACATGTCTGACGGCAGGGTCTCGGTTACGCCGTCATTGTTGACCGTGATCGGTTGGCCCATAGCGCCGTCGCCAAAGATGGGCATCGCGGCGGTGGGATCCGTGTGACGATCAAGACCTTGGATGACGCTCAGCACATAGTTCCGAGGAAAAACGCCATCGTTCGATGCCGCAAGGAATTGCAAACTTGGTGGTGGCGCACCTAGGCCAAGCGATGCCGGTCCTGCGCCTTCACCGTTCGCCCCGTGACAGATCGCGCATTGATTATCGAATAACTGCTTTCCACGGGCGCTATCCGCCGAAATGCTGTTCTGATCCGCAACACAAGCGGTAAGCGATAGCGCTGCAATCGTTGTGGTAACTGCTTTCATCATGGTCATGTCATTCGCCTTGTATTGTTCCTTGAAAACAGTCCGTTTGGCGCTGCTTTCTCCTATGATCGTAGGGTTGATGCGATGATGCAGCTTTGATTTACCTCAAGGTTCTGCTCAGACCGCAAGCATCTGCAGCGTATTGGAATTCTACGATTCACGACATGCGAGTGGATTTGCGGCATCTACAATTTTCATAGTAATGCCCGTGTGTTGCGATAGCACCTTCATGTGTTGAATTAAGGATAGAAAGATAGGCTTTAGCAGGCCGATCAAAAAATCGATAATTGCCAAGTGCCATTTCTTTGGTCATTTTGTCCGCAATGGAAACGCTTAGCTTCAGTCATGACTTCTTTCTGGTCATCATGTCCTGCCTCGTTGCAACTGCAGCGGCGTTCACGGGATTATCGTTGACGCGCAATCTGTCGCAGAAATCTTTGATCCAAAAGAAAGTGTCTGTGGCCTTAGCCGCTATCGCATTAGGCGGCGGCATTTGGTCGATGCATTTTGTCGCGATGTTGGGTCTGCAGTTACCTGTGTTGTTCTATTACGACGCAGCGATCACGCTGATTTCGGCATTGACCGCAATCCTGATCGTGGGTGCTGCATTAATCTTACTGCATTTCACCGACCGCACGCCTTTAGTGATTGGCTCAGCAGGCGCCGTCGTCGGCGTGGGCATTCTGGTCATGCATTACATCGGGATGGCGGGATTAGAATTGTGCCGCGCGATCTATACGCCCCTTGGAATCGCAGAATCGTCAATTGTCGCGATTGTTTTGTGCATCTTGGCGTTTCGGGTGGCTTACGGGCATCGGACGAACCGCAATATCTTTCTTGGAACGCTGTGTTTTGCTGTCGCGGTTGGGTCGGTACACTTTCTGGCAATGGCAGGGACCGAATTTGTAGCCGTTCCGCAAGTTGCTGAATTTGGCCCAAGCATGAGCAACGAAGTTTTGGCCCTTGGCGTCATCGTGTCCAGTTTTGTGATTTTTGGCGGCTTCTTGTGGGTCAGTACAACTTACCTCGTCGCCAGTCCTTTCGCCGAAGCCATCGATCTCGTCGATGATGCGGATATTCAGACACCTGTCGGACTACAAATTCCATGCGAACGGGACGGGGGCAAAATCTTTGTGGCACCTAGTGATGTCGTCTTTGTCCGCGCAGACGGGCATTACACGCAGATCTACACCGAACAGGATCGCCTGTTTTGCGTTTGGCCGATTACTGAGGCCACGAAGCGCCTGTTGCCCGCGGGCTTTATCCAGACACATCGCAGCTATTTGGTGAACCCGTCCAAGGTCGCCCGCTTCGAACGGTCCAAAGACAAGGGGCGGTGTCTGTTTGATACGGACACGATCCCGCCAGCGCCGGTGAGCCGATCCAAATTGAAAGCCACGCAAGACGCGCTGCTGGCGTAGGCCCGCGCCATTCGTGCGGAAATCGGCGCATTTCGTGCAATAAACCTGTTTTTCATGGGTTTTCACAAGCCAGCGTATACGGCCGCATGCTCACCTCACTGCAAGAAGAACATTTGCTTTTAGGGAGGAGAGCCGATGATTCCAGCGGCATTCGAATATTATCGACCCAAGGATATGGCCGGGGTATTGGCAATTCTTGAGGAACACGGGGACGATGCGCGCGTCATGGCAGGCGGACACAGCCTGATCCCGATGATGAAGTTGCGCATGGCTGACGTGCCACATCTGATCGACCTGCAAGACGTGGGCGGGTTGTCGGAAGTCACCATCACCGACGACAGCATCCGCATCGGTGCGATGATCACACAGACGGATATCATCAATCACGATGGCCTTAAGACGGCAGCACCGATCCTACAGGAAGCGGCGTTACAGATTGCCGATCCTCAGGTCCGCAACATGGGGACTGTTGGCGGCAACGTCGCGAACGGTGATCCGGGCAACGATATGCCGGGTCTGATGCAGTGCCTTGATGCCAGCTTTACCTTGATCGGCGCGGACGGTGAACGCGACGTACCTGCACGCGAATTTTACGAAGCGGCCTACATGACCGCACGCGATGACGAAGAAGTTCTGACAGCAGTGACGATCCCAATGCCGAAAGGTGGCTACGCCTACGAAAAGCAAAAACGCAAAATCGGTGATTATGCGACAGCCGCTGCCGCAGTGCAGATCGTCAAAGACGGCGACACTTGTACCGCTGCAAGTGTGGCGATGACGAACCTGAGTGATACGCCGATCTTCTCTGAGGCGGCAGGGGCAGCACTGGTTGGCACGACGGTGGACGATGCAGCGATCAAGGCCGCAATGGCCGCGATGTTGGACGACATTGATCCGACCGAAGACAACCGCGGTCCAATCGCATTCAAGAAACACGTGGCGGGCGTCATTTTGCGCCGTGCCATCGAACGCGCTTGGTCGCGGGCGTAAGGGGGCAGAACATGTCAGACAAAATGCACATCAAACTGAACGTGAATGGGAAGGCAGAGGAATTCCTCGCCGAACCACGCGAATTGTTGATCTACACGCTGCGCGAGCGGCTGAACATCACGGGGCCGCATATCGGCTGTGAGACGTCCCACTGCGGGGCTTGCACTGTCACGATCAACGGCAAGTCGGTGAAATCCTGCACGATGTTCGTCGCGCAGGCGGACGGCGCAGAGGTCACAACAATCGAAGGCATCGGTGGACCGGATGACCTGCATCCATTGCAGACCGCATTCAAAGAACACCACGGGCTACAGTGCGGTTACTGCACCCCGGGCATGATTACCCGTGCAACCAAGCTGTTAGAGGACATTCCTAATCCTACGGAAGAAGAAATCCGCTTTGGCATGGCTGGCAATCTTTGCCGCTGCACAGGCTACCAAAACATCGTGAAATCCATCCAAGCCGCCGCCGCTGAGATGAATGCAGCCAAGGAGGCCGCAGAATGAAAGACGAAGTCACACGCGACGAACGGGTCGCTAATCTGAAAGGCATGGGCTGTTCGCGCAAGCGCGTTGAAGACGCCCGTTTCACACAAGGAAAAGGCAACTACGTCGATGACGTGAAATTAGACGGAATGCTGTTTGGCGACTTTGTCCGGTCACCTTATGCTCACGCACGCATCAAGGGGGTCAACGCAGAAGAGGCGCTGAAAGTCCCAGGTGTTCTGGCTGTTTTGACAGCTGCTGATCTGGAACCGCTTGGTCTGCATTGGATGCCGACGCTTGCCGGTGACAAGCAAATGGTTCTGGCGGACGGCAAGGTGCTGTACCAAGGCCAAGAAGTCGCGTTTGTCGTGGCCGAAGATCGCTATGCCGCCGCTGACGGGATCGAACTTGTGGAAGTTGACTACGAAGAACTACCGGTTCTTGTGAACCCGTTCGAGGCGCTGAAATCTGACGTCGTTCTGCGTGAAGATCTGGTGGCCGAGGACGGGTCAATTCCTGACGGTGCACATGGTCCGCGCAAACACCACAACCATATTTTCACATGGGATGCGGGCGACAAAGAACCGACCGAACAAGTGATTTCCGAAGCCGACATCGTCGCCGAAGAATCCATGTATTACCACCGCACGCATCCATGCCCGTTGGAAACCTGCGGCTGTGTGGCATCGATGGACAAAGTGAACGGCAAGCTGACGCTGTGGGGCACGTTCCAAGCGCCGCACGCAATCCGGACGATTGTGTCGCTGATTTCAGGGATCGAGGAACACAACATCCGCGTGATTTCGCCTGATATCGGCGGGGGCTTTGGCAACAAGGTTGGCGCTTACCCGGGCTATGTGTGTTCGGTCGTGGCCTCCATCGTGACGGGCAAACCTGTCAAATGGATCGAAGACCGCATGGACAATCTAATGACCACCGCGTTTGCGCGTGATTATCACATGACAGGCAAGATTTCGGCCACCAAGGAAGGCAAGATCACAGGGCTGCATTGTCACGTAACGGCGGACCATGGCGGCTTTGACGCCTGCGCCGACCCGACGAAATTCCCTGCAGGTTTCATGAACATCTGTACGGGATCTTATGACATCCCGACCGCCTATCTAGAGGTAGACGGCGTCTACACAAACAAGGCACCGGGTGGGGTGAGCTACCGCTGCTCTTTCCGGGTCACCGAAGCTGTGTATTTCATCGAGCGGATGATCGAGGTTCTGGCCATCAAGTTGAACATGGATGCAGCTGAACTGCGCCGGATCAATTTTATTAAAAAGGAACAGTTCCCGTATACGGCCGCCCTTGGTTGGGAATACGATTCCGGCGATTACCACACGGCGTGGGATAAGGCGCTGAAGGCTGTTGATTACGAAGGTCTGCGGGCCGAACAGGCGCAGCGTGTCGAAGATTTCAAAGCGGGTAAGACCCGCAAACTGATGGGAATCGGTCTGTCGTTCTTCACTGAAATCGTCGGCGCAGGTCCGGTCAAGAACTGTGATATTCTCGGCCTTGGCATGTTTGATAGCTGCGAAATTCGCATCCATCCAACGGGATCCGCGATTGCACGGCTTGGGACGATTTCACAGGGGCAAGGACACGCAACAACGTTTGCGCAAATCCTTGCGTCCGAGATTGGTTTGCCAGCGGACAGCATCACGATTGAGGAAGGCGACACCGACACGGCACCTTACGGGCTTGGAACCTACGGGTCTCGGTCCACTCCTGTTGCGGGTGCTGCGACGGCTATGGCTGGTCGGAAAATCCGGGCGAAGGCCCAGATGATCGCGGCTTATCTGCTCGAAGTGCACGACAATGACGTGGAATTCGATGTGGATCGTTTCGTGGTTAAGGGTGCGCCTGAAAAGTTCAAGACGATGAAGGAAATCGCCTTTGCCGCCTACAATCAAGCGATCCCGGGGATTGAACCGGGGCTTGAGGCGGTCAGCTACTACGATCCACCGAACATGACCTATCCATTCGGCGCTTATGTCTGTGTGATGGACATCGATGTGGACACAGGTGTCCCTGAAATCCGCCGTTTCTATGCGCTTGATGACTGCGGCACGCGGATCAACCCGATGATTATCGAAGGGCAGGTTCATGGCGGATTGACAGAAGCACTTGCCGTCGCGTTGGGGCAGGAAATTGCTTACGACGATATGGGCAACTGTAAGACGGGTACGTTGATGGACTTCTTCCTGCCAACGGCCTGGGAGGTCCCCAATTACGAAACCGACTATACCGTGACCCCAAGCCCGCATCACCCGATTGGGGCCAAAGGCGTAGGTGAAAGCCCCCATGTGGGTGGTGTGCCGTGTTTCTCGAATGCTGTGCAGGATGCGTTCCGCCCGTTTGGCAACACGCACACGAACATGCCGCATGATCATTGGCGGATTTGGCAGACAGCCAACAAGCTTGGCTTGCACGACTAGGAAAGGGGGCGGGGTCGGCATCGCGTCGACCCTGCGCACGCTCATATGACTTGGACAGATTTACAAAACGCTCTTGGGCGACAGGGTTATGTTGCCTCTGATGACCTCGCCGTTGCGTTGCAATTGGCGTTGGCGTTGGGCAGGCCGTTGTTGTTGGAAGGTGCAGCTGGCGTCGGCAAAACCGAAGTTGCACGGACGTTAGCGGCTGTCAAAGACACGCAGCTTCTGCGGTTGCAATGCTACGAAGGTCTGGATGCTGCGCAGGCGATTTACGAATGGAACTACCAGCGGCAGTTGCTGACAATCCGCGCTGCTGCAGAGGATGGCGAGACAGGTAAAGCCGTTGAGGATCGAATATTCTCACGGGACTTTCTGTTGGAACGACCGTTGTTGGCGGCGATCACGCAGGATGTGCCACCTGTATTGCTCATTGATGAAATCGACCGGGCTGATGAAGAGTTCGAAGCCTATTTGCTAGAAATTCTGTCCGACTATCAGGTCTCAATCCCTGAATTGGGAACGATAACAGCAACTTCCAAGCCGATGGTGATCTTAACGTCCAACGGCACGCGCGATCTGTCGGACGCGTTGCGTCGTCGCTGTTTGTATACGTATGTTGACTACCCTGACCGCGAAACGGAGCTTGCGATCCTGAAGGCGCGCTGCCCCGATGTTGAGGACCAACTCGCACGCCAAGTGATCGGGTTTGTGCAAAAGCTGCGTGAAGAAGAATTGGACAAGACACCGGGCGTGGCGGAAATGCTCGACTTTGCTGCGGCCTTGATGGGGCTTGGCATTGCGGATTTGACGGATAATCCGGTGGTATTGCAATCGACGTTGACGACCTTGTTGAAGACGCAAAACGACCAAGCCCAGATCACGAAAGAAGTTGCAGGGCGTATCGCGGGACGCGCCGCATGACCCGTGTGACGCGCTTTGCTGGACGTGATCCGGGACCCGCGGCCCGGGTGTCGGGCTTTATTGCGCATTTGCGTGAAAACGGGCTGCGGTTGGGCGTGGCCGAAGCGGATTTGTCGCTGGCGGCGCTCACGCATGTGAATGCAGCGGCTCCGGAAGAAACGCGTCGCGCATTGCGGGCTGTTTGCACGGGTTGCAAGGATGAAGCGACACGCTTTGACGCGTTGTTTGACGCCTATTGGATGGACGCGGGGCGGGTGAAGCAGAAAGTTATCAAAACACCGACCGCGACAGCCAGTGACGATGTGCATTCATCGCGCGACGGGCAGGGCGAAGATGCAAGTACCAGCGGGACGGTCACTGCGCCGGATGACGGACAGGGTGATGCGAACAGCGACGGGACGGGAAAGCTGATCGCGACGGAACTGCGGAACATGTCCCGTAAGGACCTGCGTGATCTCGTGCGCCCAGAGGATATTGCAGAGGCCGAAGCAGTGGCGCGGCGGTTGGGTGCCGCACTTCGCGATAGACGGTCGCGTCGCAGGATCGCGGCCCGCAAAGGCGACCGCCTGCATTTCCGCAAAACCATCCGGCACAGTCTTGCGACGGGCGGCGAACCTGTGCGCCTGCTGCGCAAGAAACGCCCCGACCGGACCCGCAAGATCGTCGCGCTTTGCGATGTATCCGGATCAATGACGGTCTATGCGCAGGTCTTTCTCGCGTTTTTGTCGGGGTTGATGCGGGCGGATACGGCGGCTGATGCGTACCTGTTTCACACCCGTCTTGTGCGGATAACCGAAGCGTTGCGCGACAAAGACGCGATGCGCGCGATTGGACGGATGTCGTTGATGGCCGATGGCTTTGGTGGAGGATCAAAGATCGGACCGTCGCTGGGTCTTTTCGCGGATACCTATGCCAAAAGGTTCGTTGATGGCCGATCTGTCGTGCTGATCTTGTCGGATGGTTATGACACCTCTGCGCCTGAAATTATGGATGCAGCCTTGGCGAAAATCAAAAAGCGTGGATGCAGGGTTATCTGGCTCAACCCGTTGAAGGCATGGCGTGATTACGCGCCGGTGGCCGAAGGGATGGCAGCCGCGCTGCACCATCTGGACCTGTTCGCGCCTGCAAATACCTTGGCCGATCTCGCGGCACTGGAACAGGAGTTGACGAGAATATGACACCTGCCGAAATCCAATCTGTGGACCTTGCCGATGTCGCCCAAAAACTGCGGGCGAATGACGAACCTTTTGCGTTTGCGACGATCGTGCGGACGGCTGGCGCGACCGCTGCAAAGCCGGGCGCGAAGGCGTTGTTGGGTGCCGATGGGACAATCTTGCATGGTTGGCTGGGCGGCGGCTGTACGCGCGGCGCGGTGAAACGCGCCGCGGTGGATGCCCTGCAATCAGGCAAACCGCAGCTTGTGTCTGTAGCCCCCGAAGACCTGCTTGAAGAACGTGGTGTGGCGGCAGGTGACGAAGTCGACGGGACCAAGTTTGCGCGAAACGGCTGCCCGTCACGCGGCACTGTCGACATCTTTATTGAGCCGTGCCTGCCGATGCCGCAATTGGTTGTGCTGGGTGGTTCACCCGTGGCCGAGGCGTTGATCCGGATCGCGCCGCAGTTTCATTGGACACCAGCGGCCGAGATCGCGGATGGGTCGGGCACAGCGCGGCAGAAGGTCGTGGTCATTGCCACGCAGGGCCAAGGTGACATGAATGCGCTGACCGAAGCATTGCAGGCAGATGCGCAGCACGTGGCTTTTGTCGGCAGCAAACGCAAATTTGCGACATTGGCGGACAAGCTTGAGGCCGCAGGGTTCGACCGGTCAACGATTGACGCGGTCAAAGCCCCCGCCGGTCTGGATATCGGGGCCGTGACCCCTGAAGAAATCGCGCTGTCGATTTTGGCGGAGCTGGTCAGTGTACGGCGTAGGTCCGTCAAAGTTGATGCTGTTTAGCGGCAAACCGGAGGTTTTGAAATGAAGAGACTTTGGAAAAAGCTGATCCGTCTCCGTGCACGCGTGGCCCCGACACCAGAGCAGGTCGAACAGCTTGCTCAAATCAAATTCCCTTGTTGTTAGAATAGGATATAAACATGGAACTCGCCGATGAGATCGTCATCAACGCCCCAAAAGACCGCGTATATGCCGCGCTGAATGACCCAGAGATTCTGCAGCAATGCATTCCGGGCTGCGAAGAACTGATCATGCATTCCGACAATGAACTCGAAGCCAAAGTTGTGCTGAAAGTCGGCCCCGTAAAGGCGAAGTTCAGCGGCGATGTTGTGCTAGACACAACTGGCGCGCCTGATGCGTTTTCATTGACGGGCAAAGGCAACGGTGGTGCTGCGGGCCACGCAAAGGGCGGCGCGGATGTGACGCTGACGGCGGATGGTGATACCACAATTCTACGCTACGAAGCAAAGGCTGAAATCGGTGGAAAGCTTGCCCAATTAGGGAGCCGTCTGATCCAAAGCACTGCCAAGAAACTGGCCGCAAAGTTCTTTAAATCCTTTGCTGATGTGATGGATCAAGAACCCGTTGCCTAAAGCAATTTCATATATCGAACACCCCAGCGATGTGATCGCCCATGCCGCACACTTAACGGCACAGGGCAGGGCGTTTGCCCTAATCACATCGGTGGGGATCGAAGGTGGGGCGGCACGCGACGAAGGATCATTAGCACTTGTCGGCGAGACGGGCGCAATGGTTGGTTATCTGTCGAACGGCTGTATCGACAAAGATATCCAGTTCCAGGCGATAGAGGCGCTGCGTACGTCCGAAAAGAAACTGGTCCGGTATGGTAAGGGGTCGCAGTTTGCGGACCTGTCCCTGCCGTGCGGTGGCGCTTTGGATATCTTGATTGATCCGACGCCAGACATTGCCGCGCTTAGTGCGGCGCATCGCGATCTTGAAAACCGTCGCCCGACAATTTTGCGATCTACCTTGCCAGTCGTTGGGGCACCGACGCTGTCGTTTCGGTATGCACCGCAGTTTCGATTGGTGCTCGCTGGACGCGGCGCGGTTTTCCGCGCGATGGCTGAACTTGGTGTGGCTTCCGGTTTTCAGGTCCGGCTTATGTCTCCTGACGAAGAGGATCTGGATGACTTGGCGACAATCACTGGCGCAGGCGGGGTTCATTTGAAATCGACACAAGCTGCGGTGCGGACTGACTGGCTGGACCCATACGCGGCCTTTCTAACGCTGTTCCACGACCACGATTGGGAACCTGCGCTGTTGCAGGCCGCGTTGACGTCATCGGCCTGCTTCATTGGTAGCCTTGGCAGCAGAAGAACACATGAGGCGCGCATCGAACGACTTATTGCGATGGGCGTGACTGCTGCTGATGCGCACCGCGTTCAGGGGCCAATCGGGCTTGTGCCGTCACTACGCGAAGCGCCGTTGATTGCTGTTTCAGCGTTGGCGCAAATCGTGGCGCACAGGCCAGTCGCTATAGAGCGGTGTTTGCCATGCAACGACGACGCTAGTTTCGGATCTAGCCCTGACAGGGCCCCGCAAGTGGTCGCGCGGGCCGACAGTGTCGACGCTTAACAAAACAATGTGCTAAAAATAGGTAAGGGCACGATCCACGCCGGTACCTGCGTCAATCGTGCCCTTCCTCGTGGATCAAGAGGGTGTCGTCCCCGCTCTTGTTCCTATCAAACGTCGATCCCCCGTCCCTTGGTTATGACGTCTGCGTGTGAGTTGTTGTTCATTTCTTCCGGTCCCCGCTGCTTTTGACAGGGTAACGTAGGAGATACTATCAAACAGGTCCCTAGAAACCTTTGTGTCTGCGTCGATTCTAGGCCCTTGTTGATTTGATCGCTTTGGGGCGAATTCTCCGAAACTACTTATTGGCTCATGTCCTTAACATCGCAGATGGGCGGCGAATTTAAACACCGCGAATAGATAGTTTGCAGCGCGAAGGGATAGCTGGTTAACTTTAGGGTCAGCTGATTTGCGGTTTTTTATGCCTGAAGCCAAGGTTCCTTTACCGTCCCATGATCCGAAGGCTGCAATGAGGGGGGGGGGCAGTGAAATCGCCTGCGATGCGGAAACATTAAATGCTGCGAAGCAGTGCGATCGCATTCGAAACTGCGGTAATTTTAGGCGCAGGCGCTTTATCTGCATGATGGATTTGTGCACATTTTTTAGCCGATAAGTTTAACGTTGGTGAAATTTTCAGCAAACTACCGCGTATTGTCACCCGTTCACGCAGGATCATCTTCATTTTCGCGGAACCAATGGTGAAGGTCTCGATGTCCGAAAGGGCATTCAGTGCCACGCGAAGGTGCATCCTGGCAGATAACGACCTTCGCATGGCTGCAACAAAAGAGCTGCGGTCCCTGACTATCACTCTGATCCACCATTGCCTAGCGATGGAAGGCTCGAGCGTAGCGAAACAACTTGGGGGTTTATCCTTTGACTATTCGAAATACTCTGCTCACATCTATTTCCGTGCTGGGCCTTGCTGGTGCAGCTGCTGCTGAATGTGCAGATCCCATCAAGGTTGGCGTTCTGCACTCTTTGTCCGGCTCCATGGCGATTTCCGAGACAACACTGAAAGACGCGATGTTGATGCTGATCGACCAGCAAAACGCTGCAGGCGGTCTGTTGGGCTGTGAACTGGAAGCGGTTGTTGTTGATCCTGCATCCGATTGGCCGCTGTTTGCTGAAAAAGCACGCGAGCTGCTGACAGTGAACGAAGTTGACGTGATCTTCGGCAACTGGACATCTGTTTCCCGTAAATCGGTTCTTCCAGTCATCGAAGAACTGAACGGCCTGCTGTTCTACCCAGTTCAGTACGAAGGCGAAGAGTCTTCCAAAAACGTATTCTACACAGGCGCTGCGCCAAACCAGCAGGCGATCCCAGCGACCGACTATTTCCTCGAAGAGCTTGGTGTTGAGAAATTCGCGCTGTTGGGCACTGACTATGTGTATCCGCGTACAACAAACAACATCCTTGAATCTTACCTGATGGACAAAGGCATCGCTGCTGAGGATATCTTCGTAAACTACACACCTTTTGGTCAGTCTGACTGGGCCACGATCGTTGCTGACGTTGTCGCACTTGGCGAAGACGGTAAGCAGGTTGGCGTGATTTCCACCATCAACGGCGACGCGAACATCGGCTTCTACAAAGAACTGGCCGCTGCTGGTATCTCTGCAGACGATATCCCAGTTGTTGCGTTCTCTGTGGGTGAAGAAGAGCTATCCGGTTTGGACACATCTAACCTTGTTGGTCACTTGGCTGCATGGAACTACTTCCAGTCTGCAGAAAGCGACGCGAACGAAGAATTCATCGCGGCATGGAAAGCTTTTGCTGGCGAAGAGCGCGTAACAAACGACCCAATGGAAGCCCACTACATCGGTTTCAACATGTGGGTGAACGCGGTTGAAGCGGCAGAAACAACTGACGTGGATGCGGTTCGCACAGCCATGTACGGTCAAGAATTCCCGAACCTGACTGGCGGTACAGCGGTGATGTTGCCAAACCACCACCTCGCAAAACCAGTTCTGATTGGTGAAATCCAAGCAGACGGTCAGTTCGACATCATCTCCCAGACTACTGAAGTACCGGGCGATGCATGGACAGATTTCTTGCCAGCATCCGCTGTTCTGAAATCCGATTGGAAAGATCTGGAATGCGGCATGTACAACACTGAAACAGAGACCTGTGTTCAGCTGACATCCAACTACTAAGTTGACCAATGCAGGCGGGGACATCCCGCCTGCATTTTTCGTAATACCCCCCTGAATTTCCGAAAGTTGATCATGCGCAGTTTTCTGACCGCAGTCTTGATGTTCGTCTCTTTTGCTAGCGTCGCTACCGCGCAAGACCTTCAATCCATCCTCCAAACCCACGCCGAAGAAGTCGCCAAACCATCCCGTAATTCGGTGAGTGTCGTTTTGGATGATCTGGCCGCCAGCGGTCTGCCGCAGGTAACCGTGTTCCTTGAAAAGTGGGCTGAAAAGGAAGTTTGGCAGGGCCAAGATGGTCTGTTCTATTTCGGTGCTGAAGACGATGATGTTCTGACTTGGGCGTCCGTGGATACCGATGACACCGGTACCGCGCCCGCCGATAATTACAGCCAGATTAAACCAAACGGTGGCGTGCGTCGCTTGATCGGGACAGCACTTGTCCAGTTCCAACTGAGCGATCCTGATCTCGACCGCCGGACTGCAGCCGTCGCCTCCATCGCCCGCAGACCTGATGCCAGCCAATTGGCCCCGTTACTTGCGTCGATAGAAGGTGAAGCGGACGCGGTTTTGAAAGCACGCAAAGTCCAAGTCGCTAATTTCATGCAGGCCCGGTTTGCTGATGATACCGATGCGCGTATCGCCGCAATTGAAAGCCTGTCGAAAGACACAACAGTCGAAGCGCGTGCAGTCCTAAACCAGATTCTAAGCAGCAAGATGGGCGTTGCTGTCGAGGCACCCGACGTCAATGTTGCGACGATCATCGACCCGTTTGATGCACCCGAAGAGTCGTACGCCATTTTGGTCGAAGCGGGGTTGGCACCAGCTAAGCAAACGCCTGCAGAAATTCGCCAAACACTAGAGGCGAACATCACCGACGGCCGCGTGGGCGGTGTCCCACTAGCGCAATTGTCGGACCCCGCGTTGCGCGAAAGAGCTTATGCCGCGTTGTCGACGGCGGGTCTTGCCCCAACATTGATCACAGATCTGACCCGCGACGTCGCGCTGAATTCACATGTGTTTTACGAGGCCTATGACGAAGATGACGCTGCGATTACCGATGCTGCTCAGGCAGCGTTAGCTTCTGTAGAAACTCGCGTTGGCACTGCTCAAGTGGCCGACCTGACGTTGGACGCGCTGTCGTTGGCCTCGATCTTCTTTCTGGCCGCTATTGGCCTTGCGATTACGTTTGGCGTGATGGGCGTCATCAACATGGCCCACGGTGAATTCATCATGATGGGGGCCTATACAGGTTACGTCGTACAGTTGTTCATTCCGAATTACACGGTGTCGATCATCGTGGCGCTTCCTGTGGCTTTTGCTGTGACCTTCGCTGCAGGCGTGGCGATGGAACGGCTGGTGATCCGCTGGCTTTATGACCGTCCGTTGGAAACACTGCTGGCGACTTTCGGTATTTCAGTAGCGCTGCAACAGCTTGCTAAGAACATCTTCGGTACACAGGCGCGTCCGCTGACGTCGCCTGACTGGCTTGCTGGTGCTTGGGTCGTCAATGACGTGATCCAGATCAGCTACATTCGTATCGCGATCTTCGTGCTCGCGCTGATCTTCCTCGGGCTGATCCTGTATATCCTGAAACGCACGCGATTGGGCCTTGAAGTTCGTGCCGTGACGCAAAACCCCGGCATGGCAGCGTCGATGGGGATCAATCCCGCCAAGATCAACATGCTGACCTTTGGCTTGGGATCAGGCATCGCGGGTATCGCAGGTGTCGCCATCGGGCTTTATGCCAAGGTGACGTCAGAGATGGGTTCAGATTACATCGTGCAAAGCTTCATGACCGTGGTTGTCGGCGGTGTCGGCAATGTCTGGGGCACGCTGGCAGGGGCTGCGATGATCGGCTTTGGTCAGAAAGGCATTGAATGGTTCAACCCGTCCAACACGCTGGCCGCGCAAACCTACATGATCCTGTTTGTAATCCTTTTCATTCAATTTAGGCCGAAGGGTATCGTCGCCCTCAAAGGTCGGGCGGCAGGAGATTGATCATGGAAAAGTCTTTTATCGCACGCAACCCATCTGTCCTTTGGTTCCTT
The DNA here is from genome assembly GCA_025141675.1 of Rhodobacteraceae bacterium S2214. Lineage (NCBI taxonomy): Bacteria > Pseudomonadati > Pseudomonadota > Alphaproteobacteria > Rhodobacterales > Paracoccaceae > Rhodobacteraceae bacterium S2214. The sequence continues at coordinate 1,785,780 of CP081161.1, forward strand.
CTGGCGCTTGCGCTTTTCACGCTTGGCGTGACCGTCATGTCCGAAGCATTTGGGGCGTCGATCGTCTCGACATCGTTCCTGAAAACGCTCGGCAAAACGCTGTGCCTGTGTCTTGTCGCCATCGCGATGGACGTGGTTTGGGGATACTGCGGCATCCTAAGCCTTGGGCATTTCGCGTTTTTCGGCATTGGCGGTTACGCAATCGGCATGTGGCTGATGTATGAACGAACGCGCGATATCGTCGTGACATCGTTGGAGACAGGCGTGATTCCACCAACGCCGGATGAAATCACCGAAGCCGTCGGCACGCAAATCTTTGGTGTCGTGGGTAGTTCCGAATTCCCTGCGATCTGGGCGTTCTCGCATTCGCTGACGCTGCAATTGCTGGCGGTGGTTTTAGTGCCGGGTTTGTTGGCGCTGGTCTTTGGCTGGCTGGCCTTCCGCAGTCGCGTGACGGGCGTCTATCTGTCGATCCTGACGCAGGCGATGACATTAGCACTGTCGCTGTATTTCTTCCAGAACGACACGGGATTGCGCGGCAACAACGGGCTATCCGGTCTGCAGAACATTCCAGGATTGACCGAGGTATCGCAAGCGACGCTATCGCTGTGGTTCTTTTGGGCATCTGCGCTGGCGCTGGCATTGGGGTATGTTTTCTTTGCGTGGATCACATCAGGCAAGATCGGATCGGTCATTCACGCGATCCGCGACAATGAATCACGTGTGCGGTTCTTGGGCTATCACGTCGAAAGCTACAAACTGTTTGTCTTTACTGTCACCGCGATGGTCGCGGGCATTGCGGGGGCGCTGTACTACCCGCAGGCTGGCATCATTAACCCCGCAGAAATCGCACCAATTGCGTCGATTTATTTGGCGGTTTGGGTCGCGATCGGGGGCAGGGGGCGTCTGTACGGTGCGGTCATTGGGGCTGCGGTCGTGTCGCTGATGTCATCGTGGTTCACGGGGGGCAGCGCGCCGAACGTTAACCTTGGTTTCTACGAGATCAAATGGACCGACTGGTGGCTTGTCCTGCTGGGTGTGACTTTCGTCGCTGTCACATTGTTCTTCCCCAAAGGCATCGGCGGATTGTTTGATCTGCTGCCGTCCAAGAAAGGAGAAGCGCAATGAATACGCTTCTTGAGGTATCCGGTGTCAGCGTCAGTTTTGACGGGTTCAAGGCGATCAACAACTTGTCGATCCAGATTGCGGAACCAGAACTGCGTGCGGTGATTGGGCCAAATGGCGCGGGTAAAACGACGTTCATGGACATCGTGACGGGAAAGACCAAGCCCGACGAAGGACACGTCCTGTGGGGCGAAAAGTCTGTGTCGTTGGTCGGGATGAATGAAAGCGAAATCGCTGGCGAAGGTATTGGGCGTAAGTTCCAGAAGCCAACGGTATTCGAGGCGCAAACCGTGCGGCAGAACATTACGATGGCTCTGAAAAACCCGCGTGGACCGTTTGAGGTTTTATTCAAGCGCGGTGAAGATGCACGCGCGGAACGTGTGTTGGAAATCAGTGACGAGATTGGTTTGACCGACGCGCTGGACCGAACATCAGGCGACCTAAGCCATGGGCAAAAACAATGGCTCGAAATCGGCATGCTGCTCGCACAAGATCCACGCCTGCTGCTCGTTGACGAACCCGCCGCGGGCATGACACCGGCCGAACGCGAACATACAACGGATCTGTTGGTGCGGGCTGCAAAAACGCGTGCAGTTGTTGTTGTCGAGCACGACATGGAATTCGTGCGCCGCCTGAATTGCAAAGTCACGGTGCTGCATCAGGGATCGGTGCTTGCTGAAGGGTCATTGGACCACGTGACACAAAACCAAGACGTTATCGACGTCTATTTGGGACGCTAAGAATGTTAGAAATCAAAGGGCTGACCCTCAAATACGGGCAAAGCCAAATTCTGAATGGCATTGATCTGACCGCAAAAGTTGGCGAAGTGACCACCGTGATGGGTACCAATGGCGTCGGTAAAACGAGCCTTTTGCGTGCGATTGCAGGGCGGCATCCCTACGCGGACGGGACGATCACATTGGACGGTCAAGCGTTGGATCATCCTAGCGCTTATGACGCGGCACGCGCCGGTATCGCTTATGTCCCACAAGGTCGAGAGGTCTTTCCGATGATGACCGTTGGCGAGAATTTGCAGACGGGATTTGCGTGCTTGCCAAGCAGCGAGCACCAAGTGCCGGACCGTATTTACGAACTATTCCCAGTGCTGAGAGATATGATCGACAGACGCGGCGGTGATCTGTCTGGAGGTCAGCAGCAACAACTTGCGATTGCGCGTGCTTTGATTTCGAAACCACGCGTTTTGCTGTTGGACGAGCCGACCGAAGGCATTCAACCGAATATCATCCAGCAGATCGGGAATGTCATTAAGATCCTGTGCGAAGAAGGCGATATGGCGATCATTCTGGTCGAACAGTTCTTCGATTTTGCGCACGATCTCGGCGCGGAATTTCTCGTGCTGCAACGGGGCGAGGTGATCTTTAACAAACGCAAAGCGGCGTTGACCCGCGAAGAGCTGTATCAACAAGTTCTCGTTTAATACGAGAAGCCGCCAATCTGTGCCAGTAGGTCTGCGACGGCGGTCCCACCTTCATTCTTGCGGAGCGATGTGAAGACGAACGGCTTGCCCGATCGCATGCGTGTGGCATCCCGTTCCATCACATCGAGCGATGCACCGACGTGCGGCGCCAAATCGGTTTTGTTGATGACCAAAATGTCGGATTTGGTGATCGCGGGCCCACCTTTGCGCGGAATTTCTTCGCCGGCTGCGACATCAATAACGTAGACTGTCACGTCAGCCAGTTCTGGGCTGAAGGTCGCGGATAAGTTGTCACCACCGCTTTCAATGAGGACGATTTCAACGTTGTCATGACGTTTGCGCATTTCCGCGACTGCTGCCAGATTGATCGAAGCATCTTCGCGGATCGCGGTATGTGGGCAGCCGCCTGTTTCCACACCAATCACGCGGTCTTGCGGCAGGATTTGCATCCGCATCAGGGCTTCCGCGTCTTCCTGCGTATAGATATCGTTCGTGATGACACCGATCGACAACTGCGGGTGAAGCAGCTTGGCAAGTGTTGCCGTAAGAGTCGTTTTGCCAGCGCCAACCGGGCCGCCAATGCCGATCCGTAAAGGTCCGTTTCGAGACATATGTGAATTCCTTCTATGTGCGAAAAACACGTGAATATTGGGTTTCATGTCGCATTGTGGTGATATCGGACATGAACGTCGCGGCGTGCAAATCGTCTAACGTTGCGGTTTGTACGTCTTGGGCGACAGATAGGCAAAGCGGTTTCAGTTGTGTTTGCACACGTTGCCCGTCTGTCTGGCCTAAAGGAACAAGTCGCATTGCGGCAGCGGTCAAATTGCCCACAAATGCCTGCAGATACATCGCGGTCGTCAGTTGCGTGTCAAGCCCTAGCGCATGGGCTGTGCGCCCGACGGCAACCGGATATGTCAGCCCAGACAGCGGCACGTCAAACACGTCACGCACTGTGTCGCAAAACGCGGACCCTTGCAGGTCGGTTTCCATCAACCGTTCTTTTGATGCTGCAAAAGCGCGGGCGCTCGCGTCGACCGTACTCACGTGTGACGCGTCTGCGTGAAAAGCCGTGACAAGTAACACAGCATCGGCTCGCGCGCCGCCAAAGGTTAACAGTGCCGTCAGCCAATTATTCAAATCAGAAGTTGATGTAATCGTGCCTGTTTCAATGGCCGTTTCAAGCCCGTTTGAATAGGCAAACGCCCCAACTGGAAAGGATGGCGACAGCAGTTGCGACAACGTCAGGACGTCAGTGGTCATGCGCCGTATGCCCGTGTTCGTGGCTATGTGTGCGGCCATGTCCGTAGGCGCCGCCTTCGGGGGTGAAGGGTTCGACAACTTCAGTCACAACCGCCCCCAAATGTTCCAACATATGGCCAATGACTTTATCGCGCTGGATGAGCAGGCGGTCCGGTTCGATTTGGCAAGGGGTATGGCGATTGCCAACGTGCCACGCGAGCTGAACTAGATTATCGCCCGTGATCGCAAGCAGCGGTTCTGCGGCGGCCTTGATCGCGATGAATTTCCCGTCTTGAACACGCAAGCCATCGCCGTGGTTCAGCGATGTCGTTTGGGCCAAATCAATCAGGACAGATGCGCCAGTCTGTGTCTTGATGACTTTGCGCCGCAGAAAACGGTCGTCGTAGGTCAACACGCATTGATCAATGCTATCGGTCCAATCGCCAGCCGCGCTGACGTCGTTGCAGGTATAATCAGCCATCAGAACAAGAAATACCTTTGCGCCATTGGCAGTTCTGCCGCAGGTTCGCAGGTCAGCAATTCGCCGTCGGCGCGGACTTCGTAGGTTTCTGGGTTTACTTCGACCACGGGCAGGGCGTCGTTCAGGATCAGGTCCTTTTTTCCGATGCCGCGCGTGTTTTGCACCGCGACCGTCTGCTTAGAAAGGCCGAGCTTGTTGCCGATGTCGTTTGCTTGCGCCGCCTCGGACACGAAGACAACAGCCGAATTTTCGACCGACCGCCCATAAGCCCCGAACATGTGCCGTGAATAGACCGGTTGCGGCGTTGGGATCGACGCGTTTGGATCGCCCATCTGTGCAGACACGATGGAACCACCCATCAAAACCATCTCTGGTTTGACCCCAAAGAACGCCGGGTCCCACATCACCAGATCGGCGCGTTTGCCTTCGGCGATGCTGCCGATTTCGCGGGAAAGGCCGTGGGCAATGGCTGGGTTGATCGTGTATTTTGCGATGTAACGACGGACGCGATAATTGTCGTTGTCGCCCTCTTCTTCGGGCAGAGCGCCGCGTTGTTTCTTCATCTTATCAGCGGTTTGCCATGTGCGAATGATGACTTCTCCAACGCGGCCCATGGCTTGGGAATCCGATGCGATGATCGAAAACGCCCCCATATCGTGCAGGATGTCTTCTGCGGCAATGGTTTCTTTGCGGATGCGGCTTTCGGCGAAGGCTACGTCCTCGGGGATGGATTTGTCGAGGTGGTGGCAGACCATCAACATGTCGAGATGTTCTTCCAACGTGTTTACGGTGTAGGGCCGTGTCGGGTTAGTTGATGCTGGTAACACGTTGGCGTCGCCACAGATTTTGATGATGTCTGGGGCGTGACCGCCGCCTGCGCCTTCGGTGTGGAACGCGTGGATCGTCCGACCTTTCAAAGCTGCTACCGTGTCTTCCACAAAGCCGGATTCATTCAGCGTATCGGTGTGGATCATCACCTGTACGTCCATGTCATCCGCCACGGTCAGGCAACAGTCGATGGCGGCAGGGGTGGTGCCCCAATCTTCGTGCAGTTTCAGAGCACATGCGCCCGCGTTCACCATTTCTTCGAGGGCGGCAGGTTGGCTCGCGTTGCCTTTACCCGCAAAGGCGAGGTTCATCGGAAACGCATCCGCCGCCTGCATCATCCGTCCAATATGCCAAGGGCCGGGGGTGCATGTCGTGGCCAGCGTGCCATGCGCAGGGCCAGTGCCGCCGCCAAGCATTGTGGTCAGGCCCGAATGCAATGCGTCCTCGATCTGTTGCGGGCAGATGTAATGGATGTGGCTGTCGAAACCGCCAGCGGTCAGGATGCGGCCTTCGCCTGCAATTGCCTCTGTCCCAGGACCCACGATGATATCCACACCGGGTTGCGTGTCAGGGTTGCCTGCTTTGCCGATCTTGTAAATCCGACCATCACGCAGACCGACGTCCGCTTTGTAGATACCGGAATGGTCAACGATCAGCGCGTTGGTGATGACCGTATCAACGGCCCCATCGGCACGCGTGACTTGGGACTGGCCCATACCGTCGCGGATGACTTTACCGCCGCCGAATTTGACCTCTTCGCCGTAGAGGGCGGCATTGCCACCAGTTCCACCAGAGGTCGCGGCGCCTGCGCGTTCCGCAGTCAAATCGCGTTCGACTTCGATAATAAGATCCGTATCCGCTAGGCGTAGACGGTCGCCCGTTGTCGGGCCAAACATGGCGGCGTAATCGGCGCGTGAAATATGAGAAGGCATGGCTTACCCTTTCTTCAGGCCGCGTTTGCCAAGACGTTTGGCATTCGCGCGGGTTTTATTGCGGATTGGTTTGATCGCGGCTGCGGCGATTTCATCCAGCGTGCCGCCGTTCATTGCGACGCGTGTCGCATCGGTATTCGCCTTCGTCATTGCATAGACTTTTTCTGAAATCATCCTGCCGTCTTCTGCTGGAGTAACAGACCAGATGCCCCACATGCCCAGCATTCGCATCGCAATCACGGATTGGGCTTCGGCCATCATCATGCCAACTTCGATGGCGCTACCCATCAGTTTAGCAGGGTTTGGGGGGGATAGGTGATCGGCCATATTTACAAGTCCCCCATAACTTTTTGATTAAAACCAAAGATGCGGCGGGCACCCGATATCGCGACCAGATTGACTTCGCGGCGTTGGCCGGGTTCGAACCGCACGGCTGTGCCTGCGGCGATGTTCAGGCGCATGCCATGCGCTGCTTGGCGGTCGAAATCCAAAGCGCCGTTGGCCTCCGCAAAGTGGTAGTGGCTGCCCACCTGAATAGGCCGGTCGCCTGTGTTGGCGACCATCATCGTCGCTTCGTTCGCGCCTGCGTTCAGGGTCAGCGTGCCGTCTGCGGGAAACATTTCTCCGGGGATCATGGCTGTTCTCCTAGCGGATCGGGTTGTGGACGGTGACCAGTTTGGTCCCGTCGGGAAAGGTGGCTTCGACCTGCACGTCGTGGATCATTTCAGGGATGCCTTCCATGCATTGATCGCGGGTGATCACGTGCGCGCCGGCCTGCATCATATCGGCTACCGACCGACCATCACGCGCACCTTCAACTACCGCATCTGTGATCAGCGCAATCGCTTCGGGGTAGTTCAGTTTTACACCACGCGACAGGCGCTTACGGGCCACTTCCGCGGCCATCGCGATCAGCAGTTTGTCTTTTTCACGAGGGGTCAGTTTCATCGGCTAAAGCCTCCAGTTCTTGGGGACGGCGTCGTCGGTTAATCGGGTCATGATCGGTAAAAGCTGTTGGCGTAAGACAAAGCTGTCAGCGGCCAGCATGCGCACAACCAAGGTTGTTTCATTCAACATGCTGGCACCAGCCGTGTCGGATAACGCTGCGCGGATTGGATCGAGATGGTTTTCGGCAGCGGGGTGGCAAAACACGATGTTCGCCATTGCGCGGGCACCATTTGCCACGGCAGATTGCGCCAACGTCGCGGACATATCGCCAGACAGGGACACGCCATCCAAGTAGATCGGCACATCATCAAGGGTGATCCGTACGCGGTCGTTGAACAATCCACTTGTGACCGTTTCGCCAGAGGCTTCGCGGCCGAAGACCAGAGGTTCGACCATCAAGAATGTCGCGTCAGGCGCAAGCGTCACGTTAAGGCGGCGCTGTAATCGTGATCCGTCAAACAGGATCGTTTCTTGCGGCAACCAGTGCAGACGCGCGCCTTTTTCGACAGCGAGCGTTGTGTGCAATTGGCCAACGGTCTGGTCTGCGGCTTTGTAAATACGTTCAGCGGCTTGGGTCGTCAGCGCAAGGGTGGTGCCGTTCCCAGCGGTGGCATCAATGGTGTACTGATCGCCGCCCGCAATGCCGCCCGCTGTGTTCAGGATAACAGCCTCGACGCTATCATGCGGGGCGCGCGGGAAAATGACGCGAAAAGACCCTTGTTCGCGCAGATCAGCCAAACGTGTCGGGCTGTTTGCGTCCTTTGCCACGCGAATGGCAAGCGTGCCCCGCGCACGTTGTAGCGCAGGCGGCTTTGGCATCGGCACGCATTGGTTCATCGGGGCGGGTTCTCCTGTCGCTTGATGTTCATCGACCTGTTTTGGCAAAGGGGCAAGGTAAGGGTGGTCAAGTGCCTTCGTCTTGGGCGGCGCTGATCGGTGTGCATAAAAATTACGCGAGATTGTTCATAATGTGTGCGATATGAAAACTGTGAAATTGTGAACGATTAAGCGGCTTTTCTGGCTGCTTTGATGTGGCTGCCCCTTCAATTGCGCATCGACGTGATGGTATTGTGAAAGTCCAATTAGGAGAGGCAACATCAATGGGAAATCTGATTGCGCCCTTGCCTGATGGTCCTTTTCGGTTTGTTGCCCTCGATGTTGAAACCGCCTGTCGCGATAGCGCGAGCATTTGCCAAATCGGGATCGCCTGTGTGGACGGGCAGGGCAGTATTGCGACGTGGACAACTTACGTGAACCCAGAGCAGCGTTTCGAAAGCTTTAACATCGACTTACACGGGATTGGGCCTGATACGGTAAAAGACGCGCCGACTTTTCCTGAAGTCTGGGTGGATTTGCATCCATTTCTGTATCCCTATCATCTTGTTCAGCATAGCAATTTTGACAAATCCGCCATTGCAGCGGCTTGCCGTGTCTACCGGCTGCCGCCACCTGACTTAAGTTGGAGTGATAGCGTCAAAATCGCGCGCAGCGCATGGCCGGAATTTAAGGGGAATGGCGGGCATGGTTTGGGGCATTTGAAAACAGCCTTGGGTCTATCGTTTCAGCACCACGATGCAGGCGAAGATGCACGTGCAGCTGCCGAGGTTGTCCTGAAGGCAGAGGCGCAGCTAGGCCAAACCTTTGCCCAAATTGCGCAGACCAATCAAAAGGCGCAATTGTCGTGGCTGACGCAGCCGGAAAAATCACAAAATTGATCTGTCGCACTGGTGACTAGCGCCTGGGCTTGCTACATCTGGCATACTAGTAATTCATTTCGCCGTGCCTTCGCGGTTTCTTTCAATTCGAAAGCCAATGCGTTTGTCCGCCTCATCGTCTGCAGATCACATTCCGACTTACCGCGACGCGTTTGCAATGGCATGGCCGCTAGGGCTGAAGGCGTTGATGCTGCACGGGATTGTCGTGATCGACGCGTTTCTCGTGTCGCCGCTGGGGGAAGAAGCGCTGGCTGCGATGGGGCTTGCGAGCGCGATTGCAGGCCTTTTGATGGGTGTGATCTTTGCGTTTTCGAACGCGACGCAGATCAGGATTGCGCAAGCATTCGGGGCCGCTGGACCCGTTTCGCTGAAAACAAGTTTCTACTGCGGTTTGTTCATCAACATCGGGATGAGCTTGATTGGCCTGTCTTTGGTGATCTTGTTCGGGGATGACCTTATCGCCCGTTTCGCACACACGCCCGACATTGCCGTGGAGGCCGTGCGCTATTTGCACATCTTCCTGTTCGTCGTGCTTTTCGAAGCCGTGGGTCAATGCCTTGCTGGTCATTTCAACGGCTGCGGTAAAACCAAAGTCCCGTTTTATAGCTATCTGATCGCCGTTCCGATGAATATTGGACTGAGCTATGTTCTGATACATGGCCTTTACGGATTTCCCGAAATGGGCGTCGCAGGGGCGGCTGTCGGCAGTGCTGCATCCTCATTTGCACGCGTCGCTTACCTGGTTATCCGCGGGGTCACGGACGACTGGGATGTCTTTGCGGCAAAGGGCTGGTCGCGTGACAGTTTCTGGATCGCGTTGCGCAGGCACTGGGTCTTCGCGTTGCCTATCGCTGGAACGTTCGTCAGCATGTCTGTTGCGACGCAGGTTTGTGCGCTGATCTACGCGAAAATGACGGTCATCGAATTTGCGGCAATGACGCTGATTTTGCCGTGGGTGCACACCGCCGGGACTTTTGGCATGGCGTGGGCGCAGGCGACGGGCATCATCATGGCGCAACTTTTGGGGCGCAAACTGGCGCCCGAACGGCTTGATGTGTTTTTGCGCAGAGCATGGCGGGGCGCGTTTGTTTCGGCTGGCTTTGTATCGCTGTCGTATCTCATCGTGATCCTGAACGTAGACTGGATATACAGCGACCTTCAGGCGGAAACGACGCGTGCACTGATGATGTTTTTGCCAGTCTTGCTGATCCTGCCGTTCCCGAAAGGATCAAACGCAATCTGCGGCCAAACATTGCGTGCGGCAGGTGACACGGTGCGGGTGATGAACATCTTCAACATCGGTCAATGGTTGTTCAAAGTGCCATTAACGTTGTTGTTTGTGGTCTACCTTGACCTGTCGGTCGGGTGGGTATTTGCCTTGGTCCTGCTGGACGAAATCGTCAAATTCCCGATGTTTCACTTGCGGATATTCAGAGGCAACTGGAAAACTGCACAAGTTTTGGATGCTTAATCAATTGTCGAAATAGTCGGCGTTCGCTTCGGAAATTGCTTCGATTGTTGCATCTAGACGGGACAGATGCAGCATGCCTGCGGCGACCGCGCCTTCAGCGTCGTGGGTACTGATGCAATCTCTGATCGTTTGGTGATCTTCCAACAGCAGGGCCATACGATCTTCCTTTGACAGGCTCAGCATACACAGCCGGTCAACACTGGCCTTTTCCTGTTTGATGATCTCAAACGCGAAGTCGACTTTGGCGATCTCACACAGTGTTTGGTGGAATTCGTAGTCCAATTTGCCGAATTGTTCATAGTCGCGCGCATCGGTTGCTACCTTCTGCATCAGCAGATTTGCGTCCAGACGCGCGGCCCCCATCGCATCGCATTCAGCGGCTGCACGGCGCAGGACTTCGGATTCAATCGCCGCACGGACAAATCTGGATTTTGTGATTTCGCGGGATGAAAAGCGTTTCACCTCTGTCGCGCGCTGCGGGCGGATCAGAAGCAGGTCAAGATTCTCGAGCCGACTAAAGGCGTCGCGTACAGGCTGTCGCGAAACACCGAACCGTGCGGCAATCTCTGCTTCCGATATTTTGTCGCCAGGCAAAAGGTTTAGCGACGAAATTTCATCGTACAAATGATCGAAAACGACGTCGACGCTTGTACGGCGGTCCCTGTTGGGGGCTATGTTTGTCATGTGCAAGGTCTCCGAAGTTGCGGGTACATAATCTGCCGTGACGGAAATGACCAGTTCGACAGAATTGTTATCAGCGTGGCGCGGTCTTTATCGGTCGCCTGTGTGTCGGGGCACCTTACCTATGTCAGACGGTGGACCCTTTTGAACGCCTGCACCGTAAGGCTGGCAGGGGTCAGTTTCTAATGGCGTCGTCATCGTCCGATCAATCATGGTTATCCTCCCAGATACTTTTATCTAGACGCATTCTCGTCCATAAATCAATACTAGTATTCTAGTTTTGGAACTAGTATACCAGATACACCGAGGGCGAATCTATATCGCTCCGGGAGGAATTTTATAGGATCGCGCTGCGGCGCTAGGGGGGGTCCATGTCTGGCGTAAAGTTAGAGAGCATTGTCAAAGCCTATGGGGCCTTACAGGTCGTACACGGCATTGATCTTGAGGTTCAGGAAAAAGAATTCGTCGTTTTGGTGGGGCCATCGGGCTGCGGCAAATCAACGACGTTGCGCATGATCGCAGGTCTCGAGGAAATTTCCGGTGGTGAGTTGACGATTGACGGCAAGCTCGTGAACCGGATCGCCCCAAAGGACCGCGATGTGGCGATGGTTTTCCAGAACTATGCTTTGTATCCACATCTGAATGTCGCTGAGAATATCGCGTTTGGCCTGCGTATCCGTAAGGAAAGCAAGGAATCCATTGCGTCTTCGATTGATGAAGTCGCGGGTATTTTGGGGTTGAAAGACTATCTCGAACGGCGTCCGGCTGACTTGTCAGGTGGTCAACGTCAGCGGGTTGCAATGGGTCGTGCCATTGTACGGAACCCGAAGGTCTTTTTGTTCGATGAACCGTTGTCCAACCTCGACGCCAAGTTGCGTACGCAAATGCGCGCTGAAATTAAGCGCCTTCACAAGCGTTTGGGTGTCACCAGCATCTACGTGACCCACGACCAGGTCGAGGCGATGACCTTGGCTGACCGTATTGTGGTTATGAATGACGGCCGGATTGAACAAGTCGGGACACCGATGGAGCTGTTCCTGAACCCTGCGAACGCCTTTGTGGCCGGTTTCCTTGGCGCACCGCCAATGAACCAGTTGAAAGCAACAATTTCTGGCGGTGATACGGCACCGATCGCGGAATTTGGCGGCCAACAGTTTACGTTGCCACCTTTGCCGGGGCTGCAGAATGCGGTGGGTCGTAAGGTCATCGTGGGTATTCGTCCTGAATATGCGACGCCACAGGCCGGTCCGTCTGAAGGCAGCATTTCCTGTGATCTGGAACTGGTTGAAACGCTTGGCTCGGAAGCGTTGCTGCACACGACTGTCGGCGGCGAGCCGTTCGTGATCCGCACCGAAACCTTAGGGAAGATGGCGGAGCTGGAATCCGTGAACGCGTTCACGGCGGATCCAGAGTTGATCAAAGTATTCGACGCTGAAACAGGGGTGGCCTTGTCCGGTCAGTTGCGTGTCGCATGAGTGACGCCGACACACATACCCCCGTCCAACCTGCGGTCCTGACCCGCCGACCGCTCAGCGAGCGTGTGATTGATCACCTCAAGCGTGAATGGCAGATTTATCTGATGCTTGCGCCGACCGTGATCTGGCTTTTGCTGTTCCTGTACAAGCCGATGTATGGCCTTCAGATCGCGTTTAAAGACTATTCGATTTTCCGTGGTGTTGCGGCGAGCCCTTGGATCGGTTTCGAACATTTCGAGACGTTGTTCAGTAGTGAGCAGTTCTTGCGCGCTTTGAAGAACACCATCTACATTTCGATGATGAGCCTACTGATTGGCTTTCCTGTGCCGATCTTCTTGGCGTTGATGTTTAACGAAGTTCTTAATCAGACCTTCAAAAAGACATCACAAACAATCGTTTACCTGCCGCACTTCATCTCTTCTGTGATTATCGCAGGTATTGTGATTACGGCCTTTTCGCCATCGGCAGGTATCGTGAATACGATCCTTAGTTGGTTCGATATTGATCCGATTTACTTCCTGACCAAACCTGAATGGTTCCGACCGATCTTTATCGGGACGACGATCTGGCAAGAGGCTGGTTTCCAATCGATCGTCTTTATCGCTGCGATCTCTGGCGTGTCGCCCACGCTGTACGAAAGTGCTGTGGTGGATGGTGCGAGCCGCTGGCAGATGATGTGGAAGATCACCATTCCGTCCATCATGCCGACGATCATCATCATGTTGATCATCCGGATCGGGAACATGCTCGAGGTTAGCTTCGAGATGATTATCCTGCTCTATCAGCCTGCGACCTACGAGACTGCGGATGTTGTGAACACATACATCTACCGTCAGGGCCTACAGGGCGGTCAGTATGACTTTGCCGCCGCTGCGGGTCTGTTCAACGCCGTGATCGCCTTCGCATTGGTGATGACTGCCAACACCATCTCTAAGCGCTATTCGCGCACATCACTTTGGTAGGGGGCCGGGCACATGGCTAATATGAACCTATATTCCCGCAATGACCGGATCTTTGTGATCGTGAACATGGTGTTGCTGGCGATTTTCACCATCTCGACGCTGTATCCGTTTATCTACATCGCTTCGTTGTCGTTCAGTTCCGGTTTCGAGGCACGAGCAGGCAACGTTGTCCTGACACCCGTTGAGGCGACGATTGAGGCATACAAGTACATCCTCGCAGAGCCGATGTTTTGGATCAGCTACAAGAACACGTTCATCTACACCATCGGTGGGACGATCATGTCGCTGATGTTCTTGATCCCGGGCGCCTACGCCCTGTCACGGCCCCAGCTTTATGGTCGGCGGTTCTGGAACCTGCTCGTCGCATTTACGATGTGGTTTAACGCTGGTCTGATCCCGTTCTTCTTGAACATGCGTGATTTGGGGCTGCTGGACAGCTATTTCGGGATCATCATCGGTTTTGCTGTGAACGGCTTTAATCTGATCTTGCTACGGAACTTCTTTGAAGGCGTGCCGAGTTCGTTTGAAGAAGCTGCAAGGATGGACGGGGCGAATGACTTTCAGGTGCTGCGTAAGGTCTACATGCCCCTGGCAAAACCTGCGATTGCGACTGTGGCCTTGTTCTGCATCGTATCCCGCTGGAACGGCTTTTTCTGGGCCATGGTTCTTTTGCAGGACGATCAGAAAATCCCGCTACAGGTATTCCTGCGCCACACCATCGTGACGCTATCCGACGATCAGGAATTCACCGCCACTTTGGTTGACGCCAGCTATTCGGTCGAAACGGTATCAGCAGCGATCATCGTCTGCTCCATCATACCGGTCCTGATTATCTATCCATTCATCCAGAAGTACTTTGAAAAAGGTATCCTGCTGGGTGGTGTCAAAGAATAAGACGAAGAACGCATAAGGGAGGAAACTATGCAAAGACTGACACTTACGGCGGCATTGCTTGCCGGCACAACACTGAGCGGGGCGGCATTTGCTGACGGTCACTTGCGGATTGTGGAGGAACCGCTTGAACTGACCATCCAGATGAACCACGCACGTTACCCACGTTACGACAGCGACTGGCCTGTCGAAAAAGTAGCAAGCGAACTGACAGGGATTAGCCTTGTTGACGACACTGTGGGTGCGAACACACGGACGTCTGAAAACAACGGTAAAACCGAGGCGCTGAACCTGATGCTCGCATCCGGTGCGATCCCTGACATTGTAGGATCCAGCCGTCTGAAAGACTTCGTCAACCAGTACGGTCCAGAAGGCGCATTCCTGCCGCTGAACGATTTGATCGACGAACATGCGCCAAACCTGAAGGCGTTCTTCGCAGAGCGTCCTGAAATCGCATCCGCGATCTCTGCCGCTGATGGCAACATGTACTACATTCCATATCTGCCGGACGGCAAATACGGTCGTGCATATTTTATGCGGACAGATTGGTTGGACGCACTTGGCCTAGAAGCACCGGAAACGGTTGAAGAAGTCGAAGCTGTCCTGCGCGCCTTCAAGAACGACGATCCAAACGGCAACGGTCTGGCTGACGAAGTGCCTTACTTCGCGCGTCAGTGGCCAGAGCTGATCCGCCTCGTGACGCTGTGGGATGGACGGTCATCCGGTTCTGACACATACCACGATTTCTACGTCAACGACGGCATGATCGAGCACCCATATGCTGGTGAAGGCTACCGTGATGGTATTGCTGGTCTGGCCGGCTGGTACGCTGACGGACTGATCGACGCTGAAATCTTCACACGTGGGTCTTCTTCGCGTGAGTATCTGTTGTCTGAAAACCTTGGTGGCATGACGCACGATTGGTTCGCATCTACATCCGGCTACAACACATCGTTGCAGGAAAAAGTGCCCGGCTTTGAATTCAAGGCAATTGCACCACCTGCGTCCGTGTCTGGCGTGCGTATGGAAGAGCACCGTCGTATCCCGATCAAGCCAGATGGCTGGGCAATCGGTGGCACGAACGATCATCCTGTTGAAACCATCAAGTACTTTGATTTCTGGTTCACCGAAGAAGGCCGTCGTTTGGCTAACTTCGGGGTCGAAGGCGAACAGTACACCATGGTTGACGGTGAACCGACCTTCACTGAAGAATTCCTGACAAACGGCGAGCCGGTGAACAACCAGCTTTACCAAGTCGGGTCCCAGCTTCAGGCGCGTGGTTACTTCCAAGACTACAACTACGAAAAGCAGTGGTCGAACGAGTTCGCGCTCGAAGGTATCGCGCTGTACGACGAAGGTGACTACCTCGTAGACCAGTTCCTTGGTGTTGCATTCAACGCTGAAGAGCAGCGCGTCTATGACCGTCGTTGGCCGTCCATCCGTGACTACATGCTCGAGCGTCAGCAAGGTTGGATCCTTGGCAACGGCGACGTCATGGAAGACTGGGATGCTTACCAGCAGACACTGGAGGACATGGGTCTTCAGGAAGTTCTGGACGTCATGAACTCTGCTTACGCCCGCCAGTACGGCTAAGCCTTTTCAAAGCTAATCGGTGCGGCCCCGCGATGGCCGCACCATCTTATTCGCCTCTGACTTTGAGAGTACAAAAATGTCCGCCTCTGCTGCAAAACTGGACGAACCCAAAACGGGTCGTCTGACCATTCAATACGGCCCACAAGGTGGCGTCGCTGTCGCTGAGAACCCGCCGCGGTTCTCATGGCTGCCAGAGATCGAAGACGAAGCTACTTATGTGCTGCGCGTCTCGAAGGATACGAAGTACCCCGCGAAACATACCCATACATTTCCGCATATTGCGTTGAATTTCTTTACCCCTGACGTGGTTTTGCCTGCGGGCGATTACGTCTGGTCCTACGCAGTTTGTGACCCCGAAACGGGGAAGGCCAAATCGACATGGAGTTCGGACCGTGCCTTTTCCGTCGCCGAGGGATTGCCAGAGACGCCGCTCGCCTCCCGCGCAGTGCGTTACAATGATGCGCCGCGTTCTCATCCACGCATGTGGCTGACTGGTGATCGCTTGGCACAATTCCGCAAGGATGTTGCCGAAGATCCGGACCATTGCACATGGTCGCACTTTTATCAGGAATCTGTCCTGCCGTGGATGGACCGTGACATCATGCCTGAACCTGCGGGTTACCCGAACCACCAGCGTGTGGCACGTGTTTGGCGCCAGACCTACATCGACTGTCAGGAACTGCTTTACGCGATCCGGCATCTGGCTGTTGGTGGGCAGGTCACCGAAGACGCAGCCATGTTGGCCCGCGCCAAAGAATGGTTGCTGTCAGCCGCCGCATGGAACCCAGCAGGGACCACATCGCGCAGTTACACAGATGAATGGGCGTTCCGCGTGAATGTGGCGCTCGCGTGGGGCTATGACTGGCTTTACGACGAGATGGACGAAGATGAGCGTGAAACAGTGCGCGTGGCTTTGCTGGCACGGACCCGCGAGACTGCCGATCACCTCATCAAGCACGCTAACATTCAATTGTTCCCGTTCGATAGTCACGCCGTACGCGCGGTGTCTGCGGTGCTGATCCCGGCCTCTATAGCGTTGTTGGATCATTGCGAAGAAGCCGAAGGATGGTTGAACTATTCCGTCGAATTCCTGTTCACCGTCTATTCGCCTTGGGGCGACACCGATGGTGGTTGGGCGGAAGGGCCGCATTATTGGATGACCGGTATGGCGTATCTGATTGACGCGGCAAACCTGCTAAAAGGCTACTCCGGTATCAACCTTTATGACCGTCCGTTTTTCCAAAAGACGGGTGATTTTCCGCTCTATACAAAGTCACCAGACACACGCCGCGCGACATTTGGCGACGACAGTACCATGGGCGATCTGCCTGCGGTCAAGATCGGTTTTAACCTGCGTCAATATGCAGGTGTGACGGGCAACGGCGCGTATCAGTGGTACTACGACGAAATTAAGCGCACGAACCCCGGCACGGAAAAGATGTTCTACAACTGGGGTTGGTGGGACTTTAATTTTGACGAATTGGTCTATCAGACCGATTTCCCGATCATCGAAGCGGTGCCGCCCGCCGATGACGACCAGTTGCGCCATTTCGAAGGTATCGGTTGGGTAGCTATTCAGCGCCGGATGCAAAATCCTGATGAGCATATCCAGTTCGTGATGAAGTCATCGCCCTACGGCTCCATTAGCCACAGCCATGGCGACCAGAACGCGTTCTGTCTTGCTGGCTACGGCGAAGACCTTGCGATCCAGTCTGGCTATTACGTCGCATTCAATTCGACGATGCACCAGAACTGGCGGCGTCAAACGCATTCCAAGAACGCGATCCTGATCAACGGTAAGGGCCAGTACGCCGGCAAGGACAAAGTCCAGGCGATGCGGTCGAAGGGCCAGATTACGACGTGTGAGACAAATGACGATCACATCTACATTCAGGGTGATGCAACAGAGGCCTATCAGTCGCTGTCACCCGAAGTGACTTCGGTCAAACGCGACGTCTATTTCGTCAACGACAGCTATTTCGTGATGGTGGATAGCATTGATGCGTCAGAACCGGTCGAAATCGACTGGCTACTGCATGCGAATGCGCCAATGCATCTGGGCGATACCACATTCCGCTACACTGGCGAAAAGGCGGGTTTCTACGGTCAGTTCTTGTGGTCTGAGGCGGGCACACCTGAAATCACCCAAGAAACGGGTTTCCCGAATGTCGACCCGTCCGAAATCGAAGGCTTGCCGGTCAGCACATGTCTGCACGCCAAGTTCCCGAAAGCCATTCGTCACCGCATCGCGACCCTGCTTGTTCCATATTCCCTGAATGACCCCAAACGGGTGTTCAGCTTCTTGGATGACCAAGGCTACGACTGCGATCTTTATTTCACAGATGCCGACGACCGCAGTTTCAAAGTGGTCGTTCCAAAAACTTTCGATGTCGGCAGATAAGCCGGCGCGACGTAATAAGAAGGAAAATTACGCATGAAACTTCAAGGGAAAACAGTCATCGTCACAGGCGGTGGCCGCGATATCGGTCTGGCTTGCGTGAAAATGCTCGCAAAAGCAGGCGCGAATGTTGCGATCAACTACTTTTCATCCAGCAAAGGAGCGGATGAGGCTGTTGCCGAAATCACTGCTGCGGGCGGTAAAGCGTTTGCGCTGCAAGGCGATCTGTCTTCAGAGGCGGGCGTGAACGCGCTGGTCGAAAAGACCGTTGCAGAATTCGGCGGCGTAGACGTTCTGGTGAATAACACAGGCGGTCTGATCGCGCGCAAAACGATCCTTGATATGGAGGTTGCCCATTGGGATGCGGTCATGGACCTCAACCTGAAAAGCATCTTCTTGATGATCAAGGCGTGCTTGCCGCACATGTCCGAGAACAGCACCATTGTGAACCTTGCCAGCCAAGCTGGTCGTGATGGCGGTGGTCCGGGTTCCGTGGCTTACGCATCTTCGAAAGGTGCGGTGATGACGATGACGCGTGGTCTGGCCAAAGAACTGGGTCCAAAAACACGCGTCAACGCAATCTGCCCCGGCATGATCGACACCGACTTCCACAACATCCACACGCCGGACGCAGCACGTCGCGGTCTGGAAGCATCCGCACCTGTGCGTCGTCAGGGTGTGCCGGATGATATCGCGAACTTGGTTCTGTTCCTCGCGTGTGACGACAGCGCGTTCATGACGGGCACCAACATCGACATCAACGGTGGCATGTTGTTCAGCTAATGGCGACGCCAGCAAATGTGATCATCCGCCCTGAAGTCCAATCGGACTTTGGGGCGGTTGCGTTTTTGCATACCGAAGCATTTGGGGCCGATGAACCGATCGTCAATCTTGTATCGGCCTTGCGTTCGCTGAAAGGGGCGCTGCCAACGCTTTCGATAGTCGCAGAAACCGAAGGCCGTATTGTCGGACATGTCTTGTTGTCGCACACATGGTTGGACGCGGATGCGCAAATGGTCGATGTCTATACGTTGTCGCCGCTGGGCATTTTGCCTGAACACCAAGGCCATGGAATTGGAAAAGCACTTGTCGCTGCTGGTATTCAAGCAGCGCGGGGCGCAGGGGCAGGGATGGTCTTTTTGGAAGGTAACCCCAAATATTATAGCGGCTCTGGATTTGTCGCGGCCGGTGATTTGGGCTTTCGGCGGCCGTCGCTACGCATTCCTGAAAAAGCGTTTCAAGTCTATTTGATTGAAGACACAGCCAAGCATCGCGGCACCGTCATCATGCGCGATGCGTTCTGGCAGTTGGACTGTGTGGGGTTACGTAAGTAGCCGCAGAGCTTATAGAAAATCATCGCGTCGTGGCGTGAAGCAATCGACCAGACGGCCCGGTTCAAGGCAGACGCAGCCATGCACAGCATTTGACGGTATGACAAAACTGTCGCCGGGACCTACTTCGGTTTCAGCGCCGTCTACAGAAAACCGAAACCGACCGCTTTCAACAAACGTCGATTGAACATGCGGATGGTTGTGCAACGCTCCCTCGGCACCTTTTGCACCAAAGCCGAAGGCGACAACCATCAAATCAGGATGATCCGCCAGCACTTGCCGTGTCACATTTTCGCCTGCTTCGATTACCGGAAAATCAGTCATTTGGCGCTTCCTTGCTTTGGTCGATTCAACGTATTTTCAGTTTGAAATACTAGAATACTACGCGGAAGAACGGAAGCGTTTGTGATCAAGAACCTACAAGAAATTGCTGCCGGTGTGGTTGGATCACATGTTGAGGAACAGAAGGCAAACATTCAGCTTATCGCCGTCGCTGCAAGGTCGCAGCCTTTCGTTAGCCGAATGCCAGCAGCCCTACGCCCACCCAGAAAACGATGCTGAAGCATAACATAAACCTCCACAGTAAAGCAGATTGAGGGTGCAAATCGTCTGATCGTTGCACTGCAACTGTGTGGTTATTCACGCAACGCCAGTTCGGATTGTGCGGTTCGGTCGTGTGCGCATCTAGTGGTGATCGATTGCGGGATAGGTCCATAGCTGCTCTCCTTGCCAGCAGACCATACCTCAAAAAAGTTAACGAATTCCTATCTTTGGGCGTGCAGCGTTGCGGCCATAATCCCGCGTAGTTCTGCCAACCCTCGCATCCGACCGATCAACGGGTAACCCGGCATGCTGTCCTTTGTCAGGTCGTCCAGAATGTCTTGGCCATGATCGGGACGCATCGGAATTTCATGATCGGCTCGACCTGCCTCTCGACGTTTGGCTTCCTCCGCCACAAGCGCTTGGATCACCGCGACCATATCTGTGTCGCCTTCGAGGTGGGCGGCTTCGTGGAAACTTGTACGCTTGCCGTCACTGGGCTTTTCGCGCGTCGTATTGCGTAGGTGGACAAAATGGATGCGATGTCCAAGCGCGCGGATAAAAGCCGGGCCGTCAAAATTCGGATCAACACCCAGCGATCCTGTGCAGAACGTGATCCCGTTGGCGGCAACATCAACGTCCTGGATTAGTTTGGCGTAGTCCGCTTGTGTCGACATGATCCGCGGTAGGCCAAGCAGAGGGAAGGGCGGATCGTCAGGATGACAGCACAGACGAATACCAAGGTCTTGGGCGACGGGGGCCACTTCGGCAAGAAAGTCGATCATGTTGCTGTAAAGCTTGGCCGCATCAATTTGTGCATAGGTCGCAAGGTTGTCGCGAACTTGTTGTAAGGTCCATGTGTCGTTGGCACCGGGCAGACCAGCAATGATGTTGTGTTGCAGCTGTAACGCCCCATCGGCACCAAGTTCGGAAAACCGTTGGGCCGCCTGCGAAAGGATTTCCGCGCTATAGTCGTCCGCCGCTGTCGCGCGTTTCAAGATATGAAGGTCGAAGGCGACGAAATCGATCAGGTTGAACGACATAGCATTGCCACCATGATCCATCCGGCGACGCAGATCGGTCCGTGTCCAGTCAAGGATCGGCATAAAATTGTAACACACGACCGATATGCCGCAGGCCGCGATGTTACGCAGGCTTTCGATGTAGTTGGCAATATGGCTGGTGTAGTCGGGACCCTTTGTCTTGATCGTTTCGGAAACAGGCAGGCTTTCCACGACATCCCAAGCTAGCCCCGATGCAGTCCCGTCGGGGAATGTGCTGATCTGGGCTTGTCGTGTTTTGATTTCATCCTGCGGCCACACCTTGCCGGGCGCGATGTGGTGCAGGGCCGAAACGACCCCCTGCACACCGCATTGCCGCATATCAGCAGTTGTGATCGTGTCGTGTGGTCCGAACCAGCGCCAAGTTTGTTTCATGTCTTACGAGTCTTTCGAGGGGTGCCAACCCGCATAAAGCGGGTGGTCTTCGGTCAAAGGGAGGGTGACAACAGTTCCGGTCCGCGCGGCGTGGTAAATCGCAGCAACCAGTTCAATCGATTGGCGGCCGTCGGCTAGGGTGACCGCTTCGGCTGGCTGTTGTTTGAGGTCAGCTGCGATGGCTGAAAGAAAACCTGTAAATCCTTGCGGCACATCACCCACGCTATTGATGACGTCATCAACGGCAGATTGAAGTTCTGGATCGCGTGCGGTGAAGGTCCACGTATCGGTTGCAGGCGCGTAAGGGGCTGTGCCACTGGTGATCGTGACTCCCGAGAAGGTCAACTTGAGCCGTGTGGTATCATCAGCCGCCCCAAGGGTGATTGACGACGTGACTAAAGCGCCATTCACCATTTGCATTGAGATCGATGCACAATCCTCTGTTTCTATTGGGTTTGCGCGCGTCGCGGTAAATGCAGAAAGGCTTTGAACTGGCCCAATCAGTGCTGTGATTAGATCGTGGTTATGGATCGCATGGCCTAAAACTGCGCCGCCGTTTTCGCCTGCCCATGTCCCACGCCAATCGATTGCATAATAATCGGCACGGCGGCACCAATGGGTCTCAATGGATGCGGCATAAGGCGTGCCCAGAAGACCAGCATCACGCAACGATTGGACCTGCGACATCGCGCGTCCGTAGCGATACTGAAAGACCGGATAAACGTTCTTATTCAAAGCATTGGATGTGGATGTTAAACTATCTGCATCCGCAAGGGATGACACCAACGGCTTTTCGCAAATCGCATGTTTACCAGCCTTCAGGACCTGCATTGTGACCGGAAAATGCAGGTGTGGCGGCAAACAGACATCCACGAGATCGATACGGGGATCAGCGAGTACTAAGTCGAGTTTATCGGTGATCGTTATCGGATCTTCGCCCACCACTTCTGATGCGCGCGCGCGATCAAGATCGCAAAGTGTTTTGACCTCGAATAGGTCCGGCAAGGCGCGATAGCCGTCAAGGTGCTCGCGACCGATCCCTGCGCCAAGAATTGCGACCGTGATCATTTAGCCTCCTCGGCCAGCATCTGCGCTTTGATCGCAAGTTCCATCGCTTTGAAGGTATGCGCTTGCGGAACCGCCGTGTCTGTACGGTTCCGGATATCATCGGACAGGCGCGCGAAATAGGGACGCCCCGCAACGCTGCAATCAATCTTTTCACAGCGGTCGCCGTTGACCAAATACAGGTGATCGCCTGTTTCATCGCGGGCGACGTCCACGTATTTGCGCAGCTCGATATACCCTTCGGTGCCAAGAATGGTCAGCCGCCCGTCGCCCCATGTCGGCAAAGCATCGGGTGTATACCAGTCGACCCTAATGAACCCATGCGCGTCGCCTGCTTGAAGGACGATTTCGCCATAGTCTTCAAGTTCGGGATGGTCAGGGTTCGCATAATTGGCGGTATAGGCGCGCTTAATTTCTGCGTTGGCTTGGCCCGTCAGAAACAGAAACTGATCGATCTGGTGCGAACCGATATCGCACAGGATGCCGCCGTACCGGTCTCGTTGCCAAAACCAGTCAGGTCGCGTTGCTGCATTCAGGCGATGTGGTCCCAGACCGGTCGTCTGGATTACTTTGCCGATAGCTCCGGCAGCGACCAGTTCAGCGGCGCGGGTCATGGAGGCGACTTCAAAACGTTCGGAAAAATTCACCGACCAAATCCGACCGGTCGCTTTTTGGGCTGTCTTGATCGCGTCGAGTTGGTCCAACGTTGTGCATCCCGGTTTGTCGGTCATAACGTCTTTGCCCGCCCGCATGGCACGCACAGCAAATGCGGCCCGATCAGCAGGCACGCAAGAGATCAGGATCAAATCAATTGACGGATCAGCTAACAGCGTCTCTACATCCGTTACCCGCGGCACGTCCGGAAATCGTTTGATAAAACCGTCTAGCGGGGGCGGGGACCCTGCGGTCCACCATCCGACGAATTCTGCACCGACCTCGATCATGCTTTCTGACATGCCAAAAATATGACGATGATCGATTCCAATTGCGGCAAAATTCAATGGTTTCGTCATCTACGGACCTTTCTGAACGCGAACCGACCGCTTTTCGTGTGACGACTGGACGATCGCATCGATCAAATAGTGGACCTGAAGGCTGGCGCGACCGCTGGCTATCGGGGCAGTGCCGTCACGAACGGCCTGTGCAAAAACAGAGATAATCGCCTGATGCCATGCGAAGGTGAAGGCCATCGGGTCAGCGCCACCGCCCGTGTCGGCCTTTTCGCCAGTGACCTCCGTCGTCCCGTCGCGCCATTGCACGGTCACTTGTCCGCCTGTCAGCGTCGCGGACGCATGTGCGCAGTGCAGGGTGATAGACTCGGGCTGCCCTGGAAAACTGGCCGTGCTGGCAACGAGCGATCCGACGGCGCCAGACGCCAGATCAAGGCCCGCTGTCACATAATCCTCAGCTTCCATGTCATGTGATGCGGTAGTTCTGATGGTCGCTTGGACGTTTTCAATTGGGCCGATCAAAGAAAGGGCAAGGTCCAAGGTGTGGATCGCTTGAGACATCAATACGCCACCACCGTCACGGGCGTACGTTCCGCGTCCGGGTTCATCGTAATAGGATTGATCCCGCCACCACGGCACGGATATTTCCACGACGGCGATGTCGCCCATCGCGCCGTCACGCAGGCGTTTTGCCAGATCAGCCGTGCTTTCCCGTACTCTGTGCTGAAAAACGATGCCAAGCGGAACGGATGCGTCTTCGCAGATTTGTACGATGGTTGTGGCTGTTTCGGTATCAACGGCCACGGGTTTTTCCATCAAGATCGGCTTACCGGCATTTGCGCATGCGGTAACCAGATCAAGACGGGCATTGGGCGGTGTGCAGATAATGACGAAATCGACGTCCGGGTCCGAAGCGATGTCAGGCACTGTGTCGTAGACCTTGAGCGGGCCTTCCAGAACCGGTGTCATTTCCCGCGCAAAAGCGACCGCTTTTTCAGTGTTGCGTGCGTAGATACCGTGCAAGGTCACATCCGGAGCAGCCGCAATGGCGCGTACGTGCGTTTCGGCAACCATCCCCAAACCGATCAGCACTGCGTTCATCATTGCGTCTTGCTCCATTCGTTCGCCTGTTACGAAACGTAACGGAAGCGGGCGGCCATTGTAAAGCGCCGGTATACCGGTATACCACATAGCATGTCTGATGATGATCCTTCCGCTCCGCCTGCCTTGACGGCGCTGACACCCGCGTGTGTTGATCCCGCTTTGGCGGCGGGTCCGCAGGTATTCGCGATTCTCAAAGATGCGATCCTGTCGATGCGGCTGGTCCCCGGTCAGGCCTTGTCGGAACCCGAAATCGGAACTCAGCTGGGTGCCAGCAGAACGCCTGTCCGCGAAGCGCTTGCGCAACTGCGCGCCTTGCATTTGGTAAAAACGCGGCCAAGCCGCGGTAGCTTTGTCACCAAGCTAAACGCAGCAAAGCTGCAAGAGGCACAATTTCTAAGAGAGGCGCTTGAGGTTGCCAATGTCACCCGCATCGTTGAATTTGGTATGTCTGCTGATGTGCGGGCGGCGATTGCTGAAAACCTTGCAGGGCAGGCGGCGGCGATTGTGGATGGCGACTATCTTGGGTTTCACCATCTCGACGATGCTTTTCACGGGTTGATTGCAGACGGCACGGGTTTCCCGCGTGCAGCGCAGGTTTTGCATGATGAGAAGGCGCAGCTAGATCGTTTGCGGGTGATTTCTTTGAATGATCCTGAACGGTTAAGCACCCTCCATGCAGAGCATACTGGATTATTTGATGCGATGATTGCGCAAGACAAAGCACTGGCGACAGAAATTGCACGAAATCACACAAGGGCAGTTCTGGCGTTGTTGCAGGATGTCGCAGAACAGAACGCAGCGTTTTTCGATCCATCTTGAGCAAGCACGGCAAGGCCAACGCTGCATGGCTTTTCTTTCAAAGCGGTATGGGCTAACCCGAACCCGAACTCGGCCCGGAAGGGCTGCGATTGGGATATGTCACATGAGTGTAGACAAAGTCAGAGACGCCGCGCGTTTGTCCGTCGCCCCGATGATGGATTGGACGGACAAGCATTGCCGTTATTTGCACCGGTTGATGTCAAAGCAGACCCTTCTTTATACCGAAATGGTGACGGCACCTGCGATTGTTCATGGTGATCGTGATCGGCTGCTAGGCTTTCATGCTGCTGAACATCCAGTGGCGCTGCAGCTTGGTGGGTCTGATCCTGCGCAATTGGCGCAGGCGACCGCTATTGCCGCGGAATACGGCTATGACGAAGTTAATTTGAACTGCGGTTGCCCGTCTGACAGGGTGCAATCCGGTTCATTTGGCGCGATCCTGATGGAAAGTCCTGACGTCGTTGCAGCCTGTGTGAAAGCAATGCAGGACGCGTCCGATTTGCCGGTGACCGTCAAGTGCCGGATCGGAGTGGACGATAAAGATCCGGCGACGGTTTTGCCTGACTTTTTGGCGCGGGTCAGTGCTGCTGGTGTCGATCGTTTTACAATTCACGCGCGCAAGGCATGGCTGCAAGGGTTGTCCCCGAAAGAAAACCGCGATGTGCCGCCACTTGATTACGAATTGGTACATGAAATGAAAGGGTTGTTCCCGCATCTTCATCTGTCCATCAATGGTGGAATTACCAATTTGGACGCAGCACTTGGCTTTCTGGATGCGGGGCTGGACGGCGTGATGATTGGGCGGTCCGCGTATCATACGCCGTCTGACGTGCTGTTAGACGCAGATCGTCTTATTTACGGTGCAGACGCCGCGAAGTCCGCCGAAGACGTCGTGCTCGAAATGGTGCCGTATATCACGGATCACATCGCGCAGGGTGGTCGCCTGAACCAAGTCACACGTCATATGCTTGGCATGTTCCAAGCCCGCCCTGGCGCACGTATGTGGCGGCGCTATCTGTCCGAGAACGCGCACCGCGACGGGGCTGATGCGCAGGTCCTGCTTGATGCTTTGTCCTTTATTACGAAAGAAGCCGCATAATGCCTGAACTCTCACTTTTGTTGCCGATGGTCGGTTTGATTTTGATCATTGGTGCCTTTGCCGGTGTTTTGGCGGGCCTGTTGGGGGTTGGGGGCGGCATCGTGTTGGTCCCTGCGTTTTTCTACGCATTTAGTGCCCTTGGTTACGACAGCCCGCAGCTGATGCAATTGTGTTTAGGAACATCGCTTGCGACCATCATCGTGACGTCGGTCCGGTCTGGGTTGGCGCATCACAAAAAAGGTGCCGTGGACCTGCAAATCCTAAAGGGCTGGCTGCCCGGTATCGTGATCGGCGCGGTCATCGGGGTGAGCATCGCGACATCACTGCGGTCTGGTGCCTTGCAAGCCATCTTCGGTGTGCTCGCGATTATTGTCGGGGCCTATATGGCCTTTGGACGCGCATCATGGCGTTTAGGTCCGGAGATGCCTGTGGGGCCAGCTCGTGCAGTGCTTTCGCCGCTGCTGGGGTTTTTGTCGGTGCTTATGGGGATCGGTGGCGGGTCGTTTGGCGTCCCCGTGATGTCACTCTATGGCGTCGCTATTCACCGCGCCGTGGCCACGGCCGCAGGATTTGGTGTGATCATCGCCGTGCCGTCCGTGATCGGGTTTTTGCTCGCGGATATGTCGGATGTTCCAACGCCGCCGTTGACGATCGGGGCAGTTAATCTTGTGGCTTTCGCGCTTGTGATTGCGATGACGTTGATCACTGCGCCTTGGGGGGCTGCATTGGCGCATAAGATGGATCCTAAACCACTCAAGAAAGTCTTTGGCGTGTTTTTGATCCTCGTGGCGCTGAACATGTTGCGTAAAGCACTGATTGGCTAAACGGTCCGGGTTTTGCGAAATTTTGGCCCTGCGGTTATTTCCGTTGGGCCAAATATGCCGTGTAGGACTTTTCAGGTTCATCCACAAAAAGGCTCGGTAGAATACGCATGTGCGTGATCTGATCAACGCGGAGATCATCGAAGCCCTTGGTCGTTTCGCACCAGACAACGCAGGTCCAAAGCCGCCCCCAATAATCCAGTTGGAGCGGCCTGACGGTTCTATGGTGCCCACCTATAGATAGCAGCAGTTTTTGGCGGGTCCGAATGGCCTGCCTGATTTGCGGCAAATGCTGGAACCCTTTCGCGGCATCCGCAAAAGGGTAGATCGCAAAACTATAGGGGGCAGGGCTGCGTGACCGATCCTCTGGCATGACCGCGTCCAGTTTTTGGGTCAATGTGTTCGCTGCCGTGGCAAGCTCTGCATCATTCCCGCCGCCGACAGCCATCAATCCCATATGCAACGCCTCTAATTCGGTCATGGTCAGGTTCAGCGGGGGCAGTGTGATGGCAGCCGTCACATGATAGCCCACGCCACGTTCACCTTCGATTGGCACACCGGACGCGGCGAGCGTTTCCATGTCGCGATAAATCGTCCGCAGACTGACATCGACGGCGGCAGCAAGATCGCCAGCACGGTGAAGCGCTCCATCTCTGAGGATTTGAACAAGTGCCATCAGGCGGTCGGCGCGTCGCATCTTTGATTCCTTATCAACCTGTCCATTTTGACAAAAAGCTGACAACTGACAAGTATTTGTCACAAATAACATCATGCCCTTGCAAAAAAGGGGTTTTATCTTGTATTTTCCCACTTCCATCGCGGCACTTTGCCCCCTATCTGTCAATCAATGACAGATTTATGCGGGTCGAACGGCCTGCTCTAAGGAGAACATCATGCTTAATAACATCGGTATCCCCGGCATCCTTCTGATCGCCGTTGTTGTCTTGGTCCTGTTTGGCCGTGGCAAAGTATCCAGCCTGATGGGCGAAGTGGGCAAAGGCATCACTGCGTTCAAAAAGGGCGTGAACGACGCGGACAAAGAAGTCACAGACGAAATGGCAAACGCCAAAGACGTGACACCTGCTGAAGAGCAAGACAAAGTCTAAGTCGCCCATATCTGATCCCTATAAGGTAATCGCACATGTTTGGCCTCGGCTGGAGTGAAATGATGGTGGTGGGCATTGTTGCCCTCATCGTGATCGGTCCTAAGGACCTGCCGCAACTGTTCCGCACAATGGGAGAGTTTACAGGCAAGGCCAAAGGCATGGCGCGCGAGTTCTCGAAAGCGATGAATGATGCGGCCAATGATGCCGGTGTGAACGATATCTCTAAGGGGCTGAAAGCCGCTGCAAACCCCAAGGCATTTGGTGTCGACAAACTGAAAGAAGCGTCAGGCATCACTGCGGCGACCGCAGCCTTGTCGCCTGAACGGGCGGCGGCCAAAGAAAAGATGGACGCAGGTATGGCGCAGGCCGCAGAGGCCCGCAAAGAACGCGAGGCTGCGAAAGCAGCCGAAGCTGAAACGGCCGCACCTGAGGTCGGCCAAACCAAAGCACCGACCGCGCCAAAAGAGGGCGAAGCATGAGCACCCAAGACGAGATGGACGGCAGCGCCGCGCCGTTAATCGAACACCTGACCGAGCTGCGGCAGCGTCTTATCTATTCGGTTGGCGCGTTTTTGGTCGCCATGGTGTTGTGCTTTTCGTTTGGCAGCATGTTGCTCGACTTTTTGCTTGGGCCGATTGAGAAAACGATGCGGTCCTTGGGCAACGAAAATCCTGTGATGCAATACACTGCGCCGCAGGAATACTTTTTCACGTTGATCCGCATTTCGGTTGTGGGCGGTCTAACGCTATCGTTCCCTGTGATCGCGTATCAGCTGTGGCGTTTTGTGGCGCCCGGTCTCTACAAGAACGAAAAGAACGCGTTCTTGCCATTTATCATCTCAAGTCCCGTACTTTTTTTGATCGGCGCGGCCTTCGCCCATTATGTGGTCGTACCGCTTGCCATGGCGTTTTTCCTCGGGTTTGCTGACCTTCCATCGTTCGTTTCTGCGATCATGGCAGATGCTGTTGCGCCTCCTGCGAACGGCGCGTTGTTACTGCCTGGCTCTGGCGGGACAAGCGCAATGCCAGCCTTCGCAGCACCGCCAAGCGACGGTGGCGTTGACATTGTCTTCAACGGCAAAGTCAACGAAACTCTTGATATCACGCTGAAAATGATCGTGGCCTTTGGGGTTTGTTTCCAGCTTCCGGTTCTTTTGACCCTAATGGGTACGGCTGGTCTTGCGTCATCGCGCGGCCTGCGCAACGTCCGCAAATACGCGATTGTTGGTATTCTTGTAGTTGCGGCGTTGGTCACGCCACCGGACGTCACCACCCAGCTGATCTTGTTTGTGGTGGTCTTCGGGCTGTACGAAATCTCGATCCATTTGGTGGCAGGCGTCGAACGACGCAAAGACAAAGCGGCGCGTGCTGAAGGCATTATCGGCGAAGATGAAAGCTTGTTCGACGACATCGAGGATGACGAAGAAGATGCAGATTTAGCCGACGCTGCGGACGAGCCAAAGCCATGAACGACGACGTGATGTTGCGGATCGCGGAGGCGCTTGAACGGCTCGCCCCCGCGCCGCTGCCTGCACCCGATCTGAGCGCCGCAAGCGCCTATGTTTGGCAAACCGACCCGGACCAATTGGTGCCCGTAGAAAAGGTCAACCGCGTTGATTTGGATCTTTTGATCGGGGTGGACCGGTCACGGGACACGCTGCTGGCCAACACGATCCAGTTTGCCAAAGGTATGCCTGCCAACAACGCGTTGCTTTGGGGCGCACGGGGCATGGGAAAATCCAGCCTTGTCAAAGCAATCCATGGAGCGGTGATCAAAGATTACCCCGACCTCCGGATTGTTGAGGTCCAGCGCGAGGACATGGAAAGCATCGGTCGCTGTCTTGATATGCTGCGCGATCGGCCGCAACGCTTCTTGATGTTCTGCGATGATCTATCGTTCAGCCATGACGACGCGCACTACAAATCGTTGAAGGCGGTCCTTGATGGTGGCATCGCGGGCAGGCCGGACAATGTTGTGCTCTATGCGACGTCCAACAGACGTCACTTAATGCCGCGCGATATGATTGAAAACGAACGCTCAACTGCGATCACGCCGGGGGAAGCCGTGGAAGAGAAAGTGTCTCTTTCCGACCGTTTTGGTCTGTGGCTCGGGTTTCATCCTTGCGACCAAGATCAATATCTGTCGATGATCCGTGGATACTGCGACGCACATGGTGTGACAATTGACGACGATACATTGCGCGCAGAGGCTATTGAATGGCAGGCGACACGCGGATCACGGTCGGGCCGTGTGGCTTGGCAGTATTTCCTTGATCTCGCAGGTAGAAAGGGCGTCACGCTGGGTTAACAGCGCAACGCCCTATTTCTTTTGGTCTTAAATATCCTCGCCGGAGGCATCCCGTCCGATCAACGGGCACCTCGGCGGGATACTGACGAAAACTCAGAAAAAGTCGGCCGGATCAACGGATTGCAATCCGCGCCGTACTTCGAAGTGCAGGAAGCTTGGATCGCCTGCTGCGACTTTGGCGATGGCTTGACCGCGCGAAACACTATCGCCTTTTTCAACGGTCAGATCTGCGAGATTGGTGTAGACGGTCAGCAGATTGCCCGCGTGTTTGATCACAACAATCGCAACGCCGGACGTGTCCGTGGTCACAGCGGCAACAGACCCTGCATCGGCTGCCTTCACGCTTGTCCCTGCTGGCACACCGATGTCGATCCCTTCGTTACGACCTGCGGCATAGGCGCGGATGATTGTGCCTGCGACCGGACGAACAAGCTGAGCATTGCTGCTTGCCGCTGGTGCGGGGGCAGGTGCCGCCGCCGGTGCAGGCGCGGGCGTTGCCGTCGGTGTGCCTAGGTTCGGTGCTTCCGGCGCGGGTGCAGCAACGGATGGGGCTTCATCTGGCAGCGGCGCAGACGCGCTTGGCGGTACGGGTGTTTGGCTACCCGTGCCCGGTGTAGTGACTGGCGCATCTGCCACGGATTGTGGACGGCTTGGCGTGCTACTTTGCGGGATCAACAGGAATTGCCCTTCGCGGATCGCCAAGTCGGGCCCAAGCGAATTCCATTCAGCGATGCTTGCGACGGGAATGTTGAACTGCCGTGCAATGGTAAATGCGGTGTCCCCGCGACCGACTTGGTAGCGGACAGGTTCTGCTCCGGATTGGCGGGCCGGGGCAGCTTGCGGTGTCGCCTGTGTTGCTGGCGCAGCTGCATCGGCACGGTC
This sequence comes from Rhodobacteraceae bacterium S2214, assembly GCA_025141675.1. Lineage (NCBI taxonomy): Bacteria > Pseudomonadati > Pseudomonadota > Alphaproteobacteria > Rhodobacterales > Paracoccaceae > Rhodobacteraceae bacterium S2214. The sequence goes on from CP081161.1 coordinate 1,817,420, forward strand.
AAGTGCGGTCGTCGCAACCGCTGCAACATCAAGCGGTTGGATCGGGCCGGTCGTTGCTGCACCTGTTGCAGGTGACGGTTCGGTGACACGGGAAGGTAGTGCAATAACTTCGTCGCGGCGCAGCGTGGCATCTGCATCAATGCCGTTGAACGTTGCCAAAGTTACTGCATTCAGACCCAAGCGCCCCGCAATCGTACGGATTGTGTCATCTTGTTTGGCCAAAACGACTTGGTAATTGGGGTAAGAAATAACGCCGCGATCATCGGGGGCAGGGCGTGGCGCAATATTCGCAACCGCTTCAGAGGTGTCGAACCCGTCACCCAAGTCCCGTAGGTCAAAGTCGAACCCTTCAAATGGGTTTTCCGCGCAGCCAGCCAATGCGGCAAGGGCTGCGGTGGTCATCAGGATGCGTCGCACCCCATTGCGCCTGTTGGCGGTCATATCTCTGCTCCTCATGCGGGCGCCCCGTTTGCCGGGGTTCTGCCCTGTCTCGCCTTTTGCGTTAATCTTGGCCGAGCCCTTCGAGCAGGGGCACAAAACGAACGGTACGTAATTCTTCATAGTCCAATCCGTCTTCGGTCTTTGTGACACGGATTAGGCTTTGCACGGTATCGGACTGGCCGACCGGCAACACCATGATACCCCCAATCCGCAATTGCGCCAAGAGGGTGCTGGGTGGGTCTTCTGCAGCTGCGGTCAGCAATATGCGATCAAAGGGGGCCTGTTCGGGTAACCCGTGGCTGCCGTCTGCGACGATTGCGGTAATATTGCTGATGTCTTGAGCGTCAAATTGGGACTTTGCTTCGGTCACAAGTCGTTTGAAACGGTCAATTGTGTAAACACGACGGGCCAATTTCGCGAGGATTGCGGCCTGATAGCCGGACCCTGTCCCGATTTCCAAAACTTTATGGCGAGGTTGCACGTTTAGCGCTTGGGTCATCAAGCCGACGATAGACGGCTGGCTAATCGTTTGGCCGCAGGCAATGGGCAGCGGCATATCTTCGTACGCCCGTTCTTTGAACAAGCCCTTCAGAAAGGCGGCGCGGTCGACCTGTTCCATGACGGTCAATACACGTGCGTCGGTCACGCCCTTGGATCGTAACGCGAAAAGAAACTGCATTTTGATGTCAGGGTCGATCATCAATCCAACTGACCCTTTAGCTGATCCAGAACGTCGTAGGCTGTCAGATCAACCCGCATCGGCGTGATCGAAATGTAGCCTTCGAGATTGGCGCGCACATCAGTGCCCTCAGCCGTCATTTCGCGCTGGCTACCACCTTTGATCCACGCGTAGCGGCGGCCGGACGGTGACGTTTGGGGTTCGACTGAAAAGCGGGCATTGGGGCGATAGCCTTGGGCGACGACTTTGTGGCCCTTTACTTCAGCGGCGGGCACTGGTGGGAAATTCAGGTTATATAGCAGGCGGTAGTCGGCATTGTCCCAGACGCCCTGAGCGATCAGTTTCTTGATCAGGGGGGCGCCGTGTTGTGCTGCGGCTTCGAATGGATCATCGAGATGGGCGTTATCTGGACCGTAATATTGCGACAGCGCAATTGCGTTGTAGCCTTGCAAAGCCGCTTCCATGCAGGCGCCAATGGTGCCGGAGTACAGCGTGTTTTCACCCGCGTTATTGCCGCGATTGACGCCAGACAAGATCAAGTCCGGTTTTGCCGATTTCATAATTTCATACAGGCCAACCAGCACGCAGTCCGCAGGCGCACCTTCGACCGCGAAGCGGCGCGGCGCGATTTCTGTGATCATGGTCGGGCGGGTGTAATTGATGCAATGGCCGACGCCGGACTGTTCCAGCGCGGGGGCAACGACCCAGACCTCGCCGTTGGGACCAGCAACTTCTGTTGCAATGGCTTCCAAGACTCTCAGTCCCGGGGCGTTAATGCCATCGTCATTTGTGATTAAAATACGCATCTGCGCCCCTTTGTTGTTTTGTTCGTAAGCGAGGTTTTCGCAGTGGACAAGAAGGGGATAGCGTCATTTTTGCAATGTTGCGGCTGAGACTCAGACGGTGGGTGTTATTTTGGGATGGATTGGGTGCCGTCGATTTTCAGATTGGCGAAATCTTGTGGGGCGTCCGAGGTCAGGTATGCGGCTTCGGCAGCTTGCCAGTCTCGCCAAAGTGGGGCCGCATCGGCACCGTCGCGCGCTAGGCCGCGTTGCAGGCAGATGTCAGACGGGGTGTCGACAAAGATGGCGAATGACAGAAATTTTCGGAAAGCGATCCGTGCGCTGCTCACACCTTCAAGGATGACGAAAGGTTGTATCGGGACGCTATGCCATTCCGCCAGACGGTTCGTTGACCAATCGAAGCGTTGGTATCGGGCGGCGGTATTAGCATGAAGCGGTTGCAGCACTTGCTGGATCAGCCTGTCGTGCCAATTCAGCGGGTCGTCCCAGCTCGCAAACTCATCGGTATGGATCACTTGCGCATCAAGACGCGTTGCCAAGCGTTCGGATAAAGTTGTTTTGCCCGCGCCACCGCAGCCATCAATCGCGATGATTGCGGTTGTCATGTTGTCTGGTGCCGAATGTGCTTTGACGCTACCAACAATGTCGGTCAGCGTCGGGTTTGTCATGACAGGATTTCACCCAAGAGACGTTTTGCTTCGCTTGCCGGGCTGGCCAACGTGGATCTGTCTTCGCCCGGGTGGAACCGCGCCCGTGTCGCTGTTGGCATGGCTGCGGGCGATAAAATTTTGACGACCGGGCCGGTTTTGGCACTTTCAGCCTGCCAACTGCGCGCCAACGCGACCTGTGCGCCCTTCGTTGCACCATAAGCGCCAAAGAACGCATTGCCAGCTTTGGGATCGTCAAAGAACAGCGCACGTCCTTCAGTCCCAAGCAATGGGCTGATGTACCCGATCAGGCGGGCCGTTGCGGTGATGTTGGTCAAAACCGATTTATCGAAATCTTTGGGGCCGATATGGCCAGCAGGCGCAAGAGGGGCGGCATGAACGGCTGTGTGTACCCAAAGGTCCAGTTTACCCCAGCGGTCATAGATCGAGCGGCACAACTGCTGCATCGCGGCCTCAACAGTGATGTCCATTGGGGCCAGTGTCGATACCCCCCCCGCTGCTTGGATACGGTCATCCAATTCTTCCAGCGCACCAGTTGTCTTACCAACGGCCACAACATGATGGGTAGCAGCCAATTCTTCGGCAAGCGCTGCGCCAAGCCCACGAGAGGCCCCAGTGATCAATGCAATCTTTGTCATAACGCACCATGTGACGCGTCAACCTCAAACGGTCAAGGGGCCGACAAGGTTAGCGGCAGTGTTTCCCGCAAAACAAGTTGAACTTTGGATATATCGACAAGGATATCCGCGGCTAACGCGGTTGAATGGTTGTGCGTGGGAAACCGGTAGTTTCGCACTTCCTTCGGTTTCTCGCCGGTGAGATGAAACCGCTGCACTTCATCTACGAATTTTGCAGCACCAGCTGTGTTACCACCTTCAAAAGCGATGGTTTGGCCGCCGTCCATAATGATGGACCAGCGATAGCTGACTTGGTGACTATCGTTGCTTTCCATGCGTCCCATCACACCTCCTGAATTCTGGATGCTTTGTGGATCGCATGGAAAAGTTTAGGAAACGTTTCGCTGGCCTATTCGGCGGCCTGCTTCGCTTTAAAGCCTTGTTCGATCATGTCAGAGGGGGCGATCGGGTATTCGCCGGAAAAACATGCGTCGCAATAGGCAGGCGACGCTGCATTGCGGCCATCTTTTTCGCCAACTGCGCGGTACAGCCCATCCAGCGAGATGAATTTCAAACTATCAACGCCCAGATGCACCCGCATTTCTTCTTCGGACATAGTCGCGGCCAGCAGTTTTTCGCGTTCTGGCGTATCGACGCCGTAGAAGCACGGCCAAGCTGTAGGCGGGGACGCGATGCGGAAGTGGACTTCGGCAGCACCAGCATCCAGCACCATTTCCTTGATCTTGCGGCTGGTCGTGCCGCGTACAACACTGTCATCAACCAAGATCACGCGTTTGCCTTTGATCAGCGCCTTATTGACATTGAGCTTCAACAGAACACCCATGTTGCGGATCTGTTCAGTCGGCTCGATAAACGTCCGACCCATGTAGTTGTTACGGATAATCCCCATGGCAAACGGGATACCGGATTCCAAGGAATAGCCAATCGCAGCCGGGGTCCCGGAATCCGGAACCGGGCAAACCAGATCGGCTACAACGGGGTTTTCCTTGGCTAGTTCACGACCAATGTTTTCGCGTGTCTCATATACGGACCGACCGCCAAGTTGGCTATCAGGACGGCTGAAATACACATGTTCAAAGATACAGAAGCGCGATTTCGCGCGGCGGAACGGGAAATGGCTTTCGACGCCTTTGTCCGAAATCACGACCATTTCGCCAGCTTCGATTTCACGAATGAATTCCGCGCCAATGATATCAAGCGCACAGGTCTCGGAAGACAGAACCCAACCATCGCCGACCTTGCCCAGAACCAACGGACGCACGCCTAACGGATCGCGGCAGCCGATCAGTTTTGTGCGGGTCATCGCGACGACGGAAAAGGCGCCTTCGACTTTGCGTAGCGCTTCTTCCATCCGGTCGGGAATGGTTTTGCCCATGGAGCGGGCCATCAGGTGGATGATGCATTCGGAATCAGATGACGACTGGAAAATTGATCCGCGTTCCGTCAACTCTTTGCGCAAGGACATCGCATTGGTGATGTTCCCGTTATGGGCAATCGCAGCCCCACCCATCGAAAATTCGCCAAAGAACGGCTGAACGTCACGAATTTCTGTACGCTGACCTTTGTTGCCTGCGGTGGAGTAACGCACGTGACCGATCCCAATCGGACCGGGCAGGCGTTCGATCATCTCGGCAGAAGTAAAGTTATCGCGGACCAGACCCATACGGCGGGCTTGGTGAAAACCTGTTTCAGGGTGGTGGGTGACGATGCCGCCCGCTTCTTGACCGCGGTGCTGCAAGGCGTGAAGACCAAGCGCTACAAAGTTGGCGGCGTTGCTGACACCGACGACGCCAAAGACGCCGCATTCCTCCTTGAGCTTATCATCGTCAAAAGGGTGGGCAGGGGGCATCTGATGGGACAAGGTGAGCTTTCCATATCCAGTGGCTGCGTTTAGGGGCGTCTTAATCATTTGGGACGACAGAGTCACGCCCATAGATCGGGCATCCCACGAATGAAAAGGTGCGCCGCAGCGCACCTTTGTTTGTCTTACTCGGTTGTCAGCGTCTCGGCGGGCTCTGTTGCGCCGCAATCGCCGACCAACTGCTCGTATTGGGTGGTGATCCAGCCAAGTGCTGCTTCAGGATCACGTTCGCCGATCGTGCCGGTGAACTGCGAGAAGATCACAGCAGAACGGCTGTTTTCGATCATTTCGATTTTCTGCGTAGAAAGAACTGTTTGGTACACGAAGAACGCAACAGCCACGAGCAAGATGCCGCGCGCCACGCCAAAGACAAAACCAAGACCTTGATCCAAACCACCAAGGGCGGATCGTTGGATGATGCTAGAGAACAGCGGTGTGAAGATCGACACGACGACGAGGGCCACAGCGAATACGGCTGCGAAAGAAGCAATGATCGACAATTCACAGCTATCGCCGATAAAGTCGCCAACGACCGGAATTTGACGGATCAGCGGTTGCACCTGATCGGCAAAGATAAAGGCCAAAATCGTGGCCCCAATCCATCCCGCGATGGCCATTGCTTCGCGGACAAAGCCACGGCTGTAGGCCAGTAGGGCGGAAAGCACGATGATGATCGCGACGACGCCGTCGATGATTGTAAAGTCCATGTCGTTCCTCTTGCCCGACGCCTAGGATCTTGCGCCGAATACCTCTTCAACAAAACCAGCCAAATCTTGCGGTTGCCGCAAAGTTAGACCGGACGCCGCGACCTGTTTGGTCTGTTGCGGTGTGATTGCGGAGGTAAAACCAAGTTTTGCCGCTTCTTTCAATCTATTTTCCGTCTGAACGACAGGACGTAACGCACCGGACAGACTGATTTCGCCAAAAACCACCGATTCTTTTGGCAATGCAGCGTCTTCTCGCGCCGAAACGAGCGCGGCTGCCACGGCGAGGTCCGCGGCTGGCTCTGAAATGCGCAAACCCCCTGCTACGTTAAGATAAACGTCCAATCCGGTGAAGGGGACTCCACAGCGTGATTCGAGCACCGCGAGGATCATTGCAAGCCGTCCACTGTCCCATCCGACGACAGATCGGCGGGGTTGGCTGTGTGGCGAAGGGGCCACAAGGGCTTGGATCTCGCAAAGCATCGGACGGGTGCCTTCAATGCCGCCAAACACAACTGATCCGGGTGCAGGGGTGCGTTCTGACAGGAAAAGGGCCGAGGGATTCTTAACCTCCGCAAGCCCTTTGCCGGTCATTTCAAACACGCCAATCTCATCAGCAGGGCCAAAGCGGTTCTTCACGGATCGCAAAATCCGGAACTGGTGGCCGCGCTCGCCTTCGAAATACAGCACTGTATCGACCATATGCTCAACGACACGCGGGCCGGCAATTGCACCTTCTTTAGTGACGTGTCCGACCATCACGATGGCAACGTCATGGGTCTTTGCAAATGTCGTCAGTTCGTGGGCACAGGTGCGGACCTGCGACACGGATCCGGGGGCACTGTCCACGTGGTCGGCCCACATGGTCTGGATCGAATCGATAATCGCGAAATCGGGCTTTTCGGCCTCAAGGGTGGTGAGAATGTCGCGCAGGTTTGTCTCGGAGGCGAGCGCCACGGGACTTTCATGCAGCCCCAAACGACGGGCGCGCATCTGGACTTGGGCCGCGGATTCTTCGCCTGAGATGTAAACGACCTTTAGCCCGTTGCGGGCAAAGCGGGCGGCGGCCTGCAATAGCAACGTTGATTTCCCGATGCCGGGATCGCCGCCGACCAAAAGGGCGGACGCCTTCACCAAGCCGCCGCCAAGCACACGGTCCAATTCGCCGACGCCTGACATGGTGCGGGGCGGGGCTTCGCCGACAGTTGCAAGATCGGTTAGCGGGATCGGTTTACCGCGTCGCGCCGCTAAGGATTTTTTGCCGGGTCCGGCCGCAAGCGGCTTTTCCTCGACAATCGAATTCCAGGCCTGACAGGCGTCGCATTGGCCCGACCATTTCGTGCTGGAGGCGCCACATTCATTGCAGGTGTAATTTAACGATTTAGCCATGTTTCCGTTTTGTCCCATTTTGACATGGGCCGCAATGCAAATGCGCAAACGCGAATTTGCCGAAAAATCGGGGTCAATCTGTAGGGGCGGATTTTGTGGAGAACATCGAGATAAGCAACGACACGACGATGCAGGCCGTGAATAGATAGAGGCCCCATGCGGTTTCCACTTTGCCGATGCCAACGCCTTTCGCAAGCACAATGTACAACGCAATCAAGAAGATATCGGCCATCGCCAATTTGCCCATATAGCTCAGCACTGGCAGCGTTTTCGCCTTGAGCAGATCAAAATGAACTAACGCGAGGCCTATTGTCTTCAGGTACGGCGCGAAAAGCGCGAAGACCGTGACGACCAATGCCAGAAATACATCTGACTTCCAAAGGCTCTGCAGACCGGAAATGACGGAAATTTCGGATAGTCCAAACAACGGTAGCAGGCCTGCGCGCATCAATGGCGCAAACCACGCGATGGGAAACAAAACCAATAGGCTTAGGTTTGTAATCTTCAGGGCCGTCTGCATGTACGCACTCACCTTTTATGTCGCTTGATCATAGATGGTGATGCGTTCCGCCTTTGTGCAAGGGTGGGTTATTCAGCGGCTGGCTTTTGTGCTAAAATCAGCACGTTGCTGTCAACGTCCTTGGTCAGATCCGGCATGGTGAGGTCTTCCATGAATTCATCACCGTCGTCATGTTCCAGCGAATATCCCAAAGCAGGCAGGGCCTTTTGCAGCTTTTCGTCAAGCTGGGCCAATTGCGACGCAACGATGCTTTCTTCAAGTTCAACCTGTTGCGCCCATTTGCGGATTTCGGTGCAGGCATGCAGCGCTTCAACGATACGTTCCTGCTGTTTTTCCGCTTCTTCCTGTCGCTGAACCAAGAACGCCTTGGCACGCGCAACTTTTTCATCTGAATAAACATCTGCCAGATGGCGCGATTGCTGGCTCATTTGGGCGGCAACTTCCATCACTGATGGCTCCAGTTGCTCCATATCCGGGTGGTCGCGCAGGTAGGCCAACCGTTCGCGGATGGCATCAAATTCAGATGACAGTGTAAAAACGCCAGACCGGTCGGCCGTATGCACTTCGTGATAGGCTTTGGCCACATCGTGCATCGAAATCTGGAATTTGCGGTGGCTATTTTCAAGCGCCATGATCCGCGTGTTGGTCGGTAGATAAAAAGCCATTGACCCGACAAGCACGGTCAGAATGATTTGTAGGTACATGCCTGCTTCGGGGATTGTGGTTTCGCCAAATGTCAAAGGCATCGTCAGCCAAGTCGACTGCTCAAACGCACACATGATGGTGTAAAAGGCCAACGCCAATGCGATAGCAGCAACCAGAAACAATGAAAGCGCGTGGCACATGCGCGCCAAATTGCGCAGAAACAAAAACAAGGTGCATTCCCCCAAATGCTTAGAATGTTCTTAAGATAGGCGAAGACTCGCCAACTGCCAAAGGGGAATTGGGGACAGGAAGCGACTGTTACTCTTTCAGGTGCGTTCAGGGCGCAAAATGATCCGATATTGTTTCCGAATTGCGATTAATTTGCGCTCTTGGTTCGGGCGTGTCGTGTTTTGTCTTTGATGGCATGTCAGTGCGGATCGCCCACATTCTAAGGGGAAATGGTTAACAAGCGGTAAGATCGCGCCGTTGCGAAATGCGAAACAATGACGTTCACGTCAGGGTTGTTGCGCAAAGTGTCACAATTGCCTTCTTTTTGACAGATTGACCGGAGCAGTCGCTGATTCCGAACGAATCGCAGTTACCAGCGCGCCTTGATCGGCCCTTCTGTCGACCCAGCAATGAACTGTTTCAGGTGGGGATCATCAGCATCACCCATCGCCGTTTTCGGTCCAGTCCAGCGGATGACCCCGTCGTGCAGCATCGCGACGTGATCCGCGATCGTATCAACCGACGTCATGTCGTGGGTGATCGTGACGGCAGTGACACCAAGGTCCGTCACAACATTGCGGATCAGATCATTGATCACGCCTGCCATAATCGGGTCGAGCCCCGTTGTCGGTTCGTCGAAGAAAATCACTTCCGGATCAGCCGCAATCGCACGGGCCAGCCCCACACGTTTTTGCATGCCGCCCGACAGTTCAGACGGGTAGCGGTCAGCGATATCTGCGGTCAGCCCGACCTGCGCAAGTTTTGCAATCGCAATATCACGGGCCTGCGCCTTACGTGGACCGCGCAGCAGGCGGAACGCCACGTTTTGCCAAACGGGCAGGCTGTCGAACAACGCGCCACCTTGGAACAACATGCCGAACCGATCCAGAAAGCCAGCTTGGGTTTTCGGCGTCATCGCAGCACCGTCAATCGTGATCTGACCCGCATCCGGCGTCAGGAGCCCAAGAATGCATTTGATAAGCACAGACTTACCAGACCCAGACCCGCCGATGATGACCATACTTTCGCCGCGCCCGACCGACAGGTCCACGCCGCGCAGTACGTGATTGCCTTCAAAGGTCTTATGAACGCCGGAAAGGGTAATCATGTGCTGAAAAACGCTTCTGTGAGGAAGAAGTTGGCAGCAAGTATCAAAACTGACGCTGCAACCACCGCGCCTTTTGTTGCGCGCCCCACGCCCATCGCACCGCGGTCGGATGTCATCCCGTAGTAGCAGCCAACAAGAGCTGCGATGAAACCGAAGACCGCGCCTTTGACCAATGAAGACGCGATGTCCAAAGCTTCGAGAAAATCGACTGTGTTTTGAATGTAGCTGGCCGCATTAAAACCCAACCGTTGTGTGGCGACCAGATAGCCGCCGAAAATCCCGATGGTATCCCCGACTGCAACCAGAAGCGGCATCATCAACGTTGCAGCTAACACGCGGGGCAGGGTCAGGTACTTGATCGGGTGCGTGGACAGTGTGACCAATGCGTCGATCTGTTCAGTCACTTTCATCGTGGCGATTTCAGCGGCAATGGACGACGTGACGCGTGCTGCGATCATGAGGCCAACCAACACAGGCCCCAGTTCCCGGACCATGCCGATGGCCACGATCTGGGGAACAACAGCCTCTGCCGAGAAACGCGCACCGCCAGAATAGATTTGCAATGCCAATGCGCCGCCGGTGAAAAACGCGGTCAAGCCGACAACAGGCAGTGAAAAGTAACCGATCTGGATAAGCGCCTGTCCAAAGGCGCCCCCATAAAACGGCGGCCGTACAAGGTGGCTGATCGTTTGACCGGTGAAAATCGTAAACCGACCAAGGGCCGCAAGTGCGCCCAGCATTGCCGCACCTATCGCGGCCAGAAACATCATCCTGTGACGGATTGGCGGCTGTAGCGGTTACCAAGCGATGTCAGGATTTCATAACCAATCGTGCCTGCACGGTCGGCCAATTGATCTACCGATTGTTTTGGCCCAAGAATTGTCAGCGCCTCTGGATCAAAGCCAAGATCGGTGACGTCTACAGTCAGCAAATCCATCGACACGCGCCCGATCAGCGGGCAGGGGTGGTCGTCGTACCAAAGCGTGGCGCGGTCTGACATCGCGCGGATCAATCCGTCTGCGTAGCCAGCGGATACAGTCGCGATGCGCGACGGACGCGCGGCCTGCCACGAATTGCCGTAGCCTGCGACTTCGCCCGCGTCCAAGGCGCGGACCTGAATAACGGGCAGATCAAGTCGCGCGACCGCGCGGGCATCCTTAAACGGCGCGCCGCCGTACAGGCCGATCCCCGGACGGCAAATGTCGAAGTGGTAATCCGCACCCAAAAGCATCCCGCCCGTCGCAGAAAGCGACCGCGGCGTTGTGATTCCGTCGGTCATTTTATGGAAGATATCCAATTGATACGGGTTCATCGGGTGATCGGGATCATCGGCGCAGGCTAGATGGCTCATCACCATGGACGGACGTTGTGCCAGCACAACTTCGGCAACAGCGGCCCATTCGTCCCATTCCATCCCGAGACGGTTCATGCCGGTGTCAAGTTGGATACCAAACCCGTGGCCGGGCAGATGTTCCAGATGACGCGACACCTGATCCACAGAATTCAACATTGGCGTCAGGTTTAGATCACGGATCAAAGCGGTATCGCCGTCCATGTGGCCAGAGAATACGCTGATTTCAACGTCCGGTCCCAATGCCTGACGGACAGCTGCACCTTCTTCAGCAATAGCCACAAAAAAGCGACGCGCACCCACATCGGCCAAAGCTTTTGCAACGCGTGCCGCACCTAATCCATAGCCGTCTGCCTTAACGACAGCCCCCGTTTCCACGGTGGTTTTTGCGTCAAGGGCACGCCAGTTGGCGGCCACGGCGGAAAGGTCGATTGATAAGTGTCCAGTGCTCATGCGACCCCTTTTGTCACTCCGGGGGCGGAGGTCAAGAAAAAGCTGTCAGTTCGCGGTATCATCGGCGATTTCAGGTAGAAAATCATAGGTGCGAAGTTCAGCTTGGGTCAGCAAATAGATTTCGTCGGGCGGCGTCACGAGGGCGTGCTGCATCACCAGCGGATCGATTCCCATTTTGTCGAGGTATGTCATGACGTCGCCCTGACCGCGCTGAATGTCCTCAACTGCGAGAAAAGCGGGCAGAGCGATGTTTTCGCCAAAGAAATGTTGGTGAACGCCCACCCACGCACCTTCGGGAATATCGCGGGTAGTGCCTGCTGCCAGAATATAAGGGCATGCGGACAGACAGACATCGGCGTCGGACATGGCGGTCTCGGATTCCATGTCGCGGATCGTTTGGCCTATGACCAACGCATCGGTGACCGATCCGCCGGGACTGTTCAGGAAGACCACTTCTGGTGCGCCTTCACGGTCGATAAAATCACCAAACCGCGCCGCATCGCCCGGCTGAATTTGTCCGGTCATCGTCACCACATCGCGGCCTTCCCACTGTACGCTGTCGAACAATAACCGCGATGGCATGTCGCCGGTATTGGGCAATGGGCGCGAATTGGGGGATGCTTCGCGGGCAGGGACCTGCGCAGGATTGAACCTGCGCGTTTGATCACCGGGGCGCAGCGGTTCGGTTAATTGCGGGGCGTCCGACGGCGACATCGCCTGCGGCAGCACCCGTACTAAATCGGAGCCAAACAGCATCACCGCAAAGCCAAGCTGGATGAAAAGGACCAGCTTCAGCAGCGTTCCCGGGCCGCGTTTCGTCGATTTGGTCATTCCGCTGGCTTTGTCATTGGGACGGGCTGCGGGGCAGGGATAGGATGTGGTTCTGCGTTAGGTTCAGGGGCTTTGACGCTGGTGTGACCTTCAACCTCTTTCAGTGCAATCATCGCGGCGCGCAGGTCAGCGAGCGTCATCATATCTTCCGTCGTTGATCCGTCACGGCCCGCACGAATTGCGGCTTGGGTCACGGTCATGATCAACACGAGAACGGCGGGCAACAGATCGATTGCAATCGCACCTGCCCAGCTCGGGATGAAGTTCGCGGCGTATTTGATTACCGCGTCAGCAGTGGAAATCGGTGTGTAAACGGTATCGGACGGCGGCGTCATGCCATTCACAGCTTCGGCGGCAAGGCGCAAAGTCTCTGCCCGTTGACCCAACACGGTTAACACGGAATCGATCGTTGCGGCTTGATCTTGGCGTGTGGCGTCGGACGTCGATCGCAATTGCGGGGTCACGACAGAGGCCGACAAATCTTGCGCCGCGCGCACAACAAGCGGGGCAACGGATAGCTGGCGCAGTTGCGTAATGATGTTCGCAAGGCGTACGGCTTCTTCGGAAAACAAGACAGAGCGGGGTTCAACCGGTCCCGCCTCAACAGTTAACGCACGCATTCGCGACAGGATGGCGTTGCCTTCAGCGAATGCCGCATCGACGAAGGGTTGTTGTGACGCGATTTGTGTCTCCAACCCTGCAAGTTCATCTGACTTTTGCTGCAACAACCGGAACACAGCGCCTTGGCCTGCGATACCTGACAAATTCCCCGTGGCTTCCTGTTCGCTCAGGTCGTCAAACCCTTGCCGGACCCGCGCGACATCACGTTGCAGGCCTTGACCCGAAACGGCGATGGTATTGGCGCGTTCCAACGCGGCCTGATAATCCTGAACTGTCGTCGCAAGGTGCTGTTCAACGGCGGCAGCCCCGGCCAACGCTGCGGCATTTAACCATGAGGACATCGCGATAATCGCAAGCGATCCCAAACACATCGACAGGAATAATCCGATCCGGGCACCCATCGTACGGACGGCTGGCAACAGGCGCATCAGGTAGGACCAGAACACGAAAATCGCGACCGACACAGCGACGGAATAGGCCATTGCCGCGATAAAACTGAGCGCGCCATTATCATCCAGAAGCGATGAAACACCGAGGTACGTGTAGATGCCAGATGCGACGGCCAGCACGCCAAGCGCCGTCCCTGTGATCCCATCAAGCCACGTCAAATGGCCTTCCAATTCGCGGGCATGTCGTAACGCGTGGGCCTGCGAGCGGCTCAGGTTCGCGGGATCAGTGTCTTTGACCATGATGGTCCCCCTCTGGTTTCGTCAAAAGATAGGGGGCAGTGGGCGAAAAAACAAATCACGAGGCAGTTGCGTTTACTTTTTCCGCCGATTTGGCATAGTCAGATCATGACACAACCACGCCCCCACGGCGCGCCAACGTTGCGCGCACCGACGTTCAACGATCTGACCGAAAGCCTGCGATCAGGTCTGAAAGACTTTAGCACCGCACCTGGCCTTGGTATGTTTTTCGCGAGTTTCTTTGTGTTGGCTGGATTGTTAATGGCAGGGATCACGGTTCTCACGGGGACGACATATTGGTTAATTCTGGCCGTTATGGGGTACCCGTTAGTGGGTAGTTTGGCGGCGCTCGGCTTTTACGAGACCAGCAAACGTCTTCAAGATGATGACGACGTTACATTTGCCGCGATAACGCGGTCCGTTTGGTCGCAACGCGGCGGGCAGCTGCCTTGGTTGGCAGCGATCATCGTGGTGGTTTTTCTGTTCTGGTTCTTTCTTGGGCACATGATATTCGCGCTTTTCCTTGGCCTGTCACCAATGACAAACGTGCTGTCCACTTTGGATGTGTTCCTAAGCCCGAACGGATTGATGATGCTAGGTTTCGGGACCGCCGTAGGCAGTGTTTTTGCGATGATCGTTTTTGCGATGTCAGTGCTCGGCATGCCGATGCTGCTTGATCGTGACGTCGATTTCGTGACAGCGATCATCACTTCGATCGGCGCAGTTGTCGGCAAACCGCAGGTCTATTTGATCTGGGGCATCAGCGTGGCTGTGATTACTTTGATCACGATGTTGCCGTTCTTCTTGGGACTGTTTGTGGCAATGCCGATATTGGGACACGCGAGTTGGCATCTGTACCAACGCGTGACCACGGCAGAACCCGCCGCAGTGCAAAATCCAGCTTAGGTTCGAAAAGTACAAGTGCTAGGCGACGAATTAGGGGTGGTTGTCGTTTGAGATCGCAAATGTGCAACTTCAAGCGGCGTCACGTCAGAACTCTTCGGACTGGTTTGGGTTCTGCCATGGCTGAACAAGGTTACCAAAGCGCGTGAATTGCCCTTCGAATGACAACTCGACCGTACCAATCGGACCGTGCCGTTGCTTGCCGATTACGACCTCGGCCTTGCCGTGCAGGTTTTCCATGCGTTCCTGCCAGTGGGCCATCTTTTCCATTTCGTGATCGCCCGGCTTTTCGCGTTCGACATAGTATTCTTCGCGGTACACGAACATCACGACGTCGGCGTCTTGCTCAATCGAGCCCGATTCACGCAAATCCGACAGCTGCGGGCGTTTATCTTCGCGGTTTTCCACCTGACGCGACAGCTGGGACAGCGCGATCACCGGAATCTGCAATTCCTTCGCAATCGCTTTCATCCCCATTGTGATCTCGGAAATTTCGTTCACACGGTTTTCGGATCGACCCGTGCCGCGCACAAGCTGAAGATAGTCGATGATCAACAAATCAAGACCGTGCGTCCGTTTCAAACGGCGGGCACGGGCGGCTAACTGGGAGATCGGCAGGGCAGGCGTGTCATCGATGAACAGCGGGCAGGACTCGAGCTGCTTTGCGGCCTCAACAAACCGCCGGAATTCAGCTTCCGTCATGTCACCACGGCGAATTTGTTCTGACGGCACCTCTGCCGCCTCGGACAGAATACGCGCGGCGAGCTGGTCTGCCGACATCTCGAGCGAATAGAATCCCACGACACCGCCGTTGACAGCCCCTTCGGACCCGTCATGCAGAATGCCCTTTTTGTAGGCCTTCGCGACGTTGTAGGCGATGTTCGTGGCCAGCGATGTTTTCCCCATCGATGGGCGACCGGCGAGGATCAAAAGGTCGGATTTGTGCAAACCGCCCAGCTTTTTATCCATGTCGATCAAACCGGTAGAGACACCGGACAAATCGCCATCGCGCTGATAGGCGGTGTTCGCGATGTTCACAGCTTCGGTCACGGCTTTCAGGAAACTTTGGAAACCGCTTTCAGACGTGCCTTGTTCAGCCAAACGGTAAAGTTCCTGTTCCGCCTCAACAATCTGTTCGCGCGGTTCGCTTTTCACGTCGACCTTCGCGGCCTTTTCAGCGATTGCTTGGCCGACGGTGATCAATTCGCGGCGGACTGAAAGATCGTAAATCATTTGGGCGTAGTCAGCGGCGGCGAATGCAGAGATCGCTGCACCAGCCAGACGGGCCAGATAGGCTGGGCCGCCAAGTTCTTGTAGGCCTGCATCGTCTTCAAGAAAGGTCTTCAACGTCACAGGTGACGCGAGCGCGTTCTTGGCGATCCGCGATGCGGCGACTTCAAAGATGCGGGCATGCACAGGATCGTAGAAATGATCGGGCCCAAGGATGGACGCCACACGGTCGAACACATCGTTGTTGGTCAGAATAGCACCCAGAAGCTGTTGTTCCGCTTCAATAGAATGTGGCATCTGATTGGCCGTTTCCACGTCCTCTCCGGTTGCGTTGAATGTCGCAATCTCGTTCATTTTTCACCCCTATGTGGTCCCGCGCTTTATCTACCGTGGCTGATTGTTCAGCGCCATCTGGAAATGATGGGGGATAAGTACGGGACAACGCTGTGCGTAACTCGCCATCCTGAAATAGTATACCACAGCTTGTGGTCGCGTGTCAGCAACTCACAATACTGGGGGAATCTATAGCCGAAGGAATCGGCACAACAAGCGTTTCACCCACAGGCGTGGGGATAACTTTTCTTGCGTCCTAGCCCCGCGATGCCGACCAAACGTCTGGATCATGCAGGTATGCGTTCACTTCTGACAAGGTCGCGGCGTCAAAGGCATTGCGCCGTTTGGCTTCGGCGAGAACATCCCACCATGTGCACAGATGGATCAGTTGCACACCGTGATCGCCCAGCGTTTTTTCAACACCGTCAAAGATGCCGTAATAGAAGATCACCGCTGTTGCTGAGCAGGTCGCACCGGTGTCACGGATTGCGTCGACAAACGACAGTTTTGATCCGCCGTCGGTGGTCAGGTCTTCGACCAACAACACGCGCTGGCCTTCGGTCATCACACCTTCGATGCGGGCGTTGCGCCCGTAACCTTTTGGTTTTTTGCGGACATATGTCATCGGCAGCGCCATACGTTCGGCTACAAGTGCGGAAAACGGGATGCCCGCAGTTTCGCCACCTGCGATATTGTCGAACTGTTCGAAACCAGCCTCACGCATCACTGTAATGGTCAGAAAATCCATCAACGTCGCACGAATGCGCGGAAAAGAGATCAGCTTGCGGCAATCCACATAGGTCGGCGCCTGTTTGCCCGATGCGTGGGTAAACGGTTCTTTCGCGTTGAAATCAATGGCACCAATTTCAATCAACATCCCGGCCGTTAAACGCGCGATTTCTTCTTTGGGCGGGTAGGAGGTCGGGATCATGTGGGTCTCATCTTTTTTTGATCAAAATACCTCCGCCGGAGGCATCGGTTTTTAGAAAGGTCGGGGTTAGGCGGAAACCTTCCAATGCAGCGGGAAACCGGGATTGAACACGGTCACGGGGCCGTCGTCCGTTGCGATATGGGTCGGGTAGCTGACAGGTTCACCCTTGGTCAGCGTGATCGTCGCCTCGTTCGCAGGCAGGCCGTAAAAGGCCGGACCGTTCAACGACGTGAATGCCTCAAGTTTGTCCAAAGCGCCTGCCGCTTCAAACACTTCTGCTAAGCAGGACATAGTGTTCGGCGCGGTGAAAATCCCTGCGCAGCCGCATTCTTGCAGCTTGTTCGGGTCCGTATGCGGTGCGCTATCGGTGCCAAGGAAGAACCGCTTGTCGCCGGATACGGCGGCCTGCACCAATGCGACGCGATGCGTTTCACGTTTGGCCACTGGTAGACAATAGAAGTGCGGCTTGATCCCGCCTGCCAGAATATGGTTCCGGTTAATGATCAGGTGATGCGTGGTGATCGTTGCAGCAAGGTTTTTATTATTGTCGCGCACATAATCAACCGCATCTTGCGTTGTGACGTGTTCCATCACGACCTTAAGATCTGGATTCTTCTTGCGGATCGGCTTGAGCACCTTGTCGATAAACACCGCTTCGCGATCAAAGATATCGATGTTGTGGCTCGTGACCTCGCCATGCACACACAGCGGCATCCCGATTTCGGCCATCTTGGCCAACACAGGCCGGACTTTGTCGAAATCCGACACACCGGATGCCGAATTCGTTGTCGCACCCGCCGGATACAGCTTGACCGCGCGGGCGGTGCCGTCCGCATAAGCGGCTGCAACATCTTCGGGGTCTGTATCTTCTGTCAGATAAAGCGTCATCAGTGGATCGAACGTCATGCCGGCGGGCAGGGCGGCCATAATACGCGTGCGGTAGGCGCGGGCCTGATCCGCTGTCACGACTGGCGGCACAAGGTTCGGCATAATGATCGCACGACCAAAATGGCGGGCCGTTTCAGGCAGCACCGCTTGCAACATTGCGCCGTCACGCAGGTGAAGATGCCAGTCATCCGGACGCCGGATTGTGAGTTCGGTAATCGCTTTATCTTTCATGCAGTCCGGTTACACCGAAAGGGCAAAGATCACAATGTTGGTTGAAAGGAACGGCCCGCACAGCTTACGCTTACTCTGGGACAATAAAGGGGACGAATAATGCTTGGATTTTTGATCGCTGCTGCCGCTGGTTTCTTGGTACCGCAGCTAGAGCCGGTTGTCGGTAAGCCAGTTGTCGCAAAACTACGCAAAGTCGTACCAATCGATGCGCTCGAACATCGGGCGATCACCGTGCTGATTTGCTTGATCATCGCGGCGTTTGTGGCGTCCATTTTTGACAGCGGCAATGCAATCGGACTGACCGTTGGGTTTAGCCTTGGCTATTTTGGCACGCGAATCTTTGATGCGGCACAGGGCAAAAAGATCGAAAAGTGATTGCTATTGGCAGCAGTTGGCTGCCTCTATGTGGTCAATTGTGCCAAAACTATGGCATCTGTTGCCGGATCAGAGATTGCCCATGCGCGCCGCTGTGGGGCTCGAACGTAGCCGTTCACAGGCCCCGCGTCGCGATGTTCCGTCGTACTGTGAGGCCGCACCTTCAACGACGTATCGTGCGCGTAATCCTTTATTCTATACGAAATTGCTTTGTTTTGGCCTGTTCTTTGCCTAGGATTGGGATGGTGAACGAACTATTTATACGATGGAAATCGATTCAATTGATTGTTTCCGTATTGGCAAAGAACTGTTCTGCGGCTCGCGCCGGGTTGGCAAGGATGTGGCGATTGTGTGACGGTGATGGTGGCTCAAGTGAAAGGGCAAAGATGTTGAATACAGTCAGATACGCGGTGGGGGCCGCGTTGATGGTGGTAGCCGGGGTAAATAGTGTTAACGCTGCCTGTCTAAACGAAGAAGACATGCGTCGTGGGATCATTGTTACTTTCGAAAACCAATCATCCGTTGCAATGCGCAGGACGCGAGCAGGGCTTGTTGAAGTCACGGAAACCTATGCGTCAGAAGATCTGACTATTAAGTTCACCGGACAACACGGGCTTTACTTCACCGAAGAGGTCACGCTTGTCGCGGCCCGTCCGGAAAGCTCCTCGCGCCTTGAAATCGTGTTTGACGAAGCATCTGCGGCGCTGCCTGCACCGGAAGTGGGGACTTTCTGGTCAGGCAGCACCACAAACATTTTTCCCGATGGGGACCAACGGTCTGAACTTTATGACGTGTTCTTTTTGGACGCGCCCGTAACGCGGATTTCCGGGTGCGATTATGAAACGATCCACGCGGTTGTTGAATACCGCTGGCCTACGGATGAATACGGCGTGTCGCTGCTTTACGCATATCTGCCTGCGCTCGACACGGCATACATCCTGTCCAGTAGTTCTTCAGTGGCGGAAACAGGTGTAAACATCCCCGTAGCGATTGAACCTGCCACTTTCTAAGTGGCTATATTTGGAAACACTGATGGGAAGGCGGCACTTTAGGGGCCGCCTTTGTCATTTCGGGGCTATTCGGCCGCTTTGATCTTAACAGGGCGGTAAGGATGATACCCTTGTTCTTTCAGGATCTCGAGTTGTTCATCGAAAAAGCGGGTGTGGCCCGTTCTGATCGCGTGCGCGCAGACGTTGACGGCCAAATCCAGACGATCCCGTTTCATGGTTTGGTTGAACAGGTTGCGCAGGTAAGGGGCATAAGACCGGCGTGCGCGTAGCAATTTGCCAAAGCTTTGCGGCGTCAGTGTGCCATCCATTGCGCCAACCACGAGATCATCAAGAATTTCGATTCCCTCGAGCGAACGGGACAACCGCCCGCCCAACCCATGGCACCGCAAAGGCGTCATGCTGGGTTTTGTGTAGAGCGCGGCATGCACGGCATCCATCAGCTGATGGGGGTCAAACGCGATATAGGCTTGTTCTGCGGCATCAATCATATCCGGCCCGTAGCCATAGCGGCTCGAGAAATCCTTGATCCGTTGATCGCGGTAGCGTTGATCAAACCCGGCAATGCGCGGGTCAAGCGTCGCCTGTGGGCGCAGCGCGAGAACGCGGCAACCGGGCGCTGCAACGCTATAAGCTGTCGCTGCATAACCACCTGAATCCGCGCCATAAAACAGCACTTCGTCAAAGTCCTCAAAGAACCCGTCGTCGATCAACCGGTCAAAATAACCGTAGATGCGTTTTTCGCGGTACCAGCTTTCGGATTGGGCATAGATTCCAAGATGCGACCAACCTTCTTCGCGGACAAAGGTGAACCCGAAAGGTTCGTTTTCCTTGCTGGTGTCCTGAATCGTATCTGCATTTTCGAAGGTGACTAGCAGCTTGGGACCTGCATCAATGAAGGCAGCCGCATGCTTTTCAAGTCGTTCGAAATACCCAAGGTCCTCTGCAACTTCTTCAAGTTGGACAAACCATGCATCTCCTTCCAAGCCTGACAGGCCGGAATCGATGTCAATTCGGTTATCTTTGTTCATGGTTGTCTCCAGCAGCGGGTGATCCGTTATTGCGCGTTAATGTGGCGAAAATGGGCGGGTCATAAGCCAGTTTTGCGGTGTTTCGGGATCAAAAGAAAGCTTGAAGTCCCGTTTGTGCGCGCCCGAGGATCAAGGCGTGCACATCATGGGTTCCTTCGTAGGTGTTCACGGTCTCCAGGTTGACCATATGACGCATAATCTGGAACTCATCGGAAATGCCGTTGCCGCCATGCATGTCACGCGACATTCGCGCGATGTCCAAGGCCTTACCGCAGTTGTTGCGTTTCATCAGGCTGATCATCTCTGGTGCGGCCTTGCCTGCATCCATCAGGCGTCCGACCTGCAACGCACCTTGTAAACCCAGTGAAATTTCGGTCTGCATATCGGCGAGTTTCTTCTGGAACAGCTGTGTCTGGGCAAGTGGTTTGTTGAACTGTTTGCGATCAAGTCCGTATTGACGCGCGGCGTGCCAGCAAAACTCTGCCGCACCCATCACGCCCCATGAAATGCCGTAGCGCGCCCGATTGAGACAACCAAACGGCCCTTTCAATCCTTGCACACCGGGTAGCAGCGCATCTTCGGATACGACCACGTCTTTCATCACGATCTCGCCGGTGATCGACGCGCGCAAGGACAGCTTGCCGCCGATTTTCGGGGCTGACAGACCTTCCATTCCCTTTTCCAGAACAAAGCCGCGGATTTTGCCGCCGTGGGCCTCTGACTTGGCCCAAACGACAAACACATCTGCGATCGGCGCGTTGGAAATCCACATTTTAGATCCGTTCAACACGTAGCCATCGTCTGTCTTCTTCGCCGTCGTTTTCATCCCTGCAGGGTCTGATCCCGCATCAGGTTCGGTCAGGCCGAAACAGCCGATCAATGTACCAGCGGCCAAGCCGGGTAGATATTTCTGACGCTGTTCTTCGGACCCGTAGGCCTGAATAGGGTACATGACCAAGGATGATTGCACAGACATCATGGACCGATAGCCGCTGTCCACCCGTTCGATTTCACGCGCGATGAGACCATAGGTCACGTAATTCGCACCCAGCCCGCCATATTCTTCAGGAATCGTAGCCCCCAAAAGGCCCGCATCGCCCATTTGCTTGAAAATACCGGGGTCAGTTTTTTCGTCGCGGTAGGCAGCTGTCACTTTCGGCTGTAATACATCTTGCGCAAAGGTCCGCGCGGCGTCGCGCAGCATGCGTTCTTCTTCGGTTAACTGGTCCTCAAGACGTAGGGCATCTTCCCAATCGAATGCATTCAGGTCGGGGCCAAAGCCCGACTTGTGATCTGTTGCTGCATCTTTCATGGAAGCCTCCTCAAGCAATTTGCGCAAAACCTACGCTTGCGAGCTGTACATGACAATGGGCTGTGATCATGGGGCCGAGTTCAGTTAAAGTCGGTCGAGACATTCCGCTATTCAGGACGCCCAGAATGACGCAACTTGCGACCCCTCGCACCAGAATTGCGCTTGTGACGCCAACGGATGCGTGGGCGCTGCACCAGTATTATACACGCAACCATGCACATCTGTCGCCATGGGAACCGCACAGGCCGACGGGGTATCACAGCCACGACGCTTGGCAGAAACGGGCAGCAGATCAGGCTGCGCAAAACGCGTCTGGGCAGTCCTATCATTTCGCAGTGCGCTATCATGGGGCGGATGGCGTCGCTGCTGTTTGCAACTTCACCAATATCACGAAGCGTGCTTTTCAAGCGTGCCACTTGGGCTATTCGATCGATCTGGCCTATCAAGGCCAAGGCATCCTGCGCGAAGCTCTCGTCGAAATCATCCCGTTTGTGTTTGCGCATGCTGGCCTCAACCGGATCATGGCGAATTATATGCCGCGTAATGAACGCAGCGGGCGTCTTCTGGCAAGGTTGGGCTTCGAGAAAGAAGGATACGCCAAACGCTACCTAAAGATCGCAGGTGAATGGGAAGATCACATCCTGACATCACGGATCATCGATCACGCGGTAGAGGCATAGTTGCTGACTACGACTAAGGGGTCACTTGACGACAGCCGCACAGGGTGCAGTTCTATGCACCAGCGGGGAGACCACCATGACCTTTGAAACCATCGACGCAGTCCAAGCCGAACTCGGCCAGACCGGTTATGTCTGTGATCGACCATTGGCAACGGTGGTGTTTCTGGCGCAACGGCTGGGGCGGCCCCTGTTTTTGGAGGGCGAAGCTGGCACAGGCAAAACGGAAATCGCCAAAGCTATCGCCGCCAGTTTGGGGAAACGTCTGATCCGGCTGCAGTGCTACGAAGGGCTCGATGCATCTTCAGCAGTCTACGAATGGAATTTTGCAGCGCAGATGATCGCAATACGGGCAGGCGAGAGCAAAAAAGACCTGTTTTCCGACGACTACCTGATTGCGCGTCCTTTGTTGGAGGCAATGATGCCACAAGACGGCGGCGCACCCGTCTTGCTGATCGACGAAATTGACCGGACCGACGCACCCTTTGAAGCTTTCCTGCTCGAAGCGCTGTCCGATTTCCAAGTCACAATCCCCGAACGCGGCACAATCAAAGCAGCAGAACCGCCCATCGTGATCCTGACCTCTAACCGAACGCGCGAAGTCCACGACGCGCTGAAACGGCGGTGTCTATATCACTGGGTCGGGTACCCCGATTTTGATCGTGAAATGGAGATACTGCAATCGCGTGCTCCGGAAGCTACCAAGCAATTGTCCGAAGAAGTCGTGGCATTCGTCCAACGCCTGCGCGCTGAAGACCTGTTTAAGAAGCCGGGTGTCGCCGAAACCATCGACTGGGCAAAATGCCTGCTGGCGCTCGACGTGCTGACGCTGTCTCCCGAAGTTATCGCAGACACCCTTGGCGCCGTTCTAAAATACCAGGACGACATCCAACGGCTGCAAGGTTCAGAGGCCAAGAAAATCCTCGACGACGCACGCGCAAGCATACCGGCATGATTCCCTTGCTTTGGTCTCAAACATCCTACGGGGGTCTGGGGGCGTGAAGCCCCCAGCGATTGCGCCATGAAACTCCCCCCATTATCTTTGCCTGACGATCCCAAACTCGCGGAAAACATCACGCATTTTGGCCGTGCTTTACGGCGGGCGGGTCTGAACATCGGGCCGGGCCGGATCACCGATGCGATCCTCGCGGTGTCCGCTGCGGGCTTTACCAGCAAGGTCGATTTCTACTGGACGCTGCACGCCTGTTTCGTCTCCAAACCCGAGGACCGCGCGGTGTTTGCACAGATTTTCAGGCTTTACTGGCGCGATCCGCAATTCATGGAACATATGATGGCGTTTCTCACACCTGCGGTGCGCGGTGTGCAAGAAGAACGACAGGCCGTGGCGGCAGAACGGCGGGCTGCACAGGCTTTATTAGACCAGCAAGATCCGGAATTGCCCGACGGCACAACCAACGAGGACGAGGTCGAAGTCGATATCGACGCGAGCCAGACAACGTCGGGCGAAGAACACCTGAAGACGCTCGACTTTGAACAGATGAGCATCGCTGAAATGGCCCGCGCCAAACGCATCCTCGCGACCATGCGCCTGCCTGTTCCTCCGATTCTCAGCCGCCGGACGCAAGCCTTGCCAGGTCGGATGCCTGACTGGCGCGGGACGATGCGCGGTGCCATGCGCACAGGCGGCGAAATCAACCAGTTCCGCACAAAGCGTCCGCGCATCCGCTTTCCCAATCTCGTAGTGCTTTGCGACATCTCGGGGTCAATGTCGCAATATTCGCGGGCGGTGCTTCATTTTGTCCATGCCGTTGCTAACAAACAGGGACAGGGCTGGGCGCATGTCCACGCCTTCACTTTCGGCACACAGTTAACCAATATAACTCGCCACATGCGGACTCGTGACGTGGATGCAGCGCTTGCGGCAGCCGGCGCACAAGCGCAGGACTGGGAAGGCGGGACGCGTATCGCGGCCTGTCTGGACCGGTTTAATCGCGACTGGTCGCGGCGAGTCATGGGGCAGGGTGCCGTTGTGCTGCTGATCACTGATGGGCTGGATCGTGACGGCGATGCAGATTTGGGAAAAGTCATGGAGCGTTTGTCGTTGACTGCCAAACAGGTCATCTGGCTCAACCCGCTGTTGCGCTATGACGGTTTTGCGCCGAAAGCACGTGGTATCGCCCAGATGCTACCTCACGTGGACACGTTTCGGGCTGGTCACAACATTGCATCGTTGGAAGGGGTGGCGCATGCTTTGATGCAGCCGCACGATGGGGGCGATAAACTACGGTTCATGTCCTTGATTGATCAGACCCCGCGCCCAGATGAGACGAAGTTGGGCTGGTCGCTGGCCCATACCCGTAACAAGAAAGATCACCATGGCTGAAACGCAGTACACCAAACTGGCCCTCGACTGGCATCGGGCAGGGCGCAAAGTGGCGATCGCAACTGTCGTTGAAACTTGGGGGTCTGCGCCGCGGCCTGTGGGCAGTCTGCTTGTCATCGACGGAGACGGAGCAATGGAAGGGTCCGTATCCGGCGGATGCGTCGAAGGGGCGGTGATCGTCGAGGCGTTAGAAGCGTTGGAAGATGGGAAGCCGCGCCTTTTAGAGTATGGAGTCAGCGACGATGAAGCCTTTGCCGTTGGACTTGCTTGCGGCGGGCGTATCCGCATTCTTGTGGAACCTGTCGGCGGGGCAATGCCCGTTTCAATTCTTGAAGAATTGGCTGCGGCGGCAGAGGCCAAGCAGCCGATTGCCTATGTGGTTGATCTGGAAAACGATATGCGGCGCACGACGGACGCGTCGGAATTCTCCAACCGGTTCAGGTCTGACAAATCGGGCATTGAGGACGATGGGCGTACCTTCGTCGGTATCCATAACCCACCTTTGCGGATGATCATCGTTGGTGCCGTTCATATCGCGCAGCACCTTGTGTCAATGGCTCATGCCTGCGGTTATGCGCCCACGATCATTGACCCACGCGGAGCCTTTGGGTCCGAAGACCGCTTTCCGGGGGAGGTTATTCTTGGCGATTGGCCGGATGAAGCATTGGCTGCGCTGCAACCCGACGCGCGGACGGCCGTTGTGACCCTGACCCATGACCCTAAACTTGATGACCCAGCGATCATTGGAACGCTGAAATCCGATGCGTTTTATTTGGGCTGTCTTGGCTCCACGCGGACACATGCCAAACGGGTCACACGGCTGGAAGAAGCGGGATTTGATGCGGCCGCAATTGCGCGGATACATGCACCAGTCGGCTTGAACATCGGGGGGAAATCGCCTGCGGAAATCGCCGTCAGTATTATGGCGCAGGTCACCGACGTGTTGCGCCGCGCATGAAATTTGGTCCAGTTCCATTGCAGGACGCAGCGGGCGCAATCTTAGCCCACTCGGCGGAGCTGCCAAATGGGCGCCTGCGCAAGGGCAAGGTGTTAACAGCTGATGACATCGCTCTGCTCGCAGCGACAGGCGCGCAAAACGTTGTCGTCGCACAGCTTGAAGTCGGGGATTTGCACGAAGATGTGGCGGCTCAGCGATTGGCCGAAGCATTCGTGCCAGCGCCAGGCTTACGTTTAACGACTGCGACAACAGGACGGGTCAATGTGATCGCGACGATGCCCGGCATCTTTCGGTGCGACGTTGAATCAATTGAAAAAGTCAACGCAATCAACCCGATGATCACGATCGCCACCCAGCCGCAAAACCAACGTGTTGTCGCAGGCGACATGGTGGCAACGATCAAGATCATCAGCTACGCAGTGGCCGAACTGGACATTACGCGGGCCGTGGACGTTGCGACGCCGCTTGCATTGCTCAATGCGCAACACACCGACATCACTTTGATCGAAACGCAGATCGGATCGGGCGCACCAAATCCTAAAGGACGGGCAGCCATGGCGACGCGCCTTGATCGGTTGGGCGCATCTCTGACGCGGCGGATTGTCGTGGATCATACGGAGGCTGCGTTGGCTGCAGCTATTTCCACCGCATCCGGCACGATGATTATGATCCTCACAGGCTCTGCGACCTCCGATGCTTATGATGTGGCGCCGCAAGCGGTGCGGATCGCAGGCGGGCAAGTCACGCGGTTTGGCATGCCAGTTGATCCGGGAAACCTGCTGTTTGTGGGCGAGATCGGGGAAAAACCAGTTATCGGTTTGCCGGGCTGCGCACGGTCGCTGGCATTGAACGGGGCGGATTGGGTTGTCGAACGGACGATCTGTGGCATGCATTTATCAGATCATGACATCGCTGGAATGGGCGTTGGCGGGCTACTCAAGGAAAGCCCCGCGCGGCATCACCCAAGGGGTAAGCCAAAAGAATAACCCCGCACCTTGCAGCGCGGGGTTTTCGATTTCTCTAGCATGATCGCTCGTAGCAGCGCTTACTTCGGAAGCGGTCCGATCAGCATAACCATTTGGCGACCTTCCCAAGCGTTTGCTTGCAAACGATGTCCCAAGTGGCAGATGTTTGGCACAAACATCGAGAACGTCTGTGCCAAGCAGTGCTTACTTCGGAAGCGGTCCGATCAGCATAACCATTTGGCGACCTTCCATTTTCGGGAAGTTTTCCACGCGGCCTGCTTCTTTGGTGTCTTCAGCAACACGTTCCAGCAACTGACGGCCCAGATCTTGGTGCGCCATTTCACGTCCGCGATACCGCAGGGTGACTTTTACTTTGTCGCCGTTCTCGAGGAACTTGAAGACATTGCGCATCTTGACGTTGTAGTCGTTCGTATCCGTGTTCGGACGGAACTTAACTTCTTTGATCTCGATGATCTTCTGCTTCTTACGAGCCTCAGCTTCTTTTTTCTGAGTCTCGTATTTGAACTTACCAAAGTCCATGATCTTGCAGACTGGCGGATTCGCGTTTGGCGAGATTTCTACCAGATCAAGGCCGGCATCAGCGGCCATGCCCATTGCGCGATCTGGCGTAACAACACCAACGTTTTCGCCGTCCGCCCCGATCAGGCGGATTTCTGAGGCCCGGATCCGTTCATTGATACGGGGGCCAGTGTCGCGCTGTGGTGGCGCGTTATGGGGTCTGCGTCCTATGGTCTTTATCCTTTGGTCGTTAATCTTATGACTGGGTGCAACTTAATGTGCATAAGGTGCAGCTTCAACCCGCAAAAATTGGGCGATGTGGACGAAATTCCCCGTATGCGTAGACTTTTACTTATCTGTAACATCTGACATACGACGACCGAGTCTCAATCGTGAGACAAGTACTTTGTTGTGGAGAGGGAACACCCAATGAGAGCGACAATCATTATCATCGTGGCCGCAGTGCTC
The DNA here is from genome assembly GCA_025141675.1 of Rhodobacteraceae bacterium S2214. Classification (NCBI taxonomy): domain Bacteria; kingdom Pseudomonadati; phylum Pseudomonadota; class Alphaproteobacteria; order Rhodobacterales; family Paracoccaceae; species Rhodobacteraceae bacterium S2214. Next base: position 1,845,218 of record CP081161.1, read on the forward strand.
GGCTTTTTTGGATACCAGATGGGCGTGAACGGGAATAACCCGTCGCAAGCATTGGGCCTAAGCCCGTCATCTGCTGAAGTTGCAGCGCAAGAAGCTGCTGTTGCGGCGGAAGAAGCTGCAGCCGCTGCTGCAAAAGCTGCCGAAGAAGAAGCGGCTGCAGCCGCTGCCGAAGCAGAAGCCGCCGCACTGGCCGCTGAAGAAGAAGCTGCGAAAATGGCTGAAGAAGAAGCCGCACGCGTTGCAGCCGAAGCTGAAGAAGCAGCCGCCGCCGCTGCTGCCGCCGAAGAAGCCGCAGCCGAAGAAGCAGCCACTGCCGCTGAAGAAGCTGAAGCTGCTGCCGCCGAAGCAGAAGCCGCCCTTGAGGCAGAAGCTGAAGCCGTAGCTGAAGAAGCTGCTGCCGCTGCTGCGGAAGCAGAAGAAGCCGCCGCCGCTGAAGCTGCAGCGCTGGAAGCAGAAGCCGAAGCCGTTGCTGCCGAAGCAGAAGCTACCGCCGAAGCTGCTGCCGCTGAAGCAGAGGCTGCTGCCGAAGAAGCCGCCGCTGAAGTAGAAGCCGCAGCCGAAGAAGCTGCTGCCGCAACAGAAGAAGCTGTCGCCGACGTTGCTGCAGAAGTCGACGCTGCGACTGAAGACGCTGCCGCTGCAGTTGAAGACGCTGCTAATGCGACAGAAGAAGCTGTAACTGAAGGCGCAGCCGACGCTGCTGCCGAAGTGGAAGGTGCTGCAGAAGCCGTTGAAGAGGCCGCAACAGAAGAAGTTGCGACCGAAGAAGCACCAGAAGTGACTGCAGAAGATGCAGAAGTCACAACTGCCGAAGAAGCCCCAGCGGCAGACGCGACTGTTGAAGCTGACGCAGAAGTATCCATGACTGATCTGCTGACTGTCGACGGATTCGATTTCGACAAAGTTCAAGAAATGCTGGACGGTTCTGAACTGGGTGCGCTGCAGAAAACAGCCCTGACAACCGGCCTGAACGCTGTGAAAGACAACCCAGAGCTTCTGGAAGGTGTTTTGTCACAAATCAAGGACGCCCTCGGCATCCCAGCTGCGCAGTAAGCAGCGAAACACACAGACAAAAAGGGCCGCGTCAGCAATGACGCGGCCCTTTCTTTATTCTGCGTAGTGTTGGCGGTTCAGCCGACGAAGGCTTTTTCGATCACAAACTCACCCGGCTCGGAGTTCGCGCCTTCATTCAGGCCTGCTTTTTCCATCAACCCCTTGATATCCAAGTTAAAAGCCAATGACCCACACACCATCGCGCGGTCCACAGCTGGATCAAGCGGCGGGATGCCAAGATCAGTGAACAATTCGCCGTTTTCGATCAACGTCGTGATCCGGCCCATCTTCGGGCTCTCTTCGCGGGTCGTCGTGGGGTAATACTTGATCTTCGCGAGGTTCTCTTCGCCCAGCAGTTCGATCATCATTTCGTCTTGCTTGAGGTTTTCGATCAATTCGCGACCGTAAGTCAGTTCCTCAACATCACGGCAGGTGTGGGTCATGATGATTTCATCATAGTTTTCATACGTCTCTGGCTCGCGCAGCAGGGACGCAAACGGTGCAAAACCTGTGCCAGTCGCGAAGAAATACAAACGTTTCCCGGGCAGCAGCGCATCGTGAACCAATGTGCCCACTGGTTTTGGTTTCAGAATGATCTGATCGCCAACTTTGATGTGCTGCAGCTTTGATGTCAGCGGGCCTTCCGGCACTTTGATCGAATAGAATTCCAGTTCTTCATCCCATGACGGGGACGCAATGGAATAGGCCCGCAACAACGGACGCTGTTTGCCGGTTTTTGGATCAGGATCGCCCATCAGGCCGATCATCACGAACTCACCAGACCGAAAGCGCAAAGACGCGGGACGGGTCACGCGGAAGGCGAAAAGGCGGTCAGTGTAATGTTTCACGGATGTCACCGTCTGCGCATCGGGCAGGGCGGGAACGGCTTTGGCGGTTGTTTCGGTCACAGGTGTTTGCTCTGTCATAACTCAATTGGCGGCCTTGATAAGACCGCCCTCCGTATTCATCATTGATCTGTATCAGTAAAGGGCTGGATTAGCCGCGCATGCGGGCTTGGTAATCGTGGGCTTTCCAGTCGGCACGGGCCAACCATTGGTCCTCGGGCTGGCGTGCGGCGAGATCGGCAGGGATTTCGACTTCGTCAAAACCGGATCGGCGGGCCATGGCATATTGATCGGCCAGAACATGGCCGCGAGCCCGCAGGCGACCCTTGAAACCCAAGCGACGCAGTTGCGCAGCCAGCGTAAACCCGCGCCCGTCTGTCGGCGCAGGGAAGTCGATGCGGATCATCGCGGCATTAGTCAGGCCGTTCAGCGCAGTCGAGGCTGTATCAGACGGCAAATCGATCCCTTGCGGGCAGTCGTTTGCAGGCGTGGTGTCCAGATCGCGGAACCCGCAATCCCAATCATCGGCGACAAAACCGGTGTCCACGACAATTACTGTCTTTTCTTCTGACATCATTCGTTCCTCTGGGCGCTTGGCCCGTCTTTCATCTGTCCATAACAATTCATTTTTGGGACCAAGTCCTAGAAATGAATGCCGCATTCCGTTTTCTCGGTGCCTTCCCAACGCCCTGCACGGGGATCGTCGTCCACGCCGACAGCGTGGGTACAAGGCTGACAGCCGATTGATGGGTATCCTTTGGCGACAAGCGGGTGACGCGGCAGATCGTGATCGTCCATATAAGCGGCGATCTCTTTTCGGCCCCAGCTTGCAAGCGGGTTGACCTTGATCCGTGTCGATCCGGCTTCTTTTTCGAAAACGGGCAGTGCAGCGCGCGTGCCGCTTTGGTAACGTTTGCGGCCCGTGATCCAAGACCCATAAGGTTTCAGAGCACGTTCAAGCGGTTCTTTCTTGCGCAAGGTGCAGCAGGCATCAACATCAGCCTGATGCAGCAGACCTTCACTGTCACGTTCGAGCAATGCGGCGCGGGACGGTGTGATCACGTGCACATTGGTCAAACCAAGATGGGCTGCGACCTCTTTCTGGTAAACCAAGGTTTCGTTGAACAGCATCTCGGTCTCGATAAAGATCACTGGCGTCGCAGGATCAATTTCGGCAACCATGTGCAACAAAACAACGCTTTCCGCGCCGAACGAACTGACCAAGGCCGTGTCGCCCATGCGGACGTCGTCCAAAACATGTTTCAAGATCGTCTGCGGCGTGCTTTTCGCATGCAGCAGGTTTTGACGTTCTGCGATTTCCTTAAGCGGCATTTTGTGCGGCCTTTTCTGGGTACAGGATGTCTTTGAATGGCTGTGCGCCAAGGCGGCGGTAGGCTTGGATGAAGGTCTCGTCGGCGTCGCGGCGGATATCCATGTAACCCAAGACGAGACGTTCAATCGCGGGCACAATGTCGTCCGCGCTAAAGCCGGGGCCCGCGCGTTCGCCAATTGCAGCGTCTTCGGTGCCGTCGCCACCCAACGTGATCTGGTAGTTCTCAACACCCGCACGGTCGAGACCGAGGATGCCTATGTGACCCACGTGGTGATGACCACAAGCGTTGATGCAACCCGAGATTTTCAATTTCAGCGGACCAACTTCATGCTCCAACTTCAACTCGTCAAACCGTGTCGCGATCTCTTGCGCGATCGGGATCGAACGGGCCGTTGCCAACGCACAATAGTCCATACCGGGGCAGGCGATGATATCGCTGATCAGGCCGATGTTGGCGGTGGCCAACTGGCCTTCGCGCAATGCGTTGTAGATTTCCGGCAGGTCCGACTTGTGGACGAAAGGCAGGATCACGTTCTGTTCGTGCGAAATGCGCAATTCATCGTGGCCATATTTTTCCGCCAGTTCCGCCATTAACCGCATCTGATCGGCTGATGCATCGCCCGGAGTAGCACCGTGCGCTTTCAGCGAAATTGACACAATCGCGTAGTCAGGGTTTTTGTGTGCCGCAAGGTTGGTGTCAGCCCAAGACCGGAACGCAGGGTTCGCAGCCTTATATGCGTCAAACGCATCGGTGCCAGCAGCTTTGAAAGTAGGGGCCGCAAAGTGTGCCTCAATCTCGCGTAGCATCACCTGATCCACACCGCTGAATGTCGGGCGGATATCGGCAAAGCGATCTTCGACAAGGCGCGAGATTTCTTCGATCCCGTGCTCATGCACCGTGATCTTGATCCGCGCTTTGTATTTGTTGTCGCGACGGCCCAGTAGGTTCCAGACAGAGACAACGGCTTCCACATATGGAAGCAAATCCGCCTCTGGCAGGAAGTCACGCAAGACTTTCCCGATCATCGGTGTCCGACCCAAACCGCCTCCCACGAAAATACGGTACCCGCGCTGGCCGTCTTGCTCAACAACTTGCACAGCCACATCGTGGGCACGCAAAACAGCACGGTCATTCTCGGCGCCAGATACCGCAATCTTAAATTTGCGGGGTAGGGCTTGGAATTCAGGGTGATCTGTTGACCATTGGCGCAGCAATTCCGCAACTGGACGCGGATCCGCGATTTCGTCACCAGCAGCCCCAGCAAAATGGTCAGCGGTCACGTTCCGGATCGTGTTGCCCGATGTCTGGATTGCGTGCATTTCCACGTCGGCCAGTTTTTCAAGGATCGTCGGCACATCAGCCAATTTTGGCCAGTTGTACTGGATGTTCTGACGCGTGGTGAAGTGGCCATAGCCCTTATCAAACGTCTCAGCGATATAGGCCAACTGACGCATCTGACCGCCATTCAGCGTGCCATATGGAATAGCGACGCGCAGCATGTAGGCGTGCAATTGCAGGTACAGACCATTCATCAAGCGGTAAGGCTTGAATTCGTCCTCAGTCAAAGACCCATCAATCCGGCGCTCTACTTGGCCTTTAAACTGGGCAACACGTTCACGGACAAAGGCTTCGTCGAAATCATTGTACTTATACATGGGTTTACACCTCTGCCTGTTTGCCGTGGAAATAGTTGGATGGACCGCGTGTACGGAACGCTTCGCGGAAGTGCACAGGCTCTGGCCCGTTTTCGCCTTGCTTGGCATCAGCCAGATAGGCTCCGGTGACTTGGTCGCGCTGCGCTTGCGCTTCGATCAGGCGCAGGTCAGCGTGGGCTTCGTCTTCAAGGAATTCAGCTTCGGAAATATCGCCTGTCCATGTGCTGTCAGCGGTGAACCACACTGCATCGCCTGACATCAGGTGATTGGTTGTGATGACCTTCGGGGTAAATTGACGGGCCATTATGCGAACTCCTCAAGGGGTAAAGTGTCTGCGGCGTCCATCGCCGCGCGCGGGGCAAGCCCGTAGAAAGTGATTGCCGGACCGCGCAAGTTGGCCCGTGTCAGGGTGGGTTCAAGATCGGACAAAGTGGTCGCGATGATCTGTTGATCCGTGCGGCTGACGTTCTCGATGATCGTGACAGGCGTCGCTGGATCGGCACCATGCATGAGCAGGCGACCTTGGATGAAGCGCGCGGATTTCTTGCCCATATAGATCGCAGCAACTTCGCCGTTCTGCGCCAGCGCACGCCAATCGTGGTCGGCGTAGCCCTTGGTGTCGTGGCCGGTGATGAAACGGACAGACGAGTTGCGATCACGCTTTGTCAGGCTCTGGCCGATATTCGCCACAGCAGCAGAGGCGGCAGTGATACCCGGCACAATGCGCCAGCTGATCCCAGCGGCATCACAGGCGTCGATTTCTTCGTCGAGACGGCCAAATACAGTCGGGTCACCCGCCTTCAGGCGGACAACGTGGTGGCCCTTCACGGCGTGTTCCACGATCAGCGCGTCAATATCGCCTTGCGCCATAGCAGGACCAAAACCGGTTTTGCCCGCATCAATGATGACAGCTTCGCGACGGGCGAGTTCCAGAATTTCAGGCGTCACAAGACGGTCGTGGATCACGACGTCTGCCTTGTCCAAGGCGTTCCGTGCTTTCAGCGTCAGCAATTCCGGATCACCGGGGCCTGCGCCGACCAGATCAACGTGACCGGCTTTCTCGGTGGTCATGATGTGTTTATCAAGCAGGGATTCCAATGTCGGGATAACTGCCGATTGGCCATCAGCTTCAACAGCCTTTGGACCAGCGTTGAAGTAGAAGTCAGACCAGAACGTGCGGCGCTTGGCGCCCATTGGCAGAACCTCTACCGCAGAGCGGAAGGTTTTTCCGATACGGGCAAGCACGCCAAGGGACGCGGGAAGCTGTGCCTCGATATCGGCCTTGACCTTGCGGGCAACGACAGGAGCCGCGCCTTCGGTGCCGATGGCCACAACAACCGGATCACGGTCCACAATGGCAGGCGTGATGAACTGGCTGTCAGCAAGATTGTCGACGATGTTCACCTTCGCGCCGTCAGCGTGGGCAATGGACGCGACGCGGGCGTCTTCTGCGTCGTCCTCGTTCGCTGCATAAAACAACACCGCGCACATCGCGTCGCCAGGTTCGACCGCGCGATTGACTAGTGTCAGCTTCCCCTCAGCTGCCCAACCCTGAATTTCAGGAGATGCATCTTCGGCGAAGACTGACACATGCGCGGTGGTCTTCATAATCAAACGCAGTTTCGCCATAGCAGAATCGCCACCGCCCGACAGGACAATGCGGCGACCGGCGACGGCCATGAAGACTGGAAAATGATCCATGATGGAACCTCGTGTGTTTCTTGGGTTCTTTATAGAACATTATTCTGGATGTTGCCTATATGAACGGGTAAGTAAGGACGTATGTTCTGCTTGCGGGCGGATCTGGGCAACATTTTCTGCAATACGAAGGAATTCGGGATGAACGTGCGGTTAGACGAGGTAGATCGGAAAATTCTCAAGGCGATGCAGCGTGATGCCTCACAAAGTCTTGATGATATTGCCCGAGAAGTGGGGTCTTCAAAGACGCCTGTGTGGAACCGGATCAAGAAAATGCGAGAAGGAGGAATCATAGGCCAACAGACTGTTTTATTGGACGCAGAGGCGCTTGGGTTCGAGGCATGTTTCTTCGTTTTGATACGAACATCAGAACATGAAGCCGAATGGCAGCAGAAATTTCTCGCGGCCCTGCAAGCCCGTCCGGAAGTGCAAGAAGCGCACCGTTTGGCCGGTGACATCGATTACATTCTGAAGGTGCGGGTGCAAAATGCGCGGGCCTACGACGAATTCTATCAAGCGCTAATTTCGGAAGTGCGGGTTTTCAACGTTACAGCGCTTTTGTCGATGGAAGAGATCAAATCGACGGTCGCACTGCCGTTGTGACGGAGTTTGACCTAAAAGTGCGCTACCGCGCATTTTTGATTTGAGCAGGTTCAGAGGCGCCGTATCCCGCAGGCGGCGCTGGTTTAGGTCGTGACTCGCAGCGCTGTCAGTCCATGGAAATGGTAGACATTGCCATACTGTGGCGGTGCCGCGATAGCGAGGCTGGGACAGCGGTCGAACAAGGCCCCCAGCGCGATTTTTAGTTCCAGTCGCGCAAGTGGTGCTCCGACACAGAAATGGATACCGCCGCCGAAGCTGGTGTTTTGCTTGATGGGCCGCGTAGCATCAAACACATCCGGATCGGGATAGGCCAGCGGGTCGCGGTTGGCGGCCGCTAGCATGCAGCCGATCTGATCGCCGCGTTTGAAGTCATGCCCGCCAAGCGAAACGTCTTCGTAAACGTGTCGTGTAAACATGTGCAGAGGCGGATCAAAGCGCAGGATTTCTTCGACACAGCCGTCGGTGATATCGCGGTGGCCCGTTTCCAGCAGCGTTTTTGTGCCGTTGCCGATAGTATGTACGGTTGCTTCGTGGCCAGCATTCAATAGCAGGATGCACGTCGTGATCAGTTCGTCTTCGTTCAGTTTTTCGCCCGTGTCGCTGGCCGCAATCAGGGTTGATATCAGATCATCAGCCGGTGCCTTCCGTTTGGCTGCGATCACGTCCTGCAGATAGGCGGTGAAATCGAGGGCAGCTCTGCTTGCATCGTCTTCGATCTGGCGCGTCCGACCCGCTTGATACATCGCAACCATCGCGTTGGACCAGACCAAAAGCTGATCTGCGTCTTCTTCGGGCACGCCCAAAAGGCGTGCGATGATGATCACGGGCAGGGGTTTGGCGAAAGCATCCAACAAATCAAACGGACCTTCAGGAAACTGATCAATCAGGTGATGCGATAACGCTTCAATCTCTGGTCCAAGGGCCGCAATGCGCCGAGACGTAAAGGCCCGCAATACCTGTCCACGCAGGCGTGTGTGTACGGGCGGTTCGAGTTCCAGCATCGAATGTGCTTCGATCGCATAAAACGGTTTCATGTGATCAGGCACAGGTTGCACCAATTCTGCGGGCTGTTCACGCCCCATCCGTTTGTCGCGCAAAGCCAAGCGCACGGTGTCATACGACATCGCACAGGCCATGCCATATGTGTCCCACCAGACGATCTCGTCCGTATCACGGACCTGTTTGTAAGTCGGGTATGGATTTTGGACGAATTGAGGGTCAGTCGGGGATTGATCGAAGCGTTTCATGGACACTCTGTGCGCGGTTTTTTCTGGCGGTGCAATGCAGAACTCTTGATTTGTGCGACCTTCTGCCGCACCTTTGAGTTGAAACATTCTGATAAACATTTCCAACGGGATGCTGCGAAGGCAATTGCTCCTTCCTGTGTCCCCTCATACGTTGACAAACTAGCTGGGGAACGGGATGGCGCAAAAGCCATTGAATAAGCAAAATATTAATATCGACATAGATGCTTACGAAGACGCTGACGTTGCGTTTCGATTAGCAAACGAACGATTTGAACCGGGATTGGTCCAAGATTTGGCGCGCGAAGTTGTGCGGCGGTTGGCGTTTCGGTTGTCTGACACCGAAACCGTATCGGCAATGCCGGATCATGCCGAAATTGAGCGGTTCTGTGAGGCACTTCTATCCAGAAACGAACGGGCGTCTGACCAGATTATCCTAAGCGCAAGGGCTGATGGGGTTCCGCTCGAGGTTGTTTATTTGGGGTATATCGCGGGTGCTAGTCGCCGCTTGGGACAAATGTGGGAAGCTGATGAGGCGTCGTTTGCCGAGGTCGGTCTTGGGACAGGGCGCCTGTACCGCATTATCCGTGGGCTGAGACATGCGATTGGTCCTGTCATCCTTGAAGGGCGAACACGGGCGTCTGCCTTGTTTGCGCTGCCACCGGGCGAGACACATACGCTAGGGATCGAAATTGCTGCAGATATGTTTCGCAGAGATGGCGGGCATGTCGATGTATGCATTGGGCAGTCCCATGACGAGATTATGACGCTTTCTGATCAACGTCATTACAGCGTCATCGTCCTTGCCGCGAATTCGGACCGTGTGGTCGCACCATTGCTGCAGTTGGCAGTTGCTTTGCGTATCTCGCAGCCGCTGACACCTTTTGCATTGGCCGGTAATCTGGTCATTCAGAACCCAGAAATCCAAAAGTTGGTGGGTGCTGAATTGGTGCTCGAAGACATCAAAACTGCAATCCCAACGCTGCAAGAGATCATCAAGTCTGATAACTGACCCTTCCTATTTCGGCGTGTCCTTCCTATCAGGTTGGTATGTTTGGTCCGATTTTATCCCGCAGTATTCTTATGCTCGCCTTTATGGCGATGACTGCAATCGTGTGCGGCGGCGTTTGGTCATTCGGTTATGGGGCAGCGGTTGATCAGCTTGAAAAGCGGGGCAGGGCCGATTTGGCCCTTGCCGCATCGCGACTAACTGGTGAATTGCAGCGGTTTCGCAGTCTTGCTGTCCTGACTGCGGACCGCCCCGAAATTATGGCAATCTTACAGGGGACCAGCAGCCCGCAGGTCAGCGGGCTTTTACGCGAAATGGCTGACAAAACTGGATCGCTTGATATCCTGATTGTCGGGGCCGCGGGCGAGGAAATTCTGTCCTCTTCCGAAACCGTTGGCGTAGATCACGCGCAGCGCCCTTATTTCGAACGGGCGATGGACGGCGCACTTGGAGTCTACCACTTTGTCGATCCACGCTACGACCGCCGTGTCTTTTACTTCGCCGCACCGGTTTTTGCGGATGCTGGACCAGTTATGGGTGTCGTGATTGTCGCGGTTGATGTGGGCGTTGTGGAAACCGCATGGCGCGGCGATGAATTGGCCGTTTTTTTTACGGATGAACTGGGCGTTGTCTTTATTTCGAACCGATCAGAACTGGTTTATCGGACAAAGGAATCCGATATCCGCATGGTCGGCCAAAGTGCTGAATATCCGACAGGGCTGATCACTCCATTCGTACGACATAATGAAAAACAATTCCGGTCGTTTGAGGTCTGGGAAATAGACGGCGGCCGGTATTTACCTGAACAAGCGCTGCATCTGACCTTGCCAATGCCTGTGATTGATCTTGTCGGCGAGGCATTGCCTGATCTCGCACCCGCCCGCCAACTGGCTTACCTGCAAACGATCGCAGCGGCGGCGATCATGCTGGCCTTTGGTGCTGTGTTGTTTTGGGTGACTGAACGACGCCGCACCTTGGCCTTCGCAAACGCGGATCTCGAACGGCGGGTTGCCAAACGCACCGCCGAATTAGAAGCGGTCAATGCGGATCTACAACGCACGCAAGCGGAACTTGTTCAGGCGGAAAAACTGTCAGCGCTTGGGCAAATGTCAGCAGGCATCAGTCATGAGCTGAACCAACCGTTGATGGCGATCCAATCCTTTGCAGAAAACGGCACAGCATTGATGCAGCAAGGCAGACATGACGTTGCAGATCAAAATCTCGGGCGTATTTCTGACCTTGCGAGACGTATGGCGCGGATCATCCGCAATTTGCGGTCCTTTGCGCGCAACGAAAACGAACCTCTGGTCGATGTTGATCTGGGCGCGGTCGTGCACGAAACGCTTGACATGTTGGCTGCCCGTTTTGCCACAGAAAACGTTGTCGTTAACTGGACACCGCCCGCCAAGCCCGTCCATGTGCGTGGCGGTGAAGTCCGGTTGCAACAGGTTGTTCTCAATCTGATGACCAACGCCGCAGATGCGATGGACGGACTATCGCACCGGCAATTGGATGTGACCGTGACGCAAGCAGACAAAACAATCCTTAGTATCCGCGATACAGGACCAGGTATCGCCGAGCCAGACCGCATTTTCGATCCGTTCTATTCAACCAAATCCATCGGGGCGGCTGAAGGTATGGGGTTGGGGCTTTCGATTTCTTACGGGCTTGTGCAAAGTTTCGGAGGCGATATCCAAGGCCGCAACCACCCCGATGGCGGGGCGGAGTTTTCAGTGATGCTACAACCGGTAGAAACGACATGACCCGCAAAGTGCTGATCGTTGATGATGATAAAGAAGTGCGCGATGCCTTGGGGCAAACGCTTGATATTGCCGGATTGCATCCGATCTTGGCATCAGCGTTTATCGCGGCAAAGGACCATATCACGCCGCAATTCGAAGGCGTGATCATCTCGGATATGATGATGCCGGGGCGCGATGGTTTCCACCTATTGGACTATGTGCAGCAGGTTGATGCAGACTTGCCAGTCATCTTACTGACGGGACAGGGCGATGTGCCGACTGCGGTCAAAGCGCTGGATGCGGGGGCCTATGCGTTTTTAGAAAAGCCATGCGGGCCGCGCGATCTGATGGCGGTTGTCGAAAAAGCGCTGACGGCACGCGACGAGATCATCAAAGGCCGTGAAATGATGCGGGATGTGCAGCAGGGTGACGCGGCATCTCGGATGCTGATCGGTACGTCGGAACTGGCTAAAGCCATGCGCAACCGGGTGCGGGCGGTGGCAAAATCGCGGGCCGAGGTCGTCGTCACCGGCGAACCGGGGGCGGGCACCTCAAAGGTCGCGGAAGTTATTCATCTTTTGTCCGCAGCGGCACGCGATCCATTCGTGAAACGGGCAGGGGCGGCTCTATCGGTGGACGCATTGGAACAAGCGATCACCGCAGCGGACACTGGCACCTTGTTCATCGATGAAGTGGGCAGTTTGCCGATGGCAAGCCAGTTCTATCTCGCAGAACAGCTGGATAGCGGGATCAAAGCGCGGGTTATCGCAGGCAGCACGCACGATCTGGACGGAGAAGTCGGCGCAGGGCGTTTTCACGGCGATCTTTTCTATCGGCTGGATCTAATGCGTTTGCGGATACCGCCCATTCGGGAACGGTCCGAAGACATCCCAATTTTGTTTCGCCACTTTGTCGGGCAGGCCTGTGAACAGGCAAATTTGCCGATGCCAAATATCACCGCCGATGTGACCGGACGGCTGATGGAGCACGATTGGTCGGGCAATGCGCGGGCGTTGATGAATGCAGCGATGCGTTTTGCGATGGGTCTAAGTGAAGTTGAGCCAAGCGAGACACTCGGGCTGAATGCGCAGATCGCCCAGATCGAGAAATCGCTGATCGTGGATGCTTTGCGGCGGTGCAACGGACAGGCGACGGAAACGGCGAAATTGCTGCAACTGCCGCGTAAGACGTTTTACGATAAGCTATCCAAGCATGGACTGCGGGCAGAAGATTTTCGCCGCATGTAGTGTGTGGATTTCCACACAGTTAACGCTCACGGCTGTGTGAGATTCGGGACAAACGGTTATACCCATGCGTGCGCTGCGTGCGTATCGCCCTGTAAAAGCACATTTTTCGATCACTTGACGAAAAAGTTGTTGGGGGCGGCAAAACACTGTCTGATCTGCGCAAGGTTGTCGTGTGACGACGACCAAAAGGTTCCATGGGAGGAAAACCAATGAAATTCACGAAACTCGCAAGCCTGATTGCAGCCGCTTCTGTTGCGGCCTCTGCTGCATATGCTGAAGGCGGTCCTGCGGGCTGTGACGACGGCGAAGTTGTGATCAAGTTTAGCCACGTTACCAACACTGACCGTCACCCAAAAGGGATCGCGGCATCCTTGTTGATGGAACGGGTCAATGCTGAAATGGACGGTTCCATGTGTATGGAAGTGTTCCCATCGTCGTCTTTGTACAACGATGACCAAGTTCTGGAAGCGATGCTGCAAGGCGACGTGCAGATGGCGGCACCGTCCCTGTCCAAGTTCGAAGCCTTCACAAAGCAGTTCCGCATCTTCGATCTACCATTCATGTTCACAAACATCGAAGCTGTCGACGCATTCCAAGTGTCTGAAACGGGCCAAGCGATGAAAGATTCCATGCAGCGCCGCGGCCTGCAAGGTCTTGAATTCTGGCACAACGGCATGAAGCAGTTCTCTGCAAACGTGCCGCTTGAAGCGCCAACAGACGCAGACGGCTTGAAATTCCGCGTGCAGACATCCGACGTGCTTGTGGCACAGATGGAAGCACTGGGTGCGTCCCCACAGCCAATGGCGTTTTCCGAAGTTTACGGTGCGCTGCAAACTGGCGTTGTGGACGGTCAGGAGAACACATGGTCCAACATCTACGGCCAGAAGTTCTTTGAAGTCCAAGACGGTGTGACTGAAACGAACCACGGTATCATCGATTATCTTGTTGTGACATCTGTTGATTTCCTCGACAGCCTTGAGGATGCGCAGCGCGATCAACTGACGACAATCCTGCGCGAAGTAACTGAACTGCGTAATGGCGAAGCCTTTGCTGTGAACGAAGAAAGCAAAAACGCGATCGTTGAAGCAGGTGGCGTGGTGCGACAGTTGTCCGCAGAACAGCGTGCGGCTTGGGTTGCAGCAATGAAGCCTGTTTGGGAGCAGTTCGTTGGTGATGTTGGTCAAGAAAACATCGATGCAGCACAGGCGATCAACGAAAGCCTGTAAGGTGATGCCTCGTATGGTATGATGAGGTGACGCGCGCGGCCTTGCCGCGACGCCCCACCCACCATCCCATACAGCCATTTGGGCGACCCGTGCCACTTGATGCGGGTCGCCTTTTTTAAACATGCGACAGGGGGGGACAAAACCATGTCAGCATCCAAGCCAGAGCCAACAGGCTTTGCAAAAATAATTGATACCTTCGAAGAGAACTTTATCGCCGCATTGCTAGGTTTGATGACGCTTGTCACATTCGCGAATGTTGTGTTGCGGTATGGCTTCGGGGACAGCCTGCTATGGGGGTTGGAAACCGTTCTGATCCTGTTTGCGTGGCTCGTTTTGTTCGGGATTTCCTACGGGTTCAAAAAGACGGCGCATTTGGGCGTGGACGCGGTTTTGAACATCGTGGCTAAACCGACCCGCAAAATCCTGGTGATGATTTCAGCGCTGTGTTGCATCGCCTATGGTGGCCTGATGATGAAGGGCGCATGGGATTATTGGGCGCCGTTCGGTGGCATGTACAAGACCGAAGGCCGCGTGATCCCGACTGGGTTCGACGAAAAGACCCGTGATCAGGCGTGGTACGAAACCGAACAGGTGCCGATCCCATTTGCGAAGACCTATCTCGAGAACACCTTCAACATGGGTGAGGAATACGAAAAGCTACCGCGGTTCATCCCTTACGTGATGCTGCCGATTGGTGTGGCATTGATGCTGTTCCGTATTCTCCAAGCCACCCGCAGGATTTGGCGTGATCAGGACGAAAGCTTGATCGTCAGCCATGAAGCCGAAGAAGCCGTCGAAGAAGCGGCCCACTTGAACAGGGACGCCTAAGTCATGGACGTTATTCTACTTTTCACGATGATTATCGGGATGCTGCTGATTGGTGTTCCGATCGCTGTATCGCTTGGTCTATCGTCTATCATCTTCCTTTTGGCGTTCTCTGATACGTCTTTGGCATCCGTCGCTCAGTCGCTGTATCAAGCGATGGCGGGGCACTATACTTTGCTTGCGATCCCGTTCTTCATTCTGGCCTCGACGTTTATGTCGACGGGCGGTGTGGCGAAACGGATCATCCGCTTTGCGATTGCCTGTGTGGGACACCTGCAGGGTGGTCTCGCCATCGCGGGTGTTCTGGCCTGTATGATGTTTGCTGCCTTGTCCGGCTCATCGCCTGCGACTGTTGTAGCTATCGGGTCCATCGTGATCGCAGCGATGCGGCAGGTGGGTTACACCAAGGAGTTCGCGGCAGGCGTGATCTGCAATGCGGGTACATTAGGCATCCTGATCCCGCCATCTATTGTGATGGTTGTCTATGCGTCGGCCACGGATGTCTCTGTGGGTCGCATGTTCTTGGCCGGTGTTATTCCGGGTATCCTCGCTGGTACCATGCTGATGGTGGCGATCTATGTGATTGCCCGCATCAAGAACATGCCAAAGGGTGAATGGAAGGGCTGGACCGAGATTTTTGCAAGCCTGAAGGACGCGCTTTGGGGGTTGCTTTTGATCGTGATTATCATGGGCGGTATCTACGGCCACCCTTGGGTTGATTTCAGCGAAGGCCTGCATTGGAAACCGGGGGCCTTTACGCCGACCGAAGCTGCTGCTGTCGCCGCTGTCTATGCGTTCATCGTTGCGACTTTTATCTACCGCGACATGGGACCACTGGCGACGCCAGAAGGCGAAAAGCCGATTTCACTGTTCCGCAAACCTTGGGCTTTGGTCACCGCATGGGTGCACGCTGATACGCGCAAAACCCTATTTGAGGGCGGCAAGTTGACCATCACGCTGATGTTCATCATTGCGAATGCGTTGATCCTAAAGCACGTGCTGACGGACGAGCAGATCCCGCAACATATCGCAGCTGCAATGCTGGATGCGGGTCTCAGCTGGTGGATGTTCCTGATTGTGGTCAACGTGATCCTGTTGATCGGTGGTCAGTTCATGGAGCCATCAGGTTTGATCGTGATCGTAGCACCGTTGGTGTTTCCGATTGCTATCGAGCTGGGCATTGATCCGATCCATTTGGGCATCATCATGGTGGTGAATATGGAAATCGGGATGATCACGCCGCCTGTTGGTCTGAACCTTTTCGTGACATCCGGTGTGGCTGGTATGCCTATGATGGCCGTGGTGCGCGCGGCACTGCCGTTCTTGGCTGTGTTGTTCGTGTTCCTGATTATGGTCACCTACATTCCGGCGATTTCGACCTATTTGCCGACAACCTTTATGGGACCGGAGATCGTGATCAGGTAAAAGGTGCGCTTCCGCGCATTTCTGATCTGAACAAGAATAAAGGCGACGCTTCATCTGGAGCGTCGCCTTTTGGTTTTGATGCAGTGCCGCCTCCGGCGGGGATATTTTTGACCAAAAGAATTGGATGTTTCGTGTCGTATCAGGCGTTTTCGAGCGCCGTAATGATGGGAGAGAAATCCGCGGCTTTGAGGCTTGCCCCGCCGACAAGTGCCCCGTCGACATCGGGAACTGCGAAGATATCGGCTGCGTTGCTGCCTTTGACCGACCCGCCGTAAAGTACACTGAATTGGTCACCGTCGTTGAAACGCGCTGTCAGCCGCGTCCGGATATGGGCGTGCACTTCTGCGATTTGGTCCAGCGTCGGTACTTTGCCGGTGCCGATGGCCCAAACGGGTTCGTATGCGATCACGGTGTTTGCGGCCGTCGCTGTGTCAGGGATGGACCCCGCGAGTTGGGTATCAAGGACCGCGAGGGTCGTGCCGTCTTCGCGTTCACCTAACGTTTCACCGATACAGATAACGGCGGTCAGCTTTGCGTCGTAGGCAGCCTGTGATTTCGCCGCAATTTGTGCATCTGTTTCGCTGTGATCGGTCCGCCGTTCGGAATGGCCTGTAATAACATATGTGGCGCCAGCTGCTGCCAGCATATCAGCGCTGATATCGCCTGTGTGCGCGCCTTTGGCGTTAGCATGGCAATCTTGGCCACCGATGGCGACCTTGTGGCCTGCGACAGTATTTGCTGCTTGTGCGATCAATGTGCTGGGCGGGCAGATCAGAACGTCCACTGTTGGTACAGCATGGCTCTGCGTCAGCGCCGTCAATTCCGCCAGTTCTGCTGGCGTCCCGTTCATTTTCCAGTTTCCAGCAGCAAGTTTACGGCGCATTGATCTCTCCTTGGTGTGTGTTGCGGCTGTGGTATCAACCTTGCAGCCTGATGCAAAGTCTATCATGACGGGCACCAACGACAGGAGACCCCAAGATGATCCCACGTATTGATGCCGCAGCGCTGATCGATCCGACCCACCCGGATCATGCGGAAGCGCGCAAGCAGGCCGTGTCCGGGGCTGCCGACATTGGTTTTTTGACCATCTATAATACGCCAATCAGTGCAGACACCGTACGGGATGTGATTGAGACGTACCGCGCGTTTTTCCACCTGCCCGCCGCGGACAAGGCGGCCTATGATATGGCCAAGACAGGATCAAACCGTGGATGGGGCGCGCCGGGGTCTGAGCAGGTCGATCCTGATGCAAATCCTGATTATAAACAGGTGTTTGACTGTGGTTTGCCCGTGGCCGAGCGCGAACCGTTGGGTGCGTTGAAACTGCCCGCCTATGCGCCGAATGTCTGGCCTGACAAACCGGATAGCTTTGCCGACACATTGCGGGCCTATTACCGTGAAACGGTGACCTTTGCGCTGGATCTGCTTTGTGCGATTGCCGATGCGGTTGGCGAGGATGGGGCTTATTTTCGCGATAAGTTCACGCATCCGATGGCACTTTTGCGCGGGAATTTCTACCCCGAACGCCCCGAGTGGGCGACAGACAAGGATTTCGGGATCGCCACGCATACCGATTACGGTTGTTTGACCTTGTTGGCCACTGATGGATCGCCGGGGTTGGAAGTGCGCAAGCGTGGCGGCGGCTGGATACCTGTGTCTGCCCCTCCGGGGGAGTTTGTGATCAACTTTGGCGAGATGCTTGAGATGTGGACAGAGCGCCGGATCGTCGCGACCCCGCACCGTGTCATCGGGACCGAAGCGGAACGGATTTCTGTGCCTTTGTTCCTTAATCCGAACCATGATGCAGATGTGGCGCCACAAGGCAGCGAGCCCATCAAGGCGGTGGATCATTTACAGAAGCGGTTTAACGAGACCTACGTTCACCTGAAGGGCGCGGTTAAGCCAAAGCCATAAGCGCCGTGCGTGCGGCGGCGCATGCTGCGTCAGGATCATCCAATAGATCTTCCGGCACTGCGTAGTAGGGCATGTTGTGAAATTGGTCGGTTTGGCTGTCGAACAGGCCGATAGGGTCTTTGGTTTTCAGGTAAAGCCGTCCATCGCTGGATTGCAAGGCAAAGACCGTACCGTCGTGATACAAACACATGCCGCCGAACATTTTGCGGGTGGTCAGCGCACCAAGATCAGCAAACAGATCAACGGCGAATGCGATATCGCCGTCGCTCAGGCTCATGCGGCGTCGATAGTGTCGCTGAATTTGATGCTTTCGCCACAGCCGCAGGCGTCCACGACGTTGGGGTTGCGGAACTTGAATCCTGCTTCAAGCAGCGACACCTCGTAGTCGATTTCAGTGCCGAACAGGAACATCTGCGCCATTGGTGCAATCATCACACGTGCGCCGTCTTGTTCGACAACTTCGTCCAACGGGTCGACTTCTGACACATATTCCATCGTGTATTCCATGCCTGCACAGCCGCCTTTTTTGACGCCAATACGCAAACCCTGTGACCCGTCCTTGGTCATCAGTTTCGAGATCTGTGCTGCGGCTTTGTCAGTGATGGATACGGCTTGCTTGCCGGGAATGCCAAACATGGGGTGTCTCCTGCGTTATCCCCAAAATAGGCGGGGTGAGGGGCCAACACAAGGTGCGGCCCCCGACCAAATGATCACAATGATGCGTTAAAGACCCATGCAGTTCGCATAATAGGTCGTCGTGGCTGGCCAATCAGAGAACATACCAGCGATTCCAACGTCTTGCGCCAGAACATCCAAGACCGCGAAATAATCGCCATCTTGGCTGATTTGATCCGTAACCGTTTGATGGTACCAGCCACCACCGCTGCCCAACGGACCAGAACGTTCCAACGTCCACGTCACAATTTCCAGTTCCGCATCTTTCGCAGCAGTTGCTAGCGCGGACGGGACCATTGCACCGTTCTCAACCGTCAAGAGCATCCACAGCGGTGGAGCGATGTAATTGACGCCCATGGCTTTCAATTCGGCCATCGAGTTTGGCCATGTGGACGGGTCTTGTGGTGAATATCCTTCGATATCGTATTCATCCATCAAGTATACCGCTTGCGCGCCGAATTCCGGTTCGTTTTCAATCCAGTACAACACGTCTTCAAGGTTGAAAGACTGGGCCCAAACATCAGAAGCAGGAATGCCTGCATCCTTGTATTCGTTGATAAGTGCTTGCGCGTAATCCTGTTGTGAAAAGCCGTTGTGTGGCATCTCTACAGACGGGGATTTCAGTTCCGGTGTGAACTTAGCACCAAGATCGCGGAACAGGGCGATGCTTTCGGCGTGTGTCATGAGAGTAGCGTTGTTGGCGTAAAGATCGGTGCGCCAGTCTGCAGTACCGCCGATATAGTCTTTGGCAGAGGTCGCAGCGCTATCTGCGGCATCCATTTTCGGGCGTAGCGTTTGGAATTCTGCAAGGGTCAGATCGGATGTCCGACATTCCGCAGTCGCAGATGCGTCGCCTTGGGCTGGGCTAAAAGGCGTGGTGCATTTTTGGCCAAGCTCGGTCGCCACGATATTTGTTGTTGTGTGCAAATCGTTTTGGGCATGACGGCAAACCAGCTGGTGGTCGGCTGTGAAAGTTACGTCACATTCCAAGATGCCGGCGCCCATTTGCGCGGCTGCCACGTTCGATTCGACCGTGTGTTCAGGGAACATCAACGGTGCACCACGGTGGCCGATTGAGAAATCGGTGCGGGTGGGCGTTTGATCTGCACAGGACAGCAGTTTGTCTTTGAGTGCGCCGTCAGCCATCTGGCTGATCAAATAAGCGGGACGGGGGCCGTATGTCAGGCCAGCGTTTGTATCAGCGATTGCCGATGACCCAAGAAGTGCTGCAGCAAGCAGTGTGGGTGTCGTCAGTTTCATGTCTTCTTCCCTATGCAAAGATGGGCACGGGGTAGAAGCGTTATGTGACGGTTATCGGATGGTTTCGTTAACGTTTCGTGACAGGCCGGTTACATAAACCCAAGCTCAAGCCGCGCTTCGTCAGACATCATGTCCATGCCCCACTGCGGCTCGAACGTCATTTCCACATCAACGTGTTTCACGCCGGGCAATGGTTCGATTGCATCCGCGACCCATCCCGGCATTTCACCCGCTACAGGGCAACCCGGTGCAGTCAGTGTCATGATCACGTTAACCGCGTTATCTTCTGCGATATCGATCGTGTAAATCAGACCCAGATCGTAAATGTTCACTGGAATTTCGGGATCAAACACCGACTTACAGGCCATGACGATGTCATCATACAACGGGTGATCCGTGCTTGATGGCGCGATCAGTGGCGCGCCTTCCATCGGTGTGCTTGCATCTGTCATGAGCTTGGTCCTGCCTAATCCTGACCAATCATATAGGGTTAGGGGCAGGGGGCGTAAAGGGGGCGGTCGCGGCATTCTTTTGCAATGATTTAGTCGCACGCGAGGTATGACAATGCCTGTTAAAAACTTGCGTTTTACATCAAAAAGCATGCTCGAATCGGCGATCCGTGCTGAATCCTGTCAAGATGCTCTTTTGAGTCTGGGACCGAAAAATGCATGTTTTAAGGGGTTTTTACCAAGTTGACGTAGCGTAGGGGGAAAGCAGTGCATGGCTTCCCTTTTTCAGGACCAACACATTTCGTGCACCTTTAGGACACACAGTAAACCTAAAGGAGACAACGCATGTACAACGCATCACACGCTACGATGAATTCTCAGTTTCCACTTATCCAACAGGACATGATTGCACGTCTGTCTGCCGAAGCGGACGAACGGTTGGCACAACGACTGCCGAAAGCTGCGCCACGTAAATCAAACTGGCTGACCTTTTCGTTGTCGAAGACGGTTCTGCAAATGGGATGGCCCTTCACGTCCTGATTGACAGATGGCTATCCGTAAGATGGACCCGCACCGAAAGTGCCAATGCGGGTCCCGTTGTGTCAGGGCGTCTTACCGCCGTTACGTTAGTTCATTCGTTACGTTCGTCATCATTGCATCAGAATGATGACCAGTCCTGCTGCGCAGGCAAGCAATTCGAATGGTGGGCAAATCGTGGTTAGCCGCACTTGTGTTAATCTACGTGTCATACTCTCGCCTTTTCGTTTGAACACTGGTGACCAGTGAAGGTCCCGCGCTTCTTGTTTTGCTAGTCCCTCAAACTTGAATCCCATTTGTGTTCAAAGTGCGGCACGATGCCCGATGTTCGGGGTATCTTTAGAGAGCCAGCATATACGTTTGTATTTGCTGACCAATTATCCGCCGATCTGCGGACACCTACTTCGCGTCGCCGAGACGTCTTGGCATTTTTGTAAATTTGGATCATGTGGGGCGCATGACTGATCGTTTTTCATTTTCGCTGAACCACACTGATGGTCGCGCCCGTACGGGTGTGATTTCAACGCCGCGTGGTGACATCCGCACACCAGCCTTTATGCCAGTGGGCACTGCCGCCACTGTGAAGGCGATGATGCCCGAAAGTGTGGCCGCGACCGGCGCGGACATCCTGTTGGGCAATACGTACCATTTGATGCTGCGTCCAACTGCAGAACGGATCGACCGCCTTGGTGGCCTTCACAAGTTCATGAATTGGGACAAGCCGATCCTGACGGATAGTGGCGGTTTTCAGGTGATGAGCCTCGCCGATCTACGCAAGATGTCCGAGAAGGGCGTTCAGTTTCAGTCCCATATCGACGGGTCCAAACATTTCTTGTCGCCTGAGCGGTCAATGGAAATTCAGAAGCTTCTCGGTTCTGATATCGTCATGTGTTTTGACGAATGCCCCGCGCTACCTGCCGACCGGACAAGGCTCAACGAGTCCATGCAAATGTCAATGCGGTGGGCGCAGCGATCCCGCGATGCCTTTGGGGATCGGCCAGGACATGCGTTGTTTGGTATCCAGCAGGGTGGTCTTGAAGAAGACTTGCGCGAAGAAAGCGCGCAAGCGCTGACTGACATCGGGTTTGACGGCTATGCTGTGGGCGGTCTAGCTGTGGGCGAAGGCCAAGAGGCCATGTTCGACTGTCTTGATTTCGCGCCGGAACAGCTGCCTGTCGATAAGCCCCGCTATTTGATGGGCGTCGGCAAGCCCGACGATATCGTTGGGGCCGTGAAACGCGGGATCGATATGATGGATTGTGTGCTGCCGTCACGGTCAGGGCGCACGGGCCAAGTGTTTACGCGCAATGGCGTGGTCAATATCAAGAACGCGCGGCACGCAGATGATCCGCGTCCGCTGGATGAAGCCTGCACATGCCCCGCCTGTACGAAATATTCGCGTGCCTATCTGCATCATGTGTTCCGGTCGCAAGAAATGATCTCGGGCATGCTGCTGACGTGGCATAACCTGCATTACTTCCAAGAGATCATGCAGGGCATGCGCGACGCGATTGCGGCGGGAACCTTTGCGGCATGGGAGGCTGATTTCCACGCAGGCCGTGCGCAGGGCGACATCGAACCACTGTAAGGCTGATTACAGATTGGGCGGGGGGGTCTCGTAACGTGCCCGCTGTTATGTTAAGCGGCGTTAGTCCGCTGTGCCTTGGCCTTTTCAGTCTTGGGTTCCACACTGGTTTCAACTGCCTCAACTGGCTTACCCAACGTACGAATACTCTGCACATTCTCGGTCGATGCGAGTTCATCCGTAAGATTCGCTTTCTTGGGATCGCGAAAACGCCAAGCGCGGTGACAATCGCTCATGCGCGCGAAACTGTCCAACTCGTCGCCCAGCACGTCGTCGAAATACCGCAGCAGTGCGACGCGGATCGGCAAACCGCTGACCTGCATATCTGAAAGGATTGTTGTTCTTTCGGGACCTGCTTTTGCGAATGTGTAGGACATGATGATCTCTTCACCCTCGATATGGCTGTCGCGTTCCAGCAGGTACGACGCATTAAAGTGCGGGTTCAGCGTGAGATATGTCAGTGTGGCATATTCGATCTGGTTCCGGTCCCCTTCGAAGGTCAGATACAGCGTGTTGTCGTCGTCTGAATCAGCGCGCGCTGACATCATTGTACCCGTCCAATGCGCAGCTGCATGGCCTTGTCCGGGAACCACTTTTGCCCATGTCGTGCGGCGGTCGAAAGGGGCGTGAAAACGTTTTTGACTGCGCAGGCCTATCCGTACAGGCAGGCGGTCCAGAAACGACGTGTAAAAGATCGCATAGGTCAAAACGGTTGCCGCGATGAACATCGGGACCATCAAAACCGGAGGCATCATCGCTGCGGCATAAAACCCGACAGCGCCACATTCGACGCTTTGACGGAGATCTTTGGCAGCGACGATGACGATGACCGCAACCACCATCACACAAAGTGCCATAACGCCGATCATCACAACACCGGGCCATAACCAAAGCGAGGCAAGCTGGGTAAACAGCACGGCAAAGGCAATACGGCGGCGCTGACGCATAAGGTTATGAAGCATAAATTTAGGAAGCCTATGAAAAGGGTTGGACCGACTAACCTACAAAATGGGAACAACTTTTTCGGCGTAAGACGCTGAAACGTTTGGTTCTGGGCGCAAAAGTGACAATTTTAAGAAACAATCCATAATACCCGCGTAGTACGCAAAGAAATGCACGCCCTAACCCCATGATTGCGGGGTGTGCCTCGCTTATTTGGACGCGCTAGGATTTGTTTGCGCGATGGCTTGCTCCTTCCTGCGCAAAGGGTCAAAATACAACGGAATGAGAAAGCAGCACTGGTTGAATACGGGGCCCTAAGACCCCAGATGTAGGAACCAGACAGGAAACAGGGCGTGCAGCCGCGATGCGGGGCCGATCTGTTTGCCGCAAAGTAAGGAAAAAGAAATGCAAGAACCGTTGAGTTCATCATACCCCGTATTGCCGTTGCGCGACATTGTTGTGTTCCCACACATGATCGTGCCGCTGTTCGTGGGCCGTGAAAAGTCAGTCCGCGCGCTTGAAGAAGTGATGCAGGACGACAAGCAAATTCTGCTATCTAGCCAGATCGATCCCGGTGAGGACGATCCAGCGCAGGACGGCATCTATAAGGCCGGTGTTCTGGCCAATGTATTGCAATTGTTGAAGCTGCCCGATGGCACCGTGAAGGTGCTTGTCGAAGGACGCGGCCGTGTGCGGATTACTGGGTTCTTGGATAACCCCGATTTCTTCGAAGCGTCAGCCGAATATCTGACCGAAATGCCGGGCAACGAAGACGAGACAGAGGCGTTGATCCGTTCTGTCGCGACTGAATTCGAACGCTATGCGAAGGTTAAGAAGAACATTCCCGAAGAAGCCATGGCTGCTGTTGGTGAAACAACCGAACCTGCGAAATTAGCAGACCTCGTGGCAGGCCATCTTGGCATCGAAGTTGCTCAAAAGCAGGAGCTTTTGGAAACGCTGTCCGTGTCTGAACGGCTGGAAAAAGTTTACGGCCTGATGCAGGGTGAAATGTCCGTGTTGTCGGTCGAGAAAAAGATCAAGACACGCGTCAAGTCCCAGATGGAACGGACGCAGCGCGAATACTATTTGAATGAGCAGATGAAGGCCATTCAGAAGGAACTTGGCGACGGTGAAGAAGGCCAGAACGAGGTCGAAGAACTTGAGACCAAGATCGCTGAAACCAAGCTGTCCAAAGAAGCCCGTGAAAAGGTCGACGCAGAGCTGAAAAAACTCAAGAACATGTCGCCGATGTCCGCGGAAGCCACAGTTGTGCGCAACTACATGGATTGGATTTTGGGTGTGCCGTGGGGCGTGAAGTCCCGCACGAAAAAGGATCTGGGTGGTGCGCAGAAGGTGCTCGACGCTGACCACTTTGGCCTTGAAAAGGTTAAGGAGCGGATCGTCGAATATCTGGCCGTACAGCAGCGTTCGAAGAAGCTGAAAGGCCCGATCATGTGCCTTGTCGGCCCTCCGGGTGTTGGTAAGACGTCGCTCGGTAAATCTGTAGCGAAGGCGACAGGTCGCGAATTTATCCGCATTTCCCTTGGTGGTGTGCGTGATGAATCTGAAATCCGTGGCCACCGTCGGACCTACATTGGGTCGATGCCGGGTAAGATCATTCAGGCGCTAAAGAAGGCGAAAACTACGAACCCGCTGATCTTGCTCGATGAAATCGACAAGATGGGTCAGGATTTCCGTGGTGACCCCGCGTCCGCGATGCTCGAGGTGCTCGATCCGGAACAGAACAGCACATTCGTCGATCACTACCTTGAGGTGGAATATGATCTGTCGAACGTAATGTTCCTGACAACTGCGAACTCGTACAACATGCCGGGTCCTTTGCTGGACCGGATGGAGATTATTTCGCTGTCGGGCTACACCGAAGACGAAAAGCGCGAGATTTCTCGTCAGCATTTGCTGCCGAAGGTTTTGAAAAACCACGGGTTGAAGGACAAGGAATTCGCAATCGATGACGCGGCCTTGACCGAAATGATCCGGCGTTACACCCGCGAAGCAGGTGTGCGGAACCTTGAACGTGAACTCGCGAAGATCGCACGGAAAGCGGTGACCAAGATCGTCAAGAAGGAAGTCGAGGCCGTAGAGGTCAACGCCGAAAATCTGGACGATTATCTTGGCGTGCCGAAGCACCGTTATGGTCTGGCCGAAACCGAAGATCAGGTTGGTGTCGTGACCGGTCTGGCTTGGACGTCTGTCGGCGGTGAACTGCTGTCGATTGAGGCGCTGAACCTGCCGGGCAAAGGTCGCATGAAAACAACGGGTAAGCTCGGTGATGTGATGAAAGAATCCATCGATGCCGCGTCATCCTACGTGCGGTCCATCAGCCCTGAAATCGGTGTGAAGCCGCCAAAGTTCGACAAGATCGACATCCACGTGCACGTCCCCGACGGGGCGACACCAAAGGATGGTCCATCTGCGGGCTTGGCCATGGTCACGTCTATCGTGTCCGTTCTGACTGATATTCCGGTGCGCCGCGATATTGCGATGACAGGCGAGGTATCGTTGCGTGGCAACGCGATGCCGATTGGTGGTTTGAAAGAAAAACTGCTGGCAGCGCTGCGCGGCGGGATCAAAACGGTTCTGATCCCCGAAGATAACGCAAAAGATTTACCGGACATTCCGGACAACGTGAAAGAGGGCCTCGAGATCATCGTCGTCAAACACGTATCTGAAGTGTTGGAACACGCGTTGGTCCGTAAACCAGAAGCGATTGAATGGGATGCAGAGGCTGAAGAAGCCGCCGCTGCGGCCAAAGCTCTCGCCGCTGGTGGTGCGGGTGCGGGTGCGATCGCCCATTAAGCGCTGTCAAAGCCACAAATTTGAAAAAGGGCGCAGCATTGGTTGCGCCCTTTTGCTTTTCCCCGTTGCGGCACTGATCCGACGGGGTAGGGTAGGGTAAAGAGAAAAAGAGGGCCCGATGGCTGATAATGACACCCCCGACACGAACACCGTCAAATTGAAACCCGGCAAACCCACCGCAAAAGCAAAGCTTGCTCCGGTCAGCACAGGGCCCAAGCCCGTCGTCGTGTCTGTGCCGCAGGCGGTGCCTGTATCGACACCGAAATCCGCGCCAGCCAGCGCGCCCAAAGCTGTCGTCAGTGATGATGGTCCAGTTAAAAAGGGACCGATTTTGGATGCTGTCGTCGAAAAAAGCGGCATCAAACGGTCCGATGCGAAACTGGTTGTCGAAGCCCTGTTTGAAGTCATGGCCGACAAGCTGATCAACGCCGAAGACATGCAACTGCCGCCTTTGGGCAAGTTGAAAATCGTAAAGACGAAGGACGTTGGCAAGGGCGCTAAGGCGATCACACTGAAATTGCGCACGCCAAATACCTCAGAGTGAACTTTGTGGGTTGCGCCCGCGCGAATCCGGCTTTAAATCCACCGCTATCGGGTGATTAGCTCAGTTGGTAGAGCGCTTCCTTTACACGGAAGATGTCGGGAGTTCGAGCCTCTCATCACCCACCAGATTTTCCAAAGGCGTACCAAGTTGGTGCGCCTTTTCTGTATCAACTGCGAGGCGCACCATGTCCCATCCAGAGCTTTATATCCTGCGACATGGTGAAACCGAATGGAACGCCGAAAACCGTATGCAGGGTGAATTGAATTCCCCATTGACGCAAAAGGGCGAAATGGACGCCGCACGACAGGGTGAAATTTTGCAGACCCTTGATCTGACCGGATTTGCATTTCTATGCAGTCCGCAAGGCCGTGCATTCCAAACCGCAGGGATTGCCCTTGGCAGAATCGCGACTGATGTACGCACGGATGATCGCCTGCGCGAGATTGGTGTCGGTGATTGGTCGGGTTTGCTGCGGGACGAGTTGCCGATGCCTGAAGGAAAAGATCCGTTCATGGCGCAGTATGAAATCGCACCAAATGGTGAAGGATTCGAACGGCTTGAAACCCGTTGCCGCGCATTTCTTGCTGATCTGCAGGGCCCAAGCGTCCTGATTACGCACGGAATCACCAGCCGGATGATGCGGTCTATCGTGGCGGGCGAAGGTGCCGTTTCCGTGCCGACGATTCATGGCGGGCAGGGCTGTGTCTATCATTTGAAAGACGGCGTGCAAAAACTGCTTGAGTAACCCGAACCGATAGCCTAAACGACGCCACACGGGTGATTAGCTCAGTTGGTAGAGCGCTTCCTTTACACGGAAGATGTCGGGAGTTCGAGCCTCTCATCACCCACCACTTCACATCCCGCTAACCCTATGCAATCGTCGCGTATGAGACGTGTAAAATGGCTTTCTGCTGTCCTTGTTTGTCTGGGCGCGGCCCTTTGGTTGGCCAACACGAATGCATTTGTCAGCTTGCCTGCGGATCAGCAGCTAAAGCTGATTGCCCACAGAGGCATTCATCAGATCTACGCAGGCAATGATCGTAACGCCGATACCTGTACCGCCAATCCTGTCATGCCAATGACGCATCCCTTCATTGCCAATACGATTGCGTCGATTGATGCATCGTTTGACGCGGGTGCAGACGTGGTAGAGGTTGACGTGCACTTGACCACCGACGGCCAATTTGCGGTTTTTCATGACTGGACACTGGACTGTCAAACCAACGGCACTGGTGTGACGCATAAGCAGGACATGGCGTACCTGCGCGGTCTCGATCTAGGCTATGGATATACAAGCGACGGTGAAACCTATCCCTTGCGCGGGACTGCAGTGGGGCGGATGCCGACACTGACAGAGGTTTTTGAAACGGTCCCCGACGGTCGGTTTCTCGTTAATTTCAAAAGCAACCGACGCGAAGACGGTGACGTGTTGGTTGATCGGTTTTACCAGACTCAAGCACCGATTTGGGGCGTATACGGTGGCGGTCCGCCGACTAGTAGTGCGATGAACAGGTCCGTTTGGACAGGGTTCAGCCGACAAAGCCTTAAGGCCTGCCTGTTCAAATACGCGTTGACCGGTTGGACGGGCAGGGCGCCTGCGGTTTGCGCCAATATGGCGGTCGCTGTGCCGATGGATTACGCGCCGTATCTCTGGGGCTGGCCGCATAAGTTCACTCGCCGCATGCATGCTGTTGGGACAGAGGTGATCTTGTGGGGACCCTACGACGGGTCAGGTTTCTCCAGTGGGGTCGATAACTTGGAAACTCTCGCGCGGGTGCCTGCGCAGTTTGACGGGTATATCTGGACCAACCGGGTCGAAGTGATCGGTCCAGCGCTGCGTTAATCTTTTTCTTATTGGGATTCGGACATCGCGGCCATGACGGCTGCTGTGAACCCCGTCTCGCTCATCGCGGCGAGCTGTGCGTCGGGTAGGCCGCATTCTTCGTTGATTGCCAAGGATTCGTCTTCCGTCATGCCCTGTGGGATCAGGGCCATAGGGTCTACCGAGTCTGCAAATTCGGTCATGGTCATCCCTTGAGAATCGGCGATGACAGTCTCGATGTCGTCCAGCATGGTTGAAAACGTATCTGGCCCCGCGACATCCGCGAATTTGTCTTGCACGCACGCAGCGGAAGTTTTTAGCGCGGGGGTCCATTCCAGCAAGGCAAGCGCGTCGCGCACAGGTGTGCCATCGCCTCCGCCTTGTTCGATCTCAAGGGCCATCATTTCACCCATCAAAACATTCATGTCGACCATAACTGACGCAAAACGGTCGAGTTGGTCGTCAGCTGTCGCAGCCATCGGCAAAAGGCACAGGGCAGATGTGATCAGTAAATTGCGCATAATCGTCCTAATATGTTGATGTTTTCCAATCCGAATGACTCTGCACAAGTTTTGCGGGATGGCTACAATTAATCAGGCCTAGTTTGCTTTGATAGCCTATGGGGGTCGTACGGCGCGGACCCGTTAACATCGGGCATCCAAAAGAAAATGCATTTTCTTTGCACTTCTTGCCTGTGCGTTCTTGACGCCCCCAAACACCCGGCATAGAAGCCCCACAACGTCGCAAGATGTTGAGAGATGCGCGGTTGTAGCTCAGCTGGTTAGAGTACCGGCCTGTCACGCCGGGGGTCGCGGGTTCGAGCCCCGTCAACCGCGCCATCCTCTCTCTTTTTCCAGAAATATGACAAGATTTCACATCAGCATGAGAACGCTGTCACGTAGCAGACGTGCGCGATTTGCGTCCTTATGTTCGATTCCAACAGATCAATTAAGGAATCGCAGATGTCACTGTCCCGCCGCCAATTCATGACCCTGTCCGTCTCACTGCCGATGGTGAGCATGGTCGCAACTCAAGCCATCGCGCGGACGCCAGCCATATATGCTGAAGATGGCATCGCAATCGATGGCACAGACCCCGTTGCGTATTTTACCGACGGTGAACCCGTTGCTGGATCTCCTGATCATCAAGTGATGTGGCAGGGGGCCACGTGGCAGTTTTCATCCGCCGCAAACCGTGCCGCGTTTGAGGCTGATCCATACGCCTATGCCCCACAATACGGCGGCTACTGCGCCTACGCCGTATCGCAGGGCTACACAGCGTCCACGACGCCCGCTGCTTGGTCAATTGTAGACGGGAAGCTGTACCTGAATTATTCGCGCCGAATCCGTCGTAAATGGGAACGTGATCCGGCTGGATACATCGCTGCGGGGGATGCAAATTGGCCCGAAGTCCTTTCGGCTTAGGTCATCGTTCAGCCTTCGAACAAAAAAGTGCAAAAACCGCGCGATTTGGCGTTGACGGGTGTGACACTTCCTTCTATCCCACCCCTCACGCGCGGTTGTAGCTCAGCTGGTTAGAGTACCGGCCTGTCACGCCGGGGGTCGCGGGTTCGAGCCCCGTCAACCGCGCCACTTTCCACCATATGTTTGATCGACTTCGTTCAGTGCAATTGAATGAAGTGTTAGTCAGATCATAGATACACGTCGATCATCTGCTGTGATGTGTCATAACCCGCTTCTTCCAAGGCAGGTTGTAGCAAAGACCACACCGTTTCGGCATCATCCGTCTCTGCAAACGCTTCAACCGCATCAGCGATCAACGCGACGATCCCTGTGTCAACAGACCCTTTGGATTGTGATCCACCTTGGCCGCCCTCAGGCGGTGGGGGAGGCGGTGGACGGTCGCCGCCCTTGATGCCAGCTTGGTTGGCAAGGTCTTTTGCATCAATCCCGTTGTCGCTCAGCAGTGATTCCAGTCCGGACCCCGGCCTGATCCCAATTTCTTTGATCTGCGTGACGATCTTTTTGGCATCAGATTCGGTCAATTTGGATGAATCGTAGTCGGCCAAAAACGTTGTCAGCTTTTCGGCCTGCTGGCTGGTGATGGAGGTGGGTTGTGTCGATTGGGCCGCGTATCCAGCAGCCATGTTGGCTTGTAGCATGACGTTGCTCCCTTCGTACCTGTGCACAAGTGTGGCGCATGCAGGGAAGTATCGGGAGCAACGTTAATAAATCTTCAAGATTCGGATGTTAATCTTGAATTGTCAGTACATTAGGCTGCCATGGCCTTTATTGACCATCTAGCCGCGCGATTGCCGCAGACAGGATCGTGTCGTCACCGGCTTGGGCCGCAGACACGTCTACGGGTACGTCGACATCCGGTGGCACGCCAACCCGTTCAAAACCGGCACCATCCATCGCGAGATAGATTTGGTGGGAAAAGCCCAGTTCCCAACCGTTGGGCAGTTCGATGCTCATGATATCTGACAACCCGCCAGAGGTCGGTTCACCCATCACCGTGACATTCGGCAGTTCGCGCATCGCCATCGTGAAAATCTCTGCGGCAGAGCCTGTGTAGGGTGTTGTTAGCACTACGACGGGTTGATCGAACGTCGGTTGCTGCGGTTCCAAGATGGCCGTGTGCAGCGCAGTAAATCCTGTTTCGGTTCGCGTTGTTTTGGTCAAAACCGGCAGTGGTTCGTCGGTGAAGAACCCCGCGTAGGCCAGTGAAATGTCATCCGACCCACCTGGGTTATACCGAACGTCAAGAATGATGCCTTTGGCGTCCGCGAGGTAGTCGAGCACCTGCTGGAATGATGCCGCAGCAACCGTCGCCGCGGATTGGCCAAGTCCCGTTTCGGGGTCCATGTGCTCGATGTAAACATAGCCGATTTCTGGCGTGGCCCAGCCAACACGCAAACCCGTATCGCTTGGTGCGGACAGATCGCTCACGGCGGCCAGCGTGGTATCCCGCACCACATGCCGGACGTCGTGCCAGTCTGGGCGGACGGATGGCGACCAGATGCTGTCGCCGGTCGCGATGAACGTATGGCCGTCGTCCAAACCTGTCAGGGCCTCTTGCAAGACCGCCATGAGCGCGGCGTCGTCCATCTGGCTGCCCGGTTCCGGCCGCAAGGCACGGCGGGCGCCCCAATCGACTCCGTGGGTGTCGAAATGGGAATAATGCGTGTTCATCGCCTCCCACATCACGTCAAAAACCGCAGTTGGCGTGTTGGGCAGGGGAGCATCGCAGCTGTCGGGCAGGGCCGCAACGGGATCGGCAGTAATCGGGTTAAGCGTACCTTCAGCGGCCAGCACCAGCTGTGCGTCTTCGCGATACAAAGTGACCCCTTCAAGGAAATCGACGATCCACATGTGTGCAGGGATTGTCTGGTCTTTCGTGCAGTGGATATCGCTGACCTCGTAGACGTCGATGGTCAGCGCACCAACATCCAACATCAACCCGTAGCCGTCTGTTTTCCATACACCGCGCAGGTCTTGGGATGGGGCATGTTTGACCCAACTGATACCAAGTACGGCGACCGCCAAAATGGCGATCCCCGCGATCCATCCTAAGATGCGTTTCATTCTTTAGTCCTTTGAAAGTGAATGCAGAATACGCGCCCAGCTACGGATACCTTTGTGAAAGCTGGACAGGTCATACTTTTCATTAGGACTATGGATGGCGTCGTCGTCTTTGCCGAAGCCAATCAGCATCGCATCCATATCCAACACAGTCTTGAAATGTCCGGCGATCGGGATCGACCCGCCGCACCCAACGTAGGCTGCTGCATTTGGCCATTCGTCAGACAAAGCATTTGCAGCTTTTGCAAACGCAGGGTTTTCGGTGGACATTTGGCCTGCTGCTGACGCGCCGTGTCCGTGGAATTCCACCTCGCAATCGACGGGAATCATATCGCGGACCATTTTGCGAAAATTCTCGCGGATCTTGTGCGGGTCTTGGGTGCCTACAAGACGGAAGCTGATCTTCGCGCTCGCTTTGGATGGCAGCACAGTTTTAAAACCATCACCGGTGTAGCCTGAAATCATCCCGTTCACTTCGCAAGTGGGGCGCGACCAAATCATTTCCAAAGGACGACGGCCTTTTTCGCCAGCGGGTTCTGACAGTCCGACTTCGCCCAGAAATTCCTTTTCGTCGAATTTCAGATCATCCCAGCTTGCCGCCAATTCGTTCGACAGCTCAGGCACGCCGTCGTAGAAGTCAGGTACCGTGACTGCGCCGTTTTCGTCGTGCAGTGCTGCGATGACCTTTGCCAAAACGCGGGCAGGGTTCATAGCCAATCCACCGTACATGCCGGAATGCAGATCAAGGCTGGGGCCCGTGATCGTGATCTCTTCGCCCAGCAGTCCGCGCAGCTGCGTGATGATGGCGGGCGTACTGTCGCCGTAAAGGCCCGTGTCGCAGATCAGTGCGACATCGGCGGTCAGTTCTTCCGCGTTGTCTTTCATGAAAGGCACCAGCGACGGGGACCCTGATTCTTCTTCTCCCTCAAAGAAGATCGAGATTTTGCCGGGCAGCGTGCCATGGACCTTTTTCCAAGCGCGACACGCTTCGACAAAAGTCATCAGCTGGCCTTTGTCGTCGGATGAACCGCGACCACGAATGACCTTACCCTTGGCGGTATCTTCGACTTGTGGATCAAATGGGTCGTTGTCCCATAGGTCAATCGGATCAACGGGTTGCACGTCGTAGTGGCCGTAAAACAGGACGTGTGTCCCATCGTCGCCGGTGTGACCCATCACCATCGGATGGCCGGGTGTCGCACGTTTGGATGCGTCAAAACCGATGCTGGCCAGATCATCGACTAGCCAGTCGGCAGCGGCATCACATTGGTCTTTGTACGCCGGATCGGTCGAGATCGACTGGATGCGCAGCAAGTCCAACAGACGGGCAGTGGCCGCATCAAGGTCGGCATCAATCTGGGCAAGGACGGGATCAAGGGTCATGAGTGAACGCTTTCTGTGTCTGGCTGAGTTTGCCTGCATAGGACGTCAAAATCTCAGGTCATGCAAACAGATCGAGTTAACCTATCGCTTATAAACCGATGCTAAATGTATCACGCCATCCTCGCAGTTTTGTGACAACGTGTTGGCTATGCACAAACGGGCGGCATGGCTAGTGTGCGACAGAACGACGCTCAGAGGTGGGCGATGAATACCTAAAGGGAGAGAATTTGATGAAATCGGGAATGATTATTGCGACGGCGGCTGTTGTTGCACTTTTTGGCGGCGCACACAGTGCTGCGGCTGACAGCCATGCGGACGCGTGTACCTTTGATAAGGACGTTTTCGATTTTGACGAAGCAGACGTCGCAGCACTGTATGCCTGCGTGTCCGATGACCTGGAAGCAGGCTATGGCGCCGAAGATCATGAAGTTGGCGGTGTTTACCGCACATGGGGCAACGCGGCGACTGGACCTGCACTGCCGGGCGTCCACG
Organism: Rhodobacteraceae bacterium S2214; assembly: GCA_025141675.1. Classification (NCBI taxonomy): domain Bacteria; kingdom Pseudomonadati; phylum Pseudomonadota; class Alphaproteobacteria; order Rhodobacterales; family Paracoccaceae; species Rhodobacteraceae bacterium S2214. The sequence goes on from CP081161.1 coordinate 1,879,089, forward strand.
GCGAACGTTTCCTGAACACATTCGTGAACGAAGTGGGCTTTGATACCTACGTGACCTACGGCTACGGCGAAGACTTCGTAATGCCGGTCGGGACTGTCATTGCCAAGGAATCCTACAAGCTGCGCAACGACGGCACACCACGTCTGGGGCCGCTTTTGATCATGACAAAAGTCGAGCCTGGCTCAGAAGCTGAAGAATTCGGCAACTGGATCTATTCAGGCGTTCAGCCAAACGGCAAAACAATGGGCGTCAAGCAATCCTTCTGCCACGATTGCCACGCGGCCTACGCGGATCAGGATTCATTGGGCTATCCGCTGGAAGACGTCCGGCTTGGCGCTGAATAATCCACGGCGGATTTCACGATAAGCAATACAATACCCCGATCTCGCGCTTGCTGGGTCGGGGTATTTATTTCAAAGCCTGCCAAGGAATTGATCTAGATCATGTCTTTGGATTCGGCCCTGTGTGATCTTGATCAAATAGGGGGCGTCAAATTGTAGCGCGTCAAAGCATGTTGATGCGCGGTCTTGTGCCCTATATGAGACCTAGAAAGGTTCTAGACTGATGCGCTATCAGTGACTTGGACCGCTGTTAAGACGAAGGAATACCCGGTGGATTATAACGCACAACTTGATGCAGCGATCACCCGTCTTCACGACGAAGGACGCTACCGGACGTTTATCAACATCGAACGCACACGCGGTCAGTTCCCCCACGCGGTTTGGAACAAAGAAGACGGGACCACAGCGCCCGTCACCGTTTGGTGCGGCAATGACTATCTCGGCATGGGCCAGCATCCGGTTGTGATGGCTGCGATGCATGAAGCTATCGAGGCCACAGGCGCCGGCTCTGGCGGGACACGTAACATTTCAGGAACAACTGTTTATCACAAGCAGCTTGAGGCCGAACTGGCTGATCTACACGCCAAAGAAGAAGCGCTGCTTTTCACATCGGCCTACATCGCAAATGATGCGACATTGTCCACGCTGCCAAAGCTGTTCCCCGGATTGATCATCTATTCCGACGCGTTAAACCACGCATCCATGATCGAAGGTGTACGCCGCAATGGCGGCGCCAAGCGGATCTTCCGTCACAACGATGTGGCGCACCTGCGCGAATTGCTCGAAGCAGATGACAGTAACGCGCCAAAGCTGATCGCGTTCGAATCGATTTATTCGATGGACGGTGATTTTGGCCCAATCGAAGAGATTTGCGATTTGGCCGATGAATTTGGTGCATTGACTTACATCGACGAAGTGCACGCCGTTGGCATGTACGGGCCACGTGGGGCAGGGGTTGCGGAACGCGACGGCCTAATGGGGCGCATCGACATCATCAACGGCACACTGGCGAAGGCTTATGGCGTTATGGGCGGCTACATTGCCGCATCCGCTCGTATGTGTGATGCGATCCGGTCCTATGCGCCTGGCTTTATCTTCACAACATCACTGCCGCCCGCGATTGCCGCTGGTGCAGCCGCTTCTGTGGCGCATTTGAAGACGGATCAGGATTTGCGTGATCAGCAGCAAACACAAGCTGCGATTCTCAAGTACCGTCTCAAGGGAATGGGGCTGCCGATCATCGATCACGGGTCACATATCGTGCCGCTGATTGTGGGAGATCCGGTTCACACGAAGGTTTTGTCAGATCGTTTGCTGTCTGACCATGGAATCTATGTGCAGCCGATCAACTTTCCAACCGTACCGCGCGGAACCGAACGTTTGCGGTTCACACCGTCGCCTGTACACGGTCCTGGCGAAATGGATGCGCTTGTTTCCGGATTGGATACACTGTGGAGCCACTGTGCGCTGAATCGTGCCGAAATGGCGGGCTAAGCCGCAAATTTGACTCTTTCCGCATGTGCAAACATCTTCATGTTGTGGTAGGACAGTGCTGCTACTGCTAGGATTCGGGACAGGTTTCGGCAGTACATGGGGACACAAGCGGGCTACGGTATACTATGATCGTCAAGGGATTCAGACGCAATCGCGTTCAGCAAGAAGCTGAATCGACGGGATTTGATGCATTTGATTTGCGTCTAGGGGACCTGATGCGTGGCGAACGTGCGACCATGGGCAAAAGCCTGTTGGACGTGCAACGTGAACTTAAAATTAAAGCGGCTTACATCGCAGCGATCGAAAATGCAGACCCGACTGCATTTGATACGCCGGGTTTTATTGCGGGCTATGTGCGGTCTTACGCACGTTACCTGAACATGGATCCTGATTGGGCGTTTGATACGTTTTGTGGCGAAAGCGGTTTTGCAACGGCACACGGCATGTCTGCGGAAGCATCGGCCGCCAAGCCATCAACACTTCAGAAAACACCAGCCAAAGGCAACGATATTTTCTCGTCATCCGCGACACCTTTTGTGCCGGAAGGCGATGCAATGTTCAGCCGGATCGAACCGGGCGCAATTGGTTCCGTTCTTGTGCTTGTCGCGCTGATTGGTGGCATCGGTTACGGCGGCTGGACCGTCTTGCAAGAAGTCCAGCGCGTACAGTTCGCACCCGTTGAACAGACGCCGACGGTGGTGTCCGACATTGATCCGCTGGCAGGCGGCGCGAATATCGCCCCGGAAGTCGAAGATGTTGCATCCTTCCAAGCCCCGTCTGTCGAAGCACTGGATCGCCTTTACCGTCCTGCCGCTCTTGATGTGCCGGTACTGGTGTCGCGCGACGGACCTATAGCATCATTAAACCCGGGTTCATTCGGCGCGTTGGCGCCTGAAACCACTTTGGAACAAGCCGTTGCCGAAGCTGCCGCATTCCAAGAACCGTCCAGTGTGCAGGTTCTTGAAACGCCTGCGCCTGCGGTGCAGATGGTCGCCGTACGCCCTGCGTGGGTGCGCGTGAAGGCGGCTGACGGCACAACGATCTACGAAGCCACGATGCAGGCTGGTGACACCTTCACGGTACCACAAACCGAAAACCCGGCGACTTTGCGGGTTGGTGCATCTGGTGCGATCTATTTCGCGATCAACGGCACTCACTACGGGCCTGCTGGTCCACGTGGTCAGGTGACGTCGAACCTTGCAATGTCGGTTGATAATCTGACGGCTAGCTACTCAGTCGCGGATATCACAGCTGACAGCGATTTGGCAGAAGTCGTCCGCGTCGCCGAAGTGGCCCCTGCGGCACAATAACCTGCGGCTTACCCGTTGCCGTAAGGCGGCGGCAAGCATAGGTTAAGGCCAGTCGCGTAATTCAAAGGCCATACTCCTATGTCGCTGAATCATATCCGTCCTTGGCGTAACATTTACCGGCGTGAAAGCCGTCAGATCATGGTGGGCAATGTGCCCGTTGGGGGCGGTGCGCCGATCTCTGTCCAGACGATGACCAACACGCTGACAACAGACGTGAAGGCAACGATCGAACAGATCAATGCAGCGGCAGAAGCGGGGGCCGACATTGTACGTGTGTCCGTGCCGGACGAAGCGTCCAGCAAGGCGCTAAAGTTGATCGTGCCAGAGGTGTCAGTGCCTCTCGTGGCGGATATCCATTTCCATTACAAACGCGGTATTGAAGCGGCAGAAGCAGGGGCGGCCTGTCTGCGTATCAACCCAGGCAATATTGGCGACGAAAAGCGCGTCAAGGAAGTCATCAAAGCGGCCCGCGACCACAATTGTTCAATCCGGATCGGGGTGAACGCCGGATCGCTGGAAAAGCATTTACTGGATAAATATGGCGAACCTACGCCTGACGCGATGGTTGAATCCGGTCTCGATCACATCAAGATCTTGCAAGACAACGATTTCCACGAATTCAAAATCAGCTGTAAGGCCTCTGACGTCTTCATGGCGGCTGCTGCCTACCAACAGCTTGCCGAAGCCACTGATGCACCGATCCACCTTGGGATCACCGAAGCCGGCGGTTTAATCAGTGGCACAGTCAAATCCGCCATCGGCATGGGCAACCTGCTGTGGATGGGGATCGGGGATACGATCCGTGTGTCGCTGTCCGCTGATCCGGTTGAAGAAGTCAAAATGGGCTTCGAGATTCTGAAATCCTTGGGGTTGCGCCACCGCGGCGTGAACATCATTTCGTGTCCGTCATGTGCCCGCCAAGGGTTTGATGTGATCAAAACGGTCGAAACGCTTGAACAACGGCTTGAGCATATCAAAACGCCCATGTCGCTTAGCATTATCGGGTGTGTTGTGAACGGACCGGGTGAGGCACTGATGACCGACGTGGGATTCACAGGCGGCGGTGCGGGTCACGGCATGGTCTATCTGGCGGGCAAGCAAAGCCACAAACAAGACAACGACAGTATGGTCGACCACATCGTCGAACAGGTCGAAAAGAAAGCCGCCGAACTCGACGCGCTTGCAGCAAAAAAAGAAGCGGCAGAGTAATTCTCCACCGCCTCATTCTTTCAGTTCTAAATATCCCCGCCGGAGGCATCTGAAAAATGCCCCCTGCGCAGGTTTTTGCGTTTAGCCGTACCAGCCGCCCATCTTTGCGGAAATACCATCAGCAAGCATTTCGGCAAATGCCATCGGGTCCTGTGTGCCATTGTCCCGACCGCGATAGTGGTACGGGTAAACGTTCGCGGGTTTGAATTCGTTCACGGCATCAGCTGCGGCTTCTGCGCTCATCGTGAATGGCAAGTTCATGCAAACAAACGCGATGTCGATGTCTTCCAATGCGCGCATTTCCGGGATGTCTTCGGTGTCACCGGAAATATAGACGCGGGATCCATCTACGGTCAGAACGTAGCCGTTGTCGCGGCCTTTAGGGTGAAAGTTCAAACGATCTTCTGTCGTGTTATAGGCAGGGATCGCTTCAATCGCGATATCGCCGAATGTCGTGTCATCGCCGTTTGCCATCTGCATCGCTTTGGCTTGCATGTCTTCTGGCAACATGTCGAATACGGCCGGGTTCGTGACCAGTGCTGTGTTTTCCGCAACGATGCCATTGAGCGTATCAAGGTTGAAGTGATCGCCGTGCTCATGCGTGATCAGTACAAGATCGGCAGTCGGGAAACCTTCGTAGTTGGACGCATCACCCACAGGGTCGACGTAGATCACCGCAGTTGGCGTCTTCATCACGAATGATGCGTGGTCCACAGGGGTAATCTCGATCCCGCCGTTGGCGGTCGGAAAGCTGTCCGCGCCGTGCCCATCTGCATGTGCTGCGAACGGCAGGACAGTCAGCGTGCTGGCTGCTGCTGTGTGAATTAGAAACTGACGGCGGTTTTGGGACAGGCGCTGCATGGTAATCTCCTGGTTGTGCATATTCTTTATACGCTACACCTAGGGCGTTCCGTCGCAGCGGCCAGATGATTTATCGAGAAGGCCGAATTAACCGTCGCGGGACCGCAGTTGGGCGACGATCTGTTCCATCTGCGCCAATGGCACGTAGCCACGCAACATTTGGTCTTCGAACACGAACGACGGCGTGCCTGTGATTGCCAAGGCGTCTGCCAGCGCGCGGTTTTCTGCAATCACAGCGTTGACTTCGGGGCCGTTCATCATGTCCGCCAATGCGTCGTGATCATATCCAAACGCGTCCGAAATCCGCGCAAGGTTCGCGTCCGTGATATTACCTTGGTATTCCATCAGCGTGTTGTGGATGTCGTAATAGGCGTCATCGCCCACGACCTGTTGTACGGCCAATGCGTAACGGGATGCCAAAACAGACTGTTCCCCTAGGATCGGCAGTTCCTTGATCACATAGCGGATATTCGTATCGCCATCGATCAAAGCCGCGACCTCGGGGTGGGCGCGTTTGCAGTAACCGCACCGATAATCAAGGAACTCAACGACTGTGAAATCGCCGTCCGGATTGCCCCCGACGAAAGATGTATCGCTGCTGAACAATGCGTCGGCATTTTGTGCCACGAGGTTCACGTCGTTCGCCCGTGCGTCCGCCGCCTGACGATCTTCGAGAACGCCGATGGCTTCCATCAACACTTCAGGGTTTTCCAGCAGATATGCACGCACTTCGGCCCGGAACGCTGTGCGTTCTTCTGGTGTCATGTCTTGTGCGACAACAGGTGTGGCAAGAGCTGCCATCACGGCGAGAGGGGCGAAACGAAGCATAATCTGTTTTCCTATACAGGGTCGTCACCTGAAAACCATATCGCGCCCTGCGTGCCAAGTGCCATTGACGCCGCATGGCGCTTGCGTGCAAAACTCTGCCAAAATCATAAAGGGCAGCAGATGCGTCATTCAACCCGTGGTATGGTCGATCCGTTTATTGTGATGGATGTGATGGAGGCCGCACGTCAGGCCGAAGCCGCAGGGCGTCACATCATCCACATGGAGGTCGGCCAGCCTGGAACGGGTGCGCCCGCAGAAGCACGTGCGCGACTGGCGGCCGATCTGGATGACCCGCTTGGTTACACCGTGGGGCTGGGCCTGCCGGAATTGCGCGCACGGATCGCCCAACACTACCGCGACTGGTATGACGTTGATCTTGATCCGAACCGTGTCGTCATCACGTCTGGGGCGTCGGGTGCTTTCCTTTTGGCCTTTAGTGCGTTGTTTGATAACGCTGAACGGGTGGGGCTGGGCACACCGTGTTATCCATCCTACAGGCAAATTCTAAAGGCTGTTGGCCTAACGCCTGTTGATATTGAAACGACGCTTGCGGATCGGTTCCAACCACAGCCATCTGCAGTTGTTGATCAAGATCTGGCTGGGTTGATCGTGGCATCCCCCGCGAACCCGACTGGTACGATGCTGGACAAAGGTGAACTTGCGGCTTTGGCCAAAGCCTGCACCGAAAACGGGGCGGCGTTGATATCAGACGAGATTTACCACGGGCTTGGCTACGACCGTCGCGCTGTCTCTGCGCTAGAGGTCACCAACGACGCTTACGTGATCAATTCGTTTTCCAAGTATTTCTCGATGACAGGTTGGCGCGTCGGCTGGATGATTGTGCCTGAAGATCACGTGCGGATCGTGGAACGACTGGCGCAAAATATGTTTATCTGCGCACCGCACGCAGCCCAACGTTTAGCATTGTATTCAATGGATTGTGGTGCAGAGCTTACGCAGAATATCGACGTCTACACCGCAAACCGACAGCTGATGATTGATGGCCTGACGGCTGCTGGGTTCACCAAATTCGCACCACCTGACGGGGCGTTTTACGTCTACGTCGATGTGTCGGATTACACTGATGACGCGCTCGGTTTTGCGGGCGAGATTTTGGATCAGGCTGGGGTTGCCGTCACGCCGGGGCTCGATTTTGACCCCAAACGCGGGCACCACTGGCTACGGTTTTCCTATGCACGGGGCACGGCAGACATCACCGAAGGTCTCGCACGGTTGTCCGCGTTTATGAAAGGGCGTGCAGCATGATCCGTGTCGTGGCGGCGCTGTTGATGACGGCGGGATCCGCGTTTGCGCAAGATTTCAGTGGCTTGGCGCGCATAGATCATGTCGACAGTGCGATCACGGACACCCGCCAAGGCATGGCCGTTGATTTACAATTGTCGCAGGTCGTACCTTACCGCGTGTTCACGCTGGATGAACCGCGTCGTCTGGTTGTCGATTTTCGCGAAATTGATTGGACGGGGACAGATAAGGCCCAGCTTGATCAGTCCGACATTGCTAGCGCCATCCGCTTTGGTGCATTTCAGGCGGGTTGGTCGCGGCTGGTCGTTGATCTATCAGAACCGGTTGTGCTCAAAGCGGCAGAAATGACTGTAAATCAATTGGATAACACCGCCAAGCTCACGTTAGTTTTGCGTGATGCAGACCCAGTCGAATTTGCTGCGACCTCTGGCGCACCTGTCAGTGCGGCGTGGGATATCGCCACCGCACAGCCCAGTTTGCCAGCGCCAACGCCAGAAGACGGCCCACTGACAGTGGTGCTGGATCCGGGGCACGGCGGTGTCGATCCCGGCGCAATTCAGGGCGGCGTTGTCGAAGCAAATCTGATGCTGAAACTTGCCATCGAAGTGGCAGAAGCGTTGAACAGAACAGGCCAAGTGCGGGCCATCTTGACCCGTGAAGCCGACATCTTTGTTCCATTAGAGGGGCGGATGACTATTGCTCGCGCTGCGAAGGCGGACCTGTTTATTTCGTTGCACGCCGATGCGTTGGAAGTGGACGAAGCCCGCGGTGCTTCGATCTACACACTCAACGCTGAAGGGTCGGACCGCGCCGCCGCCCGTATGGCAGAAAGGCACGAACGGGGCGATTTGCTGGCGGGCGTCGATTTGTCAGAACAAGACGACCGCGTCGCGACTGTTTTGATGGACCTTGCTCGGGCCGAAACCGAACCGCAAAGCCAACGCTTTGCAGAACAGGCGGTGGCAGCGCTGCGCGACGCAGGTGCTCGTCTCAATTCAAAGCCGCGTCGCGAAGGGCGGTTGGCCGTTCTAAACGCACCTGATTTTGCGTCCGTTTTGATCGAAGTCGGGTTTTTGTCTAACGCAAACGACCGCGCGATGCTGTCCACGACATCGGGCCGCGCGCCTGTCGTGGACGGGATTGTCGCAGGTGTACTGTCCTGGGCCCGCGAAGAGGCCGCGCGCGCACCGCTGGTGCGCCAGTAAAACGTGATCATCGGGGCGCAAAAATAGGCGAATTCCGGCAGGTTTCCCCGTAATCGGCTTTTGACCATCACCGCAACAGCGCGTATACCAGCGGCCAACAAATCCAAAAGGATTACGGGCTTGCTGCGGTTTATCTTATCTTTCTTCGGGGGTATCTTTACGACCCTCACGTTTGGTCTTGCGATCTGTGCGCTGGGGCTGGGCGGTGTGTTCTATGCCTACGGGCGTGATCTGCCGTCTTATGACGTGCTGTCACAATACGCGCCTAAAACGATCAGCCGAATCTATTCGGGTGAAGGTAAGATCATTGATGAATTCGCGACCGAACGGCGCTTGTTCACGCCAATTGAAGAAATTCCTGACATCGTAAAGCAGGCGTTCATCTCTGCGGAAGATAAGAATTTCTACGAACACCCGGGCTATGATCCGCGCGGTATGGCGTCCGCGTTCGTGGATGCAGTCAAATCACGCGGTGAAGACCTGCGTGGTGCGTCTACGATTACACAGCAGGTCGCCAAGAACTTCCTTTTGGACGGATCGCGGCGCGGTCTGGACGGGATTTCACGGAAGATCAAAGAAATCATTCTGGCACCTCGACTGGAAGAAACGCTTGGCAAAGATGGCGTTTTGGAACTGTACCTGAACGAAATCGACCTCGGTGTCCGGTCCTTTGGTGTGACGGCCGCCGCGCAAAGTTATTTCAACAAATCGCTGTCTGAACTGAACCCGGCAGAGGCCGCATTCCTCGCCGTGCACCCAAAAGCGCCGTACAGCTATCACCCAGTGCGTAACCGCGAAGCCGCGCTTGATCGCCGCGCGTTTATTCTGCGCGAGATGCACGAAAATGGCTACATTACCGATGAAGAATGGGAAGTCGCGAAGGCTGACCCATTGCTGACAGTGCAGGGCGGGGATTTCCCGTCGCACTTCGATGAACGCCCGCCACGCGATTACTTTACAGACGAAATCCGTCGCCAACTGTCTGCTAACTTTGGTGAAGAAGAGTTCTTCAACGGCGGTCTGTCGATCCGTGCCACCATCGACGAAGAATTGCAAAAGGTCGCTGCAGAATCGCTGCAAATTTCGCTCGAGGACTTTGATCGCGGTCTTGGGATCTGGCGCGGCACAGGTGAATCCATTCCGGCAGAGGCTTTGGTCGATGAAGCATCGTGGCGCGACGCATTGTCCGACGTCCGTGTTGCCCGCGATATCGAACTTGAAAACGAATGGTTTCCAGCCGTCGTGCTGGGGGTCGAAGACCAGCAACTGCGCGTAGGTATCGAAGGCATTGTTGAAACCGCCGCCGAACCACAGGTCGTCCCCCGCGAAGACATCCAGTGGATGCGCGGTAATTTCTTCGACAATTTTGAAATCGGTGACGTGGTCCACGTACGCCGCATGACCCAAGACAGCGACGGTGCATTTATCCGTTGGACGCTGCGCCAAGTGCCAGAAGTGCAGGGCGGGTTTATGGCGATGGACGTGAACACAGGCCGCGTGCTGGCGATGCAGGGCGGGTTCTCTTATCAGAACTCGGTCTTTAACCGCGCCACGCAGGCCCGTCGTCAGCCGGGGTCATCCTTCAAACCTTTTGTTTATGCAGCTGCCCTCGATTCCGGTTATTCGCCCGCGACGATCGTGGTCGATAGCCCGATCGAAATTAACACGCCGCAAGGTGTCTGGCGTCCGCAGAACTCTTCCAACCAGTTCTATGGCCCGACGCCTTTGCGCACGGGGATCGAACAGTCGCGGAACCTGATGACCATTCGTCTCGCGCAAGAGGTCGGGATGGGGACAATTGCGGAATATGCCGAACGTTTCGGCGTTTACGACAATATGAACCGCGTTCTGGCGGCGTCATTGGGGTCGGATGAAACCACTGTGTTCAAGATGGTCGCAGCCTACGCGATGTTTGCGAATGGCGGCGAACGTGTGGAACCAACATTGGTCGACCGTGTGCAAGACCGTTACGGCGCGACGGTGTATCGTCACGACCAGCGGAACTGCGTCAACTGCACGGGCTATGAACTCGGCGCAGGTGAAGCGCCACGTATCGTGTCCAACCGCGAACGCGTGATGAACGAAATCACGGCGTACCAGCTGACCTCCATGATGCAGGGCGTTGTAGATCGCGGGACAGCCAAGCGGACGGTGAACCAATCCGTGCCAATCGCGGGTAAGACAGGGACCACCAACGACACCAAAGACGTTTGGTTCGTGGGCTTCTCATCCAACATCGTGGCCGGTTGCTACATTGGATATGACACGCCACGCACAATGCGCGGTGCGTCCGGTGGCGGGACATGTGGTCCGGTCTTCAACCGCTTCATGACCAAAGCCGTTGAACGTTTCGGCGGCGGCGCGTTCCGTGCGCCTGAAGATTGTCAATTCATCCGGATCGACCGGTTTTCTGGTGCGCGTTTGCCAGATGGTGCGACAGGCGACAACGTGATCGCAGAATGTTTCCGTCCGGGCGAAGAACCTGTCTTCGGGATCACATTTGACGGTGGTTTTGGCGTATCAGCCAACCTGCCGCTGTTTGAAGAAGTGCCGCGCGCGGCTCGTCAGGTCACCACGTCCACTGGTGGCACTGCGACTGTGGGGCCAAAGGCGTCCTTTGGGTCACTGTCCTCTGGCGGTTTGTACTAGCACGATTGCCCGTCGCGATGCGGCGGGCTATCACCTTTTGAAATCACATTATATTTGCGGAAACGATCCATGCGCGCTGAGACACAAAATACGATTGCGGCCATTGAAAAGTCATTGGCTTTGCTCGCACAGCGGCTCGATTACGAAACAGCGCCGCACCGCTTGGAAGAATTCAACGCGCGCGTTGAAGACCCGAACCTGTGGGATGATGCGACAGCGGCCCAAAAGCTGATGCGCGATCGTCAGAACCTTGTGGACGGGATCGACAACTACGAAAAGCTGAAACAGGAACTGACCGACACGGTTGACCTGATCGAACTCGGCGAAATGGAAGACGACGCCGAAGTAGTTGCCGAAGCCGAGGCATCGCTGAGCGAACTGGCTGAACTTGCGGCCAAGAAAGAGCTCGAGGCCTTGCTTGACGGCGAAGCGGACGGCAACGACACGTTCCTCGAAATTAACTCCGGTGCGGGCGGGACCGAATCCTGTGATTGGGCGTCGATGCTGGCGCGGATGTATGTCCGTTGGGCCGAACGCAAAGGGTACAAGGTCGAACTGCAGTCCACGACACCGGGCGAAGAGGCGGGAATCAAATCCGCGTCCTACAAGATCAGCGGCCAGAACGCTTATGGTTGGTTGAAGTCGGAAAGCGGCGTGCACCGGCTCGTGCGGATTTCGCCGTTTGATAGCGCGGCCAAGCGGCACACGTCTTTTACATCTGTGAAGGTGTATCCGGTTGTCGATGACAACATCGAAATCGAGGTGAATCCAGCGGACATTCGTTTGGATACCTACCGGTCTTCCGGTGCTGGTGGTCAGCACGTCAACACCACCGATTCCGCGGTGCGAATTACGCACCACCCAACAGGGATCGTGGTTACGTCATCTGAAAAATCCCAACACCAAAACCGCGATATCGCGATGAAAGCGCTCAAGTCGCGATTGTATCAGATCGAACTTGATAAACGTTCTGCGTTAGTTAATGAAGTTCACGAGAATGCTGGCGATGCCGGTTGGGGCAACCAAATCCGATCTTATGTTTTGCAGCCATACCAAATGGTGAAAGATCTCCGGACACGGTTTGAAACATCCGATACCCAAGGCGTTCTTGATGGTGATCTTGATGGCCTGATGGCCGCAACGCTCGCCATGGACGTATCAGGAATGAGCCGCGCCGATGCGACGGCTGAGGATTGATGTAACTGAGTTAACGAGGAAGACGGATACATGAAATTTACATCGCTTTTTGCAATCGCTGCGGCGTCAACTTTGGCCGCATGTGGCGGATCGGGGGGCGGTGGTGCCGTTACGCCCGTTCCGGTTCCAGTGCCCGCTGTCGAATTTGAAGCTGGCGTCGTCACAACCAATGCAGACGGGTCGTTTACGATCGCCCAAGGCGGCGAAACGATCAATTTGCCCGCATCGCGTTTCACGTCCAATGGCCAACTTGCATGGCAAATGGGCTTTAACGGCGGCGTAGACAACGCGAACAGCTTTATCACTGACGACGTGACTGCCATCGGCGGCGTGTCTGGCGGGGCAGGCGGTACTGCATTTTCTGGTATTACTGGAACTCTTGGTGACGCCCCTGCAGGTGACGCTACATTCGACGGTCGGTTTGCCGTGAGCGAAACGTCGGGCGCAGGACGCAGCGGCCCGATTAGCTTGGTCTTTGACTTGTCCGGCAACACGCTGGAAAGCGCCGCTGGCGCAGCACTTGTTGTTGACGGCGATGTTGCTTCAAACGGTCAGGTAACCGGTTCGGTGACATACGGTAGCGAAACTGCTGAATTCGAAGGCGGCTTCTACGGCGATGATGCTGTTGCTGGCGCATTCAATAACGACGCCATCGGTGGTGTCTTTTACGGCACAAACTAAACGCGATCCATTGGCGCAGCACACTCATGCGTTGCGCCAATGGGCCAAATCTTGATGCTGACGTGTAAACGATGCCCTCGCAAAGAGGGGCAATCCAAGCGCGAGGCAGCAAGATGATCAGGTTCCCTATCCCACTTCTATTGACGACTTTGGCATTGAGCGCCTGTGGCGACGGGTCTAACCCGTTCAACTTCACGACTGACGTACCGGACGATGTGGCAACCTACGTCGATCCAGGCGCGGTAAACCAAGACGTCGACGGTGCCGTTTCAATTGAGCAAACCACCGGGACAATCGACATCCCCGAATTGACGTTGACGGATACTGAAATCTCAGCGTTTTCTGACGATGAAACCAGCGGGAACGCAGTGCAAAGCGCGGATATGCTTGCGATTGGTGGGATCCGCAATGGCGTGGGGTTTGCAGGTATCACCGGTACAACCGCAACAACGGCCCCCGAGAGTAACGCGACATTTACCGGCAATTACGCCGTGACAAACGCAAGCGGCACCTCAACTGGCCCGCTTGAAGTGATTTACACCTTCGGCAACAATACATTGATCAGCGTTGACGGCGACGTCAGTGTCGCAGCGATTGCCAATGGAACCACACTGACAGGCAGCGTGACCTACGCAGGCGAAAGCGGTGCGTTGTCCGGCGGGTTCTATCCGGAAGGCCAGCTTGCCGCGGCATTCAATGGCGAAACGATGGGTGGTGTGATCTTCGCTGCGCAGTAACGGCTCGTCACATAACCACTCAAGCAACAAAAAAGGCGCCACCAGAAATGGGGCGCCTTTGTCGTGTGAGCTGCGTAAACGGCTTACTTGTTTTCTGGCATCTTTGCTTTTGGCGCTGTGCCTGCAGTGGACAATGGATCGTCCTGACGCTGCACAGAACCTTCAAAGTGGGCACCAGACTCTATAGCGATTGTCTTGTGGATGATGTCACCCTCAACACGCGCTGTCGCTGTCAGGCGGACCTTCAGGCCACGCACACGGCCAACAACGCGGCCGTTGACCACAACGTCATCAGCAACGACTTCGCCCTTAACAGTCGCGCCTTCGCCAACTGTCAGCAGGTGGGCGCGGATGTCGCCGTCTACCTGACCTTCAATATTGATATCGCCGGTTGTTTTGATGTTGCCGGTGATCAAAAGATCAGCGGACAGCGTGGACGCTGGCGGCTTCGCTTTTGGTGCGGCAGCTTTGTAATCAGCAGAGCCAGTGGATGCAGCAGGCTTTGCTGTGGCAGTGTCTGTAGCGGGCTTGTCGCCGGCGGCAGGTGCAGGTTCGTTGATTTTGCTTTTAGAAAACATCTTGTCCAGCTCTTATGTAAATCATCGGGTTAACAGGTGATCCGCCAACGCGAACCTCGTAATGCAAGTGCGGTCCGGTAGACCGTCCGGAGTTCCCCATATCACCAATCCGCTCGCCGCGCGAGACCCTTTGTCCAACTGACACGCGCATGCGGTTCAGGTGGGCATAACGGGTCTCGATACCGAACTCGTGTTGGATCTTAATCAAGCGACCATAACCGGACGACCAACCCGCAGATGTGACAACGCCGTCAGCGGTTGCATAAATAGGCGTACCAACAGGACCTGCGAAATCAGTACCAGCATGCAGGCGTCCCCAACGCTGACCAAAACCGGATGTCAGGCGGTAGTTCGCTTTCACAGGAATATCGAATGGGGCGCGTTCGGCTGCGATACGGTACAGGTTGATCCGGTCGAGTTTGCCAAGAATGCCGTTCGCGCGTTCTGCATCTGGATCAGGTGCACCGCCACGGGTTGAGAATGACAGCGGCATCAGCGGGCCACCTTGTCCAGAATATCCGCGGCGGACTTGGGCAAGCAGGTTGTCAGGGTTCATGCCAGCGGCGCGGAACATGTCATCCAGCGGTTCAACTGAGACGAGCATGGCTTCTTCCAACTGGCGGAAGATTTCGTCGTTCTTGTCCTGCAGCAGGCGCAGTTCCAGTTCAATTTCTGAAGCGCGATCAATCGCGAATTTGGCATCCTCGGCGATCAGGTCGCGTTCGGCTGATGTTTCGGCCAGCGCAGAGGCCAGCAATTCAACCGTGCCGTTTGCTTCTTCGCTGATGGCGTCAACAGCAGCAGGGTCGGTGCCGTCAGCGGCAAGTGTGGCCAGCTGATCGCGTGCATCTTCACGTTCGCGCATTGTGCTACGCAGCGTGGCTTGAACAACCTCAAGACCGGTTTCCAATTCGCGGCGTTTATCTTCGGTGGCCAGCAATTCAGACTGCATGATCGAAATCTGCTCGAGCGCTGAACTAAACCGTTCCTGTGCCGCCATTGCTTCGTCAGCGCGGGCGTCGCGTTCGGCGGACAGGGCGTTCAGGCGGTGTTCGTAGACCATCTGGTCACGCTGGGCCTGCGCCCGAAAGTTACCGGATCCAATGCTATCCATCAGCAAAATCGCGGTGGCGATGATCGTCCACGCGACAACAACAATGCTGCCGGCCCAAGCGACCAATTGTGTTTCAGGCATCAGACGAATGAAGCGAGTTTCTGAATCCGAGCGCAAAAAGAGGCGCTTTTCCGGAAAGTAATTCTCAAGCCAATGGTGAATGCGGTTCGTAAGCCGTGATCGCACGTGATGCCCTCTTGTCCCAATTCCCTACACGGCAGGCTCCCACACCCGTTGGTCCGCGTGCGATTGTGTTAGGGAATAGGTCGGCATCCCGCAACAACTTTGGCAGATAAGCAGGCGAAAACACGACATTTTCGGCGTTTTTGCGCGGGTTTCTGCCGATCTGCCGTTAAGTCGGTCGTCCGTCCTTGGTTAACGGCCAGTAGAAATCCGGTGGAATACCCGCTTCGGCGCGTTTTTCTTCGTTGAACGGAGGGCGCAGATCACTGTGAAAATACTTGCGGACGAGGGCGTGAAAGAAGGGCGTTGGATCTTCTTCTTGGCGCCCACAAAGGTAGTGGAACCACTTCGATCCGTATGCCACGTGATGGACTTCCTCGGCATAGATTGTCTCAAGGGCGGCCACCGCATCGTGGGCTTTTGCCTGCTTGAAAATCTTGATCATGCCTGGGGTCACGTCTAACCCACGCGCCTCTAGCACCATCGGCACAACAGCCAAGCGCCCGTAAAGATCGCCCTTTGTATCTTCAGCTGCACGCCACATGCCCGCGTGCGCAGGCAGAGCACCGTAGTGCGATCCTTCCGCTTCAAGACAGTCGCACATCAGATTGAAATGTTTAGATTCCTCATCTGCGGCTTGGACCCAATCGTCGTAGAATCCAATCGGCATTTTCACGTCCGTAAATCGTGCAATGATGTCCCAATGCAGGTCAACGGCGTTCAGCTCAATGTGGGCCACGGCGTGCAACAATGCGATGCGGCCCTCGGGTGTGCCGGGCTTGCGGTGTGGCACATCGCGTGGGTTCAGCAGTTCTGGCGCGGCGGGACGTGCAGGCATATCCGGCGGGTTGGCATGACCAATTTCGGGTACTTCGCCCGCCGCACGCGTATCGCGCCATGCTTGCGCAAACTCGCGTGATATCGCGGTTTTTTCGCGCCCGTCAGCCGTCGTTAAGACGGTTACGGCCATCTGTGCCAGTGGCAGCATTGCGTTGTCCTTCAATTCTTTTGGCACCAAACATCCCCGCCGGAGGCCTGAATTTTCGTAGAAAATTCGAATCCTTACAGCGCGCGGACTGATTCAAGCACGGCGTCCACGTGACCCGGCACTTTCACTTTGCGCCAGATCTGCGCAATCTTGCCGTCACCGTCAATCAGGTAGGTCGCGCGTTCGATCCCCATGTATTTTTTGCCGTACATGTTTTTCTCGACCCACACACCGTAATCTTCGCATACAGTGCCGTCTTCGTCAGACAGCAGCGGAATGCCCAGTTCGTATTTGGCGCGGAATTTTTCGTGTTTGGCGACGCTGTCCTTCGAGACACCCCAAACAACGGCACCTGCTTCTGCGAAAGCGGCAGCCTGTTCGGTAAACCCAATCGCTTCTTTTGTGCATCCGGGTGTGTCGTCTTTGGGGTAAAAGTAGACCACGACCTTCATGCCCTTGGTCTCGGACAAATCGACCATACCACCGCCGTCACGTGGGAGATTGATTGCGGGGGCCGGATCGCCAACAGTCAGATTTGTCATTGTTTATCCTTCGGTCTGTGCATTTAAGGTTTTGTTTTAGGGCAAGGCGCGCAAAGATAAAGCCCGGGACACAAAATGCGGCGCTTTTTCTTGGGTTCTTTCCAAGATCGCCGTAATGGGCAATGATGAACGACGAACCACAGCTAGACGCGGTCGAAGAACCGGCGACGCGGGCAAAGCCGCGGCGCAGCGCGTGGCGTCATTGGACGCTTCATAGTGTCAAGCTCGCTGCCGTTTTGTTGCTGACGCCGCTTGTGATTGCGATGATCGTGGCCATAGCCATTCTGGATCGTGACATTACCGCACCTTCGTGGATCAAATCGCGCGTAGAGGCGACAGCAGGTGACTTTCTCAGCGGTGGCGCGCTCAGCTTTGGCGAAGTGACCGTCAATCTGGGCCGCGACCTGCATCCGCGTGTCACATTGCGCGATACCACATTGACCGATGCGGCAGGCACCACAGTGGCGCGCATTCCGGTCGTGCGTGGCTTGATGTCACCACGCGGTCTTGTGCTGCAAGGCGAAGCGTTGATGCAGGACGTTCAGTTGAGCGGTGCACAGATTAATTTACGCCGAAACGCAGATGGCACTGTCGCACTCGCATTTCAGACGGGCGGGCAGGACGTGGGGCAGGCGGGCAGCTTTGCCGAATTGCTGGATCAGGTGGATCAGGCTTTTGAACAGCCTGCTCTTGCCGCGCTCGAAACGATCCGCGCAGACGGATTGATCGTCAATTACCAAGATGCGCGGGCGGCCAAGGCGTGGACAGTGGATGGCGGCCAGATCAATCTGGACCTGCGCGACGACCAAACCGACTTGCGCGGCGCGTTTTCGGTATTGTCGGGCGGAGCAGGTGTCACCGATCTAGCACTTACATATAATAGCCCACGTGGCAGCCGGGCGGCTGAGTTTGGTGTGAACATTACAGACGCTTTTGCATCTGACATTGCCGCGCAATCAGCGGCACTAAGCTGGATGACCGATATCAACGCCCCGATTTCGCTGACGCTGCGGACCGTTATGGATGAAGCAGGCGCACTTGGACCATTGAATGCCACGTTGGCCTTGGGACAGGGTGCGTTGCAGCCCAATGCGGCCACAGAACCGATCCGGTTCGACGCAGCCAAGGCGTATCTCAACTTTGATCCAGCCACACAGACGATCAGTTTTGATCAGATTGAGGTGAGCAGTGATTGGGGCAATCTACGCGCAAATGGTCAGGCGTTTCTGAAGGACATCGAAGATGGTCTTCCGCAATCGCTTGTTGGGCAATTCAGCTTTGCCGATACATTGTTGAACCCGCCGGGGCTGTATGAAAACGGCTTGAAACTGCCCAACACGCAAGTCGATATGCGCCTGAATCTCAGTCCCTTTGCAATCGATCTTGGTCAGGTCTTTGTGCAAACCGAAACCGTCAACATCCTCAGTAAAGGCCGGTTTGCGGCGACGGATGCAGGGTGGGACGTAGCTGTAGACGCAGGCATTGATCAGTTTGATCAAGCGGCGTTGTTACAGCTTTGGCCCGCGCAATCGCTCGGGAAAGTGCGCGGGTGGCTCGAACGTCAAGTTCCCTTGGCCGACTATTCCGATCTGCATTTCGCCTTTCGGAAACGTCCGGGCGCCGCCGCGCAAGTTGCAGGAAACTACGCATTTGAAAACGCGGAAATCTGGTTCCTGAATTCGATGCCACCCATTGTTGGTGCCGCGGGTCTGGGCACATTTACAGCCGACACGTTCACGACAACCTTAGACGCTGGCCATGTGGCAGCCCCTGTTGGCGGTAGGTTAGATGCGACGGGATCGGTCCTGCATATGCCTGATCTAAAACAAGATCCGCGCCCTGCAGAACATGACATTCGCCTCAACGGATCAATGACCGCAGTGATGTCGATGATGGACTTGCCGCCGCTCGGCTTTACGACACGTGCGAAACTGCCCGTTGATGTCGCCGACGGCCGCGTGAACGCACGGATCAATCTGCGTCATCCGATGCGGCGCGGGAATACACCTGCTGATTTCGATGTTGAAGTGACGGCTGAACTGCGCGGCATCAATTCAAACCGGCTGATCCCCAATCGTCGTCTATCGGCTGATCGCCTTTCACTGTTCGCGGATCAAACGAGGCTTGAAATTTCGGGTGCCGCGACTGTTGACGGGATCGGGATGAATGGATCTTGGGTCCAGCGCTTCGATGGAACGGGCAGTAGGCTGCAAGCTGGGCTGACTTTGTCGGAAAACGCAATGCGTGCGTTCAATGTGTCGCTCCCACCGGGATCGGTGGCTGGCACGGCGCCTGCGCGGATCGACCTGCGCATACCATCGGGTCAGGCACCGCAATATACCATCTCATCTGATCTACGCGGCATGCGCGTGGCGATCCCTGCGGTGGGATGGGCAAAAGCGCAGCAAACACCGGGAGATTTGCGGGTAACTGGTCGCTTGGGGGATGCGCCACAGGTCGATGAAATCGCAATCTCCGGAGGCGGGTTAACCGCTCGCGGCGACGTCACATTCAAGGGCGACGGGTCCTTGGACCGTGCACGTTTTTCACAGGTGCAGGTCGGAAATTGGCTGAACGCACCGATCACGCTGCGAGGACGCGGCGAAGGCCGTCCAGTTGGTGTCGAAATCAAAGGTGGGGCAATCGATCTGCGCCGCGCCAACTTTGGCCCAAGTTCGGGCGGGGCGACGGGACCGATCTCAATCGCGCTCGACAGGTTGCAAGTGACGCAAGGGATTGCGCTGAACCGATTTGCCGGTGAGTTCACCAGCTCCGGCGGCTTTGCAGGCCAGTTCACGGCAAGGATCAACGATGCAGCCAACATTCAAGGAACGGTTGCCCCGCGCAACGGGCGGTCTGCGGTGCGCTTGCTCAGCGACGATGCGGGCGGTGTGGCGCGTGCGACGGGTCTTTTGCGGGGGGCACGAGGCGGCACGCTTGATCTGACGCTGCTACCGACGGGCGGGGATGGGACGTTCGATGGGGCCTTGGCGATCCGTAGTCTGCGCATCCAAGATGCCCCCGCGATAGCCGCGCTTCTTGATGCTATCAGCGTTGTTGGCCTGTTGCAGCAATTGGACGGGCAGGGCATCGCCTTTGACGAAGTAGACGCGCGGTTCCGCCTGACCCCACAGCAAGTCATCCTGACACAATCAAGCGCGGTGGGGCCGGGGCTTGGCATTTCGCTGGATGGGATTTACACGCTCGCCAGCAAACAAATGGACTTTCAGGGCGTGATTTCACCGCTCTACATCATCAACGCGATTGGGTCGATTTTCACACGCCGTGGGGAAGGTCTGATCGGGTTCAACTTTAACATCGGCGGCACAGCAGACGCACCGAGCGTCAGCGTCAATCCACTGTCCGCACTGACACCCGGCATGTTCCGCGAAATCTTTCGCCGTGCCCCGCCACAGGTTCCACAATGAAGCTTTCCGATTTCGACTTTTCGCTGCCTGACGACCGGATCGCGGTGCGGCCCGCAAAGCCGCGCACAGCCGCCAAACTGTTGTTGGCGCAAGGGGATCAGATCACAGACAAACACGTGTTCGATCTGCCTAGTATCCTGCGCCCCGGCGACCGTCTGATCCTGAACGACACAAAGGTTATTCCCGCACGCCTATCCGGCTTACGTTGGCGCGATACGGCGCAAGGACGGATGTCAGCGAAGATCGAAGTCACGCTGCTGGACCCGCAACCGGATGGCGCATGGGCCGCCTTGATCAAGCCGTTGAAAAAAGTGAAAGACGGCGAAGAAATCATCTTTTCCGACGATCTGTCAGCGACCATGATCAGCCGCGCGGACGGGCAGGGACTTTTGCAATTCAACCTCGCTGGCGACGATTTTGATGCCGCTTTGAATGCGGTTGGAGCAATGCCATTGCCACCTTATATCGCGGCAAAACGGCCAGCAGATGAAGCTGACAAAACCGACTATCAAACGGCGTGGGCGGAAAATACGGGCGCGGTCGCAGCCCCCACCGCGTCCCTACATTTCGATGACAAGCTGCTGAAAACGCTGGCCGATATGGGCGTTGAATTCACCAAAGTCACGTTACACGTCGGCGCAGGCACCTTTTTGCCCGTGAAAGTGGACGATATTGCCGACCACAAGATGCACGCCGAACGGGGTGACGTTACAGCACAAGCGGCGGCAGAAGTGAACGCAACCAAAGCCGCAGGCGGGCGCATCATTCCCGTCGGCACCACAGCGCTACGCCTGATCGAAAGTGCAACGAAGGACGGCCAGTTGCACGCATGGTCGGGGGCCACCGACATCTTCATCACACCGGGGTTCCAGTTCCAACTGACCGACGGGTTGATGACAAATTTCCACCTGCCGAAATCAACATTGATGATGCTGGTTTCGGCATTGATGGGTGTGGATCAGATCAAAGCGATCTACAGCCACGCGCTTAATCACGACTACCGGTTCTTCTCCTACGGGGATTCATCGGTTTTGCTGCCCAAGGGCTGATGCGCGACGCAGTGGAACCTACTTTAGTCCAATGACCAATTAAATCCGGTCGCTTGTTCTGAAACGGTCCAAAGCTTGCTCATCACTGCTTTGTCGTAGGCATGCGGTTCCAACGTGCCCTTGCCAACGGGTCCGACCCATTCCATGCGGCCCGTCGGTCCATAAAGGGCGCGTTGTTCAAGGCCATCTTGGGTCGCGCACATGACTTCGGGGTAGGCCCCTTTTTCGGCAGATTGCACCAGTGGGGACATTGCCATCAGCCGGAAAACCGCCCGCATGACAAGGCTTCCGCTGGTCGAGATCAGCGACGTTGCAGATGACCCGGGGTGGCAGACGAAAACGTCCACTGCTTTATGCGCGGCCTTGATCCGGTCCTGCAATTCGTAGGCAAACATCATCTGCGCAAGCTTGCTTTGGCTGTAAACGGGGTTCGGGCTATAGTTTTTGTCCCAGTTCATGTCGTCGAACTGGATGGTTTTAATCCCCATGTTGTAGCCAAGGCTGGCGACAACCACGATCCGGCCTTGCGATTGTTCAATCCGGTCAAACAGCAGGCCGCAAAGCACAAAATGTCCATAGTGGTTTGTCCCCAATTGGCTTTCGAACCCGTCCACGGTCAGCTTTTGGGTCGGAACCTGTGCAATCGCGGCGTTACAGATCAACGCGTCAATCTGCGGAGCGATATTGAGCAGTTTTGCAGCAGCGCTACGGACGCTTGCCTGCACTGCCAAATCCATTTGAACAAAACCGACATCGGCATTCGCCCCAAATTCCTGCTTCAGATCATCGATTGCCTTCATGGACTTTTCAGCGCTGCGGTTCAGCATCACGACCTTCGCGCCCTTAGACAGAAAAATCCGTGCGGCTTGAAATCCGGTTCCGGCGTTCGCACCGGTGATGACGTAGGTCTTGCCAGTCAGTGACCCCAGCTTTTCCGGTGTCCAGCCTTGCGGGCCAAATTGCGTGTCAGTCATATCAAATTCCTCGTGCTGTCGCGAAGCAGCGTCGCGCTTGGTGTTCCTTTGCTGTGATTGTAGATAAGTGTCGGTGTCGTACGTAAATAGTCCGTATCATCTCGAATACTTGCCTAATTGTCTCAAGTCATTGCGTATGAGCGCGGCCACTTGCTAAGGTGGCGTCATGAAACAAGACCAGATCAAAGATATCATCAACAATCAGATGACGACGGATGGATTGATTGAAAGCGGCATTGCCGGGGTAAAACTGTTCCGCGTGTCGGACCCTGTGCCATGCGTTCCTGCGGTTTACGAACCCAGCATTGTGATCATTGCATCCGGCGCGAAAGAAGCGGTGCTGGACGGCCATCGCTACGTCTATGACCGCCTACAATACATGGTTTGCCCCATGTCGATGCCGGTCGAAGCAGGGACGCCTCAGGCGTCGCCTGACGATCCTTTGGTGGGCGTCTACATATCGCTTGATCCACGCATCATGGGGGAGCTTGCACGCGAAATGGAAGACGCCGGTCGCGGTTTGATGCCTTCGCGACAGGTCCCGGTTTCACAAGGGATCAGGCTGGCGCAGTGGGATGAAGCATTCGCCGATGCGTTAATGCGGCTTCTGGCGCTCGTGGGAAACGAAACAGATCAGGCGGTGCTGGGTCAATCGCGGCTGCGCGAATTGCTTTATGCGGTTTTGAAAGGCGAAGCAGGGTATTTCGCGCGACAGGCTTTTGGCGTCGGCAACGCAATTGCGCGATCTATTTCGCACGTTTCTACACACCTCAACGAACCCATTTCGATTGACGACATGGCCGCGCGTGCGGGTATGAGCCGCGCCGTTTTCCACCGCAAATTCAAGAATGCGACGACAATGTCTCCGATCCAGTTTGTAAAATCGATGCGCTTGAATAATGCGGCTATGAAGATTGCGGGTGGCATGACGGTGAATGAAGCAGCCCTTGATGTCGGTTATGTCAGTCCATCGCAATTTAGCCGCGAATTCAAACGCTTGTATGGGCAATCACCGCGGCAATGGGGGGATGCACAACACCCCGCGTTGACCCTAAACTAGGCGAAATTACGAGCGCGCTAAACTGAAACTCTATATGCAACCTCTGCATGAAAAGGGGAACTTTATGCTGCGTTAGCAAAATGTCGCTAATGGTGTCGTTTTCAGACTAGACCCACCGGAGTCTCGGGCGTAGGCGCGGCGGTAAGCCGACCCGTAAGGAGATCAACATGGTACAGGTGTTTTTTGCGTCTTGGGCATTGTTCCTAGGCATGTTTATGTTGATGATCGGCAACGGCCTGCAAGGGACGCTGTTGGGTCTGCGCGGGGAAGTTGAAGGTTTTTCAACGCTCGAAATTTCGATCGTCATGTCGGCCTATTTCTTGGGCTTTCTCGGCGGGTCACGGTTCACCCCTAAGATGATCGGTAAGGTCGGGCATGTTCGTGTCTTTGCGGCGCTCGCATCCACAATCTCGGCTGTTCTGATCGCATATCCCGTCTTGACGGAACCTTGGGCATGGATATTGGGCCGGACCGTGATCGGTTTCTGTTTTTGCGGCGTGTATATCACCGCCGAAAGCTGGCTGAACGATTCATCCGATAACGAAAACCGTGGCCAAGCGCTGTCGATCTATATGATCGTTCAAATGGCAGGCATCGTTTCGGCGCAATACCTTGTGACCTTGGGCGATATCAGCGGCTACGTCCTCTTTATCGTGGCCTCAATGCTCGTTTCACTGGCGTTTGCACCAATTCTACTGAGCGCGGGGCGTATCCCGGAGTTCGGCACAGCCAAACCAATGAGCATCAAGCAGTTGATCAAGACTTCGCCCCTAGGCAGCGTCGGGATGTTCCTGTTGGGCGGGGTGTTTGCGGCCCAGTTCGGTATGTCAGCTGTCTACGGTCAACGGGTGGGGCTGACGGTTGGGCAAATCTCGGTCTTCATATCCGCGATTTATATCTCCGCGCTCGTTTTCCAATATCCCATCGGTTGGCTATCGGACCGGATTGATCGTCGAATCCTGATTGTGGGTCTTGGCGCATTCGGGGCAGGTGGCTGTCTTGTGGCCTATGGCGCGGGTGCGGTCGTGGAAGACAGCTTTATCGCGATCGTAATCGGTGGCGTGATCATGGGGGGGACATCCAACCCGCTTTATGCACTGCTGATCGCCTACACCAATGACTACCTCGAAAAAGAAGACATGGCTGGTGCTTCTGGTGGATTGCTGTTCGTCAACGGCGTTGGGGCTGTGTCGGGCCCGTTGATTTTGGGTTGGATGATGGATCAGGTTGGGCCCGGTGGGTACTGGATGTTCCTTTTGGTCCTGATGGCGGGCATCGCTCTCTACGCCTTGTTCCGGATGACCCAGCGTGAACGTGATATCGAATATGACAACGTACCATACGCGCCGATTTCTGCGGCAGGTACTGCTGTGATCGCCGAGGTCGCACAAGAGGTCTACATCGAAGCGGAAGAAGAAGTCATTGCCGAAGCGGAAGCAGAAGCAGATGATGAAGCAAACGCTGATCAGGAGACTTCAGATGACACAGATCGCGACACCAATTGATGTCCGGACCTATTGGCTTGAAACGTTAAAGCCAAAGGATTGGTATATCGCCAATGATACCGTCGACGCGGACATTACCCAGCGGTTTCAAGAAACGTGGTGTCTCGCGCGTGATGGAGGTTGTCAGAGCTGGCTAGACACGCCGGATGACCTGCTCAGTTACCTGATCCTCTGCGACCAATTTCCGCGCAATATGTTTCGTGGCAGCGGGGACGCTTTTGCGACGGATGCGGCCAGTCGGGATGCAACACGTCTGGCGCTATCGCGGGGCTGGGATATGAAAATCACCGAACCCGCACGGCAATTCATTTACATGCCACTGATGCATTCCGAAGACCTTGGCGATCATGACCTCGCGATTGAACTGTTTGCGACGCGGATGCCTGAAACCGGTGCAAACAACCACGATCACTGCTTAGCCCATCGCAATATCATCGCGGAATTCGGGCGGTTCCCATATCGTAACGCGGCCTTAGGACGCGAAACCACCTCGGCTGAACAGGCATTTCTTGATGCGGGCGGCTACGGTTTTGCGCTGCGTCAGGTTCAGGGCGCAGCGGCAAAATAATTCGAATTTGAACCAATGCAGAAACATTAAGAAGATATTTTCTTCCCTCGGTGATGGTGTGTCAAACGAGCAGGGAAGTACGAATGAAACAGGATCCGATTGCGAAAAAAGATTCGCATGTGAAAGTCGACCAAAAGAAAACCAAAGCGCACGCATCAGAACCAAGCACGGCCCGCTTGATCATGGATGCGCTTGAACAATGCGTCATTTATTGGTCTGCGACGGGTATCTGCGAACTTCACAACCGACGTACTTTCGAGGTTCTCGAACTTGAACCCAAGCACATCGGTGAAGGCACGCCGCTCGAAGAATTTCTGACGATGGGGCGGGATCGTGGGGAGTTTTCAACAGCAAAGCTCCGCGAACTTCTGGATATGTTTCAGCTGACGCGGCCATTCCAATATGACTGTCAGATGCCATCGGGGCGGGTGGTCGCAGCCAAAGTGCGCCCAATGCGCGGTGGGGGGCATGTTGTAACGCTAAGCGATGTGACCGAAGCACGCCGCGCAGTTGCCGCCTTGAACGTCGCAAAAGCGGAAGCGGAAAAAGCAGAACGCAAGGCATCTGAGGTTTTAGAAGACGAACGTGCGCGGCAACGCGAAGCGTCATTGCTGGCCCAGATGGATGAATGGTTGCAGTCATGTAAGTCGCTGAAAGAATTGTTCGATATCGTCACGACCTTCATGTGCAAGGTTTTACCTGGCACCCGCGGTCAGTTGTTCATTTATTCCAATTCACGTGATGTTTTGGAAGTCGCCTGCGCATGGAATTGCGGATCGGACCAAGACAATGTCGCGCCGGACAGCTGCTGGGCCTTGCGACGTGGCCGGTCGTATACTTACGACCCCGAAGAGCTTTGTTTTGTGTGTGATCATGTGAAGGACGCACATAGTAAGGAAAAAAAGGCGGGAATTTATCTGTGCGTGCCGATTGTGGCGCATGGGGACACCGTCGGACTGCTGCACCTCGAATTTGTGGATGAAAGCCGTAACCCCGGCGTCATTGATGCCCCTGCATTTATCACCCGATGTGGCGAACATATTTCCATGGCGATTGCCAATGTGAAATTGCGCGACGAATTACAAGATCAGTCGACACGCGACTCGCTCACGGGGCTGTATAACAGGCGCTACTTTATGAACGCGCTTAGCCGCGAACTGGCGCAAACTGCGTCACGCCAAGGAAATTTTGCCCTGTTGTCGGTCGATGCGGATAAGTTCAAAAATTTTAACGACGAACATGGCCATGATGCAGGCGACGTCGTGCTGGAAGCGATTGCTGAAAAGATGCTTGCACTGGATGCGGACGGGGCAGTCGTTTGCCGTGTTGGCGGGGAAGAGTTTTCGATCCTCTTGCCAGCAACGGACCGGACCCGCGCCAGCGAAATTGCCGAAGAACTGCGTGCATCCATCGCTGAAATGCGTGTCAAATACGTCGGTGGACCATTACCTAAAGTGACGATTTCTGCCGGCATCGCAATTTATCCAACGCACGGCACGCAAGCAAAAGAACTGATAAAGGCTGCAGATACAGCGCTCTACGCTGCAAAAAAGGATGGCAGGGACAAGTGGAAAATCGCCGAAGGTGACGGCATGATCGAGTTTTGACGCAATGCGATAGCTGCTATGACGTCAGGTCACTAGAGGTCCCCGAGAAATTAGTTTAACGTCAAACTAATTTCACTCTGGAGGAGATTCCAATGGCCGCACAGACGTTTGACTTGATTGTAATTGGTGCAGGACCGGGCGGTTATGTTGCCGCGATCCGGGGCGCACAGCTTGGCATGAAAGTCGCCATCGTTGAGCGTGAAAACCTCGGGGGCATCTGCCTCAACTGGGGCTGTATCCCGACGAAGGCCATGTTGCGGTCCTCGGAAGTCTTCCATCTGATGCATCGCGCTAAGGAATTCGGCCTGAAGGCGACGGGCGTCGATTACGATCTGGATGCTGTGGTCAAACGGTCGCGGAAGGTGGCGGGGCAGTTGTCCGGCGGCGTTGCGCACCTGATGAAGAAGAACAAGGTGACTGTCTTTATGGGCGAAGCAACCGTGCCCGCGAAAGGCAAAGTGTCCGTCAAAACCGATAAAGGCACTGAAGACCTCACCGCGAAGAACATCGTGTTGGCGACTGGCGCTCGCGCCCGCGAATTGCCCGGCCTTGAAGCGGACGGTGATTTGGTCTGGACATACCGCCACGCGTTAACGCCGCCACGCATGCCGAAAAAGCTACTCGTGATCGGGTCCGGTGCGATCGGGATTGAATTCGCCAGCTTCTATAACACGCTTGGCACCGACACGACCGTGGTCGAAGTGATGGACCGCGTACTGCCCGTCGAAGACGCTGAAATCTCGGCCTTCGCGAAAAAGCAATTCGTCAAACAAGGCATGAAAATCATGGAGAAATCCATGGTCAAACAGCTTGATCGCGGCAAAGGCAAGGTCACCGCGCATATCGAAGCCAACGGAAAAGTCGAAAAGATCGAATTCGACACAGTCATCTCTGCGGTTGGGATCGTCGGTAACGTTGAAAACCTTGGTCTCGAAGAACTGGGCGTCAAAATTGACCGCACCCATGTCGTTACAGACGAATTCTGCCGGACTGGTGTTGAAGGGCTTTATGCCATCGGCGATATCGCTGGCGCGCCATGGTTGGCGCACAAGGCATCCCACGAAGGTGTCATGGTCGCCGACCTGATCGCTGGCAAGCACGCACATCCGGTCAAGCCAGAATCCATTGCGGGCTGCACCTATTGCCATCCGCAGGTCGCATCTGTCGGGTACACCGAAGCCAAGGCGAAAGAGCTGGGCTTTGATGTAAAAGTCGGGCGTTTCCCATTCATTGGCAACGGCAAAGCGATCGCTTTGGGCGAACCAGAAGGCATGATCAAAACCGTCTTTGACGCGAAGACTGGCGAACTTTTGGGCGCGCACATGGTTGGCGCTGAAGTGACGGAACTGATCCAAGGCTATGTCGTTGGACGCCAGTTGGAAACAACCGAGGAAGACCTGATGAACACCGTCTTCCCACATCCAACGCTGTCAGAAATGATGCACGAAAGCGTTCTAGACGCCTACGACCGCGTCATTCACATGTAGGTTTCACGGCTCAAAACTGTCTAAATGAAAGGCCCCGCAAACACGCGTTTGCAGGGCCTTTTTGTTATCTATTTGTGCGGTCGGTCAAATTCCTCGATGCTAGTCCACTCAAAGGGCAGGCGTTTTGCGGTCCCTGTTCAAACGGATCGCACCCTTAGAACTTAATCTTGCGCTAGTGTGACGAGCCCAAAGATCTCATCAGAACCACCATCGGGATCCCCAATGTTTCCAGACACTTCGGCCACAGCGATTTCGCCATTCGTGCCGCCAAAGGCGCCATCAATCAGCGCGTTGAAGCTGTATGTTTCGTCTTCAAGCGACACATCTCCGAACAGTGTGCCGTCAAATGTCACGCCGTCACCTCCATCGCGGATCGTCGTGTCCACCGGCACGCTCCCGATCACGGTCAGCGTATCTCCATCTTCGGATACACCCGCGATATTGCTATAGGTGCCGTCAAACGTCAGTGCGTCAAAGTTGGCAACCAAGGCCAAATCGCCCGCTAGGTACGTTTCTTGGTCTTCAACTTGAAAGCCCAATGTGCCGGTGTAATCTGCGCTGCCGGTCGGCAGTGTTGAGGTTACATCGTAGTCTTCGTTAAATTCTTCAAATTCGTTCACCAGATCCGATACAAGAGACGGAAGGTCAGCAAGGTCTTCGTCTTTTGGCAACTCAATATCGTCAAGCACACCGGAAGAAATCTGGAATTCGTCTGCAATGTCTTCGATCGCTTCGTCGACAGTCGTGCCCCCACAGGCTGCAAGTGCAAAAAGGGCTGCGCCTGCTGATATTGTAGAGAATTTATTCATAATACTTCATCCTTAATGGTCATTTCGGCACAAATAGCCGATGAGAACGCGACGACCGCCGTAATCCGGCATGATAATGGGTCAGTGAGCGTATGAGCTTAATTACACTCGAAAAGCTGCTCGAATCGCATCTTTAGCTTACAAAAAATTTGGTGCCTGTCATCTTTGATGTGAAAAAAAGTAAGAGGCGACACCGTGTTAGTGCGCGCCTCTCGTTTTCGTAAAGCCAAAGTTGACTGTATCGACCGTCTATTCGATACGAAGTGGAATTGACGCGATTACCTTGCGATCTTGGCCGATGAAGTACTTGATCAAGTAATCACCCGGTGCGTCCGGCGTTGCGACTGCCACAGGGTTTCCGCTGTTAGTGTAGGCATAGGTTTCCCATTGTCCGCCGCCAGTCGCATCGGCTTTTCCGATCCCGATGTAGTCGTCAGAATAATCAGGACCATCCCAACCCACGATGATTTCGGACGCTGCCGCGGCAGTGCCTTCGGCAATCAACTGGGCTTTTACATCCGTGATTGTGATCGGCGTTGATGCCAGCATTGTCCGGTCCTGTTGCGCAAAATAGCGAATGACGTAGTCACCAGCTTCTGCTGGCACCAAAAGCATCGCGGGGTTGCCGTCGTGGGTGTAGGCATAGTTTTCCCACTGGCCAGCACCCGTCGCGTCGGCTTTACCGATCCCGATATAATCGTCCTCATAGTCAGGGCCTTGCCATTGGACCGCTATCGTCGATCCCATCGGTGCATCAGACGGGGCGGTCACATCAGCTTCGATCTTAGTCAGGGTGATGTTTGTGCTGGCGAGGATTGTGCGATCTTGGCTCAAAAAGTAGCTGATCACATAATCACCGGGTTCCGCAGGGGCCAACAAAGTGCCGCTACTATTCGCACGCACGTAGGTGTAGTTTTCCCATTGGCTTGCACCCGTGGCACCGACTTTGCCAATCCCGATGTAGTCGTCATCGTAGCCCGGTCCGCTCCATGAAACCGAAAGGGTGGATCCCGCAATTGCTTCGGCCGGTGCGGTGACAGATGCGCCCGCTGCCGTGACGGTGATGGGGGTGGACACAAGCGGCACTCGATCTTGATTGACGAAATAGGTGATTACATAGTCACCCGGTTCCGATGGAATAGTCACGGTCGCGGGATCGCCGTCGCGGGTATAAGCATAGTTTTCCCAAGCACTTGCACCCGTCGCGTCGACTTTGCCGATACCAATATAATCATCGTCGTAGTCGGGTCCGGTCCACATAACCTGAATGTCCGATCCGGCGATTGCCTCGGCTGGGGCTGATACGCTGGCGACAACATCCGTGACCGTGATCGGCGTCGTGGCAATAATGGTGCGGTCTTGACTAATGAAGTAGCTGATTTCGTAGTCGCCAGGTGTCGGCGGAACACGCAAAGTCGCAGGTTCGCCGTCACGGGTGTAGGCATAGTTTTCCCAGGCACTTGCGCCATCCGCGCCGACCCTTCCAATTCCGATGTAGTCGTCGTCGTAGTCTGGCCCGACCCATCCCACAGGGATATCTGATCCTGCGATCGCATCTGTGGGGGCTGTCACTGTGACCTCAATTGGTGTCAGTGTGATTGGCATGATGCCCAAGACGTCGCGCGTGCCGCCTTGGAAATACGCGATTTGATAATCACCAGCAGCAGGCGGCATCAGCAGCGACACCGGATTTCCGTCGCGGGTGTAGGCGTAGTTTTGCCACGCGGCTGCCCCGTCTGCACCGACCTTACCGATGCCGATGTAATCGTCTTCACCGTCTGGACCGTCCCAACCGACCATGATTGTAGACCCCAGCGGGGCCATTTCAGGGCCCGTCAGTTGTGCTTTTTCAATAGGGACCGGGAACACCACAGTGGTCGTCTGGGCGTCGGACACCAGATCAACCATCTCCACAACTTCGGTTTCGTTCTGAACCCAATAGGCGGACACTTTGTATTTTCCACCAACAAGATCAGTGACATAAGGATTGCCCGGTTCGCTTTCAAATGCGCCATCAACGCTCCACAAAATCTGATCGTCGATCAGAGGCCCATTTTCGTCCCCCAGACGCGCTTCCATCGTCAGCAAGGTCACAATCGGTTCCGGTTCTTGCACGACCGCGGTCAACGCCGCACCAAGTTCCAATGCATTTTCAGCCGTCAGAAAATCACCACCGGTCTCTGCCGCGATGCATTGCATTTGGGCCAACGCGTCAGGGTCTGACCCCACATCGAAACCGACCACGTGGGCCGTGAAATCAATACCTGCTTCTTCCAGCAGGCGGGCGGCGGCGCATGGGTCAGGGTTACAGGTCTCGACGCCGTCAGACACGAGGATCACAGTCGCGCTGTCTTCGGTATAGCGCAGCGCTTCAGCTGCCGCGATAATCGCGTCGGTCATGGGCGTTTTGCCCAGCGGTTTGATCCCGCGCACGGCGTCCACAATCGCAGGACCGGTGCCAGCGGCAGGGGCAACGACCGTTTCAATGTCAGTGCAATCACCACGGGCGCGGTGGCCATAGACTGTTAGACCAAGACCCTGATCCGACGGGATCGTGCCGATTAATTCGGCAACAACATCTTGGGCGATTGTGATTTTGGCGGTGCCGTCAATCTGGCCCCACATCGAACCGGAGCCGTCCATCACGAGAATAGTATTCGGGTTGTCTTGGGCCGTAGCGGTGCCTGTCAGCAGCAAACCACAGGCGAGAGGTGCGAAAATGCGCATCGTTTGTCTCCTAAAAATGGTTAAGCCTATCCAAACACGGCGAAGCGAGTCGTTTCCAGTGTTGAATCGCCTCGGTCGGGAAACCCTGACCCTGTTAAGTTTTCAGAAGGGTGCGTTATTTTCTTCCTAATGTTCCGCAAATGTTCTAAATGTGGGCTGGCGAAAACGATCAACGTGACTATGTAGTAGGGCTGCGGACCTTAGGGTGCCATAATTGGGGGCGTGCCGAGATGGCTGAGCTAAAGAATATTGAAGTACGCGGCGCACGCGAACACAATCTCAAAAGCATCGACGTGGACATTCCGCGCGATCAGCTGGTGGTGATCACGGGGCTTTCCGGCTCTGGTAAATCATCTCTGGCCTTCGATACGATCTATGCCGAAGGGCAGCGTCGTTACGTTGAATCGCTGTCGGCTTACGCCCGCCAATTCCTTGATATGATGGAAAAACCGGACGTCGATCACATCTCTGGCTTGTCGCCTGCGATTTCGATTGAACAGAAAACGACGTCCAAAAACCCGCGTTCAACCGTCGGGACAATCACGGAAATTTACGACTACCTGCGCCTGTTGTACGCACGGGCAGGGACGCCGTATTCCCCTGCGACCGGCCTGCCGATTGAAGCGCAGCAAGTGCAGGACATGGTCGACCGCGTCATGGCGCTGCCGGAAGGCACGCGTGGCTATTTATTGGCACCGATCATTCGGGACCGCAAAGGCGAATACCGCAAAGAATTTCTCGAATTGCGCAAGCAGGGTTTCCAGCGGGTTAAAGTCGACGGCGAATTTTACGAACTCGACGAACCACCAACCCTCGACAAGAAATTCCGCCATGACATCGACGTGGTCGTTGACCGGATCGTTGTGCGCGAAGGTTTGGAAACACGGCTGGCGGATTCATTCCGCACCGCTCTGGACTTGGCCGACGGCATTACTGTGCTGGAAACGGCCCCAACCGAAGGCGACGCGGAGCGGTTCACATTCTCTGAAAACTTCGCCTGTCCTGTGTCTGGTTTCACGATCCCCGAAATTGAACCACGGCTGTTTTCATTCAACGCGCCTTTTGGTGCATGCCCATCCTGTGACGGACTGGGTGTCGAATTGTTCTTCGACGAAGGACTGGTAGTCCCGGACGTCACTTTGAAAATTGCGGACGGCGCTTTGGCCCCTTGGCGAAAAGGCAAAAGCCCTTACTTCCTACAAACCATCGAAGCCTTAGCAAAGCATTACGGTTTTAATAAAAACGCGCGTTGGAAAGACTTGGATCCTAAGGTCCAAGAGGTATTCCTGCGCGGATCAGGCAAAGAAGAAATCCAGTTCCGCTACGACGAAGGCGGACGGGTTTACAGCGTCAAACGTGTGTTTGAAGGGGTGATCCCGAACATGCAGCGACGTTATCGCGAAACAGACAGCAACTGGATTCGTGAAGAATTCGAACAATATCAAAACAATAGACCCTGCGGTACATGCGGCGGATACCGTCTGCGCGAAGAAGCATTGGCCGTGCGCATCGGCGACGAACACGTCGGTAAAGTCGTGCAATTGTCGATCAAAGAAGCGTACGATTGGTGCCAATCGGTCCCAGAAAAGCTGACTGCGCAAAAGAACGAAATCGCAAAGGCGATCCTGAAAGAAATCCGCGAACGGCTTGGGTTCTTGAACAACGTCGGCCTTGATTACCTGTCGCTGTCGCGCAATTCCGGCACGTTGTCGGGCGGGGAAAGCCAACGGATCAGACTAGCATCGCAAATCGGATCGGGTCTGACAGGCGTGCTTTACGTGCTTGATGAACCGTCGATTGGTCTGCACCAGCGCGACAATGACCGCTTGCTGACAACGCTGAAAAACCTGCGTGATCAAGGCAATACCGTGATCGTCGTCGAACACGATGAAGAAGCGATCCGTGAAGCTGATTACGTGTTTGACATCGGTCCTGGGGCGGGTGTGCACGGCGGTCAGGTTGTGTCCGAAGGCGTGCCAGCGGCCATCATGGCGGACCCGAAATCTATTACGGGTCAATACCTTACAGGTGCGCGAGAGATCGCAGTGCCGAAAAAACGGCGTAAGGGCAACGGCAAGAAGCTGACCGTCGTGAAGGCGACTGGTAACAACCTGCAAAACGTCACGGCAGACTTCCCCTTGGGACAATTCGTCTGCGTGACTGGCGTGTCCGGTGGTGGGAAATCGACGCTGACGATCGAAACACTGTTTAAGAACGCCGCGCAAAAACTGAATGGCGCGCGCAAAGCGCCTGCACCCTGCGAGACGATCAAAGGGTTCGAACACCTGGATAAGGTGATCGACATCGACCAACGGCCAATCGGGCGGACGCCACGGTCCAACCCTGCAACTTACACGGGTGCTTTCACGCCGATCCGCGACTGGTTCGCTGGCCTACCTGAATCGAAAGCACGGGGCTACAAACCGGGCCGTTTTTCCTTCAATGTCAAAGGCGGGCGCTGCGAAGCTTGCCAAGGTGATGGTGTCATTAAGATCGAAATGCACTTCCTGCCCGACGTCTATGTGGAATGCGAAACCTGCAAAGGGGCCCGCTACAACCGCGAAACGCTGGAGATCAAATTCAAGGGCAAAAGCATCGCTGATGTGCTTGATATGACAGTAGAAGATGCGCAAACCTTCTTCACGGCCGTCCCGTCCATTCGCGAAAAAATGGATGCGTTGATGCGGGTTGGTCTTGGCTATATCAAGGTCGGCCAACAGGCGACAACGCTATCTGGTGGTGAGGCGCAACGCGTTAAGTTGTCAAAAGAACTGGCGCGGCGATCAACGGGCCGCACGCTCTATATCTTAGACGAACCGACAACGGGTCTGCATTTCGAAGACGTCCGTAAGCTACTCGAGGTGCTGCACGAACTTGTGGATCAAGGTAACTCTGTGGTTGTAATCGAACATAACCTCGACGTCGTGAAGACTGCTGATCACATCATCGACATCGGGCCAGAAGGCGGTGACGGCGGCGGTCGGATTGTGGCAAAAGGAACGCCAGAGAAGGTCGCGAAAGTCGAAGAAAGCCATACGGGTCGCTACCTCAAGGACATGTTGGCGCCGAAACCGAAAACGGTGGCCGCCGAATAGGACACGACGAATGATCAAATATGCAGCCCTTGTCATCGCAGTCGCGACACCGCTTCATGCGCAGGAGAAAACGTTCGATTTCAAAGGGATCACAAACATCGAAGTCCGTAACGGGATTACGGTGAATGTGACGCAAGGCGACGAAATCAGTATCACAGGCAGCGCGGCTTCGGGCGACGTTGAACAGTTTCACCTTCGGAAGTTCGGGCCGTGGCTGGCCGTGAACCGGCATACGCGCTGGTTCATTTTTCCGTACGGGCGTCAGGATGATCTCGTGTTGAACGTCACGCTGCCGGATGTGCGCGCGCTAAAGGCATATGACGACTCCCAGATCAACGCGGGAACCTTCAGCGGCGAACGGATCCGTGCCGAGGCATTGGAAGGTGGGACGGTTACTCTAGGTGGATTTAACTATACGGAAACAAGCCTTTACGCGACCGAGAACGGTACAATCCAGATCAACGGCGTCTGCGAAACGCTAGAGGCAGAAGCGATCATTGGCGCAACCATCGACGCATCCGCGTTGGATTGCGCAATCGGCACGGTTGATGCGCAATCGAAGGCCGTTATCAGCATTCCGGACACATTAGAAATCGTCGCGGCGCTGCCCGAAACAGAGTAGGGCGCGCCGCTTAGACCAAAGTTAACCCGCGTTACGCCCGCGGTCAGCAAAACGCGGCAGCATCGCGGAAAAGTCGCGACCAGCGCCGTCTTCGTCTTCAACAAACCGCTGATACAGCGCCATTGCGGCTTCACCCATCGGCGTATCCGCGTCTGCGGCTTCGGCGGCCATCTGCGACAAACGCAAATCTTTCAGCATCAAATCGGCAGCAAAACCCGGTGTGTAATCGTTGTCAGCAGGGCTTTGAGGGCCAACACCGGGGGCAGGGCAGTAGGCGTTCATGCTCCATGAATAGCCGGACGATGTGCTGACGACGTCAAACATCGCTTGCCGATCAAGGCCAAGTTTATCAGCTAGCACAAAGGCTTCACAGGTTGCGATCATCGTGACGCCAAGGATCATGTTGTTGCAAATTTTCGCGGCCTGACCGTTGCCGGCAGGGCCGCAATGCACGGCTTTCTGACCCATGATTTCGAACAACGGCGACACGGTTGCAAAGCCCGCTTCGGTTCCGCCCGCCATAAACGTCAGCGTCCCGCCAGCAGCGCCGCCAATTCCGCCAGACACTGGCGCGTCGACTGCGGTTAGGCCAGCGGTTTCGGCCATTTCTGCGACGGCACGCGCGCTGGCGACGTCAACAGTTGAACAATCCAGATGCACGGCACCTGCCTTCATCGCCGGATGAATATCTGCGGCCACGGCACGCAAAATATCACCGTTTGGCAGCATCGTTATCACCACATCTGCGCCTTCGACGGCAGCCGCAGCAGTGCCCGCCATGGTCAAACCGTCCGGCTTCGCCATTGTGTCGAAACCCACCACATCGTGGCCAGCCGAGGCGAGGTTAGCGGCCATTGGCGCGCCCATGTTACCCAGTCCGATAAATCCGATTTTCATTCTTTAATCCTCCCAGATCAATGCGTTGTCGCCCAAGGGGGCTGTCATGCGTGCGATATCCGCTGCCGGTACGCTGGTGACGTTACTATGTTGCCAAACAGGCGCCCTGTCGCGATCAATGATCGCGGCCCGGATACCTTCGATAAAATCACCGTATTGCGCGGACCGGAACGTATAGCGAAATTCGTGGTCCAATGCTGTTTCGATGGTTGGTGCGTCACGAACCGCGCGGATCATCCGAAGCGTGACCTGCAACGCGAGCGGTGCATTTCGGTCCATCTTCTTCGCGGCGGCTAGAATGACGTCATCCGTGCTGGATGATACGGTAGTAAAAACACCGTCTTGGCCAAACACACCGTCGATAATAGGCTGCGCTTTTTGTAACGAGCCACTTGGCAAACCCTGCGCAATGTCCGCAATTTTTGCCACGTCACCTGTCTCGCAGAGTTGTACTTTTAGAACATCCCATTGGTCTTCCGGCACAAATACGTCGGCAAAACCTACATAAATCGCATCTGCGGCATCCATGCGGGTGCCTGTCAGCCCAAGGTATTCGCCGATATGTCCTGGGGCTGTAGCAAGGATCAACGACCCGCCGACGTCGGGCACAAGTCCAATCGTGACTTCGGGCATCGCGACCTGCGATGTCTCTCCGACGATGCGGTGTGAACCGTGGCATCCAACGCCAACGCCACCACCCATCGTGAAGCCTTGAAGGAAGCTAACAACAGGTTTGGCATAATGGAAAATCTTGCGGTTCAGCCGGTATTCATCGCGCCAAAACCGTTGTCCGTAGGAGAAGTCGCCAGCCTTACCAGTGGCGTACATCTCGGCGATATCACCGCCGGAACAAAAGGCTTTGTCGCCTGCAGCGTCGATGACGACGATCTGTATGGCATCGTCATCGCGCCACGCGTCCAAAGCCGCTTCGATCCCCAACACCATGTCCCAAGTCAGTGCATTCAGTGCCTTGGGACGGTTCAGCGTGATCCGCCCCGCAACGCCATCAATGCGAACAATCAGATCGCTCATTTCGTCAGCACATGGCGGGCGGTCAGTACGCGCATGATCTCGTTTGTGCCTTCCAGAATTTGATGGACGCGCAGGTCACGCACGATTTTCTCGATGCCATAGTCAGCCAAATAGCCATAGCCGCCGTGCAATTGTAGACATTGATCCGCGACGCGGCTGCCAACTTCGGTGACGTGCTTTTTCGCCATCGCGCAAAACGCTGACGCATCCGGCGTTTTGTTGTCCAATTTCCACGCAGCTTGGCGCAGGAAAACACGAGCGGCTTGCATCTCGATTTCCATATCCGCGAGCCGGAATTGTAGCCCTTGGAACTGGTTGATGGATTTGCCGAATGCCTTGCGTTCGCCCATATACGCGACCGTTTGGTCAAGAGCTGATTGCGCAGCACCCAATGAACAGGCGGCAATGTTTAACCGTCCGCCGTCCAAGCCCATCATCGCATATGTGAAACCTTTTCCGGTTTCACCAAGCAGATCACCCTTGGTAATGTTGCAATTGTCCAACTGGACTTGGCGGGTCGGCTGTGACCGCCAGCCCATTTTGTCTTCAAGACCGCCAAACGAAAGCCCCTCAGCGCCCTCGGGCACATAGAACGCGCTGATGCCCTTCGGACCATCATCGCCGGTACGGGCCATCACGATGTAGCCATCCGAATAACCGCCGCCTGATATGAATGCCTTGGTCCCCGTCAGGGCATATCCATTGCCGGTTTCAACGGCCTTTGTTTTCAGTGCCGCCGCGTCCGACCCTGATCCCGGCTCGGTTAGGCAATAGGACAGGACGGTCTCCATCGTCAGGGCGCGTGGCAGCAGGTCTGCCTTCATCGCGTCTGATCCGAAGTTGTCGATCATCCGTGCGCACATGTTGTGAATGGACAGGAACGCGGCGGCAGAGGCGCAGGATTGTGAAAGTGCTTCGAAAACCAACGTGGCATCCAAGCGCGACAGACCCGAACCGCCGCTGTCCTCGGACACGTACAATCCGCCAAAGCCAAGCTCTGCGATTGCGGTCCATAGCTCTTTGGGGATCGTGCCGTCTGCTTCCCACTGGCGGGCAAAAGGCGCGATATGCTCTGCGCCAAAGGCCTGCGCCATGTCAAAAATAGCGGTTTGTTCTTCGGTTAAAGCAAAGTCCATATGCATCCCTCCCAGAATTGAACAAGTGTTCAATACCTAAAGTGACGCGAAGCCCGCGCGTTGTCAAAATGAAAAAGCGCGGAGCCAAATTTTTTGCGTTGAAGACTAGTTCGTGATCGTAATTGACCCACGCATATTGCCGTGCGGACGGCAGCGGTAGTTGAACGATCCGGCAGCACCAAAGGTCAGCGCGGCGGATTGGCCTGTGGACAGCAGCCCCGTGTCAAAGGCGTTATTCGCGGATTCCCATGCGCTGTGGGCTGCACGATCTTCGTTCACCCACGTCACGGTGTCGCCCGCTTTGATCGTCAGGTTCGCTGGCGAAAAGGCCATGTTTTTGATTGTGACAACGTGGTTTGTCGCAGCTTGTGCCATCTTTGCAGCCACAGGAACGGCAGCGGCGGTCGCAGCAAGACGAAGTACATTACGGCGTGTAAAAAGTGTCATGAGTTATATCCTCTGTTGAACGTATAAGGGCAGCCACGGAAAGGCTGCCCTAAAAGTTTCACAAAAGATAAAGAAAAATTATTCGCGGACTTATTCCATGACAGGAATAGAGAATTCGCCGCCTTCTTTGATCCCCGACGGCCAACGCGATGTGACGGTCTTGGTGCGTGTGTAGAACTTGAACGCGTCTGGGCCGTGCTGGTTCAGGTCACCAAAGACGGATTTCTTCCAGCCACCGAACGTGTGGTAGGCCAATGGCACGGGGATTGGCACGTTGATGCCGACCATGCCGATGTTGATCCGGTTGGCAAAGTCGCGGGCCGTGTCGCCGTCCCGCGTAAAGATCGCGGTGCCGTTGCCGTATTCATGGTCAATGGCCATGTCGATGGCTTCTTCGTAGGTTTGTGCGCGCACACATGACAGAACCGGACCAAAGATTTCCTTCTTATAGATGTCCATATCTGTCGTGACGCGGTCAAACAGATGTGGCCCAACAAAGAACCCGTCTTCGTAGCCTTGCAGGTTAAAGTTCCGGCCATCCACGACCAGCTCTGCGCCTTGTGCCACACCGGATTCGACCAACCCAAGGATGTTGGCTTTGGCCGCAGCAGTCACAACAGGACCGTAGTCCACGTCAGTGCCTGCTGTGTATGGGCCGACTTTCAGTTTTTCGATCCGTGGGACCAGCTTTTCGATCAGCTTATCGGCTGTTTCTTCGCCCACTGGGACCGCAACCGAAATCGCCATGCAACGTTCACCAGCCGCACCGTAGCCCGCACCGATCAGCGCATCAGCCGCTTGGTCCATGTCCGCATCCGGCATGATGATCATGTGGTTTTTCGCACCACCGAAACACTGTACGCGCTTGCCGTTGGAACAGCCACGACCGTAGATGTATTCGGCAATCGGGGTGGAGCCGACAAAACCGATCGACTGGATCACGTCGTGATCAAGGATGGCGTCAACGGCTTCTTTGTCACCATTCACGACCTGCATGATACCTTTTGGAAGACCAGCTTCTTCAAGCAGTTCAGCCAGCATCAATGGCACGGATGGATCGCGTTCGGATGGCTTCAGGATAAAGGCGTTGCCGCACACGATCGCAGGCGCACACATCCAAAGTGGGATCATCGCGGGAAAGTTGAACGGCGTAATGCCAGCCGTCACACCAAGCGGCTGTTTCATGGAATACATATCAATCCCAGGGCCCGCGCTGTCGGTGTAATCACCTTTCAGCATTTCAGGGGCACCGATGCAGTATTCAACAACCTCAAGGCCGCGCTGCACGTCGCCTGCGGCGTCTGGCAATGTCTTGCCGTGCTCGCGGGACAGGGCTTCGGCCAGTTTGTCCATGTTGTCGTTCAGAAGGGACACGAATTTCATCATCACACGTGCGCGACGCTGCGGGTTCGTGGCGGCCCATGCAGGCTGCGCCGCTTGGGCGACTTCAACAGCGCGTGCCAGCTCTTCCGGGCTAGCCAGCGGCACTTTCGCCTGAACTTCGCCTGTGGCTGGGTTGAATACGTCAGCGAAACGGCCGGACGTGCCTTTGACATGTTCGCCGCCGATGTAGTGGGTCAATTCTTGCATGGAAATCTCCTCCTGATTTCTTGCAGTCTAGCCTTGCGGAAATGCATGTAAAAGCGTCAATATGCCAAAATCATTTTGCAAAAATGTATGGGTGTATGGTGCAGAACTGGGATGATCTAAGGGTATTCTTGGCAGTCGCGCGGGCGGCGGGCCTGTCAGGCGCAGCGCCTGTTTTAAAGATGGATCCGGCAACCGTTGGACGGCGTGTCGCGCGATTGGAATTGGCTGTGGGCGCACCCTTGTTTGTGAAATCGCCGCAAGGTTATGCGCTGACAGACCTTGGTCAGCGGATGCGTGACAGAGCCACAGAAGCGGAAGAAGCGTTAGCCTTAGCGCTGGATGAAGGGCAGGGCGGGACGCGCGGCCTGACAGGGCAGATCAGGATAGGATCGCCAGATGGTGTTGCGAATTACGTGCTGCCGCAGGTCGTCGCCAAGATACAAGCGGAGAACCCCGGTCTAGAGGTGCAGATACTCGCCTTGCCGCGCGTCGTGAACCTATCGCAACGCGAGGCCGATATGGCCGTCACGGTCAGCCCGCCCGCCGCACAGCGTCTGACGGTTGAACCGATCACCGATTACAAACTGCATCTCGCCCAGCGGGCCGACGCAGCACAGATCTCGGAATTGTCCGATCTGACGGGACGGCGGATCGTTGGGTACATTCCGGATATGATTTTCGACAAGGAACTCGACTACTTAGGTGAAATAGGCACGCGGTCTGTGGCGATGGCGTCGAATTCCGTTGCGGTCCAAGTACAGATGTTGCGCCACGGTGGTGTCGGTTTCGTCCATGATTTTGCGCTTCATGCGGCCCCCGAACTGCGGCGGGTCCTGACGGATCAGGTCAGTTTGCGCCGCACGCTGTATCTGGTCCGCCACCGATCTGACCGCCAATCAGAGCGCCTGTCGCGCTTTGCAGAAGCCCTGAGTGCGGGCATGTCAGCCGAAGTAACCCGCCTAGAGGCGGCTGTAGACTTGACAGGATAGCCGCATGTGCGCGACGCTAAACTTACGGAATACAAGCGGAGGGCGAAATCATGTTGGTCAGTAAGATATTGGAAACAAAGCCGGAAGGCGGCGTGATATCGGTGAAACCTGATGTGACCGTCGGTGATGCTGCCAAAGTTCTGTCTCAAAAGAAGATTGGTACGCTGGTTGTGTCTTCTGATGGTGCTGCCCTCGATGGTATCTTGTCAGAACGCGACATCGTGCGTGCCTTGGGCGCAAACGGAACCGGCTGTTTGACGGAAAACGTCAGTGAATTGATGACCGCCAAGATCATCACATGTTCGCCTACAGACCAAGCCGATACCGTTCTCGGCAAGATGACCGAAGGACGGTTCCGGCACATGCCTGTCATGGATGGTAACAAGATGATCGGGTTGATCTCGATCGGCGACGTTGTCAAAGCGCGTCTCGCGGAACTGTCGATGGAGAAGGACGCGCTGCAGGGCATGATCATGGGTCACTAGAAGACCTGTCGTTTGATCTGTGTTTTTCGGTTGCAATCCACCGCGCAATAATGTTGCGTGCGGCCAAGACTTACGAAAGGTTTCGCCATGCGCACTGGTCTCTATCCCGGCACGTTTGATCCGGTCACTCATGGCCATACCGACATTATCCGCAGGGCGTGTACGCTTGTTGACCGTTTGGTCATCGGTGTTGCAATCAACCGCGATAAAGGCCCGCTTTTTACGCTGGAAGAACGCGTGGCGATGGTCGAAGCGGAATGTGTTCCGCTTGGTCAAAACGTGGGTTGCGAAATCGTGGTGCATCCGTTTGAAAACCTGTTGATCGATTGCGCCCGCGATGTGGGTGCGTCAGTCATCGTGCGCGGTCTGCGGGCCGTGGCTGATTTTGAATACGAATATCAGATGGTCGGCATGAACCGCGCCATGGATCATTCAATCGAGACGGTGTTCTTGATGGCAGATGCCAAGAACCAAGCGATTGCGTCCAAACTGGTCAAGGAAATCGCTCGCCTTGGCGGGGATGTGACCAAGTTTGTACCACCTGCGGTCAAAGACCAATTGCTGGCAAAACTGGGCAAATAGGCTTTCCTGACGGGGAACGCGTGTAAACTGTTTGGTTAATGTCGGCGGTTGACCCAATCGCTGCATATCTTGTTCAAGTTCGAATCTTGAATGAATGCACCAATTTCCTGGAATAACGCCCGCACAATTGGCCCGTCAGCGGGTTGATGGTGCGAATAATCATTAGAATTTGGGAATTCCGACGCCGTTGTATGCGTCTGGTTTCGTTATTTTTGGCGTAAAATGATCGACAAATACCGATTTGATCAGTGCCGAACTAACCTTTTGGATATTTCCTGCACCATTGCAGACAAAACTATACAGATTTTGGTCTGACGTGGCGTCACAAATTGCTCCATGGTTAATGCAACAACGAAACTGGAGGAAATAACATGCTACTCGCAATGAAAGCTCGCGCAGGCCGTATTATCGCACTAGAGGCACTCGCAAAGTCCCGGGCCGAAGGCACAGCACGCGCCGCCGCTAAGACCGCAACCTTTAGAAGCGTTCGTCCACTGCTTCTGCAGAAACGCATCAACAACGTCGTCGCTTTCAATGACAGAAGCACAGAACGTCGTCGTCCAATGCCAATGAAAACCGTCTCATACGCTTAAGTCCGCGCAAGATTGCCGAAACTTTCGGCAATCGTACAGACGTCCCAGTCCCACGCACAATAGAAACACGAAAGCCGCCCCTCGTAAGGCGCGGCTGGTGTTCATTCAAGGCCATGTGGGCCCGCAGGTTTACCCGTAGATCGCTTTGCTTGCGATTTTCGCGGCGTCTTCGCGGAACAGACCAAGGTCCATCGCTGTTTGGGCAGACATGCTTTCCAACTCGTATTTGGTCTTTGCATATGTCGCGCGTTTTTGAAGTGTGTCGCGGACGAAGTTCAGTACAGTCATAGCGTTCTCCTTCAGATTATCGCTTTGTAACGTCAGGCTTTTCTCCTGCCTGCCCTGAATATGGGTCGTGCTGCACCGCAGCACAACTGACCGTTAGCGATAACCGAATTGCGCAAAACGCATGGCTTACGTCACAAAATATAAGGGCCGCCCTGATAACAGGACGGCCCTTTCATTTGTGCTGAAGGCTTAGGCCTTACAGAAATTTGCCCATCGCAACGGCTGTATCGCTCATCCGGTTGGAGAAGCCCCATTCGTTGTCGTACCACGTCAGGATACGCACCATGTTGCCGTCCAGAACCTTTGTTTGGTCAAGGTGGAAGATGGAAGACCGTGGGTCGTGGTTAAAGTCGGTGCTGACGTTTGGTAGATCAGTGTAACCCAGAATGCCTTTCAGCGGGCCAGCGTCTGCAGCTGCAATGATCGCATTGTTCACTTCTTCCACGGTTGTCGCGCGGGACGCTTCAAAAGTCAGGTCAACAACAGACACGTTTGGTGTTGGAACGCGGATCGCAACACCG
The DNA here is from genome assembly GCA_025141675.1 of Rhodobacteraceae bacterium S2214. Lineage (NCBI taxonomy): Bacteria > Pseudomonadati > Pseudomonadota > Alphaproteobacteria > Rhodobacterales > Paracoccaceae > Rhodobacteraceae bacterium S2214. The sequence continues at coordinate 1,923,760 of CP081161.1, forward strand.
TCAAGGATGCCGTTCAGTTCTGGCAGAACCAGACCAACCGCTTTTGCTGCACCAGTGGATGTCGGGATCATGGACAGGGCTGCTGCGCGTGCGCGGTACAGATCCTTGTGCATTGTGTCCAAGGTCGGCTGGTCGCCGGTGTAGCTGTGGATCGTTGTCATGAAACCTTTGGTGATCCCGACAGCGTCGTTCAGAACCTTGGCAACAGGGGACAGGCAGTTTGTTGTGCAAGATGCGTTGGACACAACAATGTCGTCTGCAGTCAATGCGCCGTCGTTCACGCCGAACACGATAGTTTTGTCCGCGTCTTTGCCTGGTGCAGAGATCAGCACGCGCTTGGACCCGTTATCAAGGTGCGCTTGGCAGGCTTCTTTGGATGTGAAGATACCTGTGCATTCCAGAACCACGTCAACGTCAGACCATGGCAGGTCCGCTGGGTTGCGGATCGCTGTGACTTTCATCGGGCCGCGGCCCACGTCGATAGAGTCTTCTGTGGTGGTCACAGTTGCAGGGAACTTGCCGTGCACAGAATCGAACCGCAGCAGGTGCGCGTTTGTTTCAACAGGACCAAGGTCGTTGATTGCAATAACTTCGATGTCTGTGCGACCGGATTCAATGATGGCCCGCAATACGTTCCGTCCGATACGTCCGAAACCGTTAATCGCTACTTTGACTGCCATGGGGAGGTTCTCCAAAGATGTGAATGCGGGCATGCCCGCTGTTGGCGCTAACATTGCGATTTATGCCGAAAGGTCAACCGCAGATTAGGTTTCGTGATGGCCTGCAGGCCCAAATTCACAGGGCGCGCGGATTTAAGACCTCAGATGACGGCCGTTTGGCTTACCACATGTGAATGTACCGCTTCTGCCAGATAAGATGGGTATCAGTTTCTGCGGGCAGTCAGCTTAACGCCAAAACGCCATGAATTTCACTGCGCCCACGATCTTGCGCAGAACAACAGTCATGGCATCCAAATGGAATACAAAATGATCCAGTAGAAAGAAACCGACGATAAAGATCGCAAGCCCGATGGCAATTTGATTGGTCATGCGTGTGACCTTACCCTCATGATCTTAATTTGTGGATAGGGCTTCGATTGCAATCACGGTCGTTGGGGCACCAACACCATTGACGATCCCTGTTGCGTCACCAGTTCCAGCCGTCAAGCCTTGGATCGGTGATGCTTTGAAACTACCTGTCAAATCACCTGTGACGAACATCGTTGTGGTGTCGCCCGTCAATGTGCCGCTGACAGACATCTCGACAGAGTTCTGACGGCTGCCACGGATAGAACCGCGCGAAATCCCAAGATCACCGTTAAGCGTTTCGACCGGTTCAAGGTTCCCATCTAGCAATACAAACTGGCCGTTTTCTGCCGTCAGCGTGTTTTCCAAGAAATCGACCGAAATAGTAGTTTCGGCGCTTGCCGAATAGTTCACTGCAGGCACGCCAGACGTGGACGCGACGATAACGCCTTCGAATGTACCCGATCCAGAGGTGGGGACAGCGGTCCATGCGGAATTGCTGCGGCTTCCAATCGATGCGTCCTCGAGGATCGCGAGCTGGTCAGCAAGATCGCCAAAGGCCGGATCAAGATTGCTCAGATCATTCCCGCTGTCTGCGACGCTGTCGACTGCAGTGGGTGTTTGCGAACCGCGCGTATATTCTTCGAATTCAGCACGGGTGACGGATTCACCGTTAATTTCAAAGGTGCTGGTCTCCGAAGAACAAGCGGAAATGGCAAGAACAGAAAGAATAGCAAAATAGCGCATGGTCACATCCAAAATAATTTGGATGCGCCATTTCATGTAACTACGGCGCATTAATGGCAATTTTTTTGAAAATGCCGAATTGTGGCTTAGTGCATCCGACCCATGGCCGCCGCGACATCGGCCATCCGTGCTGAGAAGCCCCATTCATTATCGTACCACGCCAACACCCGTACGGTTTTGCCACCGACGACTTTGGTCTGGTCTGGCGCAAAAATGCAGCTTTGTGTGGTGTGGTTAAAGTCGATGCTGACTTTGGCTTCGTCGTCGTAGGACATGACCATGCCCATGTAGCCACCAGCCGCTTCAGCCATAATCGCGTTAACGTCTTCGACGCTGACGGATTTGCCCGCTTCAAACGTCAGATCAACCGCCGAGACGTTCGGGGTAGGGACCCGCATGGCCGTGCCGTCGAGTTTGCCTTCCAGTTCCGGCAAGACTTCGCTCAGCGCTTTGGCGGCACCCGTGGATGTGGGGATCATCGCCATGGCTGCGGCACGGGCGCGGTATAGATCAGAATGACGGCGGTCCAGTGTTGGCTGATCGCCTGTGTAGCTGTGGATCGTGGTCATGATACCGCGTTCGATCCCGATTTCGTCGTTCAGTACCTTGGCAAGCGGGGCAAGGCAGTTCGTGGTGCAAGATCCGTTCGATACCATGCGGTCATTGGCAAGCAATTGGCGGTGGTTCACACCGTAGACCACGGTGCGTTCGACGTTTTTGGCAGGGGCAGAAATCAGGACCTTCTTTGCGCCTTGACGCAAATGAACGTCTGCCTTCTGTCCGTCGTTGAATTTGCCGGTGCATTCCAGAACGACATCGCAGCCGGACCAATCAAGGGTTTCCGGATCGTAGGACGACATCACATCAATAGGGCCGCGACCCAGATCAATTGTTTGATCTTTGACTTTGACTGGGCTGCCAAAACGGCCATGCACACTGTCGTATTTCAGAAGGTGGGCGTTTGTCTCAATCGGGCCAGTCGCGTTGATGCGGACGACCTGAACGTCGTTGCGTGCGGCCTCTGTGATGTGTGCCAAAGTGCAGCGCCCGATGCGCCCAAATCCGTTGATACCAATCGTGACAGTCATGACCCAAACCTTTCCAAAAGTTGGGTCTGCTATAACTTGTATGCAGATGTTCACAAAGATCAAAGTCGTGATAAATCAGTATGTTAACGGTAACGGTTGGCGCTATCATTGGCCATGTAGGGACGTTAACGCTAACGGATTGCGCTATCGTAACGCGGTGCGCCGCGAATCGTGCGAGTTGGTTAAACGCCGCTGCGTTGGGTCAGGGTCGCAACCGTATACCGTTGGCGGACCTGATTTTCGTTGCGGGGCACAAAGCCCGGATCTCGGATCACACAGCCAAGGCCGCAGACCTGAGACGTATCGCGATTGGCGTTTGAGACCCGCCAAACTCGGCCACCCGGTGTCGATACGTAGCCATCGACGCCAAGTTGGAAGTCGGACAACAGATCAGTCGTTGACGGCACTTCGTTATCGTACTGCGGCCCATAAGCGCCGTGCGTGTGGTAGGATGCGACGATGTTATCACGCCGTTGTGGCACCGGCATGTTGCAGCTCGCAAAGCTGCCACGCCGTGGTGCAGTCGCCTGCAATTGACCTGCGCTATCACGGAAGAAAAAGCCGCAGAATTCGCGACGTTCTCGGATTGATTGAGTCTGGATGCTGTTCAGGAAGGACCGCGCAAAATTATCAATGCTAGCCTGTTCTGCAGGCGGTGGCGCAAAAGACGTTGGTTGCGGCTGAATCGCTTTGGGGATGATAGCTGGTCGTTTGCTGATCGTTTCGACAGGGGCCGCACATGCACTGACGGTCACAAGTGCAAGAAGCGCGATTGTCAGACGATGCATAAAGTGACCTTAACTATCTGTGGGGACAGACGGGCAGGGATGTCCTGCCCGTCTGTATATAAAGATTTAAAGCAGGTCTTTGACCGCTTTGGCGACATCCGCTGCCGTGATGCCGAACTTTTCGAACAAAGTTTCCGCAGGTGCAGAGGCTCCGAAGCCAGTCATACCAACAAATGCGGCTTTCTTGTGGTTGCCGCGTTCGCCAAGCAACCATTGATCCCAGCCTTGCTGCACGCCAGCCTCAACCGCGACCCGAACCGGACCCGCTGGTAGTACGCGCTTGCGGTAGCTTTCGTCTTGCTGCGCGAACAGTTCCATACACGGCATGGACACAACGCGTGCGCCGATACCTTCAGCTTCGAGCAGGTCTTTTGCGGCCAATGCCACTTCGACTTCAGACCCGGACGCCATGATGATAGCTTTACGCTTGTTCTCAGCCTCTGCCAGAACGTAGCCGCCTTGCGCAGACAGGTTCTTTGTCTTGTGCGAAGTACGGACTGTCGGCAGGTTCTGACGGGACAGGCACAGAACGTGTGGTGTGCTTTGTGATGTCAGCGCCATTTCCCACGCTTCAGCCGTTTCCACCGTATCCGCAGGACGGAAAACGTTGGTGTTCGGCGTCGCACGCATCATAGCGAGGTGTTCAACCGGCTGGTGGGTAGGGCCATCTTCGCCCAGACCAATTGAATCGTGTGTCATGACGTATGTCACAGGCACGCCCATCAGGGCGGACAGACGCATGGACCCACGCGCGTAGTCGGTGAAGCACATGAATGTGCCGCCGTATGGTTTTGCGCCACCGTGCAGCGCCATGCCGTTCATCGCAGCCGCCATGCCGTGTTCACGCACACCGTAGTAAACGTAACGGCCTTTGCGATCAGTCGGGTGGAAAACGCCCATGTCGGCTGTTTTGGTGTTGTTAGACCCTGTCAGGTCAGCAGAACCACCAATGGTTTCCGGCATGATCGCGTTGATCACTTCCAATGTCTTCTCAGACGACTTCCGCGTTGCCATCTTTGGCGCACCTTCTGTCGTTTGCTTTTTGAAGGCACGGATCACCGCGGACAGCTTGGCTGGCGCTTCACCAGCGTACTGGCGTTTGAATTCCGCCTGCTTTGTGCCGGACAGTTTGTCGAAGCGGACTTGCCAGTCGGTGTGCGCCGCTTGACCGCGTGTCGCCATGTCTTCCCAGCCTTTTTTGATGTCCGCAGGGACTTCAAACGGGCCGGTTGTCCAACCATATGCGGCTTTCGCGTCAGCCATCTGCTGCGCGTCAGTCAAAGCGCCGTGGCCTTTGGATGTATCTTGTGCGGCGTGACCCAGCGCGATGTGGGTTTTGCAGGCGATCATGGACGGGCGCGGATCTTTCTTCGCTTCGATAATCGCAGCATCAATCGCCTTTGGATCATGACCGTCAATTTCCAGCACATGCCAACCTGACGCCGCAAAACGCTGTGGCTGGTTGGTTTTGTCTGCAATATCAACAGTGCCATCGATGGTGATGTTGTTATTGTCCCAGAACACGATCAGGTGGGAAAGTTCTTGCATACCGGCAAGAGACAGCGCTTCCTGAGATACGCCTTCCATCAGGCAACCATCGCCCGCAATCACGTAAGTGAAGTGGTTGACGATGTTCTTGCCCCACGTGGCACGCTGGATTTCTTCGGCGATTGCGAAACCGACGGAATTGGCGATGCCCTGACCCAATGGACCTGTTGTGGTCTCAATGCCGCGTGCATGGCCGTATTCAGGGTGGCCAGCAGTCTTTGCGCCCCACTGACGGAAATCCTTGATTTCCTGAAGCGTGATGTCTTCGTAGCCAGTCAGGTACATCAGCGAATACAGCAACATGGATCCGTGACCCGCAGACAGGATAAACCGGTCACGGTCCGCCCAGTCAGGTGCTTTGGGGTCAAAGTTCAGGTGGTTTTGGTACAAAACCGTTGCAACATCAGCCATGCCAATCGGCATGCCAGAGTGGCCAGAGTTCGCGGCGGCAACTGCATCGAGTGTCAGCGCGCGAATGGCGGCTGCTTTCATCCAGTGGTCAGGGTTTGCTTCACGCAGGGCTGCAATATCCAAGGGAAAGGTCCTATCGGGCTAAATTTGGCGTTGGAGGTGTCATATCAGGGCGGTGCCTAAGATCAAGCACGCAACATAAGTGTTTGGCATGGTTGGACTACGTCATCATGTTGCGCATTTGCGGGTGCGCTGTTGTTGGCTTAGGCTTTGCTTAATGTTCCGCGATTCGCGGGTTTGATGGTACGAGAGGACGACGCATGACAGACGTCACGCAGTTAGAGCAGCGGATTTCCGTCGCAATGGACCGGATTGAACGCGGTTTAGGGGCGATGGCCGAACAGGCACCGGCGGATGACGCACCCGGCGCAGACGCAGGCGCGCTTGAAACCCAATTGGAAGAAGAACGCTTCGCCAACGCCCAGCTCGAAGAGCGGGTGAAAGCGCTGAAAGACCGTCAAGATACGAAGATCAAAGAACTTGAAACGCGAGTTTCCGCTCAGCGTGACCAGATGGCTGCATTGGATACGGAACTGCAACGTCTGCGGGCTTCCAGCGCGGATATGCGCGAAGTGAACGCACAGTTGCGTGCCGCCGCTAGCGAAGGCGTCGCCGAACCAGAATTGATCAATCGTGCAATGATGGCCGAAGTCGAAGCGCTATCAGCGCAGCGCGCGTCGGAATCAGCCGAAGTTGATGCGATCCTGAAAGAACTCAAACCCCTGATCGAGGAGGCCTGATATGCCACATGTCGAGATTGCCATTGGTGGGCGGACGTTTGAAGTGGCTTGTCAGGAAGGCGAAGAACATTTCTTGCAGTCGGCCGCAGCAATGCTGAACGAAGAAGCATCCCACATGTCCGCGCAAATCGGTCGGATGCCGGAAGCAAAGATGCTGCTGATGTCGGGCCTGATGTTGGCGGACAAAACCGCAGGACTGGAAGAAAAGGTCAAAGAAGCGGAAACGCGAATGGCGCAGCTGCAAGCGCGGATTGATACGCTGGAAGGCCGGCCCACACAGACCGAACGTGTCGAAGTGCCCGTGATCCCAGCCGAAGTCAGTGACGCAATGGCGCAGATCGCGGCACGGGCAGAAGCATTGGCTGCAGAGGTCGAACGGCGCGCGGGTTAATCTGGCTTCGTCAGTAAGCTGCGCATCGCAATGCCAGCATCCACCATCGCACGCAGGTGGCCGGGCTGACCGGGTGCCGTTTCCGCACGTACTGACAATACATCACCGTCTAAAACAACGGATGTTTGCGCACTGCGGGGCAGGGCGTCGCGCAATGTCGCAAGCGGTTTGGACGTGTAGATGTCTTGCGCGACGGCCACACTGGCGTCGTTGGTTAGCAAGATACCTTGCGCTTCACCGATGGTTGTTCTGTCCAATTCAACGCCTTCGGGCAGATCGCCCAGACGTTTTAAGGCTTGGGTCATGGTACCCTTCACCATTGACGCACCCATACCGTCTGGCGTTTTTTTCATGATATCAGCGACATGGGGCGCAAGTGGTGGGGCTACGACAACGGCGCCGCTTTGGGTCACGGTATCACGCCAGTTGATCACGGCATCGCCGCTGCGTTTGCGGCCGTAAGTGACATGCAGCGCCCAATTTTCCTTCGGATCGGACAACATGATCTGAGCACCTTTCCCGATGCTGGCAGGCAATTCTTGCTGCGCCCAGCCTTGTTCCGCGACAATTGCGTCAAGCGTTGAGCTGCTTTTGCGCCGCGTCAGAAGCCAACGCAAAAAGAAAAGCTGCCCAATAAGGACCGCAATGACAACGAAAAGAAACTGGGGGCTGTTCATGGGAATATGTCTCGTGGAAATCTGGGGCTAAATGCGTTCAGTTTACGCATCACCTAACACATGTCACGACCGCAAATACAAAAAGCCGCACCTCGGGAGGCACGGCTTTCCGTTTGGTTCTTTAACGGTGTTTAGGCGTTTGCTTCGCGAATTTTATCTGCAGCGTCCTTGTCGAAGGTCACAGCGTTTTCAGCAAACAACGTGTCCAATTCACCTGAAAGGGTCATCTCGGTGACGATATCACAGCCGCCAACGAATTCACCTTTGACGTAAAGCTGTGGAACAGTCGGCCATTCGGAATAATCTTTGATGCCCTGACGCATGTCTTCATCGGCGAGCACGTTCACATCGGCAAAATCAACGCCCATAAAGTTCAGAACACCAGCAACGCGGGACGAAAACCCGCATTGGGGCATGGATTTTGTGCCCTTCATGAATAGGACAACGTCGTTGGATGTGACGGTTTCTTTAATTTGGTCTGCGATTGTCATGTGCCGTCTCTTTCGTTGAGTGCGTTATTCTATCGACGCCTTGCGCCCGTGAGTTTAAATGTCGCGCCCATATTTGTCGCGGTTGTGCCCAAATTTTTTACGCATGGCTTTGACGCCAAATCTGCCCACTACCGAGTTAAGGCTGGCATTTGGATTTGGTTGCCGTCCTCCAACCGCATTTCTCGATCCGCCCGTCATGGCTCCAAGAGCTGAATTTTTGGCCTGAGCTTCTTTGACAACATCCATGTCGATTGCTTCCATGCCCAACTCTGGTTTTGGTTCATCAGGAAGAATCGCTCCCGGTTGGTTTCCAGACAAAGGTCTATATTTCCTTGGACGCGATCCAAGTACATAGGCCAATCCAGCGCCTCCTAAGATAATCAAAAGAAACCAGAGCTTCCAAGTCATGCAGGGGCTTTCGTGGTCAACGCAAGTGCGTGGAGTTCGCCGTTGCTGCCGTCCATTTTGCCTTTAAGCGCTGCGTAAACGGCCCGTTGTTGTTGCACACGGTTTTTGCCACGAAAACTTTCGTCGATGACTTCGGCCGCGAAATGCGCCCCGTCGTCGCCTTGCACCGTGATTTTGGCTTCAGGAAAGCTGTCGCGGATCAGGGTTTCGATGTCGTGGGCGGTGATCATGGTGCGTCCTTTTGGGCTGTTGTGCCTAACGTATGAAGTGTTCCGCCGGTCGGCAAGGGCAGGTGCCTCCGGCGGGGATATTTATGACCAAAAGAAACGGGGCGTTACGCCACAGCCGCGGCAAACGCGCTGCGGAATGTTTCGGTCAACGCGGCCAATGGTGCGGATGCCGTGCCAAACGTCACGTCTGTCCCAGACGCCGTGCCGATCTGCGTAAGCGGGATGTCGGCTGTTTTCGCCGCTGCCGCCAATGCGGTTGCTTGTGCCGGAGTACACGCAATCAGGTAACGCGCTTGGTCTTCCCCGAACAGCGTTGCCGTGTCCGAAAGCGTCACGGTGATGCCAACGCCTGCCGCTTCTGCCAACTCAAATGCTGCCAGCGCCAGCCCGCCGTCGGACAGGTCTGTGCAACACGGGATGTTGGCGTGGTTTGCGCGAATAAAGTCGCCGTGCAGTTTTTCTTCTGCCAGATCAACCGCAGGTGCATCGCCTTCAACGCGGCCAAAAGCTTCGGCTAACAGTGCGGATTGCCCAAGATGGCCTGATGTCGTGCCGAGCATCAACAAAACGTCGCCGTCCTGCATGGTGCCTGTAATCGCAAGGTCAGGTGTCGCGATCAAACCAACGGCGCCGATTGTCGGCGTTGGCAAAATGCCTGCGCCGTCGGTTTCGTTGTAAAGCGATACATTGCCGGACACGATGGGCATGTCGAGCGCAGAAACCGCTTCGCCGATACCTTTGATGGCCCCAACGAATTGGCCCATGATTTCAGGCTTTTCAGGGTTGCCGAAGTTCATGTTGTCGGTCGTCGCAAGCGGCGTCGCGCCCACAGATGTCAGGTTCCGGTACGCTTCTGCCACCGCTTGTTTACCGCCCTCAACAGGGTTCGCCTTGACGTAGCGCGGGGTCACGTCGGACGTGAATGCGATGGATTTTGGCGTGCCGTGCACGCGGACGATGCCGGACCCTGCACCTGGTGTGCGGGATGTATCGCCCATGACCTGCTGGTCGTACTGTTCATAAACCCACTGCTTGCCCGCGTAGTTCGGGCTGGAAATCAGCGCTGTCAGGCCTTCGATAGGGTCAATCGTCAATGCTTCATTGAAAGGCGTCGCCGCAGGCGTTTCCACCCAAGGGCGGTCGTATTCTGGGGCAGAGCCAGACAGGGTGGCCAGCGGCAGGTCGGCTTTAACTTCACCGTTATGCAAGATCAGGAACCGGTCTTCGGCGATGGTTTCACCGACGATAGCGAAATCCAGATCCCATTTGGTGAACACAGCACGGGCTTCGGCTTCAAGTTCCGGTTTCAGAACCATCAGCATGCGTTCTTGCGATTCCGACAGCATCATTTCGTAGGCAGTCATGTTTTCTTCACGCTGCGGTACGTCTTCGAGGTTCAGCTTGACGCCAAGGCCCCCTTTGTCGCCCATTTCCACAGCAGAACATGTCAGGCCAGCGGCCCCCATGTCCTGGATCGAAATCACAGCGCCAGTCGCCATCAATTCAAGCGTGGCTTCCATCAGGCGTTTTTCAGTGAACGGGTCACCAACCTGTACGGTCGGGCGCTTTTCTTCGATCGTGTCGTCGAATTCGGCGGATGCCATCGTCGCGCCGCCAACACCGTCGCGACCTGTTTTCGCACCAAGGTACACAACAGGCATGCCAACACCGGATGCAGCGGAATAGAAAATCTTGTCAGTATCCGCGAGGCCAGCAGCAAACGCGTTCACAAGGCAGTTGCCATTATAAGACGGATCAAACCGGACTTCGCCGCCAACTGCAGGTACGCCAAAGCAGTTCCCGTAGCCACCAACGCCTGCCACGACGCCGTTGACCAACGTGCGTGTTTTAGGGTGATCAGGCATCCCGAAGGACAGGGAGTTCATCGCCGCAATCGGACGTGCACCCATCGTGAACACATCACGTAGAATACCACCGACGCCGGTCGCAGCACCTTGGTAGGGTTCAATGTAAGACGGGTGGTTGTGGCTTTCCATTTTGAAGACCACACATTGGCCGTCGCCGATGTCGACAATGCCAGCGTTTTCGCCCGGTCCGCAGATCACTTGTGGACCTTCGGTTGGTAGGGTTCGCAGCCATTTCTTGGAAGACTTGTATGAACAATGCTCATTCCACATTGCCGAAAAAATACCGAGTTCAGTGAAGGTCGGTTCGCGGCCGATGATTTCAAGAATACGGTCAAATTCGCTAGGCGACAGCCCGTGTGATGCGATCAATTCGGATGTGATGGCTGGTTCGGTCATGTGGCAGTCCCCTGAGCTTTCGCGGCCTTTTAGACTGGCTTTGCTGGGGGGGGAAGTGCGAGAGGCGCTGTGCGCTGTGTTTTTGGTCAAAAACCTGTATCAGTGGATCGTTTTTGTGCAGGCGATGCGGCATTACTGCGCTTTGGGCAAAAAAAATGCCGGGCGCAAGGCCCGGCAAGTCCAACAGGGAGGTGAAGGAGACGAGCGCAAGAGCATCGTCGCCTTCGACACTTGACTTAGGAGCGGTATCTTCACCGTTCAAGAAAATAATGCATACACAATCGCATGTCCGCTATGCGTCAGATGCATAGCTTTGTGCGCGAGCTGCCCATTTTTTGGCTTAACAAATTGCGATTCAAGCACTTTTGGACAAATTGTGCTTTCTGTTAATCCGTTATTCGGCTTTTACCGCATCCCGAATTTTCCGCCTGTGATCCATGATTTCGTCCTGAACGAAGTCCCGAAATGCGCTGATCCGCTTGGATTGGCGCAATTCTTCGGGGTAGGCGAGGAAAACCGGGACTTCACCCGACTCAAGTTCAGGCAGGACGCGGATCAGGTCAGGAAAGTCTTCGACAAGGTAATCCGGCAGAACCCCAATCCCAAGGTTGTTAATCACACCTTGTAGTACACCGAAGTAGTTGTTCACGGTGAACAGGCTCGGGACATCATAGCTCATCAGGTGTTGAACGAGTGTAGACCCAGCGCTGACCTGTGCGGATGACAGGGACTGGCAAATCAAGCGGTGGTTGCCGATTTCCTCGATGTCCGTCACCGCACCATGTTGATCAAGGTATGTCTGGGACGCGTAAAGGCGCATCCGCACGGACATCAATCGTTTGCGGATCAGATCGGCCTGTGACGGCTCTTTCATGCGGATGGCAACGTCGGCTTCGCGCATAGGCAAGTCCAACACCCGTTCTTCGAGCATCAGGTCGATTTTAAGGTCCGGATATTGTTCGTAAAGTTTCGGCAGACGCGGCGCCAACCAAAGCGTGCCGAAGCCTGTTGTTGTCGTCACGCGCAATTCGCCGAACACTTCTTCTTCGGAATCGCGAATGCGCGCGGATGCCGCTTCCAGACGTTTGTTCATGGATTTGGTCGCGTCAAACAACAACTCACCCTGTTCGGTAAGAATCAGTCCGCGTGCGTGACGGTGAAAAAGGGTGGTGTTCAGGCTCTCTTCAAGCGCGCGCACCTGCCGCGATACCGCAGACTGCGACAAATGCAGTGTATCACCCGCATGTGTAAGTGACCCAGCGTCAGCCACTGCGTGAAATATTCTTAGCTTGTCCCAGTCCATATCTTCTTCCTGCGGCTGCGCGCCCGTGCTTGTTTGTATTATCCTTACGCTAACACGTTCTTAAGGTGCAATTGCGCATTACGGGGAACTTTTTGCTTTGTAGGTCAGAAAGTATGACCTATTGTGGGGGTGTTATCCTATCGGGGAGGTGCAGATGACACAGGGCCGCATTACACTCAATGATCGTTACGATTTAACCAAGCGTCAGGTGCTGCTGAATGGCACACAGGCCCTTGTTCGCTTGATGCTGATGCAAAAAGCGCGTGACAAAGATGCTGGGCTGAATACAGCCGGATATGTCACTGGCTACCGCGGATCACCTCTGGGTGCTGTAGACATGCAGATGACCCGCGCCAGCAAAGTCTTGGGCGAGGCGGATGTGAAATTCCAACTCGGCCTGAACGAAGATCTGGCCGCAACTGCCCTTTGGGGTTCACAGCAGGCCGAACTGCGCGGTGAAGGCAAATTCGACGGTGTATTTGGTCTCTGGTACGGCAAAGGCCCTGGTGTTGACCGGTCTGGCGATGTGATGCGCCACGCCAATATGGCCGGATCATCGCCGCATGGCGGTGTGATCATGGCGATGGGCGATGACCACACGGGCGAAAGTTCGACAACATTGCACCAAAGCGATTGGGCGATGCTGGACGCATATATGCCGATTGTCAGCCCTGCGGGTGTGCAGGAAATTCTTGATTACGGTGTCTACGCATGGGGGCTCAGCCGGTTTGCGGGTGTATGGGTCGGCTTGAAAACGATGAAAGACACGATCGAGGTCACATCTGTTGTCGATGGTGATCCGGACCGCGTGAAGCTCGTCGAACCTGAATTTGATATGCCTGACGGTGGCTTGAACATCCGTCTAGTCGATACCCCGCAATTGCAAGAAGCGCGGATGATCGACCACAAACGGTTCGCAGCCGAAGCGTACAGCCGCGCCAACAAAATGGATCAACGCAAGCTTGGCAAAGCAGGGGCCAAAATCGGCTTTGTCGCCGCCGGTAAGAACTATCTCGATCTGGTTCACGCGCTGAACTTGTTGGGCGTGGATGAAGCTGAAGCCGAACGTCTCGGCATCACCGTCTATAAAGTCGGGCAGGTTTGGCCGCTGGACATGCAAAGTTTCCACGACTTTGCCGAAGGTCTCGATCTGATTGTTGTTGTCGAAGAAAAACGCAAACTGATCGAAGTGCAGGTCAAAGAAGCGATCTTTGACGACCGCCAAGGCCGCCGCGTCTACGGCTGGCACAAAGGCGATGAACATTCCGAAGGTCGCCGTGAAGAGGTGTTCCCAACAAAGGCCGATCTGAACCCGATCTGGATTGCCGAAAAGATTGGCGGCATTCTGGTCGAAGAGGGCTGCGGGTCTTCCGCCGTGACTGGGGGTCTCGCGAAACTTGCCGAAGCCCGCAAAGCCGACAACCAGCCCGAAATCGCGGCGCGTTTGCCGTATTTCTGCTCGGGCTGTCCGCATAATTCATCCACCAAAGTACCGGACGGATCGCGCGCCTACGCGGGCATTGGCTGTCACTACATGGTGCAGTGGATGGACCGCGACACCGTTGGGTTCACCCAGATGGGCGGCGAAGGCGCGAATTGGGTCGGCGAGGCCCCGTTCTCGACCACGGATCATGTGTTCCAGAACCTTGGTGACGGGACATACAACCATTCGGGCGTGCAGGCGATCCGCTTTGCACTGATGGCGAACACCAATATCACCTACAAAATCCTCTATAACGACGCGGTCGCGATGACCGGCGGGCAAGGCAATGACGGTGGGCTTACGGCTGATCAGATTTGCCGCGAACTGGTCGCTATGGGCGTGCGCAATGTCGAAGTGGTCTACGACGAAAAGGAAGACGTGGACTTCGCGTATTTCCCGAAAGGCCTGACGATTTCCGAACGGTCCGAATTGCCCGCCGTGCAAGATCGGCTGCGGCAGGTGAAGGGCGTGTCGGCGATTGTCTACATCCAGACATGTGCTGCTGAAAAACGGCGGCGGCGCAAGCGGGGCACATTCCCTGATCCGGACAAACGGGTGTTCATTAACACGGACGTTTGCGAAGGCTGCGGCGATTGCGGTGTGCAATCGAACTGCGTGTCGATCGTGCCCGTGGAAACCGAACTGGGCCGCAAACGGGCGATTGATCAGTCGTCCTGTAACAAAGACTTTTCCTGCGTGAACGGCTTCTGTCCGTCCTTTGTGACGGTCGAAGGGGCGGTCGTGAAAAAGGCGGCAACGGCAAGCGTTGATTTGCCAGACATGCCTGACCCTGCGCTGCCCGAGATTGATGGCACGCATAATGTCGTCATCACAGGCGTCGGCGGCACAGGCGTCGTGACCATCGGCGCTGTCATGGCGATGGCGGCCCATCTGGACGGCAAAGGTGCTGGCATGATGGAAATGGCTGGTCTCGCGCAAAAGGGCGGTGCGGTGCATATCCATTGTCGTTTGGCTGAAAACCCCGATGACATCGCTGCAATCCGCGTGGCCATTGGTGAAGCACATACGCTGATCGGCGGTGATCTGGTGGTGTCGGCAGGTGCCAAAACGCTGGGCTTGATGAAGCAGGGCCAGACCGTGGGCGTCGTCAACAGCCACGAAATTATCACGGGCGATTTCACACGTGACACTGGCTTCAAACTGCCGACGGATCAGCTGAAACTGTCGCTAGAGGCGCGGTTGCAGGATCGTTTGGCGCTGTTTGATGCCTCTGACCTGGCGAAGGCCTTGATGGGCGACAGTATCTTCTCGAACATGATGATCTTCGGCGCGGTCTGGCAGATGGGCGGTATTCCGTTGTCCGGCGACGCGATCCGCGAAGCGATCACGCTGAACGGGGCCGCGGTTGAACGCAACCTGCATGCATTCGAATTGGGCCGTTGGGCGTATTTGTATCCTGATCAGGCAGAACGGGTTTTGTCGCCAGCGGTTGTCGAAAAGCCCAAAACGCTGGATGAAAAAGTCGCATTCCGTGCGGATCATTTGGTCGCCTATCAAGGCAAACGGCTGTCTAAGCGGTATCGCGCTTTAGTCGACGGAATAACCGATCCTGACATGAAGGCAGCGGTGGCTGAAGGCTATCATAAGCTGTTGTCATACAAGGACGAATACGAAGTCGCGCGATTGCTGCAAGATAGCCACGCGAAAGCGGCGGAAGCGTTTGATGGTGACGTGAAATTGACCTACCACCTTGCCCCGCCGATGCTGACAAAAACCGGTGCAGACGGGCGACCCGTCAAAAAGCAATACGGGGCGCGGATGGCGAAGATGTTCCCGCTTCTCGCCAAAATGAAGGGGCTGCGCGGTACGTGGTTCGACCCATTCGGGCGGACCGATGAACGGCGGATGGAACGGGCGCTGATCAAGGAATATGAGGCCGACATGGCTGATGTTCTTCGGACGATGCGCCCCGATACCAAAGCTGATGCGGTTGCTCTGGCGCGGTTGCCGCTCGATATTCGCGGCTTTGGTCCAGTGAAAGAAGCCAACGCACGCAAAGCCGCCAAAACTCGCGAAGTTTTGCTCGCGAACCTGTGTGCAACACCTGCGGCCGTGGCAGCAGAGTAGACGCAAAAGGACTTGTCATCGCGGTGTTACGATTTATCGGTAGCACCGCGTAAACGAAGAGGTCCTGTGATGTCAAAACATCAAATCGCGCGCGATATTTCCTATGCGAGTTCGGCCAAAGGACGGGCTGGCAAAGTTCTTATCAGGACCATGGAAAATGCATCTGGTAGGTTGCGGCTGATCCGGCGCGCGCGCGGATATGATCACGACGTCGCACGGGGCGCTGATTTTTGGCATGTGATTACAAATCGTTACGGCCTGACGCTTGATATCATCGGCGGGTCCCTCGAGAATATCCCGCGCGATAGGCCCGTGATTGTTGTGGCCAACCATCCTTACGGCATTCTTGACGGACTGATGCTCGGCCGCATCCTGTCTGATCGGCGACAGGGTGATTTCCGCGTTTTGGCGCACCGGATTTTTCGCCGGTCTGCGGACTTGGAAAAGGTGATCCTGCCTGTGTCTTTTGATGAGACAAAAGAGGCCGCTAAACAGAACATGCAAACCCGTAAAGATGCGCTTGATTATCTGGCGCAAGGCGGTGCTATCGGCATTTTCCCGGGGGGCACCGTTTCGACTTCAGCAAAACCTTTCGGCCGCCCCATGGACCCGACGTGGCGCAATTTCACGGCCAAGATGATTGCAAAATCGGATGCGGTTGTGGTGCCGATTTATTTCGAAGGACACAACAGCCGGTTGTTCCAATTAGCCAGCCATATCCACAATACGCTGCGCATGGGGCTGCTGATCCGCGAATTCCGTAACAAAATCAACGCACCTGTGCGTGTCGTCATTGGCGAACCGATTCCGCGACATGAAATCGACGCCCGCAAAAAAGACCCCAACGGCATGATGGATTTCTTGCGTCAGGCCACGTATGCTCTGTCCAGGGACCCGGTCGATCCAACCAGACTGGGCCATGAATTTGAGGCAAAGTATAAGGGGCGGTCAAATGGCAGTCGGGATATTCGATAGTGGTGTAGGGGGCTTAACGGTTCTGGATGCGGTGCAAGAACGCCTTCCGGACGTGCCGTTCGTGTATTTCGGTGATCACGCCCATGCGCCCTACGGTGTGCGCACCGATGACGATATCTACAACCTGACGACACAAGCGGTCGAACGGCTATGGGATGCTGGCTGCGATCTGGTGATTTTGGCCTGTAACACGGCGTCTGCGGCGGCTTTGCGCCGGATGCAGGAAAGCTGGATTCCGAAAGAAAAGCGCGTCTTGGGCGTTTTCGTACCTTTGATCGAAGCCCTAACAGAACGCCAATGGGGCGATAATTCGCCGCCGCGCGAAGTAGATGTCAAACACGTGGCCTTGTTCGCGACCCCTGCAACGGTACGCAGCCGCGCGTTCCAGCGGGAGCTCGCGTTCCGTGCGATTGGTGTGGATGTCGAAGCGCAGGCCTGTGGTGGTGTCGTAGACGCAATCGAAGACGGCGATCTGATCTTGGCGGACGCATTGGTGCGCAGCCATGTTGATGCACTGACCCGTAAGATGCCGAAACCGGATGCCGCGATTTTGGGCTGCACTCATTATCCGTTGATGGCCGAGACATTTCAGGATGCATTGGGCGAAAACGTCAAAGTGTTCAGCCAAGCGAACCTCGTCGCGGAAAGCCTTGCAGACTACCTTGGGCGACGTCCAGAGATGATCGGGGCGGGAACAGATAGCCTGTTTTTAACGACTGGTGATCCTAAGCGTGTGTCGCGCAATGCAACACAATTTCTGCGCAAAGAAATTACGTTTACAGCAGCTTACCCGTAGACAACGACAGCCAATTACCAAATTCACGCCGCAGTCGTGCCCGAATTGGACGTTAACAAATCGTTAATGGACCAATAATGGATTCGATAAATGCGTTTATTACGATTTTGCATGGCTGCGTTTCTGGGCACGGCTTCTTTAGGCCAAGCTGCAACCTTAAATGAATCCGATATCGCGGGCGGCTTTGGATCCTCGTTCAATTCCCCAACAGTTATTGGAAGTGACGTGACGACAGTCACTGGCACGGTGTCTGCAGCGGATTTTGATTTTCTGCACTTCACGAGTCTCAGTGCGGGCGCGCAGACGTTGACGTTTAACTTCAACCTCGCAGACCCGAACGGGTTGTCTGGCTTTCAGAATGGTGGCGGGAGCGTTCGCATCAAAGAAACTGCCCCAGGCTGGGCGTATGATGGTAATCCGCTCAATCCGGCAGGCGGCAACGATTTTGATTTGTCCTTTGATCCGTTCAATGTCGCCGGCGCTGTCGTGTCACAAACCTTGTCTTATTCTCTTGGGGCTGGATACGCAGGCGGTGACCTGTACGTCAGCATCTTGCCGACATTCGCAAGCCAAGCGTTTTCCTTTGGCGTAATCGTACCGGGCAATTCGGCGTCAGTTGATCCGTCACCAGTTCCGGTGCCTGCCGCTGGTTTGTTGCTGATCGGCGCGTTGGGTGGCATGGCTGCGTTACGACGTCGCAAGACAGCCCCACTTCTGGCCTGATCGCGGCTGCGTGACTTGCATCTGCCGTGTGTCCACGCCACATAACGTAGGACCACAGCAATAGGGCAGGCCGGTGACACAAGATCAAGTTACACAAAAAATCGCGATCCTCGGGGCGTCTGGCTACACTGGGGCCGAACTCGTCCGTATCATCGCGACGCATCCGTCGTTCGAGATTGTAGCCCTATCTGCAGAGCGCAAAGCCGGTCAGGCGATGGCCGACGTGTTCCCACATTTGCGTCACATGAATTTGCCGCCCTTGGTGAAACTGGATGAGATCGATTTTGCGGGCATAGACCTCGTGTTCGCGGCACTGCCACACGGGCTGTCCCAGGCACTGGTACGGGACCTGCCCGAGCATGTGAAAGTTGTTGATCTCGGCGCCGATTTCCGGCTGCGCGATCCGGCTGACTACGAAAAATGGTATGGTGCCCCGCATGTGGCCGTTGAGCTGCAAAAGACCGCCGTTTACGGACTGACCGAATTTTACCGCGAGCAGATAAAAGGTGCGCGCCTTGTCGCGGGCACCGGCTGTAACGCGGCCACTGTACAATTCGCGCTGCGCCCGTTGATTGCCGCTGGTGTGATTGATCTGGACGACATCATTTGCGATCTCAAAAACGGGATTTCGGGTGCGGGCCGTGCGTCCAAGGAAAACATGTTGTTCACTGAACGGGCTACCGACGTGCAGGGCTACGCCCACGGCGGGAAACACCGTCATCTCGGCGAGTTCGATCAGGAATTCACCGAAATTGCAGGCCGCAAAGTCGAAATTCAGTTTACGCCGCATCTTGTCCCACTCAGCCGCGGTATCCTTGCCACTTGTTATGTGAAGGGTGACGGGCAGGCAGTGCACGACGCGCTTGCTGCCGCCTATAAGGATGAACCGTTCGTCGTGGTGCTGCCGTTTGGCCAGCAACCGGGGACGGGGCACGTGATGGGATCGAACTATTGCCATATTGGCGTCAGCCAAGACCGGATTTCAGGGCGCGTGCTCGTGACCTCTGTTCTTGATAACCTGTGTAAAGGGTCGTCTGGGCAGGCTGTTCAGAACGCGAACCTGATGCTGGGTCTTGATGAAACTGCGGGCCTGACAATGGCACCGGTGTTCCCATGAGCGGATTGAAAAGTCTCAAGAAAACCCGCCGCATTCAGGTCATCGGATTGGCCGGTGTTTGTGTGGCGGCGATCCTTGTGATCCTCGCGATGTTGCCAGAAGAATCGTTCCAGTTCTTCCGCTCCCCATCAGAAGTCGCAGAATCGCCTCCGCCGCCGAATGAACTGTTCCGCATCGGTGGATTGATCGTGGAAGGGTCAATTGAAAGCGATGTGGGCGAAACCGTGCGCTTCGACGTGACAGATGGCGGTGCTGTCATTCCGGTCGTGTATACGGGTATTTTGCCTGATCTGTTCGGCGACGGACAAGGCATGGTAGGCCAAGGGCGCTACGTGAACGGTACGTTCGAAGCTGTTGAAATCCTTGCAAGACATGACGAA
Source organism: Rhodobacteraceae bacterium S2214 (assembly GCA_025141675.1). NCBI lineage: Bacteria > Pseudomonadati > Pseudomonadota > Alphaproteobacteria > Rhodobacterales > Paracoccaceae > Rhodobacteraceae bacterium S2214. The sequence continues at coordinate 1,943,493 of CP081161.1, forward strand.
ACCTACATGCCTAAGGAAGTCATCGACGCCCTGAAAGAACAGGGGCAATACGTGGCACCGGACGCTGGTGACGTAACCAATTAACCAATTGCGCTGACCTTTGCCGTAAGCAGGCAGAGGACAGCACACATGCAAACCATCCAAGACATCGCCCGAGACATCGTCGCCCGCGAAGGCGGCTATGTGAACGACCCTGACGATCCGGGCGGGGCCACGAACTTTGGCGTCACGATCCATACGATGCGGCGCTTGGGGCTGGACTTAGACGGCGACGGTGACGTGGACGCAGGCGATGTCCGGCGTCTGACCCGTGAACAAGCCGAAGCGATTTTCGTAGAACACTACTTCACGCGGCCCCGCATCGACGCCTTGCCGGTCGTCCTGCAGGCCAGCGTGTTTGATATGTATGTAAACGCGGGATCGCACGCTGTGAAGGTTTTACAGCGACTTTTCAATGAGATGCGGATCACTGTTACAGTCGATGGCGTCATCGGTCCGCAAACCATCGCGGCTGCCAACCGCGCGGCCGCCGCAGCGCCTGATCATATCGCAGATGCCTACGGGATCGCCCGCCGCAATTACTACTACGCCCTCGCGGACAGTCGCGTCGCCAGCCGGAAATATGCCCGACGCCGCGATGGTGGCAAAGGCGGCTGGATCACCCGCGCCGAAGAATTCATCGCCGAACGGTTTCACCTGACAGCGGCGCAACATGCACAAAGGATCGCATCATGGGGCTAATTACAGATTTCATGGGTATGCTTTTTGGCAATCATCGCAATGTCTTGGCCGAAACGGCTGAGGTGTTTCGGGAAAACAGCGAAAACGCAGGCGCGCGTGCAGCGGACGTCCAAACCGCAGTCCTGCGTCAGTTCGCGGCCGAATTCTCCGGCAATCGCAAGGGATGGTTCGACCGCTTCATTGACGGGTTGAACCGTCTACCGCGCCCATTGATGGCCTTTGGCACCTTGGCGTTGGTCGCCGCATCGATGGTCGATCCAATTTGGTTTGCCGCACGGATGCAAGGTCTTGCACTGGTGCCAGAGCCGCTGTGGTGGCTGATGGGCGCCATTGTCAGTTTCTATTTTGGGGCACGGCATCAGGCCAAGGGGCAAGAATTTCAGCAATCCATTGCGGACACGATGGCACGCACCGGACAGGTGACCGCAAATATTCAGGCGCTCACAGCTGATGCACCAACAGCGCCACCTTCGACCCAAGCAAAACCGCTGACATTCACCACGGAAAACGCAGCGCTTCAGGAATGGCAGGCACAAAATGGATCATGATTGGATCGCAAAGGTGGACCTGCGATTGAACGCCTTGGAAACGCGCGGTGCCGTGAACGAAGTGCACCGCGACAATGTCGCGGATCGGCTTGGTTATATTGAAGATACGCTCAAATGGCTGGTGCGGCTTGTGATCGGCGGGTTGCTGATGTCGGCAGTCGCCTTTGTATTGCAAGGCGGGCTGAACTTGTAACCCGCAGAAATGTGACAATCCGTCCGCAAGATGTGCCTGTCCTAGAATGAGGGGCGGTGCTATATCGGGCGTATGATAAATGAACTCGCCCATTTCGCCCTCATCCTCGCTTTTGTTGTCGCGATTGCGCAGACAGTTATTCCATTGGTCGGAGCCCATAAAGGCTGGCGCGGGTGGATGGCCATGGCGCAACCCGCAGCGACCTCACAGTTCATCTTGGTCGGCTTTGCCTTCGCCGCCCTGACGTGGGCATTTGTCACATCCGATTTTTCGCTGCGCGTGGTGGCGACAAATTCGCATAGCCTGAAACCCATGCTCTATAAAATCAGCGGCGTTTGGGGCAACCACGAAGGGTCGATGCTGCTCTGGCTGTTGATCCTGACGCTGTTCGGCGGCTGTGCCGCTTGGTTTGACGGCGGTCTGCCCGAAACTCTGCGTGCCCGCGTGTTGGCGGTGCAATCGGCGGTATCCGTCGCGTTTTACGCTTTCATCCTGTTCACATCGAACCCGTTTGACCGGCTGGCTTTACCGCCGTTTGACGGCCAGGACCTAAACCCGCTCTTGCAAGACCCAGGTCTCGCGTTTCATCCGCCATTTCTGTACCTCGGCTACGTGGGCCTCAGCATGGCGTTTTCGTTCGCCGTCGCCGCCCTGATCGAAGGCCGCGTGGACGCCGCATGGGGTCGTTGGGTACGCCCTTGGACATTGGCCGCGTGGATGTTCCTGACTGTGGGCATCGCACTTGGGTCATGGTGGGCGTATTATGAACTTGGCTGGGGCGGTTTCTGGTTCTGGGATCCGGTTGAAAATGCGTCCTTCATGCCATGGCTGATTGCAGCCGCCTTGCTGCATTCCGCGATCGTTGTTGAAAAACGTGAAGCGTTGAAAAGCTGGACGATCCTGTTGGCTATCCTCGCATTCGGCTTCTCTCTGCTCGGCACTTTCATCGTGCGGTCCGGCCTTCTGACGTCCGTACATGCCTTCGCAAATGATCCAGAACGCGGCGTCTTCATCCTCGCGATCCTCGCGTTTTTCGTAGGCGGGTCACTCACGCTTTATGCGGCCCGCGCACGGGTACTGGCTGCAAACGGCGTGTTTGGCACGGTCAGCCGCGAAAGCGCGCTTGTCCTGAATAACATCCTGCTGGCCGTGTCCTGTTTTGTCGTCTTCATCGGCACCATCTGGCCTTTAGTGGCCGAAATGGTTTGGGGACGTACCCTGTCCGTTGGCCCGCCGTTTTTCGACGCAGCCTTTTCACCGTTCATGGTCGCGCTGGCCTTGGTTTTGCCGCTGGGATCATTGCTGGCATGGAAACGTGGCACGCTGACACGCGCGAAAAAGCCGCTCTGGGGCTGGGCATTGCTCGCGATTTCACTCGGGGCCTTGGCATATGCGCTGCAAAGCGGGCGGTCCGCACTTGGACCAGTCGGCGTAGCGCTTGGCGTCTGGGTCGTGGGCGGCGCGCTGCTTGATCTGTGGCTGCGCGGCGGGCGTGAAAACCTTGCAGGCCGTTGGCGCCGGATCAAACGTCTGCCGCGCGCGGATTGGGGCAAATCGGTCGCGCATATCGGCGTCGGTGTCACAACCTTTGGTGTGGCCGCGATCCTTGCTTGGGAAACCGAAGATATCCGCGTGGCGGACCTTGGCGATAGCTACGACGTCGGGGCCTACACATTCACCTTGCAGGACGTAATTCGCGCAGAAGGGCCGAACTACGTGACCACAATGGCCGAAGTGGGCGTTGCAAAGAACGGGCGTGACATCACCGTGATGTACCCCGAAAAACGGTTCTATCCTGTCGCGCAAATGCCAACGACCGAAGCGGCGATCCGCAACGGCATCTTACGCGATCTCTACGTCGTGATTGGCGAACCGCAGGCAAACGGCGGCTACGCGATGCGTATCTATATCAAACCCTTCGCAAACTGGATCTGGGGCGGCTGCATGCTGATGGCTTTGGGCGCACTGATCTCCTTGACCGACCGCAGGCTGCGCGTCGGAGCAGGTGCGGCAAAGCCGAAACGGACAGCGGCGGTACCAGCAGAATGAAACGTCTGATCCTCACCCTGACTTTGCTCGCATCTCCGTTGTGGGCCGTGGAACCATCGGAAATGCTTGACGATCCGGTGTTGGAAAACCGTGCCCGCGATCTGTCCGCAGGGCTGCGCTGTCCGATCTGCCAGAACGAAAGCATCGACGAATCCAACGCGGCCCTGTCGAAAGAACTGCGGATCATCGTGCGGGAACGCCTCGTCGCGGGCGACAGCGATCAGGACATTTTGGACTACCTCGTGGCCCGCTACGGTGAATATGTGCTGCTGACGCCAACGGTCTCCGGCGCGAACTGGATCTTATGGCTGGCCGCACCCGGCTTGTTCCTTGCGGCGCTCGGGATCGGGTGGTCTACCATCCGACGTAAGCCTGAAACGCCCAACGGCACGCTCACCGACGAAGAACAGACCGCATTAGACAAGATTTTGCGGTCGTAACGTTCGGTTCCTCTTTTCTAGACTGACGGGTTCACTAGATTACACCCAAAGCGGCTGATCTGGTCAGCGGCAGTCAAGGAATGTGAACATGGAATATCGGGCAATCAAACTTTGGATCAGAAACGACGTGGCGGTGATTACGCTGCGCCGGCCTGAGGTCATGAACGCGTTGAACACACAGATGCGCGCCGAAATCACGCACGCAGTCAAAGCCGCCGAAGCCGAAGCGCGGGTGCTGGTGATGACGGGGCAGGGGAAATCCTTCTGCTCCGGTCAGGATTTGGGCGACGGCGGCAATGCGGCAGCACTCGATCTGGAACGGACGTTGCGGGACGAATACGTGCCGATGCTGAGGGCCATCGTTGACTGCAAAATCCCGACAATTGCGGCGGTGAACGGCCCAGCAGCGGGTGCAGGTGCGAACCTCGCTTTGGCGTTCGACGTGGTGATTGCAAGCGATGCGGCCTATTTCGTACAGGCCTTCACACGCATCGGCCTGATCCCTGATGCGGGCGGCACGCACTTCCTGCCGCGCCAGATCGGGACCGCGCGTGCGATGGGCGCTGCGTTGTTCGCGGACAAAATCAGTGCGGAACAGGCGGCCGATTGGGGCATGATCTATGAATGCGTCGCGGCCGATGAATTTGAAACGCATTGGCAGGCACGGGCGGCCAAACTGGCTGCAGGGCCGACAGTGGCTTATTCCCACGTGAAGACGGCACTGCGCGAATCCAGCGGGAATACATTCGAACAGCAACTTGCACTCGAAGCTAAGTTGCAGGGCAAATGCGGCCAAACACGCGACTTCCAAGAAGGCGTCGTATCCTTCCTGCAAAAACGGCCCCCGGTGTACGAGGGCCGCTAAAGGTTCTTACATCATGAAGGCGTCGGTTTCGCCGCCGCCGCCACCACCACCGTCGGTGCCGATGCCATTGACTGTGACCTCAAGGGTCGCAGTCGAACCGCCCTCGAGAGTGTAGACAAAGTTCGTTACAGCGGATTCGCCGTCATTCAGCGCGGCAAAAGTGTTGGTGCCATCGACGCTGTCAGCAGAGAAATTGATCGCGCCGTCGGCTGTGATTTGCAACATTCCGCCATTGTCACCTGCGATGATCGTCGGTGTGCTTTGCGTGCTCATCGGATCGATGGTTGTACCGTTCATGCTGACCACAGACCCGGTGTAGGGATCGTCGCAATCGCCAAGATCATTGGCAAGGATCGACGCTTCTCCAGAATCGAGGAAATCGAACGTGTCGCCACGGCCAAACCCGGCAGTTTCCAAGACGGTCATGGTATCGTCGACGGCTGCTTCTGTTGGCTCGGTTGGGCCTTCTGGCACTTCTGGGGCTGTGCCACCTAGTTTCAGTGAATCTTCCCGTGCGCCGTCTTCTGTACCAACGGACGTCAGGCGCGCGCCAAAGTCCTGAAGGTTGAAATCAGCCAAGGACAGATCCACCGTGTCGTGTGACAGTGTGAATGACGTGCTACGGATATCGTCAGTGCTCATACCCTGTGTGCCGAACTGAACGCCACCGTCGAACTTGCCGTAGTCCTTGACGACTTCGCCGTTCATGTTTGTGAAGTTGTCAACTTTCGTCACGCCGTCAACTTTGAATGCCGTTCCTGTGACGTCGTCACCTGTCACGCTCAGGCCACCTGTGAGGCTATCGTCGAACAGGTCAAAGTAAATTGCGTTCAGGTCGCCAATTTCACCAGTGTCGTCGAGCACTTGCAAATCGAACTGTAAATTGCCGTCAACTTCGGTAATTGTGATGCTGACATTGACCTGACCTTCAAGGGTGAAGCTCATTGACGTTGCTGGGGCTGTACATCCGCTCATGTGTATCCATCTTTCAAAAATTTTCTTGTAGCGCATCGGTAAAAGCGGATTGCGACCGAAAGTTGTCCGCAATCGCCTGAAACTACGGCAAAACTGATTTTGATCGGGTTAAGATGTGGGCCGGTCAAGCGCGAAATAAACGCTGTCAGACCATAACCCGTTGATACAATAGGTGTTTGGCGCACGGTGGGTTTCGTGAAACCCAAGCGCAATCAATAATCCGGTCGAAGCGGTATTGTTCGGATCAACATCCGCAAAAACACGTGTCAGCGAAGTCGCGTTCCAGATGTGAGGCAAAATCGCGCGCATAGCTTCTTGCACGATTCCGCGCCGCCAATAGTCCGGATGCAGGATAAACCCAACTTCGCCCTCGCCGTGACCGCCTGCGGTGCCCACGACTGTGCCATCCATTTCAATCACGAAATAGAGCAACGGATCGGTTGCGGCCATCATCCGGTCCAGATTTTCTTGGGTCCGCTCGGGGCTGTCATGGGGTGGGGTCGACCAATACTGCATCGCCCGCGGATCGCGAAAAATCGCGTGGAGATCCAGCAGATCATCTTGGCGCGCGGAGCGTAGAATAAGGCGTTCAGTGGTCAGCATGTGAAAAGGGCCGCCCGAAGGCGACCCCAAAGTCTTAGCGCTTGTCTGGTGCGACATAATCGCGGGCAGTCTCACCCTTGTACAACTGACGCGGACGACCAATTTTCAGCTGTGGATCGTCCAGCTGTTCTTTCCACTGGGAAATCCAGCCAACAGTCCGGGCCATCGCGAAGATCGGCGTGAACATGGATGTTGGGAAACCCATCGCTTCCAAAATGATGCCGGAATAGAAATCGACGTTCGGGAACAGTTTCTTTTCGGCGAAATACGGATCAGCCAGCGCCTGCTTTTCAAGCTCCATCGCGACCTGCAACAGTGGGTTGTCTTCAACACCCAGCAGTTCGAGCACTTCGTCGGCGCTTTCCTTCATCACGGTCGCCCGTGGGTCGAAGTTTTTGTAAACGCGGTGGCCAAAGCCCATCAGGCGATAGCTGTCGTTCTTGTCTTTCGCACGTGCGATGAATTCAGGAATACGGTCAACAGAACCGATTTCCTTGAGCATTTCCAAACACGCCTGGTTCGCACCACCATGGGCAGGGCCCCACAGACACGCAATACCAGCAGCGATACAAGCAAACGGGTTCGCGCCAGAAGACGATGCCAAACGCACAGTAGACGTAGACGCGTTCTGTTCGTGATCTGCGTGCAGTGTAAAGATACGGTCCATCGCTTTGGCAAGCACCGGATCAACCTTGTAGTCTTCCGCAGGTACAGAGAAACACATGTTCAGGAAGTTGGACGCGTAATCCAGATCGTTGCGCGGGTACACGAACGGCTGACCGATGGAATACTTGTAAGCCATCGCAGCAATTGTTGGCATCTTCGCGATCAGGCGGATCGACGCAACTTCACGCTGGTGTTCGTCGTTAATGTCCGTGCTGTCATGGTAGAATGCAGACATCGCGCCCACAACACCAACCATAGTGGCCATTGGGTGCGCATCACGGCGGAAACCACGGAAGAAGTTATGCATCTGCTCGTGGATCATCGTGTGATTGGTCACAAGCTTTTCGAACTTCTCAAGCGTTTCGGCATCCGGCAGATCGCCGTACAGCAGTGCGTAGCACACTTCGAGATAATGCGACTGACCAGCCAACTGGTCGATCGGATAACCACGGTGCAGCAATTCGCCTTTGTCACCATCGATGAACGTAATCGTGCTGTCACAGGCCGCAGTCGACGTAAAACCTGGGTCATATGTGAAAACACCCGCTTGCGCGTACAGCTTGCGGATGTCGATAACGTCAGGACCAGCAGTCGGGGAGTGGATCGGCAGTTCGTAGCTCTGCCCATCAATCGTGAGCGTCGCGGTCTTAGGTGTGTCGGTCATTTTATTCCCCTTCTGAAGCGCAATCCATTCTGGCCTGCGCGGCGTGGTCGCGTTGTTCATGTCTCCCGTAACGATGAAACGTAACGAAAAGGTTTCAGGCTGTGGCGTCTTGCAGACGCGCCAACGTTTCATCCTTGCCAAGAACAAGCATCATATCAAACACGCTTGGAGTCGCGGTTCGCCCTGCAAGCACCGCACGTAACGGGGCTGCCAGCTTGCCGAGTTTCGTCTCATTGGCCTCTGCCACGGAAGAAACGACACCCTCCAAGGCGTCTCGGGACCACGTAGCATTTTGCAACTGCGGCGTCAATTCTCTCAGTATACCTTTGTGTACATCATCAAGTGATTTCGCTGATTTCTCGTCCGGTACGATGGGACGTGAAGTCAGGACAAAGTGTGCCTTATCAAGGACATCTGGCAATTTCTTCGCGCGTTCTTTCAGGCAATACAACGCGGCGTTTAACCCTTCACGTTGCTGTGCTGTCAGTGCCGTGGCGTCAGTTGCCGCTAGGAATGCCTCAATTTCGTGCAGCAGTGCAGCATCGTCTGCGACTGCAATGTGCTGACCGCAAATGTTGTCCAGTTTTTTGAAATCAAAACGCGATGGCGACTTGCCGATTCCGTCCAGATCAAACCACTCTTTTGCCTGCGCATCGCTGAAAAATTCGTCGTCGCCGTGGCTCCAGCCCAGTCGCGCCAGATAATTCCGCATGCCAGCCGCCGGATAACCCATCGCCTGATATTCAGCGGCACCAGTCGCGCCGTGGCGTTTCGACAATTTCTTGCCGTCCGGTCCGAAGATCAGCGGGATGTGCGCGAGCGTCGGTTTATCCCAGCCCATCGCGTCATAAATCATGTTCTGGCGGAATGCGTTCGCAAGATGGTCATCGCCACGGATCACATGGGTCACGCCCATATCGTGATCGTCCACAACAACGGCCAGCATATAAACAGGCGTACCGTCAGACCGTAGAATGATCATATCGTCGAGTTGGTCATTCGACCACGTCACATCGCCTTGCACTTCGTCGTGCAAAGTCGTGGACCCGTCGCGCGGGGCCTTCACACGAACCGCATAGGGCAGGTCGGGGTGATCGGCCTCTGCCACATTGCGCCAAGGCGACCGGAACAGCGTCGAGGTCTTGTTCGCACGGGCATCTTCGCGGAACGCTTCAATCTCGTCTTGGGTAGCAAAACATTTGAACGCTGTGCCGTCGGCCAGCATCTGCTGGGCCACTTCAACATGGCGATCCGCGCGCGCGGCTTGCGACACCGGCTCACCATCCCAATCAAGCCCAAGCCACGTCAGACCATCCAAAATTGCTTTGGTATTCTCGTCCGTTGACCGCGCTTTGTCCGTGTCTTCGATCCGCAGCACAAATTTGCCGCCGCGACCACGGGCATAAAGCCAGTTGAACAAAGCGGTGCGGGCGCCACCAATGTGCAATGCACCGGTGGGCGACGGAGCGAAACGTGTGACGACGGGTGTATCAGACATCGGATTTTAACCTTTCGTTCACCATGATTGGACATGGTGTGGATCAGACCTGCGGAATACGCAGCAAACCGGCGGAGGACAAGTGCGCCCGCTTGCGAATATCAGTGACTTGTTGACTGGCGCATTGCTTGCGCAGCGGGGCCATTTGATTGGCTGGGTGCCGCTTTGCTTGGCCTGCGGGATCGGTTGGTATTTCGCGATCCGGTTTGAACCGTCTTGGCCGTTTGTGATGACCGTTTTAGCCACGGCACTGCTGTGCACGGGTTGTGCACGCATTGTGCACGTGGGTCACAGGCCGATTTTGCTGGCATTGGCGCTGATCGGGGCAGGGGTCGGCGTGGCAAAATGGCGAACCGAAGCCGTCGCCGAACCGGTCCTGTCGTTCCGCTACTACGGGCCAATCGAAGGCCGCGTCGTGGGGATCGACAGGTCGGCCAGCGATGCGCTGCGGCTAACCTTGGATCAGGTATTTCTCAACCGCCTCTCGCCAGACCGAACACCCGAACGGGTGCGCATTTCCATTCACGGGGCCATGCCCGCCGTACCTGTCAGACCGGGGCAGATATTAGCGACCACAGGGCATCTGTCACCGCCTTCGGGTCCCGCGGAGCCGGGTGGTTTTGATTTCCAACGGCACGCATGGTTCGCGCAACTTGGGGCGGTCGGATACACCCGTAACCCCTTGATCCGATTGGCTCCTGCGGAAAAGGGCGGCTTTGGATTGCGCGTGTTCGAGGCGCGTATGGCGGTATCGCGCGGGGTGCAGAATACGCTGCAGGGCGAAGCGGGGGCATTCGCAGCCGCCATCATGAGCGGCGACCGATCAGGCATGTCGCAAGAGACGTTGGCGAACCTAAGGGCATCCAATCTGGCGCATCTTCTGGCGATCTCTGGTCTGCATATGGGCCTGCTCACAGGCTTTGTGTTTGCCGTGCTGCGTCTCATTCTCGTGATGATCCCGCGCGTTGGATTGTTGTGGCCAGTCAAGAAGATAGCCGCATTTGGTGCGCTGATGGCGGCGGCAGGATATCTGGCATTGTCCGGCGGAAATGTCGCGACAGAACGCGCGTTTACGATGGTCTCAGTCATGTTGATCGCCGTGATGTTGGGACGGCCAGCATTGACGATGCGGGCCGTCGCAATCGCCGCGATCATCATCTTGGTGTTGCAGCCCGAAGCGCTCACCGGTCCCGGTTTTCAAATGTCCTTCGCGGCCACAACAGCGCTTGTTTTCGTGTTCCGGAAACTGCGGCATGTGAACTGGCAACATTGGCCCAAATGGAGCAGGGGCGTCGTTTCAGTCGTCATCTCGTCCTTTGTTGCAGGGGTAGCTACAGCGCCTTTCGCCGCCGCGCACTTCAATCAAATCGCCCATTACGGCCTGATCGCAAACCTGCTGAGCGTTCCGTTGATGGGCGCGTTGATCATGCCAGCCGCTGTCTTGGCAGCTTGTCTTGCACCGTTTGGGTTCGCTTGGGTTGGCCTCGCGATTATGGGCGTCGGTCTGAAATGGATATTATGGGTAGCCAGCGTCGTGTCGGCGCAGGACGGCGCGGTGGGTCATGTCGTGGCACCGCAGTGGTGTGTCCTTCCGGTGCTCGCGGGCGGTTTGCTGTGGCTGATCCTATGGCAGGGCCGTTTGAAATATGTAGGCGTCGCGGTCGCTTTGGTTGCCTTCGGGTTTTGGTCACAAGCGACGCGCCCGGCAATTTTGATCGCTGATAGCGGTGGGATGATCGGGCGTATGACCGACGCTGGCCGTGCATTAAGCAAGCCGCGCGGGGATGGTTTTGTGACAGGTGTTTGGCTTGAAAATGACGGCGCACCCGTCGCGCAAGATATCGCAGCCACGCGCGACGGGATCACACGCCGCGTGCGACATTTTTCGACAAAACTTGGCGACTGGAAAGTCGTGCAAGTGTCTGGAAAGACGGCACTTGCTGCGGTTCAAGGGTGTGACGGAGCGGATATCCTGATCAGCAACCAGAGCGAAGTTGGCCCACGCCCTTGTGCGGTTTTTGATATCGGGCGCTTGCGCGAAACGGGATCATTGGGTCTGTCACTTACCGAGGATGGCGATCTGTCTATTACATCAGCCCATGCCGTGACAGGCGACCGCCCTTGGACAGCAAAAAGCGACGGGGATACCGCCGCTTTATCGTTTATTTTGCAACGCGATCGCCCGCAGTTTGCGCAAGCCGATCAGTAGGTGCGGATCAAACCCACCAGACGACCTTGCACCTTCACCTGATCATCGCGGAATACACGCGTTTCATAAGCGGGGTTCGCAGCTTCCAAAGCGATGGCGCCGTTAGACCGACGAAACTTCTTCAGCGTCGCTTCCTGATCTTCGACCAACGCAACAACGATATCGCCGTTATCAGCAGTCGTCGTTTCGCGAATGATCACAACATCGCCGCTATTGATTCCGGCTTCGATCATGGAATCGCCTTTGACCTCAAGGGCGTAGTGTTCGCCTTTGCCAAGCATCGAATGGGGAACAGCAACGTTATGGGACGCATGCGCAATGGCTTCAATTGGCACACCAGCCGCAATCTGACCCATCATAGGCAAACTAACAGACCCGTCCGCCTCAACCGGCATCGCAGCCGGTGGCGTTTGATCGGGTTTGCCGCCTTCAACAACGCGAGGTGTGAATCCTGCACTTTTCTTTTCGAGTTTTTGGGACAGGGCGTCCGGCATCTTCACGATCTCCAGCGCACGCGCACGATGTGCCAAGCGACGAATGAACCCTCGTTCTTCAAGTGCAGTGATCAACCGGTGAATCCCCGATTTAGATCGCAGATCCAACGCTTCCTTCATTTCATCAAACGATGGCGGTACCCCATCGCGCTGCACGCGGACGTGGATGAATTCGAGCAGGTCGAGTTGTTTCTTCGTAAGCATCGCCGGTTTCCCATTGTTGTCGGTCATGTTGCTGACCTGTTTGGGATATGTTCTATCGATGTTCTTGTTTTGTGTCAACTTGCAACGTTAAAGTTGTATTGCCTTTACGGATGTTCCAGCCTTCAAGGCCGGTTGATTGATCGGACGGATCAGCAATGCGTTTGCGTCCGACAGAACAGTCAAAAGGGCACTGTCTTGACGGGAATGTGCGGTGATCATGCGTCCATCTTCGGTTTCGGTGATCCGCGCGCGCATGTAATGTTCGCGGGGGCCGTTGCGGGTCAGGTCGGCGGCGAGGGTGGCTGTCACAACCTGCGGCAACACCTCCGTCAGTCCCGCCATCCGCCGCAACATGGGCAGTAAAAACAGGTGGCCACAGACCATTGCCGAAACCGGATTGCCCGGTAGCCCAAGGAAAGGCTTATCGCGCATTGTACCTGACATCAGCGGTTTACCGGGACGCATGGCAATTTTATAGAACGCACGATCAAGGCCGAAATCCTGCGCCACTTCGCCCACCAGATCGTGGTCGCCGACAGACGCGCCGCCAATCGTCACGATCAAATCAGCCGAGATCGCGGTGGTGAATGTATTGCGCAGTGCGTCTTTGGTATCAGCGGTGATTGGTAGGATATCAGCGGTGCCGCCGTTTGCCTCGATCAGTGCTTTGAGGCCAAAGATATTGGACGCGATGATCTGGTCCGGACGCGGATCACCACCGGGCATGACCAGTTCGTCGCCAGTGGCGATTAGCGCGACATGTGGGCGGCGCGCGACATTGACGGTGGCGACATTCATCGCCGCCAGCAGGGCAATGTCAGATGCCGTCAGGCGGCGAGGCGCCGTGAGTTCGAATGCGTCAGGGAAGTCAGACCCGATAGGGCGCACATAATCCGATGTATCAAGTGCATCGTTCAATGTGATGATATCGCCGTCACGGCTGACATCTTCTTGGATCACGACGCGGCTTGTGCCGTTGGGCATAGGGGCGCCGGTGAAGATCCGCAAAGCTTCACCCGCTTGCACGATCCCGTCCCACGCATGACCAGCCGCTGCTTCGCCGATAACGCGAAAAGTTGCATTCGGCGCGACGGCGTCAGCGGCAACGGCATAGCCATCCATTGCGGAGGCTGCAAACGGGGGCTGCGGGCGCGTGGATTCCGCGGTGCGGATCAAGGTGCGACCAGCGGCCTGGGCCAATGGGACCGTTTCAGCGCCCAGCGTGGCCAGAGGGGCAAGACAGAGATCTTGGGCTTCGGCGACGGTGATCATTCCGCTTCGAACCGCCCTGATTTGCCACCGTCTTTGAGCGTCACGCGGACTCCACCAATTTCCATGTCTTTCTGCACCGCTTTGACCATGTCGTAGACGGTAAGTGCGGCGGTGGAGGCGGCGGTGAGCGCTTCCATTTCGACACCGGTTTGGCCGGAGGTTTTGACGGTCGCTGTGATCTGCACACCGGGGAGTGTGTCGTCGGATGTAAGATCAACGGTCACTTTGGTGATCGGCAAGGGATGGCACAGTGGGATCAGGTCGGATGTTTTCTTGGCCGCCATAATCCCAGCAAGCCGCGCGATGCCCAGTACGTCACCTTTTTTGGCGGTCCCTTGTTTAATGAGATCAAGGGTTTGTGGCGTCATCTTGATCCAACTTTGCGCCGTTGCGATCCGGTCGGTGACGGGTTTATCCGACACATCAACCATGTGCGCTTGTCCATCGGCGTCAAAGTGGCTGAGTTCCGGCATTTAGCGTCCTGACATCAAGGGGTTAGCAAGCAGAGTGCGTGTGGCTGCAGTGACGTCTTCCTGCCGCATCAGGCTTTCGCCGATCAGGAATGTCCGCGCGCCGTAACGGGCCAAGTCAGCCAGATCGTCAGGGCCTGTCAGGCCGCTTTCCGCAACAATCTGACGGTCGGCGGGGACCAGTTTGGACAGGGTCCGCGTGGTATCGAGCGTGGTGTCGAATGTCTTTAGATTGCGGTTATTGATGCCCATCAGCGGCGATTTCAACGCAGTCGCGCGTTCGAGTTCGTCTTGGTCATGCACTTCGATCAGCACATCCATGCCCCAACCAAATGCTGCATCTTCGAGTTCTTGCGCTTGGCTGTCGGACACGCTGGCCATGATGATCAGGATGCAATCGGCGTTCAATGCGCGGGCTTCGGCGACCTGATAGGTGTCGTACATGAAATCTTTACGCAAAGCGGGCAGGTTGGTCGCCGCGCGTGCCGCTACGAGGTACTCATCGGCACCTTGAAAGGACGGGCCGTCGGTCAAGACGGACAGGCAAGTAGCACCGCCGTCTTCGTAAGCTTTAGCAAGCTCTGCGGGGTGGAAATCAGCGCGGATCAATCCTTTGGACGGGCTGGCCTTTTTGACCTCCGCAATCAGGCCGTATCCTTCGCGGGTTGCCTGCGCCAATTTGTCGGCGAAACCGCGTGTCGGGCTTGCGTCGCGGGCTTTTGCTTCGATTTCCGCAAGTGGCACCGCTGCTTTGCAGGCCGCGACGTGCTCGAGTTTGTAGGCTTTGATCTTGTCGAGGATCGTTTCGGTCATTGCGGGTCCGCCCAGTTTATCGGTGTGTTCCCTTGTTCAATAAGCCACTGGTTCACTGTTGAAAATGGCCGCGAGCCGAAAAAGCCGCGATGCACCGACAAAGGTGACGGATGCGCCGAGCTGTGGATCAGGTGTGGGCCCGTGATGTGTTTGGCGTAGCTCTTTGCTGGACCACCCCAAAGAACGAAGGCGCGGGGTTTGTCGGTCAAATGCTGTAGGACTTGAACGACAAGTTTTGACCAGCCAATTTTGGCGTGCGCTTTTGCCTGACCGGGGGGGACGGTAAGTGCTGTGTTTAAAAGCAGAACACCCTGTGTTGCCCAATCATCAAGCGAAGTTTTGGTGCGTGATTGATGAAGATCGGTCTCTATCTCTTTGAAGATATTACCCAAACTATCAAGCCTGCCGCCAAAACCATCCGGAATTGAGAAAGCCAAACCATCCGCTTTGCCAAGCGTATGATATGGATCTTGGCCGACGATCACGACTTTCGTGGCGTCAGGCTGCGTGTCTTCGAGCGCCTTAAAGGTCAGTCGCGGGGACGGCAGGAACGCCTGTTCTGCAAGGCGTTCGCTGATGTCGGGTAGATCATCGGTGAAAAACGGCAGATCTGCCCATGCCCCAAGTCGGCTGGTGTCAAACATTACGCGGCAGATGTGACACGCGCCAAAGACTCGACAGCCGTTTTTGCCTTGCCGCTGTCGATGCTTTCACGTGCCATTTCAACGCCTTGCTTCAGGTCATCGGCAGTGCCCGCCACGACACAGGCCGCAGCCGCGTTCAGCAGAACCGCATCGCGATAGGCGTTTTCGGCACCGTCGAGTAAGGCGCGGAACGCAACCGCATTGTCCGCTGGCGTTCCGCCAAGAATGTCTTTGAACGGATGTGCAGGCAGGCCTGCGTCCTCTGGGTGGATTTCCAGCGATGAAATTTTACCGTCCGATGTCAAAGCCGCGACCGCCGTTGGGCCGCAGATGGTGATTTCGTCAGTGCCGTCTGATCCATGGACAAGCCATGCGGCCTCTGACCCAAGTTCTTTGAGCGTCTCGGCCATTGGAAAGATCAAATCGGGGGCAAATGCACCGGTCAACTGGCGTTTGACCCCAGCGGGATTTGTGAGCGGCCCCAAGATGTTAAAGATCGTTTTGCATCCAAGTTCTTGGCGTGTCGGCATCACATGCTTGACGGCTGGATGGTGCATTGGGGCCATCATGAAACCGATGTTGGCTTCTTTCAAACCAGCCTCGACCACGTCTGGGCCGACCATGATTTTGATACCCATCTCGGTCAGGATATCGCCAGCGCCAGATAGGGACGACAGGTTCTTGTTGCCGTGTTTCGCGACCGGAAGGCCTGTACCAGCCACAACAAAAGCGGTCGCCGTTGAGATGTTCAGCGTTTTCATCCCGTCGCCGCCAGTCCCGACGATATCGATCGCGTTCGCAGGCGCCTGAACCGCATTGCACCGCGCGCGCATGACGGCAGCGGCTGCCGCATATTCTGACACGGATTCGCCGCGTGCCCGCATCGCCATCAATAATCCGCCGATTTGGGCGTCGGTTGCTGCACCATCGAACAACAATGAGAACGCCATGTCCGCTTGGGTGCGTGAGAGTGGACCTTCGCTGGCTGCAAAGATCAGGGGCTTCATCGCATCGCTCATGCCGGAACCTTCATGTTTTTCAAAAAGTTATTGAGCATTGCATGCCCGTGTTCAGACGCAATCGATTCGGGGTGAAATTGAACGCCGTGGATCGGCAGCGTCTTGTGCTGCATGCCCATGATTGTACCGTCTTCCAGCTCTGCTGTGATTTCGAGGCAATCTGGCAGCGTTTCCCGTTCGACGATCAGGGAATGATACCGCGTGGCTTCAAACGGAGTTGGGAGACCCGCGAATAGGCCTTTGCCTGTGTGGTGCATCGTACCCATCTTGCCGTGGACGATATCGTGGCAGCGCACGACCTTGCCACCAAAGGCTTCGCCAATCGTTTGGTGTCCAAGGCAAACGCCCAAAAGCGGCGTCTTGGTCTCGGCCGCTGCTGCTGTCATAGCAAGGCAAATGCCGGCTTGGGCCGGATCACATGGACCGGGAGAAAGCAAAATTGCCTCTGGTTTCATCGCCATGGCATCTTGGACATCTATCGCGTCGTTTCGTTTCACGACGACGTCCGCGCCAAGTTCACCAAGGTAGTGCACCAGATTATAGGTGAAACTGTCATAATTATCGATCAAGAGCAGCATTGTCGGCGGCTTTCTAGGAATTTGGGGCTACCGTCCAAGCATGAGGTGACGGTATAGTCCCGATATAAATGGGCTGATACGTGGGGCGCCGTCAAGGCGAAGCGTGTTGGACGACTAGGGCAGGTGGGAGAACGCGTCGTGCGCGGATTTTTAAGTGGTGGACTTTGGGGTCTTGTATTTGGCGGTATCACTGCCGCTGGTGCGTCGCTTGTCGGCGAACAACCGGCACGGAATGATCCGCCTGCTGAACCGCAGATCGCGGCACCTGATGCGTTAAATGAAACGGCAGCACCGCAGGTCGCACCTGAAACGCAAAGCAATTCAGAGACGGCGACTGCAGCCGTTGCACCTTCGCCGCTTGTGGCACCAGAGACTGAATCGCCAGACGCTGACAGTGATGATCTGACAGACCTGTCTGAAACTGCGCCTGCTGCATTGCCAGAAACTATTGATGTCACAGACCAGATTGCAGCACCTGCTGAAACATCATCGGCGGACGTGACTGTCGCTGGTGAAGCGCCTGTCTTGCCGAACCCGCAATCTATCGTGCCATTGGTGCCTGCAACCGAAGCACCGATTGATGTGGATACGAACCCGGCGGCACCATTGCCCGGCGAAGCGCCAGAAATTGCCGATGCTGCCCCCGTCGCAGAAGATGCGCCGACGGTGATTTCCGACAGCCCGACTGTGGCCGTTGTTGATGATGCCGAGATCGCTGTTCCTGATCAACCAGCGTCTTTGGAGGCACCTGAACAGGGCGATACGGCCGCTATTGCGGGAACTGAAGCACCAGATGACGGAGTGCCGACGGACGATCCCGTTGCTGAAAATGCCCCCGCAACTGAAAGCGTGGAAGAAGAACCTGTCGTTGTGGCCATCGTAGATGACGCTACAGCGTCAAGTCTGCCGACAAGCACTGCGGGCGTGCGTGTGAACCGCCTGACGGGGGGTGCAGAAGACCAGCCCGCAGTCGCGGAAGACGAACCTGTCGCTGAAGAAGAATTCCCCGAAGGAACGCCTGCTTTGGTTCGTTTTGCTGCGGATCACGCTGATACTGGGGGCCGCCCTGAGGTGTCTGTTGTCTTGATGGACGATGGCAGCTTTGGTGGTGCGGTGTCTGCCGTTGCGAACGTTTCTTTTCCGGTCACTGTGATGCTGAACCCGTCGGTTCCAAATGCGACCGACCGCATGCAAGCCTACCGCGCTGCTGGCATCGAAGTCGGTATTTTGGCGGCATTGCCAGCGTCCGCCACGGCGTCGGATGTTGCGATCTTCTTTGAAGCCGCGTTTTCAACGCTGCCTGAAACGGTCGCTGTGCTTGATGCAGGTGAGGCTGGATTGCAAGCCGATCAGGACGTCACCACACAGGCGATTTCGGCGCTGACGGAAGATGGACGAGGTTTGGTCACAGTGTCACGCGGTCTGAATTCAGCCTTGCGCGCCGCTGAAGAACAAGGCGTGCCAACAGGTATCATTTACCGCAACCTCGATGCTGAAGGCCAAGACGCCCGTGTCATCCGTCGTTTCTTGGATCAGGCCGCATTCCGTGCTCGTCAAGAAAGCGGTGTGGTTTTGCTTGGCCAGATCCGTGGTGAAACGATTTCTGCGTTGATCCAGTGGGGGGCTGCAAACCGTGCAAGCCAAGTCGCCATGGTGCCGATTTCACAGGTTTTGCTGGACGAGGAATAAGCGCAAGCGTTTTCGCCAGTTGGTCGTGCGGGATGCCTCCGGCGGAGGTATTTAGGACCAAAAGAAATTGGGCGCTGCGCATCACATTGCGCGGCGCCTTTTGTTTAGCTGTTGCCTGAGCCCGTGAACATCGCCGCGTCTGCTGCCGCTTTGCGGATCGCGTTCGATTTGTGGACGGTTTCCATATATTCGGCCTCTGGGTCGCTGTCGTAGACCACGCCGCCGCCGGCTTGGATGTACAGCTTTTCGTCCTGTAGGACCGCAGTGCGCAGCGCGATACACATGTCCATGTCGCCATTTGCGCTGAAATATCCACAACCGCCGCCGTAGACGCCGCGCTTTTCAGGTTCGAGTTCATCGATGATTTCCATGGCGCGAACCTTGGGCGCGCCGGATACTGTGCCCGCAGGCATGCCTGCAAAGAAAGCCGACAGTGCGTCTTGGTCATCGGCGAGTTCACCGACCACGTTGGATACGATGTGCATCACGTGGCTGTAGTATTCGACTGTGAATTTCTCGGTCGGTCGCACCGTGCCGATTTTGGATACTTTGCCGGTATCGTTCCGGCCGAGATCGAGCAGCATCAGATGCTCTGCCAGCTCTTTTTTGTCGGCCATCAGATCGGCTTCGTTTGCTTTGTCCTGCTCGGCTGTGGCACCGCGCGGACGCGTGCCTGCGATTGGGCGGATTGTGACCTGTTTGCCAAGCACCTGCACAAGAATTTCGGGCGAGGCCCCGATCACCTGATAACCACCAAAGTTGAAGTAGAACATGTACGGCGACGGGTTTGTGCGGCGTAACGACCTATAAAGCGAAAACGGCGGTTCGCGGAAGTCTTGTGTCCAGCGTTGGGACGGCACGACCTGAAAGATATCACCTGCGCGGATGTATTCCTTCGCCTTCTCAACGGCTTCAAGATAGGCGTCGTGGCTGAAATTGGATTGTTCTGGGGCAATGGGATCAGGATTTGCCAATTGGCGGCTATCCACAGGGGCAGGGCGTTCAAGCGCGCGGGTTGCGTCCATCACGCGTTCTGCTGCTTGCGCGTAGGCGGCTTTAGCGGATAGCCCGGTGTCTGTCCAAGCAGGAGCCACGAGGATCACGTCGCCCTTCACACCATCCAGCACGGCCACAACGGACGGACGGATCATAACGGCATCAGGCAAGCCGATAGGATCGGGATTGACGTCAGGCAGATGTTCGATCAGCCGGATCATGTCGTAGCCCAAGAAGCCAAACAGGCCAGCCGCAGCACCGGGCAAATCAGCGGGCAAATCAATTCGGCTTTCGGCAATGATGCCACGAAGTGCTGTCAAAGGATCGTCGGCGCAATCAGTGAATGCGGCTTCGTCAAACCGTGCGGTGCGGTTCAGGCGACTTGATGTGCCGCGACATTCCCAGATCAGATCAGGATTCATACCAATGATGGAATAACGGCCACGGACTTCGCCGCCTGTGACGCTTTCCAACATGAACGCGTTTTTGCCCGCGCCATTCAGTTTCAGCATCAACGACACAGGCGTGTCTAAATCTGCAGCGAGCCGTGTGTAGACGACCTGATTCTTGTCGGCCTCATAGCCAGATGCAAAGTCGGTGTAGTCGGGAAGCAAGGCCATGATCGTCCTATCGGGTCTTAAACGGGTGGCCCTGAGGCCTTATTGGAATGATGTGTGAACAGCCGTGACGGCGGCAGGATTGATCGCAACATCTGTGTCACGCTGGATTTCAGCGTTGAAGACTTCAAAGATGTCTTGCGCGATGCCAGCAGATGCCGAATTGGCAAACACGTCGCGATCAGCGGTCAGCGTTTCATCGTCAGCGGCGGGCACAGATTGCGTTTCCAACCGGACGATGGCGACAAATGTGCCTGCGTCGATTGTTGTCACTTCACCTGTTTCCATTTCGAACACACGTTGGATAAAGCCCGGTGGTGTGCCTTCGACAAAGCTACGGCGCGTCAGGTTTTCTTCGGTTGTAGCAACCAATGCGACGGTTTCGAAACCTGCTGTGGCAGTGAGTTCAGCGGCGACGGCTTCTGCTTCTTCGACAACGGCCTGTTGGGTACGGGCGACTTGCCATGCTTCTGCTGCCGCGTCTTTGACGTCGGCAAGCGGGCGCAGGGCAGGCGGCGTGATCCCGTCTAGACGCAGCGTGAAGATACCGCCGTCTTCGAGTTCGAACAGGTCGGGGAAGTCGCCTTCAGCGACGGTCGCTGCGGCATTCCGGAACGAATCGTATGCTGCGATGTCGTCGCGATTTTCTGTGGACCAGTCGATGGTTGCAATGCGCAGGTCGGTTTGGTCTGCGAGATCTTCGAGACGTGCACCACCTGCCAGCAGGTCGTTGATGCCTTCGCGAGAATCGTCAATCACACGGCGGGCACGGGATGCGGCCAGTTCTGCACGTAGTTCTGGTTCTGCTTCTTCAAAGGTTGTTTCGTCAGCGGCCAACACCGCATTCATCCGGAACAGGGCAGGGCCAAAGTCTGTTTCAAAGGGTCCCACGATATCGCCGGGGTTTGCCGCAAATACGGCTTCGCCTGCGGCACCCAGATCATTTTCATCAACGTCGCCCATGTCAACGTCAGTCAGGGCCAAGCCACGTTCGGCCACGAGGTCTTCAAAAGTAGTTTCTTCTGCAGTGATCGCAGCAATGGCAGCGTCTGCTTCGGTTTGGTCAAGATAGACCAGACGTTCGACAAGACGGCGTTCCGGACGCACATATTGGGCGATCCGGTCGTCGTACAACTGGCGCACAGCTGTCGCATCAACAGTCACGTCGTCTTGGATCATATCCGGTGTCAGCCATGCGTAAGTGATGGCGCGGGTTTCGGGCGCCGTAAACTGATCAGGGTTTTCTTCGTAAAACGACTGAATGTCAGCATCTGTTGGGCCGGGAACGGGCTGCGTAAGATCGTCAGCCGTCAGGGTCGCCCATGTGATTGAACGTTGTTCGCCGATATAACGGGCGAGGGTGTCAGCATAAGCCTGTGGTGCCTCAACACCGTCCACGATTGCGCCTTGCAACAATGTGCGCGCGGCTTCTTCACGGATGCTGGTTTCGAATTCGGCTTCGGTCATGCCATTGCGTTGCAGGCTGCTGCGGTACGCTTCGCGATCAAAACCACCGTCCAGACCACGGAAGCCGGGGACGCGCAGGACTTCTTCACGAACACGTTCGTCACCGACGGACAGGCCCAATTTAGCCGCTTCGTTATCGAGTGTCCGTTCCGCAATCACGCCGTTCAGGACCTGTTGATCGAGGCCAATTGCTTGGGCTTGGACAAAGCTGACAGGGGTGCCGACTTGTGCTTCAAAAGCCCGAATTTGTTCGTTCAGGGCACGCTGGTACTGGACCACTGGAATGGACTTGTCGCCCACGGTGCCGATGCTACGGATTGTGCCGGACAGACCGCCTGCGCCAAAGCCCAAAAGGCCTATCAGCAAGAGGACAACGATCACCCATGCGGCGGATTGTTTTGCTTTACTTTTGGCCATTGGATCGGTCCCTCAAACTTGGTTGACGATGAATAAGACGCAGCCCACCGGTCTGCAAGGTCACAGGGTCAGGTTTTCGAGCCGATCGAACAAAACTGCGATACCTGCGCGGTCGATATTGGCAAAAGCGATCCGCAATTGCTGTGCGCCGCCCGCGTCATCATCGGGCATGAACATCGTGCCGGGCAGCGTGAGGATGCCAGCGTCTTGCACCAGTTTCTGGGCAAGGACGTCAGACGCCATATCAAAGGGGTGCTGCATGTAGGCGAAATAGGCGCCACAACCGAGCAGTTTCCACCCTTTGGCGGCAATCCGCGGGAAGTTCTCTTCGATCGCAGCACGGCGGTCGAGGATTTCAAGCCGTTCACCTGCAAGCCAGTCGTCCAGATTGTGCATCCCCCATAGGGCTGCACGTTGGCCTAACTGGTTCGGGCAGATCGTGACGGTATCGAGGAACTTTTCAGCCTCGGCGAGCAGGGAAGTGCTTGCAACCATTGCGCCGACACGGTGGCCTGTCAGGCGGTAAGCCTTTGAAAACGAATACAGTTGGATCAGCGTATCGTCCCACTGCGGATCAACGAACAGATCATGTGGCGCACCAGTCCGGCTGTCAAAATCGCGGTAGGTTTCGTCAACGATCAGCTTGATGCCACGGCGGCGCGCGAGATCACGGAAGGCAGATAAGGTCGCGGTAGGGTATTCAACGCCTGCGGGATTATTCGGGCTGACCAGCGCAATCGCGCGGGTTTTGTCGGTGACCAGTGCGTCGGCGGCATCTGCATCCGGGATCATCCCGTCACCAACCGTCAACGGGACGGTTTGCACGCCGGCCATGTCCAGCCACATGCGATGATTAAAGTAATACGGGACGGGGATGATGACCTCGTCGCCTTCAGTACAGATTGCGGAAATTGTGGCCGCAAAGGCTTGGTTACAGCCAGATGTAATCGCGACCTGATCTGGACGGACTTCGCCACCATATGCCGCCGTCCAACGCGTAGCGATTTCGGCGCGGAGGTCTGGCAGGCCCAAAACAGGCCCATAAAGGTGGGTTTCTGCGTCGTCGCGGATCATATCGGCCATCGCATCGCGCATAGGCGCAGGTGGCGGATCTACGGGGGCAGCTTGGCTTACGTTCAAAAGGGGGCGGTCTGCCGGATGGATCACGCCGTCGAGCCAACGTCGGGCTTCCATCACCGGTGGTGAAAACGTGGCGTTGGTGCGCGAAATGCTCATGGTTTGATCCAAATGTGCGGCTGCGCCGCGTTACTTATTTAAATTGCCCGAAGAACCGAGAGCCGAAGTCAGACGAAAGCCAGATTGGTGTCCGTTCAACCGTCGATCAAGTAACTCTCGGTTTGCAAAGGGCGAACGCTTAGTCCTGGCCGCGATATGGTTCGACGTATTGCAGCGCCATATCCCATGGGAAGAAGATCCATGTGTCTTGGCTGACACCTGTGATGAACGTGTCGACCTGCGGTTCACCTTCGGGTTTGGCGTAGACGGTCGCAAAATGCGCTTTGGGATACAGCGTGCGGACGAGCTCAAGCGTTTTGCCGCTATCGACCAGATCATCGACAATCAGAATCCCGGTGCCGTCGCCCATCATTTCGTCGTCCGGTGATTTCAACACCTTTGCTTCGCGGCGCTGGTCAGCTGCGCCACCACCTGAATGATACGAGACCACAGAGATGGTATCGACCGTCCGAATATCCAGTTCGCGTGCGACAATCATCGCAGGGGCCATGCCGCCGCGTGTGATGGCCACAACTGCTTTCCATGCCCCGTCGTCTGGCCCTTTGCCGTCAAGCCGCCATGCAAGTGCTCGGCTATCGCGGTGGATTTGGTCCCAGCTGATGTGGAATCCTTTTTCGTGAGGCAGGCGGTCGGTCATGTGTCTTCCTTTGGGTGGTCATTTGGGGTGGCGGCGCAGGGCGCGCCGCCGAAACAGTTTATTCTTTTGTTATATCAGGCGCGTCGACGGCTTTCATACCGACAACGTGGTAACCTGCGTCTACGTGCAGAACTTCACCCGTCGTGCCGGAGCCGAGGTCGGACAGCAGGTAGAGCGCGGATTTGCCCACGTCTTCGATTGTCACGGTGCGGCGCAACGGTGAATTATATTCGTTCCATTTCAGGATGTAGCGGAAATCGCCGATCCCGGATGCGGCCAGCGTCTTGATCGGACCTGCAGAAATTGCGTTCACGCGAATTCCGTCTTTGCCGAGGTCTTCAGCCAGATAACGCACGGATGCTTCGAGCGCTGCTTTGCACAAGCCCATGACATTGTAGTGCGGCATCACACGTTCTGCGCCGTAGTAGGACAGTGTCAGGCAGGACCCGCCTTCGTTCATCATCTTTTCTGCGCGCTGCACAACGGCGGTGAACGAGTAAACAGAGATGTCCATGGATGTCAGGAAGTTCTGACGGCTGGTGTCCACATAGCGGCCACGCAGTTCGCCTTTGTCAGAAAAGCCGATGGCGTGAACGACAAAGTCCAACTTGCCCCACTTCTTTTCGAGTTCAGCGAACAGAGCGTCGATCGATGCTTCATCATTGACGTCACACGGCAGGACGATGTCGGATCCCGTTTGTGCGGCAAGTGGGCTGACACGTTTTAGAAGCGCGTCACCTTGATAAGAGAACGCCAGTTCGGCACCTGCGTCGGCACAGGCCTTCGCGATGCCCCAAGCAATCGACTTGTCGTTTGCCAAGCCCATTATCAGGCCGCGTTTGCCCTTCATCAATTCAGACTTCATGTGGCTGCCCCTTATTTATTTGTGCCATGTCTCCTGTGGTTTAGGCGATGCGGAGGAGCGCAGCAAGTTAAAGCACATTGTCAGATGGGTGCGAACGCCCTAACTCATTACATAGGACCTGATACGAAGGACGGGACGTATGGCAGATAGGGACGGAATTTTCGCGGGGGACGATCCGTTTGTGATCGCACAGCGCTGGCTCGATGATGCTACTGAAACCGAAGTGAACGATCCGAATGCTATTGCTTTGGCAACGGTTGATTCGGATGGATTACCCAACGTCAGGATGGTCCTTTTGAAAGAAATCACCGCCGACGCTTTTGTTTTTTATACGAATTATGAAGGTCAAAAGGGGCAAGAGATCGAAGCATCGGGCAAAGCCGCCTTTGTCCTGCATTCAAAATCGCAACGCCGCCAAGTACGCGTTCGCGGCTTGGTTGAACGCGAAGATGCTGCTATTTCGGATGCATATTACGCGTCCAGATCGCTTCAGAGCCGTTTGGGGGCTTGGGCGTCTGCGCAATCCCGCCCTCTGGCATCGCGCGGTCGATTGATGGCTGAGGTTGCAAAAATCACGGCCCAAAAAGGGACGAACCCAGCGCGGCCTCCGCATTGGGGGGGCTATCGGATCACGCCGCTTGAGATAGAGTTTTGGGCAGATGGGGCCTATAGATTGCATGATCGCTTTAAGTGGACACGTCCCGCGCGAGACCAACAGTGGGAAATACAGCGCTTGAACCCATGAATTTCACGAAGCGTGAACGGTAAACGCTTGTCAGGCGGTTTGTTTTCTGATCGTTTAATGTATACCTAATCTAATCAGCGGCCGAATGTCGCTCGGCGCGAAGAGTAATACAAATGTCATCGACCACTCCGACCCACACTATCAAAGGCCATGTGAAGTGGTTCGACCCTACCAAGGGTTTTGGCTTTATCGTGCCCGAAGACGGCGGCAAGGACGTGCTGTTGCACGCAAACGTGCTGCGCAACTTTGGGCAAGGCTCTGTCGCGGATGGTGCCGAAATTGAAATCGAAGTGCAGGAAACAGATCGTGGCCTGCAAGCCGTTAGCGTTGTTGATATCGCCGTCGTCGTAGATTCGATTCCCCCGCTACGGGATATGGAAGAACTATCGCCCGAAGATATCGCGAAAGTCACGATTGAACCTGCACGGGTGAAATGGTTCGACAAAGCCAAAGGATTTGGGTTTGCAAATGTCTTCCGCGACCCTGAAGATGTCTTTGTCCATATAGATGTGCTGCGTCGCTCTGGTTTGGCCAATTTGCAGGCCGGTGAAGCGATTGGTGTGCGTCTTTTCAATGGTGAACGTGGGCGGATGGCGATTGATGTGGTGACGTGGGACAACGTGAGTTGATAAAAAGATGTGCGGCAGCGTTGCTGCTGGTGTGCTTTGGGGCAGGGGCTGCGTCTGCGGCTTGTTCTGAAGACGTGGTGCGGGTCGTTGGCGATTTTGGTCAGGCAAACTTCAAAGTTGATGTTGCCGATGATGATCAGGAACGCGCGCAAGGATTGATGTTTGTTGAAAGCATGCCAACGCTTGGGGGCATGCTTTTTGTTTATGATCAGCCCGGTCATGCGACTTTCTGGATGCGAAACACACTGATTCCGTTGGATATGTTGTTTATCACGCCCGCAGGCGTGGTGTCCCATATCCACGAGAATGCGATTCCTGGCGATGAGACTACGATCGACGGCGGTAAAGGGATTCTTGCCGTGCTGGAGATCAATGGCGGCTTGTCATCACGGTTGGGAATTACAGAAGGGGCTATGATTCAGCACCCGTCTTTTGGCGCGGATTCCGTGTTACCTTGCCCAAAATAAAAAATCTTCATTTTGTAGAATTTAGGGGTTTTCAATCCCGATCGTACCCTCTAAATCAAGCCTCAGTCGGGGCATAGCGCAGCCTGGTAGCGCATCTGTTTTGGGAACAGAGGGTCGGGAGTTCGAATCTCTCTGCCCCGACCACTTCACAAAATTTGTGACAAACGAGCCGGTCGCCTTCATGGCGGGCCGGCTGTTTTGTTTGTTGCGCCGTGGCGAATCTGCACAGCTACCAAATGTTGTGTGAGTAGGGTGCCGAACCGATTCTCACGGAATCGCCTGACAGCGGCGTTAAAGCAAAAGATGAGCCCTCGGGGCTAAGTCAGCCAGTTCATTAAACTTCTTCGGTTCGTCTTTTCCACAGGTCCGGTTAACCTTCTGTGGAGAACTCTGAGGATGAATCGGGGAAGTGTTTCCCGCCCTTTTTCAAACTCAGTCGTCAACTGCTTTAATCTACATATAGTGGTAAAAAATCCGTTGACCCCCAAGGGGGCGATGCGCCAGATTGTGCGAGTTGCTAACGACCACACAATATGTGGTGTTGGGGATGGGGAACGGGCAGAAGCTCATACAATTTGTGGACTTACAGGCTGAAAACTTAGGTTTTCGTCACTGGAATCGGTCGGCCCATCGCCAAGGCACGCAGACATGCGGATCCGTTGTTTGGATTCGGGACTAGGGACAGGCCGCAACGACGGCGCACATTACGGGGCAGACGCGATGAGAATCGAACGCAATTTCACCAAAGCCGGCCAAGACGCATATGATGCTGTGGCATTTAACACGACGACGTCCGAAATTCGGAACCCGGACGGCACAATCGTTTTCAAGTTGGACAATTGCGAGATTCCTGACGGCTGGTCCCAAGTCGCGTCAGACGTCATCGCCCAGAAATACTTCCGCAAGGCTGGCGTTCCTTCAGAAATGAAGAAGGTCAAAGAAAAGGGTGTTCCAGAATTTCTATGGCGCTCTGTCCCGACTAAAGATGCGACATTTGGCGGTGAAACATCGGCCAAACAAGTTTTTGACCGTCTTGCAGGCGCATGGGCGTATTGGGGCTGGAAGGGCGGCTACTTTACGAATGAAGAAGATGCCCGCGCTTATTTTGACGAAATGCGCTACATGTTGGCGACACAGCGTGCCGCACCAAATAGCCCGCAGTGGTTCAACACAGGCCTGCACTGGGCTTACGGTATCGACGGTCCGGCCCAAGGCCACCACTATGTCGACTACAAGACCGGCAAACTGACAAAATCAACATCTTCTTACGAACACCCGCAGCCGCATGCCTGCTTCATTCAGTCCGTTGCTGATGATTTGGTAAACGACGGCGGCATCATGGACCTGTGGGTCCGCGAAGCGCGCCTGTTCAAATACGGCTCTGGCACAGGCACCAACTTTTCCTCGCTGCGTGGCGAAGGGGAGGCCCTGTCCGGTGGTGGTAAATCGTCCGGCCTGATGGGTTTCTTGAAAATCGGTGACCGTGCAGCTGGTGCGATCAAGTCCGGTGGGACAACGCGCCGTGCCGCCAAGATGGTCATCGTCGATGCGGATCACCCAGATATCGAAGATTTCATCAACTGGAAGGTCATCGAAGAGCAGAAAGTTGCGTCCATCGTTGCTGGTTCCAAGATGCACGAAAAGTTCCTGAACGCGATCTTCAAAGCGATCAAAGACTGGGACGGCAAAGAAGCGGATGCCTACGATCCGAAGGTGAACTCCAGCTTGCAAACTGCTGTTCGCGAAGCGAAAAAGGTTGCGATCCCTGAGACGTATATCAAACGCGTTTTGGATTATGCAAAGCAGGGTCACACGTCGATTGAATTCCCGACCTATGACACCGACTGGGATTCAGAGGCCTATTCTTCTGTGTCTGGTCAAAACTCTAACAACTCTATCCGTGTCACAGATGCGTTCCTGAAAGCTGTCGAAAATGACGACGACTGGGACCTGATCAACCGCCGTGACGGTGAAGTGCAGCGCACAATCCGCGCACGTGATTTGTGGGAACAAGTTGGTCACGCCGCATGGGCCTGTGCCGATCCGGGCATCCAGTACCACGACACCGTGAACGCGTGGCACACATGCCCAGAAGACGGTGCAATCCGTGGATCAAACCCGTGTTCCGAATACATGTTCCTCGATGATACGGCATGTAACCTCGCGTCTATGAACCTGCTGACATTCTACAAGAATGGCGAGTTCCAAGTCGAAGACTACATGCACGCCACACGTCTCTGGACTGTGACGTTGGAAATTTCCGTGATGATGGCGCAGTTCCCGTCGAAGGAAATCGCGCAGCGCTCTTACGATTTCCGCACGTTGGGTCTGGGCTATGCGAACATCGGCGGTTTGCTGATGAACATGGGCTACGGTTATGACAGTGACGAAGGCCGTTCTATGGGGGCCGCGTTGACAGCGATCATGACGGGCGTGTCTTATGCGACATCCGCTGAAATGGCGGGCGAGCAGGGGCCATTCCCGGGTTATGCGAAGAACGCAGAGCACATGCTCAAAGTCATCCGCAACCACCGCAACGCCGCATACGGCAATACAGACGGCTACGAAAAGCTGGACGTGAAACCTGTGCCTTTGGACCAAGCGAACTGCCCTGATCAGCGCTTGATCAAACTGGCTGAAGGCGCATGGGATGAAGCGTTGAAGCTGGGCGAAAAGCACGGTTACCGCAACGCGCAGGTATCTGTGATTGCGCCAACTGGTACGATCGGTCTGGTGATGGATTGTGACACAACCGGTATCGAGCCTGACTTTGCGCTCGTGAAGTTCAAAAAGCTGGCTGGCGGTGGTTACTTCAAAATCATCAACCAATCTGTGCCTGCGGCGTTGGATACACTCGGCTATGGCTCTGCCCAGATTGAAGAGATCATTGCGTACGCAGTTGGTCACGGTTCCATCGGCCAAGCCCCTGCAATCAACCACACATCCTTGATCGGTCACGGTTTTGGCCAAGCCGAGATCGACAAAGTGGAAGGCGCGCTGAAAGCCGCGTTCGACATCCGCTTTGTGTTTAACCAGTGGACCTTGGGCGAAGAGTTCTGCACCAAAACGCTTGGCATCCCAGCCGAGAAGCTGAACGATCCGACCTTCGATCTGCTGCGCCACTTGGGCTACACAAAAGCCGAAATTGACGCAGCAAACGATCACGTCTGCGGGACAATGACGCTGGAAGGCGCGCCGTTCCTCGAGGAAAAGCACCTCAACGTGTTTGATTGTGCGAACCCATGCGGCAAGAAGGGCAAGCGTTACCTGTCCGTCGACAGCCACATCCACATGATGGCCGCGGCGCAATCGTTTATCTCCGGTGCGATTTCCAAGACGATCAACATGCCAAACGACGCGACCATCGAGGACTGCCAGAAAGCCTACGAACTGTCTTGGTCCTTGGGTGTGAAGGCGAACGCATTGTACCGTGACGGATCAAAGCTGTCCCAGCCATTGGCCGCTGCCTTGGTCGAAGACGATGATGAGGCGATGGAAACGTTGGAAAGCGGGTCCATGCACGAAAAGGCCGCTGTTCTCGCCGAGAAGATCGTCGAAAAGGTGATCATCAAGGAAGTTTACAAAGAGCAAGAGCGCACCAAAATGCCTGAACGCCGTAAAGGCTACACACAGAAAGCCATCGTTGGTGGTCACAAGGTGTACCTGCGGACAGGCGAATACGAGGGCGGCAAGCTTGGTGAAATCTTCATCGACATGCACAAAGAGGGTGCCGGTTTCCGCGCCATGATGAACAACTTCGCCATCGCGGTGTCTGTTGGTCTGCAGTACGGTGTGCCGCTGGAAGAATTCGTCGACGCGTTCACATTCACCAAGTTCGAACCGGCTGGCATGGTTCAGGGCAACGACAGCATCAAGAATGCGACGTCGATCCTTGACTACATCTTCCGCGAACTGGCTGTGTCCTATCTTGACCGGACCGATCTGGCCCACGTCAAACCGGAAGGCGCGTCTTTCGATGATATCGGTCGCGGCGAGCAGGAAGGTGTGTCCAACGTCACAGCGCCATCCGATGCCGCAGCGTCCAAGTCATTGGAAGTGTTGAAACAGATCTCGTCTACCGGTTACCTGCGCAAGCGGATGCCACAAGAGCTGATCGTGCTGAACGGCGGCGGCGGTGAGACTGCAAAAGCCCCGGGGGGCGAAGGTGATCTAGCGGTCGAGACTGTTGTGACGGAAACATCAACCGTGGCCGTCGCCACCAGCATGGACGCCCGTAGCAAGGCAAAAATGCAGGGGTACGAAGGCGAAGCTTGCGGCGAATGCGGCAACTATACTCTGGTGCGCAACGGGACATGTATGAAGTGCAACACCTGTGGCGGTACGTCTGGGTGTAGCTAAAACTATCGGCGCCGAATCTTTGCGAAGATTCGGCGCTTTTCGAGACCCGGGGTGGGTGCGCTCACCCCCGGCGCGGATCGGGCCGCAGGCAAAAAACATTGAGCGGTATAATCACGAGCCCGATAAGCGAAACTAACGGGGTCCCTGCGGGGGCCCCTTTTTTACGGCCGCCGTCCGAAGGAGAGGGGTGTGATTTCTGCGTCAGCCCTTGTGGCGCGACTTTTTGTCTGCGACATCCAAGACCATGAGATTAAAGAACACGGTCACTCTCCATCCAGACGAGACTACGGCGTCGTTTGTTTCCCGGTTAGCAATCGCCAATGGGGTTTCAACAATTGCGGATGTCTTGATGGACGCTGAGCTGACCATGGCCGGGTTCTTGAAGGGGGACCCGAAGGTCTTCAGAAAGATCTCTGATCTTTCCGGTGTCGCGATTTGCGACCCGACGAGACAGCCATGCGTGCCAACTGGAATGTCTCGCTACTAACTCCTTGGTCATGACTTTGGAAAGCAACATCTCTTGCGGGGCGAAAGCCGGGTTTGCCCAGCGTGCCTTCTTAGCGATACCGACATGCGGCTCACGTCTGGTGCGATGACGAAAACCTATATTCGGACGCTATGGGTGATTTCGTCGGCGCGGGTCTGTCCGGTTCACAAGCTTGCTTTAATCCCACCGCCAGAAGATTCTTCCAAACATGAATTTGTAGATGCCTGGCTGCCTTGGATGTTTGAAGTGGTGGAGGGTGAACTCGACCAGAAGATTATTTGGGGTGGTCTGTACGATGACCACGTCGTTCGCCGGCTTAACGGCGACCATCCCGAAGGATGGGCAAACAGCTTCCCCATCGGGGCATTGGGCGCGATTTGCGAGGTGTTGGGGGGCTCTGTCATCCACGGGAAGACCGCCACTTTGGGCCGGCTCTCGCAAGAAGAACTAGCGATCGCAACATCTGCCGGGTCTGCTATGTTGAATGCTGGCCCCTCCGAAGTACGTTCTTATTTCGAACGCTTAAGAACGCACCCGGGAAAGCCACAAGACAGGCCGCAAGCGCGCTATGGCCGGATTTACGATTGGCTGAAACGGGGGACAGAGAGCGGCCCTGAGTTTGAGCCTCTAAAAGATCTGTTGCGGCATCATATTCTGGAAAATTGGCCATTTGGGGGCCGGAGAACAGGCGCTGGACCACACTTTGACTGAGCGACGCCTCCATTCTATCCGGACGGCGGCAACGGCCAATGATCTGCACCCGAAACGATTGCGCCGCATCTTGGCTGACGCGGGCATCATACAGAACAGCAATCTGGCTGACTTTGAGATCATCTTTGACGCAGCGAAGGCGCGTGAGATCCTTGAGCAGGCAAGTGGTTCAGTTGCGTTTACTGCGGCACAAAAGAGATTGGGTTTGACCCGTGGCCAAATAGAAACGCTGATTAAGCCCGAGATTCCGATCCCGGGTGAGGGGGGCAATCTCGCGCGCCCAAGGTTCACTGAGGCGACAATCGTATCGTGGCTGGAGATGTTTGAATCATTTCCTGAATCTGAGAAGTGGGAGACGTTGACCACCATCGCCGATGCGGTTCGAAAGCACGGGGCATCCACTGATCGTATTTTGAAGCTCATCCTGGAAGGCCGCGCTAAGAAAGTCTTCCGGCTGAAAGGACAGAGTAACTTTTCCGCGATCCTGATCGACAAATGAGAAGTAGCTATGCTTTTTCGATGCGACGAGGATACCGAAAGCGCAGTATTGAGTTACGGCACAAAGGGCGGAAACCGGAAATTCGCTGCAACAAAACTAACTAAAGCGGAAGGGTGAAAAGCGGTCATTCGCAAAGGTTTCGAAAGGAAAAGTGATCCGACCAAATAGCGCTCGGGTGAAGAGCGCAGCGCAAATTTGTTTTCTTCCAAGGTCGGTCGTTTCGTATCTAAATCCGAACGGGTAGGCATGGGAGGTAACACCGTCTGTTCTATATACACTATCTATACAACTTTCTTTTGAGATAGGCCCTTCGAACGCTTCGTTAATGGGGAGCCTAAATCAGCACCAAATGGCGCCACATTGATTGCGTCAAAGCAGTCACCAGGACTCTCGCAACATGGAAAACACCTCTGACAGCATCGGGCCGTCTTTTCGACGATCCAAGGCGACGAAACAAAGACAAGCCGGCACCGAGACCGCGTTACAAACTGCAAGGCCAAAGGATTGCTTTTGATGCAGCGCAATGGAGTCGCGGCACAGGCTCAGGCCGATGCCCGACCGCACCATCTCTAACATCGAGGCCTCTTGGTCGACACGGGCCACGACACCCAGACGATCAGCCGGATTCGTGTAAACCTTTGAAAGCAAGCGATAGTGAACGGATTTTTCGGGGGTCCCAATCCAAGGGAGTTTTGCCAATTCCGACCAATCGGCGTTCTCAATCTTGTTTTGCCAGCCAACCGGACCAATCACGCGGTAAGTGAAATCAGCCAATTTAATCGCATGTATCGGATCTTCGCTGTCTTGCCCCAGTTGGTCGAGGTCATCAGGCCCACACAGATAGAACCCTGCATCAATCTGGCCGCGCTTGAGCCATGTCATAACATCGCCGCTGACCCCGTGGGTCAGTTCGGTTTCGATATCAGGATGTTCGGCGCGCAGACGTGCCAACACCCGACCGAGCCGGATGAACTCGGGGTCAACGATCGTCCCGATCCGAAGCTTGCCACTGATGCGGCCAGATCGTTGGCGGGCACTGCGCTGAAACTCTTGCATCGCGTTTAGAACCTGTTCGGCCTTCGCCAGAACCGCCGCCCCGTCATGGCTAATCTGTAACCCTGTAGAGGTCCGGTTGAACAAGGCGATCCCGGTCTCTTCGCCAAGCCGTTTCAATTGATGGCTGATGGCTGGCTGTGTCAGGTTCAACACCTCGGCCGCGCGGGACACGCTGCCTTCACGGGCGACGGTCACGAAAGCCAAGATGCTGTTAATATTTGAAAACCGATCCATATAAAAATTACTAATATTGGTCTGTGGTATTTGTCATTAGGTTTTTACGGTCATGTCGCCCAAAGGTCTTGAAAGGCGCGTTCAGGGAGGGGGCGTTTTTCGATAGCCGCAGTTTGCTTACGCAGCAAAACGCTAAAGCGTCGATCACTCACTCCAGGTTAGCCGCGACAGCAAAGCTAAATGGATGGGGGACAACATGTCCGGTGAATTTGACTATATCGTGATCGGTGGTGGGTCTGCCGGCTGCTTGATGGCCAACCGTCTAAGTGCTGATCCCGCGAACAAGGTCCTGTTGCTGGAGGCGGGTAAGCCGGACAACTACCATTGGATCCACATTCCCGTCGGCTACCTTTATTGCATCGGCAACCCGCGTGCCGATTGGATGTATAAGACCCAAGCCGCTAAGGGCCTGAATGGGCGCAGCCTGCTATATCCGCGCGGTAAAACACTGGGTGGCTGTTCGTCGATCAACGGCATGATCTACATGCGCGGGCAAGCGCGGGATTATGACAAGTGGGCCAAGCTGACGGGCGAAGAGGCTTGGAATTGGGACAACTCTCTATCCGATTTCAAATCGCATGAAGACCACTACAAGCTCGACGATGGTGCCGATCCGAAGACAGGCGACAATAGCCGTTTCTCGGATATGCACGGCACGGGCGGAGAGTGGCGGGTTGAAAAGCAGCGCCTCAATTGGGCGGTTTTGGACAGTTTCTCTGATGCGGCCGAGCAGACCGGCGTTCAGAAAACCGATGATTTCAACGGCGGCGACAACGCAGGCGTCGGGTATTTCGACGTCAACCAACGATCCGGCTGGCGTTGGAACACGTCCAAGGCGTTCCTACGCCCTGCCAAGCGGCGCAAGAACTTGACGATCTGGACCGAAGCGCAGGTTGAAAAGCTGACGTTCAAAAAGGCAGATGGCGCGACGCGTTGTGTCGGGGCCATAGTGCATCGCGCCGGATCGCCGGTGTCTTTGACCGCTCGTAAAGAGGTTGTCTTATCCGCTGGTGCCGTGAACTCGCCGCAAATTCTGCAACTGTCCGGCGTTGGCCCTGCGGCCCTGTTGAAAGAGCACGGAATTGATGTGGTGCTGGATCAGCCCTTCGTTGGGGAAAACCTGCAGGACCACCTCCAAATTCGTGCGGTGTTCAAGGTGAAGGGCACCAAGACCATGAACACGCTGGCCAATTCCATGGTCGGCAAGGCGAAAATCGGTCTGGAATATCTGTTCAAACGCTCTGGCCCGATGAGCATGTCACCCAGCCAGTTGGGGGCCTTCACGCGCTCTGACCCAAGCCGCCCCCATGCCAACCTCGAATACCACGTGCAGCCCCTGAGCCTTGAGGCGTTCGGTGACGATCTACACGATTTCCCAGCGATGACCGTCAGCGTGTGCAACCTGAACCCGACCAGCCGCGGGACGGTACGGATCGCGTCGGGGAATTTTCGCGACGCACCAGAGATTTCGCCGAACTATCTGGACACCGAGGACGACCGCAAAGTCGCCGCCGACAGCCTGCGCCAGGTCCGCGAAATCATGGCCCAACCTGCGATGCAGCCCTATGCGCCCGAGGAATACAAGCCCGGTGTTCAGTATCAAAGCGACGAAGAACTCGCACGGCTTGCCGGTGACATCGCCAGCACGATTTTCCACCCAGTTGGCACGGTTAAAATGGGCAGCGTCGATGATGAGACGGCAGTTTTGGATCCGCACCTGCGCGTCAAAGGCATCGACGGTCTGCGCGTGGTGGATGCCTCGGTGATGCCGGAGATTGTCAGCGGCAACACCAATTCCCCGACCATCATGATCGCCGAGAAAGCCGCCGGCTGGATTCTCTCCGGCCAATAGGCCGCCCCCTAAACTCGTTTCCTATCTGAGGTTGCCCCATGCGTAATTCGTTTTCCAACTTGCCCCTTACCGGCGTCAAGGTTGTTGATTTTGGCCAGTATATCGCAGGCCCCGCCGTCGCAATGTTGCTGGGTGATCTGGGTGCCACGATCGTGCACATCGACCCGCCGGACGGCTCCATGTGGGACAGTCCTGCCAATGCGACGCTGAACCGCAACAAGGTTATCGTGAACCTTGATTTGAAAACCGACGACGGGTTGGAGAAGGCCCGTGCGCTCTGCGCCGAGGCTGACATTATCGTCGAAAACTTCCGCCCCGGGAAAATGGCCAAGCTCGGGTTCGATTTCGCCACAATGCGGGAAGAGCGCCCCGAGTTGATCACCATTTCCGTGCCTGGTTTTGCCTCTAATGATGAGGAGCGGCGCGAGCTGCGCGCCTATGAAAGCATCGTGTCTGCCAGTTCGGGTGTATTCACCGATATGGGGTTGAACCGTGTTTTGATGGGGCTGAACCCGTCGTTCTCTCCGCTGCCTTTGGCTTCGGCCTATGCTTCGCAGATCGCTGCCTCTGCCACGGTTCTGGCGCTGCAATCGCGTCAGGTCACGGGGCTTGGCGACCAGATCGAAGTGCCGCTCGCGGCTGCTGTTATGGAAGGGCTGTGCTACAATTCGATCCACGTTGGCCAAATGCCGGAACGCTACCTGACACAGCGCGAGACAGAGATCGAACGCCGCCGCGTCGAAGGTCTGCCGATGAATGTCAGCTACGAAGACCTGCAAGAACTGATGGACCCGTTCTTTCGCAGCTACATGTGCAAAGACGGCCGCGGGTTCTATGTTGTCTGCCCGAGCCACAAGAACCACGCCCGCCGCTGTCTTGAGGTGCTGGGCATTTACGACGAACTCGTCGAAGAGGGTCTGACGTCTGAGGAAGACACCTATAAGCCGTGGTCGCAGTGGGAGAGCCGGACGTCGTTGGGCGTGTACCCTATGCCCAAGGATTGGGCGGACAAGATTTCTGCGCGGATGAAAGAGGTCTTTATGACCCGCACCTCGCACGAGTGGAAAAAGATGTTTGGCCGTGGGCTGATCCCCGGTGCGCCGCAACGTTGGTTGCAAGAATGGGTGCATGATGAATACGCCGAGACCTCTGGCCTGATGATCGATGTTTGGGATCCAGTTTACGGCGAGATGACCCAGCCCGGCCCTGTGGTCTGGATGGAAGAAAGCGGCGAAGAAGCGCTTCAACCGGCACCGCGCCGTTGGGTAGACTTCGACGAAGCGCTGAAGATTCTCAAAAAGCACCGGACGGAAATCCCTGATGAGTCCGAGGCCGTGGATCAAGAGGCATGGCTGACGGGGGTGAAAATCCTCGACCTTTGCAACGTGATCGCGGGGCCGCATTCGGCCAGTTATCTGGCGCGTTTCGGGGCCGAGGTGATCAAACTAGAACCCGCCGATCCGATGTATGACAGTTGGAATACGGTGATTTATGGCATGTCGCAGATGCGCGGCAAACGCTCGATCCTTGCGGACATCACATCGCGCCACGGGCGGCAGGTGTTCGAGGATCTGGTGAAATCTGTTGATGTGATCGTCTGGAACGCGCCGGACAACCAGATCAGGAAGGTCGGGCTTGATCCCGAAAACCTGCGCAAGCTCAACCCCGATGCGCTATTCTGTAAGCTGGATTGTTTCAGCGGCGTGCGGCGCGGGGCGCGGACGGATTACATCGGCTATGACGATCTGGTGCAGGCCACCACGGGCATCATGTTACGCTTTGGTGGCGGAATGGATCGCCCCGAAGAACACGCCCACGTCGGCACCATTGACGTCATGTGCGGCTTTGGCGGTGCCTTGGGCGTTGCGGCGGCGCTCTATCAGAAATACCGCTTTGGCCGTATCGGGCGCGGGCGCACGTCGCTGTCGTCTAACAGCGGGCTGCTACAGGTGCCCTTTGCCTTTGACTACAAAGGCCGGGGGCTGTTTGATGAACCATCCGGCCCGGAAACCAGCGGCTATGACGCGTTGACGCGTTTTTACAGTACCGCCTCGCGCCATATCCTGCTCTCTGCTTATGAACATGATTTGCCGCTGTTTCGAAACGTCGAGGGGCTAGAAGAACTTCCCGATCTTGAAGAAGACGAGCGCGCGGCCTTTCTGGCAACCGCCTTCCAAGCGCAGCCTGCGAATGAGTGGGTCGAACGTTTGCAGGCCGCCGATATCGGTGCCGTAATTTGTGAAAATCTCGACTCCCTGCGCGCGATGAACCTGCGGGATGCCGACGGCACAGCGGGCACTGAAAACGGCAGCTATTCCTTCTCTCATTATCCGGATCATCCAAGCGGCCACAGCGTTATCCAGCTTGACCCATACGCCGTGCGCACAGCCCGAGGGGCCGTTACAGCCGTGACGCCTGCCGAAAAGTTCGGCACCTCAACCCGCGCGATCCTGCGTGAATTGGGTTATGCAGAGACCGCCATCGAGGCGATGATAAAGTCAGGCAATCTAAGCGAGTCCTGGAGTGAGGAATATTTGCCGAGCTAACCAACGGGCGGGTTTGTCGTTTCTGGCATCTATCCTGATACGCGGCCCCGCTAAACCGAGGCAAGATAGACAAAGTAGGGCACGCGGCGATTGCCAGCGTGGGAGGACCAAGTCTATCTGGCATGCACCCGCCATTTAGGAGGAAACATGGCACATAAACCCCCATTGATGGAACTACCCATCCAAACCGCTGATCGCGGCTTTTACGCTGGCTTCAGCAAAGATGTTGCGATCACGTCGAAGATTCTGATCGCGGCCCTTATCGTTTGGGCCATCGCGGTGCCAGAAACAGCCGCAACGATCCTCGGAGACATGAACGGTGCGCTCCTTGCGGCATTCTCAAGCTGGTACATCTACGTCGTTGCCCTGTTTTTGATCGTCTGCGTCATTCTGGCCCTGATCCCAAGCACAGGCCGCTTGAAACTTGGCCTTGAAGGCGACACGCCCGAGTTTTCCAATTTCTCTTGGTTCTCGATGATGTTCGGGGCGGGGATCGGCATCGGTATGCTGACGTTTGCAACCGCCGAACCGATGTATCACTTCGCCACGAACCCCAATGTTATCATGGGCGAAGCGGGTGCATCCGGCGCTGACAACGTCACCAATGCCTACCTTTGGTCGTTCCTGCACTGGGGCTTTTCGGCCTGGGCGTGCTACGCGATTGTGGGCCTGTCGCTTGCGTATTTTTCCTATCGTCGCAATCTGCCACTGACGATCCGCTCGGCGCTGACGCCGCTGTTTGGTGAGCGGATGTCGGGTATCCTTGGGCACATCGTTGATGTTGTTGCCGTTGTTGCGACGATTTTGGGTGTAGCACAGACGCTGGGTTTTGGGGTTGAGCAGTTCGTCTCGGGCTTGCACCGCATTGGCCTTGGCGATTGGTTGATCGATGCAGCAACAGGCAAACCATCGACGGCAGGTGTCATTACGGCACTTCTGGTCATCATGGGCGCATCGACATTGTCCGCGTTGTCTGGCGTTGGCAAAGGCATCAAATGGCTCTCCAACATCAACATGGGCCTCAGCTTTTTCCTGCTGGCGTTCTTCTTGCTCTTTGGGTCAACGTTCTTCGGGCTGACCGCGCTGCTTGAAGGCTTGATGGCATATATCGTTCAACTTCCTAAGTTGCTTTTCACCGTCTGGTCATCTGACGGCGTTGACGGCAGCGAAGCCGCACAACTTGCCAGCTGGCAGGGTGGTTGGTCCGTGTTCTACTGGGCATGGTGGATCGCATTTGCACCCTTCGTTGGCGTCTTTCTGGCGCGTATCTCTCGCGGTCGATCCGTTCGGGAGTATGTCTTGGGCGCGATTCTGATCCCGTCTGTGATGTGTTTTGTCTGGTTCACAATTGTCGGCGGCACGGCGATTGACCTGACCTTGAACGGCGGCGCAGGTGATGCGATTTCCGGCGCGGGTCAGCAGAACCAGCTTTTCGCGATGCTCGACTTTATCCTTGGCTCCGGTTTGGCGTGGATGATGGCTGTGATCGTCGTTGTTTTGTTGCTTACCTATTTGGTGACAACAGCTGACTCTGCGATCCTGATCGTGAACACGATCAACGCTGCCGGCGCAGAAGAGCCTTCGGGCCGTCCTCACATCCTGTTCTGGGGCTTGGCGTTGTCTTTGGTTGTTGGTGGTCTGCTGATCGCTGGCGGCGTCGGGGCGATCCAATCCGCGATGGTGATCGGCGCTTTGCCATTTTCGGCCGTCATGGTTTTGATGTGCGCCTCGCTTGTGAAAGCGATCGTCAAAGACGGCATTCGCGAAAAGAACGGCGTGCAGTCCGTTCACACTGAAAGCTAACTAAAACGGGGCCCATGCGGCTCACCCTTCGCCCGGCACAGGATGCCGGGCGAAAGCAGCCAATGACCTTGGCGTATAGGCTTTCCCATATCGGCCAAGTGTCGTGGAGATGGGCCGGTTCAAAAAAACCTTGCTTTCGAAAACAATCTCTCTTTCAATTGTCAGACATTTGTTTGCGGCCGACGGGAGGTGGCCGCAGATGTTTCTGAGCAGTCAATAAAATGAGGTCCAAACCAACTTTCAAAGCAACTATTTCTCGGGAGGAAAAACCATGAACCTAAGGCCAGATCCAACGTTTCACGCAACGCCACAGCTTGCGATGGCAGCGCCCACAGAGAACTATGCCTTTACCATCATGCTAAGCCCAGATGGGTCGCAATCAGATGGCATTGCGGTGGTCGATGTAAATCCCACCTCTGACACCTACGGCGAAATCGTGCATCAAGTCATCGTTCCAAACAAAGGGGATGAGTTCCATCACTTTGGATGGAACGCTTGTTCGTCAGCTCTATCCCCGCTTACGGGTCATGCATTTCTTGAGCGTCGCTATCTGATTGTACCGGGCATCCGATCATCACGAATTTATGTGATTGATGTCAAAGATCCGCTCAAGGCGAAAATCCACAAGACAATTGAACCCGAAGAAATCTTCGAAAAAACGGGATATTCCCGCCCACATACGATCCATTGCGGCCCTGAAGGTATCTATGTTTCGACCCTTGGCGGCGGTGGCGAAGATGGCACAGACGGCCCCCCGGGTATCTTCATTATGGATTGTGAGACGTTCGATATTATCGGGCGTTATGAAATGGACCGAGGCGCGCAAGACAAACACTACGATTTCTGGTGGAACCTGCCGCAGGATTACATGGTCAGCTCTGAATGGGGGCTACCGCCGCAGTTCGAAAACGGGATCGTCGCCGAGGACCTTTTGTCCAACAAATACGGCCATTCCATCCATTTCTGGGACCTGCGGAAACGCAAGAACATCCAAACCATTGATCTGGGTGAGAACCACCAAATGGCGCTGGAAATTCGCCCCGCGCATGATCCTGCAAAATCCTACGGCTTCTGTGGTGTCGTGGTGGATACATCAAACCTACAAGGTGCGATCTTTACGTGGTGGAGAGACGACGACGGCAAATGGCAGGCAAAGAAAACGATCACTATTGATCCCCGTCCCGAAGATCCGGAAAACCTGCCGCCGCTGTTGCAAGGCTTCGGGGCTGTACCGGCGCTTGTGACGGATATCGACCTTAGCCTTGATGATAAATACCTTTACGTTGCTTGTTGGGGCCAAGGTGAAATGCACCAATACGATGTCTCTGACCCGATGAACCCTGTTTTGGCGGGCAAGGTCGAAGTCGGCGGCATCGCGCGCGGCAAGGACCACCCCAATGGAAAACCGTTCGCCTATGGCCCTCAGATGGTGGAAATCAGCCGTGACGGTAAACGCGTCTACTGGACCAACTCGCTCTATTCGACGTGGGACGATCAGTTCTATCCAAATGACGAAGGCGGCCAGATGGTCATGGCCAACAACGACGAGAACGGCTTTCACCTGGACAAAGATTTCTATGTGGAATTCCCAAAAGGAATGCGGTCCCACCAGATCCGGCTGGAAGGCGGCGACTGTTCGACAGACAGTTTCTGCTATCCGAACGTCTAACCATTGGATGACGTAACATCGGTGGCGGCCCTTTGGTGGGCCGTCATAGCATCCGGCCTATACCATGGCGTTAACCCCGGAATGGGCTGGCCACTGGCCGTGTCAGCTGCACTATTTGAACAAAAACCGTCCGCCCTATTGCGTGCTTTAGCCGCGCTGGCGATCGGCCACTTTATCGCGATGACGGCGATCCTCTTGCCATTCTCGATGATGATCACCTTGGTTGAATACGAGGTCGAAATCCGCATCGGCGCGGGTTTTCTTGTTATCGGATTGGGTCTTTATCTGCTCATCAATCGCCGCCACCCACGGTTTCTGGCTCGGATCAGCCCTGCCAAGCTCGGGCTATGGTCTTTCCTTGCAGCACTCGCTCACGGGGCAGGTCTAATGCTGGTTCCGATCTACTTGGGCATTTGCGCGGTCTCAGAGTTGGATACGGGCCATGAGGCGGCTTTCGAGCTGATGAGCTCAAATGTCTCAATCGCTTTTGCCGTCGCTACGGCCCACACGGCAGCCATGATGTTGGCTGGTGGGATACTTGCGGCAGGCATGTATTTTTGGCTCGGTCTCAAATTCCTTACCAAAACTTGGTTTAACTTGGATGTGGTCTGGGCGCTGAGCCTTATCACAGTCGGCTCCATTGCGATTTTGCACGCTTTAACTTGATGCATTTAACCAAGCCCACGTTCTAATGAACGAAACCGCGCCAACGAGCGCGCCGCGCTTACGAGTGAGTACTGCGCCTGCAAGGCATCGAAACTGAAGGTCGGTTTTGCCCGCGATCGAGACCTCAGACTTCGCAACAACCTCGCGGACGCAGCGAAGGTCCGGTCTGACGGGCAACACTGCAGCATCCTCGGGGTCGGCTGGAGGTCGGCTTTGGGCCGTTCGTGTCTTTGACCAAGACACAGGTGAGTTCATGCTGT
This sequence comes from Rhodobacteraceae bacterium S2214, assembly GCA_025141675.1. NCBI lineage: Bacteria > Pseudomonadati > Pseudomonadota > Alphaproteobacteria > Rhodobacterales > Paracoccaceae > Rhodobacteraceae bacterium S2214. The sequence goes on from CP081161.1 coordinate 1,986,366, forward strand.
GTACCGTTTCTACAACCGTGTGCGCGCTGAAATGGACGGACTCCTCGCATTCTACGGCAAGGAGCACAAAGTGATCAAACGCGCCGAAGCGCAGCGCCTAGCTGATACGCTTGCTGGTTCCGACATGACCATCCTTCACGGTGAAGACGCCAGCCCGTCAGCCGCCCTGTCTGCCTTGGCTGAGCCGATTGGCATGGGAGAAGGAGTCTATACGCCCGGGGACGAAGCTGCGGTCGAGGACGTTAATGATGATGACGACGCCGACATGCCGGATGTGGCAACAAGCAGCGGCGATAAATCACCCGCAAAGAAAGTTCAGAAATTCACCGGTGCGCCGGAAGGTAAAGGATCATTGAAATGAACGGCACTAAGAGCACGGACGCCGATGTGAAACCGTCGATCGCGGTCCTGAAAACGCTGAAGTCGCGGTACTATGAATTGCCGCGGTATCAGCTTCTCGGCAGCGCCTTCGACCGCGTACTGGACCAGTTCCTTTCGGCCTATCTTGCGGGGCAGCATGTGGAGGGTCGAGGTCTGATGGTTACCGGTGGAACCAGAACTGGTAAGTGTCATGACATCAAGCATCTTCTGCGTGGGTTTGCAGCGTCAGAGGAGCCTTTGGCTGGAGATTTCCAAAGGAAATATGTCCGGGTGTCACTGCGGTCGGCAGTTAACTGGAGGGGGTTGGGGATGGCGTTCTTGGAAGCCATGGAATTCTCATTCAGTCTTGATCACCGCAGAACTGACACGATTTGGTCAAGGGCGGAATCTCAGCTTCGACGCGACAAATACCTGATCCTCAATATCGATGAGGCACAGCATCTGTTCGTGGACAAAAAAGCGAATGAGAACGAAGTGATCTTGAACGGTCTAAAAGATCTCATGAAGCGGCCAGGTTGGCCAGTGCTACCGATTTACTCCGGCGTCTCAGAGCTTTTGGACTAAGCGAATCAGAATGAGCAGCTGACCAGTCTGATCGAACCGATCACCTATGATGATATCGCCTACAATGAGATCGGCCTGAAAGAGGTCGATTCAATCCTTTTGACGTACTCTGAAGTCGTGGGCCTAGACCCGACTGAAGTGCGCAACTCAGAGGTTTACAATCGGTTGATCCATGCCTCCAATGGTCGATGGGGTAGGTTGATCGCGCTAGTCATCCACGCTTTGGCGGAAATCAGTGTCGTACATCCCGGTAGAAAACAGGTTCTCATCGGCGATCTCGCTGTTATTTTTCAGCGATGGACCGGCGTATCGGATCCGGCAAATGTCTTCTTAGTCGATAATCGATATCGGATTGCGGTGGGAGTTCTCTACCGACAATAGTTTGGCTCAAAACCTATGAAAACGGATGACCCTGCAGCTGTTTCAGCTGTGGGTTTTTTCTTTATCTTATTGAAAACATAGATAATTATGAAGTTGGTGCCAGGAATAGTGAAATTTCCAAATTGCGCTTCCGTTAGACTCTGAAAACAAACGATATTTGATTAAGCCGACAAACTTATTCCGACGAAATTACGGCATCTCGCAGGTGGCGGTTTCTGCCTTATTTCATAGGGGCGGGTCAAACGTTAGCAGGTTTCACCCTTCCTCGTAGTAGCTGTCATCCCACTTGTCGGCCTTGGCTCCAGACGTTTCGCAAGATCGGTGTTTTGCGGTTCTGATGCACCCGCAAGACGTCTCCACGCAACCCAACTTCTAACTGGCCGCGATCAGTGAGGCCGGCGGCTTTGGCTGGATTGCTTGTGACCGTGGCGATTGCGCGTGGGACGTCGTTCCAAGTTTTGGCGAGATGGAAGGCAGATAATAGCAGGGCCGACGGGACGTAGTCGGAAGACACGATATCCAGAAGGTCAGCGTTTGCTAGATCTTCCGCCGCGACGTTTCCGGAATGCGAGCCACCCCGTATCAGGTTGGGCGCCCCCATCATCACTGCGATCCCATGTGCGCGACAGGCTTGTGCAGCTTCAACAGTCGTCGGAAATTCAGCAAAGCCGACGCCGTTTTTGGCTGACGTCGCAACATGTTCACCGGTGGTATCATCGTGGCTGGCCAGCACAGCGCCGAGGCGTTTGGCCTCGCTAACCGCGCCGATTTCGTGCTTTGCGCCGTATCGTTTTTGAAGATTTATTTGATTTTCAACGTGTTCCGCAAATTCGGTATCGTTCATGCCACGCTTTTTGCCGACGTAGGTTTTAAGCGCTGTAAGATCACGGAACTGTCGTTGACCCGGCGTGTGGTCCATTAGGCTAACGATGCCGACCCGATCGTCGACGCTAAACGTGGCCAATTCTTCAAGAAGCGTTTCTGAACATATCTCTGCCCGCAGATGCAGGAAGTGGCTGATCTTAAACAGACCTTCGGCCCGTGCCGCCAATAGTTCATTTGCAAGTGTGCGGGCGTATTCAACATATTGCCCTTTTTGACTGCTGTAGATCGATCCTACGCGCATGGCGTCAAAGACAGTCGTGATCCCTGTGGACGCAAGTTCCGCGTCATGTGCCAGAAGGGCAGGCAGATGGGGCCAATCCACCTTTGGGCGGGGTTCCATGTGGCGTTCGACGTTGTCGGTGTGCAACTCAACTAGTCCAGGTAAAACAAGATCACCGGCGCAATCAACTGCACCATTTGGGACAAGGTCACCTTCGGCAACGTCGGTAATCACGCCCTGTTCGATTGTTATCGATCCGGTTAGGACTTGATCTGCCAAAACGAGCTGTGCATTCGCCAAACAAATGTCGTTTGTCGTGCTGGTGTCACAAGACTTTGTAAAAGAGGGCGCAGGAAAAGGGGAATTCATGTCATATTCTCGATTTGCGATTTACTTTATCCCGCCGGAAGGCGCTTTGGCAGATTTTGGTGCCGCGTGGCTGGGTTGGGATGTTGTGACTGGTCGTGACGTTGTTCAGCCATCTGTGTACGGTTTGCGTGACATCACGATGACACCGATGAAGTACGGGTTCCACGGGACGTTGAAGCCGCCGTTCAAGCTGGCAGCAGGGCGATCTTTCGCGGAACTCGAGCGCGCGGCGGCAGATCTTGCCGCGATGGTAAAACCCGCAGTCAGCGATGGTTTGGAATTGACCACGTTGGGCGGTTTTCTTGCGTTGACGCCAAGCGGTGATGTGTCTGGGGCACGGCGCGTGGCGCAGGCCTACGTGTGTGATCTCGATCCGTTTCGCGCGCCCGCAAGCGCGGCTGAACTGGACCGCCGCCGTGCCGCTGGACTGAGTGCGCGCCAAGATGCGCTTTTGACGCAATGGGGCTATCCATATGTGATGGACGAGTTCCGTTTCCATCTGACCCTTTCGGGGCGTTTGCCGGAGGAAGACATCGCGCGTTGGACAGATGTTGCAAGCAGTCATTTGCCCGATTTGCCCAAGCCGTTTGTGATTGACCAGATCGCCCTGTGCGGTGAACGCGAAGATGGTCGCTTTGAGCTGATCCATCTTTATGCCCTGACCGGCTGAAGCAGCTTGGCTGCATGTGCGATCGTTGTGGGCAAGGGGCCGTCGTTCGACACATGGATGACTTTGAGGCCTGCAGGCAAAGGTTTGATTGCGACAGATATCCTTTGTGCGATGTCTTCTTCGCTTTCGCGACCACGCGCAGCAAGGCGTTTGGCCAATGTTTCCTCGGATGCTGTAATATTCAGAACGACAAATTGAGGAAAAATCTTTGCGGCATCGTTGAGCGCTTTGCGTGAAAAATTTACGAGGCAGTCCGTCCCTTTGTTAAGTCGGTCGCTCACGTTGATCGGGATACCATAGCGCAAACCATGCGCGCCCCAATGGATCGCGAATGCCCCATCTTGCGCCAAGGTCTCAAACGCGGCAGGGGTAGCTGCATCATAGTCTTCGCCGCCAAGGCCCGGTGCGCGTGTGATGACCCGGCGCACCAGATGCATGCTTGGCATCAAATCATGCAGACCTGCCATCACGCTGTCTTTGCCGACGCCGGACGGCCCAACAACTGCGATGAGGCGTCCTTGCGTCATGCCGCCACCTTTGGCGTGAATTGGCTCACGTCTATTTCCCGATCACACAGACGCTCGCGGGCCGCTTCATCGTGGAAGATCCCGATGATCGCAGCGCCGCGTGCCCTTGCGTCTTCGATCAATGACAGCACGACTTCGCGGTTGGCAGCATCAAGGCTCGCGGTGGGCTCGTCCAACAGCATTGCAGGATATTCATGCGCGAAACCTCGCGCGATATTCACGCGCTGTTGTTCGCCGCCTGAAAACGTTGTGGGCGAAAGGGACCACAGCCGTTCTGGGATATTCAGCTGTGACAACAACCGCTTGGCGCGTGTTTCGGCATCATCGGCGGATACACCCACCGCACGCAATGGTTCGGCCACCACATCTAACGTTGGCACACGTGGCACAACCCGCAGGAACTGACTGACGTAGCCAAGCACATCGCGACGCAGGTTGATGACCTCGCGCGGTTGCGCCTGCACTATGTCGACATCGCCGATCCGAATTTCACCTGCTTGCGTCCGGTAGTTGCCGTAGATCATGCGCATCAGCGTCGATTTACCTGCGCCCGATGCTCCGGTCAGGGCGACGCATTCGCCTTTGGCGACGGACAGGGAGACATAGTTGATGACTTCAATCACGGCACTACCTTGATTGTGCAGGGTGAATGTTTTTGAAACGTCTTTAAGATCAATCATCGGTCATACCTGTAAGACAGAGGAAACAAGAAGTTGGCTGTAAGCATGTTGTGGGTCATCAAGCACCTGATCGGTCAGACCCGCTTCGACAACGTGCCCGTCTTTCATCACCATCAACCGGTCGGCCAATAGGCGGACAACGGCAAGGTCATGGGTCACGATGATCGCAGACAATCCCATGTCGCGTACCAGCCCGCGCAACAGATCAAGCAGGCGTGCTTGAACGGACACGTCTAAACCACCCGTGGGTTCATCCATGAAAACCAGCCGTGGACCTGTCACCAGATTACGCGCGATCTGTAGCCGCTGTTGCATGCCGCCCGAGAACGTTGTGGGGCGGTCATCTACGCGGCTGGCGTCGATTTCGACCCGACCCAGCCAATCAACCGCCTTGCCACGAATGTCGCCGTAATTGCGTTCGCCCACGGCCATCAGGCGTTCACCGACGTTGCCGCCAGCGCTGACACCCATGCGCAAACCGTCGCGGGCGTGTTGGTGGACAAAGGCCCAATCGGTCCGGCCCAACATCCGGCGTTCGGGTTCGGACATCGTGATGGTATCTTTGGGGCCGTCTGCGCGGGTATCAAAAACGACCGCGCCAGCGTCAGGGATCAAGTGACCTGCCATACTGTTGAGGAGCGTGGATTTTCCAGAACCACTTTCCCCGACAATGCCCATGACCTCACCGGGGTACAGGTCAAACGACACATCAGCGCAACCAATATGCGCACCGTAGTGTTTGGTTAGGTTTTGAACGGATAAAAGCGGCGTCATGCTGCGGCCTCATTTTCAGTTGATGCGGGCCCGAAATGGCCAGCGTTGCGGCGTCCCATGCAATAATCTGTGTCAGAGCAGCAAAAGAGACGGCCGCCCTGATCATCGGTGATCACCTCATCGAGGTAGCTTTCGTCAGACCCGCAAAGCCCGCACACATGATCCGCTTTTGTGGCCTCAAATGGATGATCTTCGAAATCGAGACTCACTACCTGCGTGTAAGGTGGCAATGCGTAGATGCGTTGTTCACGCCCCGCGCCGAACAGTTGGATCGCCGCCATATCACCGAGCTTCGGATTATCGAACTTTGGAATGGGCGATGGGTCCATCACGTATCTGCCCTCAACCTTTACCGGATAGGCATAAGACGTCGCAATATGACCGTGACGGCTAATGTCTTCGTAAAGTTTCACATGCATCAGCCCGTATTCTTCGAGGCTATGCATTTTGCGGGTCTCGCTCTCGCGTGGTTCCAGAAACCGAAGGGGTTCCGGGATGGGCACCTGATAGACAAGGATTTGATTTTCAGTCAGCGGTTCTTCGGGAATGCGGTGGCGTGTTTGGATCACGCTTGCCTCGCTGGTCTCGGTGGTTGTCTCCACTGCCGCTGTGCGTTCAAAAAACGTGCGGATCGAGACGGCGTTGGTCGTGTCGTCCGCCCCTTGGTCAATGACCTTAAACGTGTCGTCAGGAGTCAAGACGGCGGCAGACACCTGCACACCACCCGTGCCCCAACCATAAGGCATCGGCATTTCGCGTGAGGCGAAGGGGACCTGATATCCCGGTATTGCAAGACCTTTCAGGATCGCGCGGCGGATCATCCGCTTGGTTTGTTCATCAAGATATGCGAAATTGTAGTTAGACATGATGAGTGCCTCGGAAGGTATAATGAGTATGGAATGGGTTTTCTTCGCAGCTCTCGGTGCCGCCGTTTTGACATACGGGTTCTGGAGTGATCGGCGGCATAAGCGCCGCAAACAGTCGTTGCGCCGCGATGATAGCGCCGGTGTCTACGTCTGGACCGATTTTGACGGCAGCGAACGTAGATCGTCCAAGCATCCCGAAGAACCCGGCGGTGTATGGCATAGCGACAGTAGTTCTTGGGGCGATTTTGGTGGCGACGGCGGAGGAGACGGTGGTGGTGGCGACTAACGTCATTCTGTCGCCTCCTGCATTTGATCCGCGCCGGCGTCGCGGCGCAGTTTGCGCACCAGTTCGAGCTCGGATTGAAAATCGACGTAGTGTGGCAGTTTGATATGTTCGAGGAACCCCGTCGCCTGAATGTTGTCTGCGTGATACAGCACAAATTCAGCGTCCTGCGCGGGTGCGCCTTCGTTATCTTCGCCTAGCTCTTCCCATCGTAATGCGCGGTCCACCAAAGCCATTGAAATCGCTTTGCGTTCGGTCTGGCCGAAGACCAATCCGTATCCGCGCGTGAACTGGGGGGGTTCCGTTTTGGAGCCTTTGAACTGATTGACGGTTTCGCATTCGGTCAGGGTCACTTCGCCAATTTCCACGGAAAATCCCAGTTCTGGGATATCCATTTCAACAGGCACCGTTCCGATCCGTAGCTCGCCCACAAAAGCGTGGTTGCGGGCGTACCCCCGCTGTGTGGAATAGGCCAAGCCGAGCGTGAATCCTTCGTCCGATCGTGTGAGCGCTTGCAGTCGTAGCGCGCGTTCCGCTGGCATTTCCAAAGGTTCGCGGGTCAGATCGGGCGGAGAGGTATCGTCGAGTGGGGCGTCTTCGATTAGTCCTTCCTGATTTAGGAAGTCGGTCACATGTGGCACCGCCGCAGCTTCGACGTCGCGCGTCGGGGCGTCTGTAATTTCACCATCTGCTGCCAGTTTGAAGTCCAGCAAACGGTGCGTGTAATCGAACGTCGGGCCTAGAATTTGACCACCTGGCAGGTCTTTGAACGTCGCAGAAATGCGTCGGTCGCACGCCATCGCACCTGTGTCCACTGGAAGCGAAGAGCCAAAGCGCGGCAATGTCGTGCGGTAGGCGCGGATCAGGAAGATCGCTTCGATCAAATCACCCCGTGCTTGTTTGATCGCCAAAGCGGCAAGGTCCGGATCATAGAGCGACCCTTCGGCCATGACGCGGTTCACCGCAAGACTAAGCTGTTCGCGAATTTGCGCAACGCTCAGTTCAGCGACGGATGTATCGCCGCGTCGTTCTTCGGCTAACCACGCATGTGCGTTTTCGATGGCACGTTCGCCACCCTTGACAGCTACGTACATGACGACACCTCCGTTGAACGCGGCAGGGCTGCTAGTTGATCGCCGAATGTGAAAATGAAATCCAGACCGAGCGGGAATAGTTTGTGGTTCAATTGAAACGCAGGGGTTTCGGGCAAGTTCAGTTGTGCGGTTTGTTTTATGCCGGGTCCGTTCAACACCGAATTGCCCGATAGTGTGTCGCTTTCGACGATAAGCGTCGCAGACCGATCTGGGTATTCCGACGTGCCCACTGGATAAGCCGACAATGGTCCAAGTGCGCCCCACGTGCCGACTGCGAACATCGCCTGTGATGGCCCCGTGACTGGTGCACCGGTGTGAAACGCCAACCAAGACCGTACGTCCGCGCAATCAGTATCTCCGGCCAGATAAACCGGCGTGTCGGCGTCGCAAAGGGTCAGTAGAACAGCGCCAGCGGCTTTGGATAAAGGGGCAGGGGGTTCGGCCCCGGTGATGTCTTGTATGGTGCCGGGTCTTGCCATGGCTTCCATGACGCTTCGAAAGGCATGTGCGGATTGTATGGCTGGGTCGGCAAACCCACCGCTTAACGTTTGCGCGTCCATCAGTCGTCCCCCCGCACCATCGTGAAAAAATCGACCTTCGTTGCGGCAGCTTTGGCGGCGCGGTGCGCCTTGCGCGCCATCGCTTCCGTTTCGAGCGGGGACAGCACAGCGGCACGCACGTCGTCTGCTTGTGTCGTTTGCATCATCGCATCAATCAGTGCCGCGGCTTCTGCATCTGGCTTGCTGCGCCCTTGAATATAGGCGTGTCCGACTTCGCCCGTCGCAAGGGTCAAAGCACAACGGGTCACGGTTACTTCACCCAAATTGAAGGGGGAACCAGTCCCGCCAGCGCGGCCTTGCACCATCGTACTGCCGATTTCGGGGGCGCGGAGCCATGTGAAGCTGGGGCGCGTCAAATGCGTATCCAACAACTGAGAAACACGACCCTCAGGCGCTTTGGCCAACAGTCCCATCCAGACTTTGCGGGGGTTTTCTGTATCGAATGTATCTTTCATCTCGACAACTTGTCTTTCATCTATACAACTATACATATCTTACCATATTTTGCGTTTTCCGATAGAAGAGATTTGTGAAGTTTGAGTGACACAGTCCCCAAGACCCCCGTTTGGAAAGCGATTGCATCTGCGCTTCGCATAGACCTCGCTGAAGGCCGTTATGCCCCCGGTGACAAGCTGCCGACCGAAGCCGCTTTGGCCGAAAGGTTCGGCGTTAATCGTCATACGGTGCGTCACGGCATCTCGGCGCTTGTGGATGAAGGGTTGGTGCGCACGCGGCGCGGCGCGGGTGCTTTTGTTGCGGCCACGCCAACGGATTACGCCATCGGCAAACGGGTCCGGTTCCACGAAAACCTGATCGCGGCAGGACGACGGCCAGAGAAACGGGTGATCCATCTTGAAGAACGTGCGGCATCCGACGGCGAGGCGTTTGCGCTGAATATCGCCCCTGGTGATCGGGTATGCGTATATCAAGGTTTGTCACTGTCAGACGGTCAGCCGATTGCGCTGTTCGAAAGTCTTTTCCCGCTGTCGCGGGTCAATGGCATTTTTGATGCATTCAAAGAAACAAGCAGCGTGACCGATGCGTTGGCGCTTTGCGGTGTTGCAGATTTTGCACGTGCGTCGACGCGCCTGACGGCCGTGCGCGCCGATGCCACCCAAGCGCTGCATCTGCAGGTTCATGAAGGCGATCCACTGCTGCGGTCCAGCAGTGTCAACGTCGATGATGCTAAAACCGCGATCGAATACGGGCGGACCTACTTTGCAGGGGATCGTGTGACTTTAACGATTGAAACTTGAACCGCTCGAGGTTGATTGTGTCGAACGCTAAGCGGTCTCATATTTTTCAAGAAATGCCTCAGCCGACATCGACCGAAAATCTGGGAGCGCGGTGCGCAGATCTTCATGCGACCAATCCCACCACGCTAGTTCCATCAACCGGTCCGCAATTGGTTTGGGTTGGCGGTGGCGAAGTGGCGTCGCGGGTGTCCCTGCAACGATTGTGTAAGGCGCGACATCCTTCGTCACGACTGCGCCCGCTGCGACAACAGCCCCGTGGCCGAGCGTGACCTCTGGCTTGATCATAGCGCCTGCACCAATCCACGTGTCGTGACCGATATGTGCAACGCGGGAGCTGCGGTGCGTAAAGAAATCTACATCACGATCCGCGTCGTCCCAATAATCATCGGATCGGTATAGAAAATGATGGCAAGACGCCGTATCCAAAGGATGATCCGTCGCGCCGATCCGCGAAAACGCCGCGATATTCGCAAACTTGCCGATTTGCGCATTAGCAATATCCGCATAACGGTCGCAATAGCTGTAATCGCCGAAGGATGCGTTATTCACGCGGCTGCCCTTACCGATCTCTACAAAGGCACCAAAGGTGCTATCCGTGATCTCGCATTCGGGGTGAAAGAATGGCGCATTCGCAGTCAAACGTGCCATTAGTAGGCGAACTCTTCGCCGGTGAACCGAAGGAACTTTCCGGTATCTTCTATCGTCAGCCGTTCCATTATGGCCAAAATTCCTTGGGCCACATCGTTAGGGTCTTCGTCCGCACCTGTGCCGCCCATATCCGTTCGCACCCAACCTGGGTTGATCACGACAACAGGGATCCCCTCTGGTTCCAGTTCAACTGCCAGCCCTTGCATCACTTTATTAACCGCAGCCTTGGAGGCACGATAGGCGATCTGGTTGGATTTAGGGGTGGCAAAGCTGGCCATCTGGCTTGAAACTGTCAGTATTCTGGGCCGCTCTGATTTTCGCAATGCTGGTAGTGCTGCCTGCGCCACCGCGAGCGGGGCGATGCTGTTGATGGCGAACGTTTCGCTCATTCCGCGCCAGTCCATCGAAAGCGGAGACTGCCGATCAGACACTGGACCAATAATACCAGCGTTGTTGATGAGCACGTCAATCTGCGGCAGTGCGCGTAACTGATTTGCAACTGCGGCAGGGTCGGACAGTTCCAAGGCGATTGTCCCGTTTCGACCATCGCGCGTGGTGCCAATGACGTGGTGACCATTAGCAGACGCAGCTTGATGCAAAGCTGCCCCTATGCCGCGGTTAACGCCCGTGATGAGAATGTTTGCCATTAATCTTTGCGTCCAATCAATTTGCTGCGTAACCAGCCCGAGAACCAATCCATAAACATCACCATCAGGATGATCAGCACGATGTAGTATGCGACTTCTTCCCAGTCTTTTTGGGTTTGGATCGCTTGGGTCAGCATCAGGCCGATGCCGCCACCAGTGATCGCCCCAATGATGGTAGCCGACCGCGTGTTGGATTCAAGAAAATACAGAACCTGCGCCAGCAAAACCGGAACCACTTGCGGGATCACGCCAAAGCGGTAGCGTTGTAACGGCTTCGCACCGGTGGAAGAAATCCCTTCGATCTGTTTTTGATCGACGTTTTCTAACGCCTCGGAAAAGGTTTTACCGAATGTGCCCGTATCCGTGATCAAGATCGCCAATGACCCAGTCAGTGGGCCGGGGCCGAAGGCGCGGGCAAGAACGACTGTCCAGATCAGCGCATCGACGCCGCGAACGAAGTCGAACAGGCGGCGTGTCGCGGCACGCAAGACCATGACTGGGGAAAATTTCTTGGCGGCCAGAAAGGCCAAGGGCAACGCGACCATCGCCGCACCCATCGTACCAAGAAATGCCATCAAAATCGTCTCTCCGATGGCCCACGCGACGTCCTTGTGCCGCCACATCTTGTTGTTCCACCAGTCCGACATGGCACCCGCAATGTTGCTGCGCGCAGGATCGAGCCGTTCCCCGAACAGGATCATGCCGATGCCTTCGCCATGGTATGGGCTGTCGAGCGTAAACCAAAACAGTTCCCACCCTGCGAAGTAATTGAAAACCTCTGTCCGCGCGCCAGTTAGCGTGATGCGCCCTTCGTCTGTTGTGATGCCAATGCGGCGGTCGGAGGCAGAAATCCAATCGGGTAGATCGTCAGGCAGGTTGCTTGTCACCGTGCGGCCTTCGGCTTGCACCTTGATCAACGGAAATCCCGGCACATCAATCTCTGTACGGTTGTCGGGCAAATATCGCACGATGTGATCTGCGCCGAGATCAATTGCGATCACGTCATTGCCGCTGACCCATGCGGGACGTTCGCCATCCGGATAAGTGCCTTTGCGTTCGCCTTCGACGGCGTAGCTGATTTCGCCAGAGCGGTTGTTGCGCGTGACATGTACCTTATACGACCAGATGTCCGACGTCAGCGTCTTTGCATTGTCGACATTGGCGCGTCCCGCGAGACCGGCCAGATCGAAGGCAAAGAAGATATAGACGAGATAGGCGAAGATCACGGCAGGCAGGCCAAAACCAATCAGTCGCTTGCGCTGGAAAATCTGTTCAGCCTCAAGCTTTGTTGTATCCAGATCGATCGCGGTCATTGGGCTTGTCCTTCGGTCAAACGATTGCGGTAGCGGCTGGACACTTGGTCGAAGAATACGATTGTGCCGAATAGAAGAACGAAGATGGCTGCGGCTTCGTCAAATCGACCGGGTCCCCATGCCATCGCATTGCGTAACTCGTAGCCCAATCCACCAGCGCCCACGAACCCGAGGATGGCGGAGGCGCGAATATTGATCTCGAACCGCAAAAGCGCGTAGCTGATGTAGTTTGGTGCGACCTGTGGAAGCACGCCAAGTATCATCCGTTGTGACCACGTAGCGCCTGTTGAGGCCAACCCTTCAAGCGGCTTCAGATCAGCATTCTCGGAGACTTCTGAGAACATTTTTCCCAATGCGCCAGCCGTGTGGATGGAAATAGCGATCATCGCAGGCACGGGCCCGCCCCCAAGGACAAAGATCAAAACAAGGGCGACGACAATTTCCGGCACTGCGCGCATGATGTCGGAAATACGGCGAAACAACGGGATCAAACGGGGCCATTTTGCCAACCCGCGTGTGCCATGTAGAGAAAGAAACAAACCGCCAATCGCCCCAAGCAGGGTCGAAACCGCCGCGATGTTGATCGTTTCAATAAGAGCCGGAAAATACTTGAACACCAAGGCAGGCAATTCCGCTCGTTTTTCCCATGCTTCTGACAAAACATCGGCGGGATAATCGCCGATCTGGTGCAAGCCATCCCAGAAACCGCCAGCGTTCCGGTCGTCCGCAATGTTAAATCCGGACACCATCAGGACAACAAAGATCAGCAATGTTAGCCCGCCATAGAGCCTGCGTCGCTGGACTTGCGCCATATAGGTCGACTGAATGTTGCCAACGGTTTGCGGCGCGCCGCTGAATGCTGTTTCTGCCATGGGGCCCCCAAACGAAAAACCGGCAGCCCCGCAGGGCTACCGGATGCGTCATAAAAATGGATTAGTTACCAATCACGGATTGACGTGCAGCGACGATGCTTTCGTACATCTCGTGGGTGACAGGCTGGAAGCCCAGTGTGTCACCAGCCGCGACGCCGTAAGCACAATCAGGGTCGTTTTCGAACAGTTCGTCGACCAGGGTTGTCATTTTGACCTTCACCTCTTCCGGCAGTGCGCTGCGCAGCACAACCGGGCCTTCAGGGATCACGTTTGACTGCCAAATCTGCACGAGGTCGTTCATGTCAACGAGACCTGCATCAACGGCGCGGCGCAGTGCGCCAGAATTGTAACCGTCTTCCCAGTTACCTTGGCCATCCGCCCAAGTGACACCACCGTCAATGTCGCCATTGTTGACTGCGACGATTGTTTGCTCGTGACCGCCAGTGAATTTGACTTCACCGAAGTAGTCACCGGATTCCATGGTGATACCGTCTTTGTACTGCGGGATTTCGATGGATGGAATCAGGTAACCGGATGTGGAATTCGGATCACCGAAACCAAATGCCTTGCCTGCCATATCGTCCAGCGATGTGATGCCACTGTCAACGCGCGCAAAGCCGATGGAGTGGTAGCCGACAGAACCGTCTAGGTTCACTTTGATCAGGACAGGCTCGACCGCTTCAGAGTCTTGCAAGTATGTTGCAGCGTAAGACGATGCGCCAAGCCATGCCATATCGATTGTGCCGCCGAGCAGGCCTTGGATGACGCCGTTGTAATCCGCAGGTGCGAAAAGCTTTGTTTCAACGCCAAGCGCTTCAGTCGTGTAATTGACCATGCATTCGTAGTTGTTCATGCGGTCCTGCGCGTTTTCACCGCCCAGAATACCGATACGGAATTCTGTGATGTCTTGCGCGACCGCGCCTGTGCTCAGTGCTGTTGTGGCGGCAAGCGCCATTGCGAGGGTCTTTTTCATCGTTATCTCCGTAGGGTTGATGAAGGTGGCCCGCGAAAGAAGCGGGACGTGACTGGCTTAGGCGTAGGCACCCGTTTTGGGGGCCTTTTTGCTGTCCAGTGTTTCAATTTCGGTGGATGTGGCGGCTTCGGAAAAATCCGCGCCTGCGCCGTAGATGTCGCGGGCAACGCCAAAGGTCAGTTGTTCGGGTGTGCCATCGAACACGATCCGGCCGTCCCGCATGCCAATCACACGGTCACAATACCGTCGTGCAGTGTCCAACGTGTGCAAATTCGCAATAACCGTGCGACCGTCTTCTTCGTGGATCGTGCGCAGGGATTGCATGACGATCTGCGCGTTCATGGGATCAAGCGACGCAATCGGTTCATCTGCCAAAATGATCTTGGGATCCTGCATCAATGCCCGTGCAATCGCGACGCGTTGCTGCTGCCCACCAGATAGGGCTTCGGCACGTTTTGGTGCCTGTTCGGCAATCCCTAAGCGATCAAGAATTTCAATTGCGCGGTGGATGTCGGACTGAGGATATAGATTGAATAGGGTCGCGAAAGTGGACCGCTTATTCAACGTTCCGTGCAAGACGTTTGATACGACGTCCATGCGCGGCACCAAATTGAACTGTTGGAAAATCATGGCACAACGTGACTGCCAATCCCGCTTGGCGGCCCCGCGCAATCCGGTGATGTCTTCACCTTCGAAAGTGATCGTGCCTTCGGTTGCGTCATTCAACCGATTGACCATTCGCAACAGTGTCGATTTGCCAGCACCAGAGCGGCCGATGATCCCGATCATAGCCGGTTTTTCAACGGTTATACTGGCCGCATGAACGGCCGTCTTGTCGCCGAAACGCTTTGTTAGTGCATCTATAGTTAGCATATCGCCCCCATGTTTGGGCGATGGATATGGATGGTAGACGACAGCGACGTGACGGTTCTGATTCAAGTTCTTGAAGCTTTCGAAACAGAATCATGACAGAAAATCAGTCCATGTCTGGGAGGTTGCAAAGTTCCCGCTTGGAAGGGACGGCGGCGAATATCCCTCGTTGCAGACGATTTTATGCAAATAGTTTCATAAAACCGTTACATTTTGATGCATGTCTGGTTATCCTTTCGGTATGTCCAAACACTTTTTCTACTTATTGTGCTTGATTGCGACATTACCGGGCATTGCGCAGGCGAACTTTTCCGACCTGACTTGCGATGACAGCGCGCGCTTGAACGAAACCTTGACTGATGTGATGGGGGCCGAACGTCAGGGGCAAGGCTTACGGGGACCGGAAACGGTTCTTGAGGTCTGGGTCACGGCGGGGACGGGCGATTTCATGGTTGTTCAAACCTACGCCAATGGCACGTCGTGCATTGTCGCACTTGGCGAACATTGGGAAGCCACAGATAATAACCCGGCTTAAGGCGTTGTTTCTTCCAATCGGTCTGTCGCTGGGGCAGGGCGAAGCGACAACGCTTCTATTCGTGCATAAAGCTGCGGGGTCATAAGCACGTTTTGTGCCGCCAAGGATGCATTCAACTGCGTCGCGTTCCGCGCACTGATGATCGGGGCTGTCACCGAAGGATGATATGCAGCCCACGCCACGGCAAGCGTTGCCGGATCAACGTTTATCTCGGCTGCAAGGTCAGTAAGCGCGTCGGCTGTGCGTTGCATCCACGATTGGCCATAGCGGGCTGCGTAGCGTTGATCCGTCGAAAGCCGGCCCGTGACTTCGGCACTGTACTTCCCAGTCAACAGACCTGCCCCGAGTGGAGAGTAGGATGCCACAGCGATGTTCTCTGACATCGCCATGGGGAACAGTTCGACCTCTGCTTGTCGTTTCACCAACGAATACATTGGCTGGATGATATCAATTCTAACGCCAAAACGCTCGGCTGCCGCTTGCGCCTTCATAACCTGCCACGCTGCAAAGTTCGACACGCCGATATAACGGATCAAGCCGGATTGTTGCAGCTTGGCGAGCGCATCAAACGTTTCATCCAATGCTGTCTGCGGATCCCAGCGGTGCAAATATAGAATATCCACGACATCCATTTTCAGACGTGAACGGCTTTCATCAAACTGTGTCAGGATGTTTTCTGAACTGCTCCCTCCGGTATATGCGGCCTTTGTAGCTACGATAATTTCATCGCGTTCACGACCAACGAATTCCCCCAGCATGCGTTCAGATGCACCGCTTGTGTATGTGTGTGCAGTATCAAAAAAATTGACCTGCCGCGCACGGCATAGATCAAACATTTCGTGACTGACGGTTTTGTCGGCAGTCCCGCCAAACTGCATGCAACCAAAACACATTCCAGATGCGTCGTTCCCGCTGATTGTCTGCAATTTGGTCATCTGGGGTGCCTTTTTTAGATCGCTACTAGGCGGCGATACCCGAGAATGGAAAGAGATTTGTGACACGTTTCTCAATCGCGCCGGATAAGCGAAACGGAAGCGTCTTTTCATGACAACGCCCATTATCTTTCTGCAATTGATAGCGTATGGACAGGTAACACAAACGGAGAATGCATCATGTCCGCGACACAAAGCTTACCTGAACTTATTGGCACGGCGCAGGAAAAGGCCAAAGACGCAGCGGGCGACGCATTGGCGCTTGAAGCGATTGCCGTGGATACGTTCGGTGCGTTTGAGGCGCGGATGCAGTATCATTTCCGCCGTGGCCCGTTTTCACGGAAGTTGAAGTCCGCGTTGATTGAGGCGGGTGAGGCGGATCTGGCAGAACGGGTTTACCAGTATTATCTGGCAGTAAACGTGATCAAACACGGAAAAGGAGCCAGCCACCGTGAATTGCTTGCGATGTCTGATCCGAAGTTTCCGACCCGCAAAGCGCCCGAGGATTACGTGCCAGGCGACGGTCAACCGGCGTTGGTTGATGTGACCGTTCCAGGTTTCTTTGACGGGATGGCGGAAGCGGTCCTTGCAGCGCAGGCCTTCCTCGAAGGCTAATGTTTCGGGCCTAAAGCCCTGCGTGTGGCCAAAAGACGCGCATTTTGGCTCAGAATTGTTTCGATATACCATGGTATACAATGGACGTCGCAGGTTGCATCCGCTAAGGACAGGCAAATTCAATCGCGAGGGTTACCATGACCGATATCATTTACACCAAAGTTGACGAAGCGCCGGAACTGGCCTCTGCGTCCTTCCTGCCGATCATCCAGAAATTCGCAGCAGCCGCTGGCGTGTCTGTGGGCACCAAGGACATCTCACTGGCTGGTCGTATCCTTGCGACATTCCCTGAGCACCTGAAAGCCGATCAGCAGCAGTCTGACGATCTGGCCGAACTGGGCCGTTTGGTGAAGACGGCGGAAGCCAACGTGATCAAGCTGCCGAACATCTCTGCATCTGTGCCGCAATTGGTTGCCGCTGTGAAAGAACTGCAATCCCAAGGCTACGCGCTGCCGGATTATCCAGAAGCTCCCGCGACTGACGAAGAAAAAGCGATCCGCGCAAAATACGACGGGATCAAAGGCTCTGCCGTGAACCCTGTGTTGCGCGAAGGGAATTCGGATCGTCGCGCTGCCAAAGCAGTGAAATCTTTCGCTCAGAACAATCCACACCGGATGGGTGAATGGAATGCGGACAGCAAGACGAAGGTTTCGTCTATGTCTGGTGGCGACTTCTTCTCGAACGAAGTGTCTGCGACGCTTGCCAAAGAAGCGACTGCAAAGATCGTTCTGGAAACTGCTAATGGCGAAACTGTTCTGAAAGAAGGCGTGTCCTATCCCGCAGGCACAGTGGTTGACGCGACATTCATGTCGGCGGCGGCATTGCAGTCTTTCTTGGCTGAACAAATCGAACAGACAAAGGCTGAAGGCACATTGTTCTCGCTTCACATGAAAGCGACGATGATGAAGGTTTCCGACCCAATCATCTTTGGTCACGCGGTAAAGGCATTCTTGGCACCTGTGTTTGAAAAGCACGGTGCTGCGATGGCTGATCTGGGCGTGAACCCGAACTCTGGTTTGGGTGACCTTCTGGCACGTGTTGAAGGCAACGCCGACATCATGGCGGATATCGAAGCCTGCATGGCGGCGCGTCCGCCGATGTACATGGTTGATTCCGACAAAGGCATCACCAACCTGCATGTTTCATCCGACGTGATCATCGACGCATCCATGCCTGCGCTGATCCGCGCTGGTGGTAAGGGCTGGGGCCCTGATGGGAAAGAAGCAGATTCAAACTGTGTGATCCCTGACAATTCATATGCGCCGGTTTACGATGAGAGCATCAAGTTCTTCAAAGAAAACGGTAAATTGAACCCTGCCACTGCGGGCACAGTGCAGAACATCGGTCTGATGGCGCAAAAAGCCGAAGAATATGGTTCACACCCAACCACATTCGAAATGCCAGAAGCAGGCACCGTGAAGATGATCCTCGACGATGGCACAGTGCTGCACCGGCACACTGTTGAGGCCAACGACATCTGGCGGTCTGCCTCTGCGCGTAAAGCCCCGATTGAAGATTGGGTGAACCTCGCGATTGATCGCCAGAAGGCCGAAGGCTGCCGTGCGATTTTCTGGCTCGATGCCGATCGGGCGCATGACGCGGAACTGATCGCTTATGTGAAGCCGATCTTGGAAGCCAAAGGCGTGGCCGACAAGTTTGAAATCATGGCCCCACGCGAAGCCACACGTGCGTCGCTTGAGACGATCACCAAAGGCGAAAACACGATTGCCATCACTGGTAACGTGCTGCGTGACTATCTGACTGACTTGTTCCCGATCTTGGAACTGGCGACATCTGCGAAGATGTTGTCCATCGTGAAACTGATGCAGGGCGGTGGTCTGTTTGAAACGGGTGCAGGTGGTTCTGCGCCAAAGCACGTGCAGCAATTGGTTGAAGAAAACCACTTGCGGTGGGATTCACTAGGTGAATTCTGTGCGTTGGGTGAAAGCCTGCAATTCCTCGCAGACGCACGCGGCAACGAAAAAGCCCGCGTTCTGGGCCAAGCCGTTGATACTGCCACGCAAGGCATCCTCGACAACAGCCGTTCCCCATCGCGTAAAGTGGGTGAGCCGGACAACCGCGACAGCCACTACTGGTTTGCGCGTTATTGGGCCGAAGCCTTGGCCGCACAGTCAGACGATGCAGAATTGGCTGCGCATTTTGCCCCAATCGCCGAAGCACTGGTTGCTGGCGAAGCAGCTATTGTGTCCGAACTGGCAGCCGCACAAGGCAGCGCCGTTGATCTGGGTGGCTACTACCACGGTGATGCGGCGAAAACCGCTGCTGTGATGCGCCCATCGGCAACGTTGAACGCGATCATCGGCTAAGGTCGGGTCTAGAGATAGAAAAAGCCCCGCGCATCAAACGATGTGCGGGGCTTTTTTGTATGGGCTAGCGTAGGGCGGCGAGAACAGTGCGATCTGCGATGCCCGTGACGGGTAAACCTTCGCGCCGTTGAAAATCGCTGACGGCAGAGCGGGTTTGTCCGCCAATGACGCCATCGGCAGGACCGACATCATAGCCACGTTGAGCGAGGGCGCGTTGCACGGTTTGACGGTCTGCTTTCGTCAGGCCGTTCTCATCCGGTGGGAAGGTGCCGCGCAGAGGACCAGCGCCGCCGAGGCGGTCAGCCAGATGCCCGATTCCAATCGCGTAGAAATCGGAATTATTATAGGTTTTCAAAACGTTGAAGTTGCGCGTTACAGTGAATGTCACACCACCCGCTTGGGGCTGGAGATTGCGACCGGCCGGACCACCGGTGCCTGCCTCTGATCCCCATTTCAATCCGCTGCGCCATCCGTTGCGCGACAGATAAGCGGCGGTCGAGGCAAGCGAATCTGTGGGGTCATCCGTCCAGATGTCGCGCTTTCCATCGCCCGTGAAGTCCACGGCGAAAGACTGATACGACGTCGGAATGAATTGCGTGTGGCCCATCGCGCCAGCCCAACTGCCGATCATTTGATCGGGCGTCGTATCGCCGCGCTCAAGGATTTGCAAAGCCGCAATCAGTTGCTTTTCGTAGAAAGCACCACGGCGGCCGTCGAAGGCCAGCGTCGCTGTCGCTGACACCACTGGAATATCACCACGACGTTCACCAAACAGGCTTTCCATGCCCCAGATTGCGGCGACGATATTGCGGTCCACGCCATAACGCTGCTCGACTGCGGCGAGGGTGGTAGCATGTCGGGCGATGGCGACGCGCCCCTTTGACATGCGTTCATCTGAGGTGGCAATGGAAAGGTAATCCTCCAAGGTCCGGCGCGTTTGGATCTGGTTGCCGTCGCGCGTCACGACGCCGGGGATGAAGCCTGCATTCGCGAATGCGCGATCAAAGGTCGTGGAAGAAATGCCTGCAGCAAGGGCGCGTGGTTTGAAACGTGCGACCCATGCGGAGAAGGCAGGTGTTTGCACGGGGATCAGGTCAGGTGCGGTCGATGCTGTCCTTGGGGACTGCGCAGTGCTGGCGCAACCTGCCAGACTGAAACTACCCAAAACCGATAAAAATAGCCGTCTATTCAAAATCATTTAACGCCGCCTAGCTCAGTACGTGGATCACCTTGTCACACGTTGACCGTGCAACAATCACTGGGAGGCATCAAGCAAGTTTGCCGTGAACAGGCGGAAAGCGGGGCATGTGAAATTTGACGTGCTCGGGCGGTGAATTGGCTTTGCGATCTTGCCTTATGGGCGATAGGTTGTTTGCAGTAATCACCTTTGAATTGTGTTGCTTGATCCAGATGGTAACGTTGATCGTACTTAGTCTCATTTATTCGCCGTAGCGTTTCACGCAAAAAAGTACTTATTCGCAGTGGCTTGCTGTTCACTTTCCTCTGGCAGTTGCGGTCGACCACAACTGTTAGCGCTACCAATTCGTTGACAGGTGCAGGGTGTGTTAATACTAGTATACCAATTGATCTGGGAATGCTGCCGCTTGTCGGTGTCAGTGAACTTGGGTCGAGAATGTGTGTGTGCTTTAGGACATGGGAGTGTCGTCAGGCCGCGCTATAAAACGATCGGGAGGGATCGCACTATGCTACATTTTAATTTCCGGACAACTGTAACGTCAGTTGCACTCGCAGGCGCTGTTGCCGTTGCTGGTACTGCCGCCACTGCTGCTGAACTGCGCGGCTGGAACATTCACGTCGAAGATTACCCTGTGTCTATCGCTATGGAATCATTCATGGCTGAAGTCGCTGAAAAGACTGGCGGCGAAGTGACAGGCCAGATTTACCATAACGGTGTTTTGGGCAGCCAGCCTGACGCAATTGAACAGATCCGTCTTGGCGTGATCGACTTTGGTGAATTCAGCCTTGGGCCGATGGGTCAGTCTATTCCTGAGACGAACGTTGTTTCCTTGCCATTCATCTTCCCATCCATCCCTAAGATGTATGAACTGATGGACGGCGAAGTTGGCGAAGCTATCGGCGCTGGCATGATCGAAAAAGGTATCGTCCCACTTGGTTGGTACGACGCTGGTGCACGGTCATTCTACAACTCTGTTCGTCCAATCAACACGCCAGCAGACGTTGAAGGTCTGAAGGTACGTGTAATGTCAAACGACCTGTTCGTGGGCATGGTTGAATCAATGTCCGGTAACGCGACACCAATGGCATTTGGCGAAGTGTACCAGTCAATCAAAACTGGTGTTGTGGACGGTGCGGAAAACAACCCGCCATCATACGAATCCACAAACCACTTTGAAGTGGCGCAGTACTATTCTTTGACTGAGCACCTGATCATTCCAGAATGCCTGTGCATGAGCCTGAAGACTTGGGAAAAGATGACACCAGAGCAGCAGGAAATCCTGAAAGCAGCTGGTCAAGCATCTGCCGAATTGCAGCGTGAACTGTGGCAGGCCCGTGAAGCGGCTTCCATGGAAATCGTTCAGGCTGGTGGTACAACCGTGAACACAATCGCTGACAAAGCACCATTCCAAGAAGCAATGGCGCCAGTCTACGAGCAGTTCTTGGCTGATAACCCTGATCTGTCTGATCTGGTGAACCTGATCCGCAACGCGGAATAAGCGAGCCACTTAAGATCGAAGGTCCGCCTCTTGTGTGGCGGGCCTTCTTGTCACTGCGGCCCTTCGTTGGGTAGCCTGACACAAGATAACAGGGGGCCCGAAATGACGAGCCAATCACACAAATTCGTCAAGCTCGAGGCCGCCTTAGAAGCGATCCGCGCAGCTTGTATCTTTGCTGCATCGATTGCTTTGGTGATCCTTGTTGCGACATTCGGCTGGTTGGTTTTTGGCCGCTATGTTCTGAACGTCACGCCAACTTGGGTTGAACAGCTAGCGTTGCTGTTGATCTGCTACATCGCATTCCTAGGTGCCGCTGCCGGTATCCGCGAAAATTTTCATCTGGGTGTGAATCTGTTTCGTGATTTGATGCCGCGCGTCGTTCAAAAAGTTCTGATTGTTGCGATTGATTTCGCGCTCGCCATCTTTGGCGGTGTGATGCTGGTTGCTGGTGTTACCTTGATGCAGTTCGGCTGGGATACGCTCTTGCCGATGCTGGATATTCCCGAAAGTTTCCGCACGCTGGCGATTACGTCTTGCGGTGCGTTGATCCTTCTATTTGCGGGCGCACGTGGTGTGCTGCGCGTACTGACATTTTCCGACTGGCAACCTGTCGTCGAAGAGCTGGAAATCTAAATTATGGGCCTCTTAATTCTTCTGCTGGTCTTCGGCATTCTTGTCGTCGTGGGTATGCCTGTCGCTTTTGCGATGGGGATTGCTGCAGCTTCGGCCTTTTGGTTTGAAGGCTTCCCAATGTTAATCACCTTCCAGCGCGCGACGGCTGGTGTTTCGGTCTTTTCACTGCTCGCTATCCCGTTCTTCGTCTTTGCGGGTGAGATCATGCTGCATGGCGGGATTGCCAAACGATTGGTCAAGCTTGCCGCGGCTTTGGTCGGCCACCTGAAGGGTGGTTTGGCGATGGTGAACATCTTCTCATCCATGCTGTTTGGCGGAATTTCTGGGTCTGCTGTAGCCGATATTTCAGCGCTTGGATCTTTGTTGATCCCCGTGATGAAAGAACGCGGTTATCGTCCTGATTTCGCCGTGAACGTTACGGTCACGTCATCCATTGCCGGAATCGTCATTCCACCGAGCCACAACATGATTATCTTCGCGGTGGCCGCAGGGGGCGGTATTTCGATCTCCAAACTCTTCCTCGCGGGCGTAGTGCCGGGTATCTTGATGTGTCTCAGCCTTGCTGTTGCCGCTTACATTCTGTCGGTCAAACACAAGTATCCCGCGGAACCTTTTCCGGGTTGGGCGGAAGTCGGTCGCGCAGCCGCAGATGCAATTCCTGGTTTCATCACAGCTGTAATCATCGTTGGTGGTACGTTGTCTGGTGTGTTCACAGTGACCGAATCCGGTGCGTTTGGTGCGCTTTACGCATTGCTGCTGACGAAGTTCTACTACCGTTCGCTGAGCTGGGACGCCTTTGTGCTAGCTGTAACCGGCGCCGTACGAACCACGTCGATGGTGATGATCTTGATCGCTTTTGCGTCGTCGTTTGCCTACCTGTTGGCGCTGTACCAAGTCCCAACAAAGCTGAGCGACTTGCTTGTGTCGATCTCGGACAACCCGATCGTCATCTTGCTGATGATCAACATCATCCTGCTGATCTTGGGCATGATCATGGACATGGCAGCGTTGATCTTGATCTGTACGCCGATCTTCTTGCCGATCGCCAAGGGCTTGGGCATGGACCCGACGCAATTCGGTATCATGATGTTGGTGAACCTTGGTCTGGGCCTGTGTACGCCACCTGTCGGAACTTGTCTGTTCGTCGGCTGTGCGGTGGGTAAGATCAAGATTGAACAAGCGCTCAAGTCGATCTGGCCGTTCTACATCGCCATCCTGGCCGCGCTCATCTTGGTCACATATGTGCCAGCCGTGTCGCTTTGGTTGCCGTCGTTGCTGGGCTAAGCAATCTTGAACGGCACGCTGCCACGCGTGTTGTGATCCACCTTGATGTCTTTACCAATTGGGGGGACCGACCTGTGGAAACAGTCGGTCCTTTCGCATATCCGGCAGCTTGTCCCGATGGGGTCAAAGTTTGACGCATCTGTTGTGCCCATGTCGTCCGCATAAACCACGTGGCCCGCATGTTTGATCTCGCAGCCTAGGCCAATCGCGTATTTACGCACTGGCG
This sequence comes from Rhodobacteraceae bacterium S2214, assembly GCA_025141675.1. Lineage (NCBI taxonomy): Bacteria > Pseudomonadati > Pseudomonadota > Alphaproteobacteria > Rhodobacterales > Paracoccaceae > Rhodobacteraceae bacterium S2214. Next base: position 2,010,447 of record CP081161.1, read on the forward strand.
ATTTGAAACCAGCCACGCGTTTTGTTTGTACAAAGGCGAGCGATAGATACTGCAAACCGTCAGGTGTCACGGCCAGTTGTCGCAGAATTTCGCCGGGGGACTGAAATGCGTGATGAACGTTCCAGAGCGGGCAGCCACCGCCAAATCTCGTGAATTGAAGCGTTGTGGCGCTGTGCCGCTTGGTGATGTTGCCCGCTTGATCGATTCGCAGAAAGTAGAACGGGATGCCTTTTTCACCGGGGCGTTGCAGCATGCTGAGACGATGGCAGACCTGTTCAACACTCGCGTCAAATTGGAAGGCCAATTTTTCAACGTCGTGCCGTTGATCTTTAGCCGCTTGGGCGAATTCCGAATATGGTAGCACCACCGCACCAGCAAAGTAGTTGGCAAAGGTCATCCGGCATACTTCGCGGGCGACATCGGTGTGGAAGCCCGCATCGTCCAGAAGATGTTCGATCAGGTTGCCTTGTTCAAGCAGACCTACTTGGTAGGCCAGTTGAAACAAATTCGTGGCCATTGTTGATGCTGCATTGAGGTAGATGGTTTTCGTCGCCGGATCATAGGTGCGGACCGTGCCAGAGCTTGGTTTGTCTTTGCGCATCACAACGCGAACATCGTGCTTCTGACGCAGGTAATCGGCGATATCAGTGTGGCGGCCTGCATCAGAATGCGGCAGCGAGGTCGCAAAACTTTCGGCGGCGCGATCCAAGCCGTCGATGTAGTTGTCGTTGTAGTGAAAATAGTCGCGGACTTCTTCGTAGGGCAGGGGCGCCAGTGAAGCTTCGCGGTCTTTGAGCGCATTGTCGACTTCGCCCAGCTGTTCGCGCGACTTTTGGAACATCCGGTAAAGGTCCAGAAACGCTTTCGTCACATTTGGGGCGTTCGTTGCTGCAACTTTTATTTCCTGTGTCAGCACTTTGTTGTCACTGAAAATCGGGTCGGTCAGGACTTCTTGCAAATCGACTGATACCTTTCCCGCACCATCCAATGCGAGTTCCGATAGGTCGAAGTTGAACGTATCGACAAGCGCGAGAATGACAGAGCCTGACAGGGCACGCTGGTTATTTTCTATTTGATTTAAATAGCTTGTCGAAATTCCGATTTGCTGGGCAAATTCAGCCTGCGTCAAATTCAGTCCCTGTCGCAAAAGGCGAATGCGGGCACCGGCGAAGATTTTTCGGGACGCGGTCATGGTTTTACACTTTTTCGCATTTTGCAGTCTTCAAGTTGCTATTTGTTGCATCTTAACACGTTCAGCCCTTTGGAAAAAGCCGATTTACCATAATCACCTGACCTTACGGAACGTCGATTCTAAAGTCTGCGCGGACCGTGGAGGAAACCATCAATTTGGGAACCTGGGAGGGTTCGGTACCAGTTTGAAATCCTTACATTTGCGGGGCTACTGGTGTGTTGCCAGACATGTGCCGCCAATCGCAGCATGGGGTCGTACGCTTCCAATTTGGGAGGGGATACACCATGGCGACTTACGCGGACATTTATGCAAACTGGCAGGCAGATCCTGAAGCTTTTTGGGCGAATGCAGCGACCGACATTAACTGGATCAAAGCACCGGACGTGATTTTGGATACGGCCAATGCGCCGATGACCACGTGGTTTTCGGACGCGGTCTGCAACACGTGTTATAACGCGGTTGATCGGCACGTAGCTGCTGGCCGTGGTGATCAGACTGCGATCATCCATGACAGCCCTGTGACGGATAGCCAGACCAAGATTACTTACGCCGACCTATTGGACCGCGTGTCCCGCGTCGCAGGTGTCTTAGCGGCAAAAGGAATCGAGAAGGGTGATCGCGTTGTCATCTATATGCCGATGATCCCAGAAGCGTTGGTCGCGATGTTGGCATGCGCGCGGATCGGTGCGGTGCATTCGGTCGTGTTTGGTGGGTTTGCCGCACACGAATTGGCGGTCCGGATTGATGACGCAACGCCCAAGGCAATTCTGGCGGCATCTTGTGGCATCGAAGGACAGAAGGTTATTCCTTACAAGCCGCTTTTGGATGGCGCGATTGCCCGTGCTGACCACAAGCCGGACTTTACTTTGGTCCTGCAGCGCCCACAGGCCGAAGCGGAAATGGTCGGCGGGTTTGATTTCGATTGGACAGCCGAGGCGGCAATCGCAGCGCATGCACCGTGTACGCCCGTCCGGGGCGCTGATCCGCTTTACATCCTTTATACCTCTGGGACGACAGGTCAGCCTAAAGGCGTTGTGCGCCACAACGCAGGGCACATGGTCGCGCTGAACTGGACGATGAAGAACATCTACAATGTCGACGCGGGAGACGTCTTTTGGGCCGCGTCTGACGTTGGCTGGGTCGTGGGCCACAGCTACATTTGCTATGGCCCTCTGTTGGCCGGTTGCACGACTGTCATTTTCGAAGGCAAGCCAATCGGGACACCGGACGCAGGTACGTTCTGGCGGGTGATTGAAGAACATGACGTTAAGGTTCTGTTCACTGCACCAACTGCTTTACGTGCGATTAAGCGCGAAGACCCGAACGCGGAATATTTGGACAAATATGACCTGAGCTGTTTGCAATCGCTTTTCCTTGCTGGCGAACGCGCTGATCCGGACACAATCGGCTGGGCGCAAAAGCATCTGGAAAAACCGATTATTGACCATTGGTGGCAAACCGAAACGGGCTGGGCTATCGCCGCAAATCCGCTCGGTATCGAAGAACTGGCCATCAAGCCCGGATCACCCGCTGTGCCAATGCCGGGCTATCAGGTCGATATTTTGGATGAAGGGGGCAATCCGGTCGCGGCAGGAGAGTTGGGTGCAATTGCCATCAAACTGCCATTGCCGCCGGGTGCATTACCGACGCTTTGGAATGCGGAAGACCGCTATAAGTCCGCGTATCTGCAAACCTTTCCGGGTTACTACGAAACAGGTGATGCGGGGATCAAAGACGACGACGGCTACCTTTATATCATGGCCCGCACGGATGACGTGATCAACGTCGCAGGGCACCGTTTATCGACGGGCGCGATGGAAGAAGTGCTGTCCAATCACCCCGATGTCGCTGAGTGCGCTGTGATCGGGATCGGTGATGCGCTGAAAGGGCAGGCCCCGCTGGGATTAGTGTGTCTGAACAACGGCACGGATCGGTCCGAAGAAGAGATCGCAAAAGAATGTGTGGCCCTTGTACGTCAAGAGATCGGACCGGTCGCAGCGTTCAAACGCTGCATCGTCATCGACGCTTTGCCCAAGACGCGTTCCGGCAAAGTGTTACGCGGCACAATGGTTTCCATCGCTGACAGCAAGCCGTGGAACTTGCCGGCCACAATTGATGACCCTGCCACGCTTGATGCCATTGCCGCACGGATCGCCGGGATAGGGGAAACCCTGTCCTAGGCCGCTGAGCGCTTTCAATACTTAGACACCATCAAAGGAAATTTCAGATGACCGTAGATGCGAAACTCAAAACCTATGCACCAAGCGCGGACATGATCGCAGGTGCACATATCAACGAAGCAAAATACGACGAAATGTATGCCGCGTCGCTTGCTGACCCAGATGCGTTCTGGGGTGAGCAGGGCAAACGGATCGATTGGATCAAGCCCTACACGACCGTGAAAGACGTCGATTTCGATCTCGGGAATGTGCATATCAACTGGTATGCCGATGCGACGCTGAATGTGTCCGCCAACTGTATTGACCGCCACCTTGCAACACGCGGTGATCAGACAGCGATCATTTTTGAACCGGACGATCCTGCCGAAGACGCCCAGCACATTACCTACAAGGCGCTGCATGAGTCCGTTTGCCGCATGGCGAATGTTCTAGCTGATCAAGGTGTGGGCAAAGGCGACCGTGTTGTCATTTATCTACCCATGATTCCAGAAGCCGCCTACGCGATGCTGGCCTGCGCCCGTCTGGGTGCGATCCATTCCATCGTATTCGCAGGCTTTTCGCCCGACGCTTTGGCGGCCCGCGTAAATGGATCGGACGCAAAAGTCGTAATCACGGCTGATTACGCGCCACGCGGTGGGCGTCAAACGCCGCTGAAGTCCAACGCTGATGAAGCGCTACTGCATTGCAAAGACACAGTGAAATGTTTGGTCGTGAAGCGGACAGGTGGCCAGACCACTTGGATTGAAGGGCGCGACTTGGACTACGGCGCCTTGGCCGCTGCTGCGGCACCGACGTGCGAGCCAGTCGAAGTGAGCGCAGAAGATCCGCTGTTCATTCTGTACACATCTGGATCGACCGGCCAGCCCAAAGGTGTGGTGCACAGTTCTGGCGGATATCTTGTTTATGCCGCGATGACGCAGGAACTGGTCTTCGATTACCACGAAGGCGACGTATACTGGTGTACGGCTGATGTGGGTTGGGTCACGGGTCACAGCTATATTGTCTACGGTCCGCTAGCGAATGGCGCGACGACTGTGATGTTCGAAGGTGTGCCAACCTATCCAGACGCCAGTCGTTTTTGGCAGGTCGTTGAGAAGCATAAGGTGGCCCAGTTTTACACAGCGCCAACCGCAATCCGCGCTCTGATGGCGAAGGGCCCAGAGTTTGTTGAAAAATGTGATCTCAGCAGCCTGAAGGTTCTTGGCACAGTTGGTGAACCGATCAATCCAGAAGCGTGGAACTGGTACAATGACGTTGTTGGCGGTGGCAAACTGCCGATTGTTGATACGTGGTGGCAAACTGAAACCGGTGGTCATTTGCTAACACCATTGCCCGGTGCCCATGCACTCAAACCCGGCTCTGCGATGAAGCCTTTCTTCGGTATCGAGCCTGTGGTGCTGGAGCCAACAACAGGCGAAGAAATTCACGACACGGCGTGCGAAGGCGTTTTGTGCCTCAAGGGCAGCTGGCCCGGCCAGATGCGCACCGTTTGGGGTGATCATGATCGGTTCGAAAAGACGTATTTTTCGGATTACCACGGCTATTATTTCACGGGTGATGGCTGTCGTCGCGATGAAGATGGCGACTATTGGATCACGGGCCGCGTCGACGATGTGATCAACGTATCGGGCCACCGGATGGGGACGGCGGAAGTGGAAAGCGCCTTGGTCGCCCACCGTAAAGTGGCTGAAGCGGCTGTTGTCGGATACCCGCACGAAATCAAAGGGCAGGGCATCTATTGCTATGTCACTTTGATGAATGGCGAGGAGCCAACCGAGGAACTGCGCAAGGAATTGCGTACGTGGGTCCGTACGGAAATCGGCCCCATTGCAGCGCCTGATTTGATCCAATGGGCGCCCGGTCTTCCTAAGACGCGCTCAGGTAAAATCATGCGCCGGATTCTACGCAAAATTGCCGAAGACGACTTTGGTGCCTTGGGCGACACGTCAACGTTGGCCGACCCATCCGTGGTCGACGATCTCATTGAAAACAGAATGAACAAGGGGTGAAAGATGCCTGAGAATAGCGAAATGCCGAGACGCAGTAAAATGCCGGTCTTGATCCTTCTTGGACCACCTGGTGCGGGCAAGGGGACTCAAGCCAAACGTCTCGAAGACAAGTTCGGGTTGGTTCAATTATCGACGGGCGATTTGTTGCGCCAAGCTGTCGCCAACGGCACGGACGCTGGCAAAACTGCCAAATCCGTCATGGAAGCAGGGGGGTTGGTCAGCGATGACATCGTGCTGAACATCTTGCGTGACCGCTTGGGCGATCCTGATTGTTCTGCCGGTGTGATCCTTGACGGATTTCCGCGTACAATCCCGCAAGCCGAAGCTTTGTCAGCCCTTTTGAAAGCAAAAGGCGCGCAAGTGGATGCGGCGATCAGCCTTGAAGTCGAAGACGAGGCCATGATCGCCCGCATTTCCGGTCGCTATACCTGTGGTGGATGCGGTGAGGGCTATCACGAATCCTTCAAGCAGCCTGCAACAGAGGGTCAATGTGACCAGTGCGGCAGCCATGACTTCCGTCGCCGTGCGGATGACAATGCGGATACAGTCCGCAACCGTCTTGTAGCGTATCACGCCGAAACCGCCCCTTTGATCGCATTTTACGAGGCCGAAGGGTCTTTGCAGACGTTGGACGCCATGGGCGAAATCGACGCAATTACCGACGCGTTACGCAAAATTATCCGACCGATCGTCATCGACGTCCGCGGCGTCAAAGGCATTTCGGCGTGCTCAAAATCATCTCAATTGGAGGAAACACAATGAGTGAACGACCGGAACCAAGCGCATATTGGTCTGCCAATCTGCGCATCATTATCATCAGCCTAATCATATGGGCTGTCGTCTCATTCGGGTTTGGCATTTTGCTACGCCCCATGCTGTCAGGTATCGAAGTCGGCGGCACCGACCTTGGGTTCTGGTTTGCCCAGCAGGGGTCGATCATCGTCTTTCTTGGTCTGATCTTTTTCTACGCATGGCGCATGAACAAGCTCGACCGTGAATTTGGCGTGGAAGAGGATTAACCCATGGACCAGTTTACACTGAACCTGCTGTTTGTGGGCGCGTCATTTGCGCTTTACATCGGCATCGCGATTTGGGCCCGTGCCGGGTCTACGTCTGAATTTTACGCAGCCGGTCGGGGTGTTCACCCTGTCACGAACGGCATGGCGACGGCGGCTGACTGGATGTCTGCGGCGTCGTTTATTTCTATGGCGGGCCTGATTGCCTTTACAGGCTACGACAACTCGTCCTTCCTGATGGGCTGGACCGGTGGTTACGTTCTGCTAGCTTTGTTGCTGGCACCTTACCTGCGCAAGTTTGGTAAATTCACCGTATCCGAATTCATCGGGGACCGTTTCTATTCACCGACAGCGCGTTTGGTCGCGGTGATCTGTCTGATCGTGGCATCCACGACATACGTGATCGGTCAGATGACTGGTGTCGGCGTGGCCTTTGGCCGGTTCTTGGAAATTTCCAACACATCCGGTTTGCTGATTGGTGCCTGCATCGTGTTCGCATACGCGGTATTTGGCGGCATGAAGGGGGTGACTTACACCCAAGTGGCGCAATACGTCGTGTTGATCCTCGCCTACACCATTCCCGCTGTGTTTATTTCCTTGCAGCTGACTGGCACGCCAATTCCTGCGATTGGTCTGTTCTCAGAGGTCTCAACAGGCGGCGAAAGCAGCGTTTATCTTCTGCAAAAGCTTGACCAGATCGTCACGGACCTTGGTTTCGCGAGCTATACCGAAGCCCACAAAGACAACCTGAACATGGTCTTGTTCACGCTGTCGCTGATGATCGGTACAGCTGGTTTACCACACGTGATTATGCGCTTCTTCACGGTGCCAAAAGTGTCTGACGCGCGTTGGTCGGCTGGTTGGGCGCTTGTATTTATCGCACTTCTCTACCTCACAGCGCCTGCTGTTGGTGCGATGGCGCGTTTGAACATCACAAACCTGATGTGGCCAAACGGCACGGATGGCGATGCTGTATCCGTTCAAATGATCGCTGAAGACGAGCGTTACGACTGGATGGAAACGTGGCAGAAAACCGGTCTTTTGGACTGGGAAGACAAGAATGGCGACGGCCAAATTCAGTACTACAACGACCAGTCTGATGCGATGGCCGAAAAGGCTGCGGCAAACGGTTGGGAAGGTAACGAGTTGACAAAGTTCAACCGCGATATTCTGGTTCTGGCGAACCCTGAAATTGCGAACCTTCCGGGTTGGGTGATCGGTCTTGTGGCCGCAGGTGGTCTTGCAGCTGCGCTGTCTACAGCGGCGGGTCTGCTTTTGGCGATCTCGTCTGCTGTGTCTCACGATCTGCTCAAAGGTCAGTTGACGCCAAACATGTCTGAGAAGGCAGAATTGATGTCAGCACGTATCGCGATGGCTGTGGCTATTGCGGTGGCGACGATCCTTGGTCTGAACCCACCGGGGTTTGCGGCGCAAACAGTTGCGTTGGCTTTTGGTCTGGCAGCGGCGTCGATCTTCCCCGCATTGATGATGGGGATCTTCTCTAAGCGTGTGAACAACGTGGGCGCTGTGTCTGGCATGTTGGCCGGTCTGGGTTTCACGCTTGTGTATATCTTCTTGCACAAAGGATGGTTGTTCATCGCAGGCACAAATTCGTTCCCTGATACGGTCGATGGATCATTGTTCGGTATCCAATCTACCGCGATTGGTGCGGTTGGTGCGATCATCAACTTTGCAGTTGCATACGCTGTATCCATGGCAACCAAAGACACGCCGCAAGAGATCAAAGACTTGGTCGAAAGCGTGCGTATTCCAGCAGGTGCTGGCGGTGCAGTAGACCACTAAACGATTTGGGCTGGCGCCTAATCAGGTGCCAGCCTGACCTTAATCAAGGGAACGCATGATGATCGACATTGACACATCTATTCTGTCGTATCTGCACCCCTACGACGTGTTGTCGGCGGACACGCGTACACAGATTTTAGACCAAAGCGAATGGGTGGATGTCCCAGCAGGACGCCCAATATACGCGATTGGTGATACTCTGACTGGCCTGTATATCATCGCTGATGGTCAAGTGACTGTCACCGATGCCAATGATGCCCCCATTTCGTTGCTTGGTCGGGAAAATTCGTTTGGTGAACGTGGTTTGCTGCAGGATGGATCCGCAGTCACGCAGGCCATTGCTGAAACTGATTGCCGTCTGCTTGTTGTTCCGTCTGCGGTTTTTCATGATCTTCTAAGGCGTGAACCAGACTTTGCGCGGTTTTATCAGCGTACCGGGCGTTCCGCGGGAGCGGCGACTGGTCATAGTGGCACATTAGCGGCTGCGCGTGTTGATGCCTTGATGGTGAAAAAACCCGTCAGTTGTTCGCCTGCCACAACAATCCAAGATGCTGCCCGCTTGATGAGCGATGCCAAAATTTCTTGCCTTTGCATCGTGGAGGGTGACATGTTGAAAGGCATTGTGACCCTACGGGATGTCGTTGGCAAAGTTGTCGCGCACGATATCAGTCGGACGTCGTCAGTCGCATCGATTATGACAGAAGCGCCGCGTGTTCTGTCACCATCTGCAATCGGGTCCGACGTCTTGCATTTGATGATGGAACATCGCTTGGGTCATTTGCCAGTTGTTTCAGAAGAGCGCTTAGTCGGGATCGTGACCCAGACGGATTTGATCCGCTATCAAGCGTCAAACACCGCCAGTTTTGTTGGGCAAGTCGCAGGTGCCACTTCAGTTCCTGACCTCGCCGCCATAACGGCGCGTATTCCGCAGTTGTTGGTGCAGCTTGTCGCAAGCGGCCAACGCCACGACACAGTGACACGGATGATAACCGACATTGCAGATGTGGTGACACGTCGGTTGATCCGTATGGGGGAAGACGCCCTTGGTGTCGCACCCGGACGCTATGTGTGGCTTGCCTGTGGATCACAAGGACGCCAAGAACAAACAGGCGTGTCAGACCAAGACAATTGTCTGATTTACGAAGACGGGCTGGGTACGGACGGCAGGGATTATTTTGGTCAACTTGCGCGGTTTGTATCCGATGGTTTGAATGCCTGTGGATACGTGTATTGCCCGGGTGACATGATGGCGACCAACCCGCGGTGGTGTCAGCCAGCTTCGGTTTGGGCGTCATACTTTCAAGGCTGGATCGCGTCACCGGGCAAAGAGGCGCAAATGCTGGCGTCTGTGATGTTCGATTTGCGGGTAATTGGCGGCGACGACGCCCTGTTTGACGGATTACACGCTGAAACACAGCGGCATGCAGCAGAAAATTCGATCTTTACGGCGCATATGGCCAGTAATGCACTGACACATGGGACCCCGTTAGGGCTTTTGCGCGGGCTATCTACGATCCGCGCAGGAGAGCATCGCGATACCATTGATATGAAATTGAATGGGGTCGTCCCAGTGGTCGATCTGGGGCGGATGTATGCGTTGCAGGGACGGTTCAAGGCGCTCAATACCCGCGCGCGGATCGAATCCGCGCTTGAAGGTGGTATCATTAGTAAAAGCGGTGGGCATGATTTGCTTGATGCTTACGATTTGATTGCCCAGACACGATTGGACCATCAAGCACGCCTAATCAAACAGGGCAAATCGCCTGACAATTTCTTACCACCTGCGACCCTGTCGGGGTTCGAACGCAGTCACTTGCGGGATGCGTTTGTGGTGATCAAAACGATGCAATCTGCGCTCATGCAAGGCCGCGGAACGCTGGCTTGACGCAATAGGAGGACGCTATGTTTTTTGAACTGATCGGTACGATCTTGGCGGGTGTTGCTGCGGCCTTGTTGGTCTGGGCGATCAATCGCACATTGAAGGGACGTTTGCCATCGTGGCTGATGCCGGTCGCGGCAGGCGGGGCTATGCTGTTGGCGACGATCACCAGCGAATACGGCTGGTTCGCGCGGACTCAAGCCAGTCTGCCCGCTGGTTTTATCGTGGCTGAGACCGTTGAAGACAAACAGTTCTATCGCCCTTGGACTTACGCAAAACCATTTGTCAGCCGCTTTGTCGCAGTGGACCAAGCGGGCGCAAAAACGCATCCCGCACATCCGGAACAGCGGATCGTTGATTTGGTGTTTTATGGCCGCTGGACGCGGACGGCGAAAATTCCCGTCCTGTTTGACTGCGCGGCAGGCAATCGAGCAGATCTGGTTGACGGTGTTGAATTCGACGATGATGGCGCCGTTTCCGATGCAGATTGGCGACCCATGGCAGCAGATGCGCCCGTTTTGCTAGCGGCCTGCGCGCCCGCATAACATGACACATTTGAGTTTACGGATCAGGGTGTTCTTGATGTTCTGCGGCTACGCATTTGCTGCCATCTGCGTGGTTGCGTTTGGGTTATGGATCGGGTGGCGGCAGGTTGAAGATGGCGACACCATTTCAGGGTTCGTCACGAGCGGGATGGTCGCCGGGTTTGGTATTCTAGGACTGTCCGCAGGCGTTTGGCTGTTATTTGACGATCACGTCAGCAAACCGATTGAGGCAATCGCGGCAAGTCTGCGTGTTAAAACACATACCGGTGGCAATGCGACGTTCGACAGTGGGACGGCGCAGTATCTGGGCGATCTTGGGCCAGCTGTTGTGGCCGCGCAAAATGCGTTGGATGAAGTGTTGAACGGCGGGGCAATGACAGCGCAGTCGGAAGTGGCTTTGCTAAGGGCGCAGCGCGACCAGCTCGTGACGATCCTGTCAGACATTCCGATTGCCACGCTGCTGATCAGTGCTGACCATCAGATCGTTCTGTATGACGGCCAAGCGGCCAGCTTAATGGAACGTGTGGGAGCCGCGAAACTTAAGACGTCAGTGTTTGACTACCTTGCTGCGGATCAGATCACGGGTGCCTTGGCCCAGTTAAAGACATGTCCTGATGACCGCAGCGAAATCGCGGTTCAAGGACATTGCGGTGAAACCTATCACGGCTACATCCGCATGTTTGGAGAAGGCCGAGGGTACACCTTGATGTTAGAACCGCACGCCTTGGCGCCAGCGCGACCGATGACGTATGACTTTGATCTTCTGCGTTCGGAAAAGTCGACCCATTTGGATAGTACGCCACTGTCTGACCTCGTTTTTGTTGTGTTTGATACTGAAACGACTGGCCTCGATCCGCAAAAGGACGACGTCGTTCAACTTGGTGCCGTGCGCATCGTGAATGCAAAGATTGTTGACGGTGAAGTCTTGGAAACCTTGGTCAATCCGGGACGTTTGATCCCGTCGCGATCTACGGACGTGCATGGCATTACAGATGCGATGGTTTCAGATGCACCAGATTTCGCACAGGTGTGTGATGCCTTTCATCGCTTTTCGCAGGGTGCTGTTCTCGTCGCGCATAACGCCCCGTTTGATATGGCTTTTTTGGACCGCGGCGCGAAGGTCGGGGATATTACATTCGATAATCCAGTCCTTGATACTGTGCTTCTTTCAGCGGTCACTTTTGGCGGGGCAGCGATCCATACGCTAGATGCAATTTGTGACCGTCTGGATATCACGATCCCCGCTAATTTGCGTCACACAGCAATGGGTGACGCCGTGGCGACGGGCCGTGCGTTTCTTGCGATGCTCAAGATTTTGGAAGGGCGTGGTTTGACGACGTTTGGCGCACTGCATGCAGAAACTGCGAAACACCGCCGGATTCTGAAAGGATAAAACCGAAGGTCGGGAAAACCGGATGTTGTCGTTACAGCATGTCGCGGCATAGTCTGGTGGTAGATTTATTCAGGAGATTTAGAATGCGGTGCCATGAAGTAGATTATGAAGTTTTCGGCGACGATATGCAGATTGTAGAGGTCGAACTTGACCCGCAAGAGGTCGTCATCGCCGAAGCTGGGGCGATGAATTACATGGAAGACGGAATCGGTTTTGAAACCCGCATGGGCGACGGATCGCGGCCATCCGGCGGCATCATGGATTCGCTGTTGAACGTTGGCAAACGCGTTCTGACCGGTGAATCGATTTTCATGACCCATTTCACAAACAACGGGCAGGGCAAAAAGCGGGTCGCGTTTGCAGCACCGTATCCGGGTAAGATCATTCCTGTGAACATGGCTGAATTGGGTGGGGAACTGATCTGTCAGAAAGATGCATTTCTTTGCGCGGCTTTTGGGACATCTACAGATATTGCGTTTCAGAAAAAGCTCGGCGCAGGTTTTTTTGGTGGTGAAGGTTTCATTCTTCAACGGCTCAATGGTGATGGCATGGCGTTCATTCATGTGGGCGGCACGGTCATTAAGCGGGATCTAAAACCCGGCGAGGTGATGCGCGTGGACACGGGCTGTCTTGCTGCGATGACGGGTGGTGTGGATTACGACATCGAACGCGCGGGAAACCTGAAGTCGATGGTGTTTGGTGGAGAAGGGATTTTCCTTGCGACGTTGCGCGGACCGGGCACGGTTTATCTCCAAAGCTTGCCGTTCTCGCGATTGGCTGATCGGATCATGCGCGCGGCAGGGCCGGGTGGAAGCAAAGGTGAAGGGTCTATCCTTGGTGGTTTAGGCGATATGTTTGGCGATCGGTAATTGGCGTCTTGGGGCGCTGCCCCAAACCCCGAGATATTTGAAACCAAAAGAAGGGGCTAACCGCGCGGGATGTCGAAGTCCGGCGCGGCGAGGTGAAAACCGTCGAAACTGAAGCCCGGTGAAACGGTGCAACTGACCAACGTGTAGTCGCCCGTGGTGCGGGCGGCTTGCCAATGGCCTTTCGGAACGATGCCCTGCGGTTGGTCACCGTTCAGAACATCGGGGCCAAGACGGATATCGCGGGCGGGGCCTGCATCGGTTTCGGAGATCGACAGGATCAGCGGTGCGCCTGCGTGGTAGAACCAGATTTCAGTGGCATCGACGGTGTGCCAGTGGCTGGAGCCGCCGTCTTTCAATAGGAAATAGATCGCAGTGCCAACAGGACGGCCATCATTGTCGGCAATCCACGTCTGGCGGTAGAACCCGCCCTCCGGATGGGGGGCGAGGTTCAGTTTTTGGATGATCGCATCGGCGGTCATATCAGCCTTTCAGGATAGAACGGCCTGCGTAAACCGCAGTTTCGCCCAGCATTTCCTCGATGCGGATCAGCTGGTTGTATTTTGCCAGACGGTCAGAACGGGACAGGGAGCCGGTTTTGATTTGGCCACAGTTTGTCGCAACAGCCAGATCGGCAATTGTTGCGTCTTCTGTTTCGCCGGACCGGTGCGACATTACGTTGGTGAATTGTGCGCGGTGCGCCATATCGACCGCCTGAAGTGTTTCGGTCAACGTCCCGATTTGGTTCACTTTAACCAGCATGGAGTTCGCAGACCCCTTAGCAATCCCGTCAGCCAAACGCGCTGGGTTTGTCACAAACAGATCGTCGCCAACCAGTTGCACCTTGTCGCCGATTTTATCGGTCAGAGCTTTCCAGCCATCCCAATCGTCTTCGTCCATGCCATCTTCGATGGAAATGATCGGGTAGTCGTTGACCAATTGCGCGAGGTATTCGGCGTTTTCCTCTGACGTCAGGGATTTGCCTTCGCCCTTGAGTTCATATTTGCCGTCTTTGAAGTATTCCGTCGCTGCGCAGTCCAATGCGAGATAGACGTCTTCGCCTGCTTTATAGCCTGCTTTTTCGATTGACGTCATAATGAAATCAAGCGCTTCACGGGTTGATCCGATGTTTGGCGCAAACCCGCCTTCGTCGCCGATACCCGTGTTGTGGCCAGCTGCTGTCAGTTCTTTCTTCAGCGTGTGGAAGATTTCAGAGCCCATGCGCACGGCTTCACGGATGTTGGTCGCGGAGACCGGCATGATCATGAATTCTTGGATGTCGATCGGGTTGTCCGCGTGTTCGCCACCGTTGATGATGTTCATCATTGGTACGGGCAGGGTGCGCGCGGATGTGCCGCCGATGTAGCGGAACAACGGCTGTTCTGTGTAGTCAGCAGCGGCTTTGGCGACTGCCATGGACACACCAAGGATTGCGTTTGCACCAAGGCGGGCTTTGTTTGGTGTGCCGTCAAGTTCGATCATCGCCATGTCGATGCCGACTTGTTCTGTCGCGTCGAAACCAAGGATGGCTTCGGCGATTTCACCGTTCACGGCCGCGACGGCTTCCAGCACGCCTTTGCCCATGTAACGACCTTTGTCGCCATCGCGTTTTTCAACTGCCTCGTGCGCACCGGTGGATGCGCCTGATGGCACAGCAGCGCGGCCCATTGTGCCGTCTTCAAGTGTCACGTCGACTTCGACAGTTGGGTTGCCCCGGCTGTCAAGAATTTCGCGGGCGTGGATGTCGATAATGGTGCTCATGGGAGGCTCCTAAGGTCGGCTGTGTTAGCGTTAGCGGTTCTATAGCGCGGTTGGGTCAGAAGGTGAAGCGTGGCGGAGCTTTGCCTCGCGCCACAGGGTATAAATGCCGGATGCTACGATGATGAATGCACCCAGCAGGGTCAGGCGGTCAGGACTTTCTTGGAAAGCGAAAACACCGATGACCAGTGCAAAGACCAGGCGTGAATACCGGAACGGAGCGATGATCGACATTTCCCCGATCCGGGTGGCGGCCACAATGGCGTAGTAGGCGGCCACACCAATGAAGACGGCCGCAATCAGGCGGAAGGTGTCGACTGTTCCGGGCATCGACCAGCTTGATCCGGTGACGCCAAATGCCAGTAACAACAGTCCCGTAAAGATGGACACGACAAAAGCATAAAAGGCGATGACACGTGATGAAATCGTCGCCTTGATCCGGCGTGTCGCAAGGTCACGTCCGGCAAGGCCGATCACGCCCATCACAGCGAGCAACGATTTTGGGTCAAAAGCGTCCATGCCCGGACGGATAATCAATAAGACGCCAAACAGGCCAATGCCGATAGCAAGCCACCGACGCCATCCAACGGCTTCACCAAGAAACAAGGCGGCCCCGAGCGTCACAACCAAAGGTGTGGCTTGCAGGATCGCGGATGCTGTTGAAATAGGGGTGAGCGCGATGGCGGCAACAAAACCAAGGGTGCCGAACATTTCGAACCCGTTGCGCAGCATCAAAGTGGGGTTCAACATATCGGGGGACCACAGTCTATCACCGTAGGATTTAGCGATAAATGCGAAGATGATCGCACCGCCGATGCCCAAAACCGTGATCACCTGACCAACGGCAAGGCCCGCTGCCATCTGTTTGATCAACATGTCTTCGACAGCGAAGCCGAACATGGCCAAGACCATCAGCATCGCACCGCGAAAATTGTCCATGTGGGTGATCCTCAAGGTTGTCCTGACCCTGCGTTACATGGCGGGAGGCGGAAACAAAAGGGTCTGGATTCCCTGCCTTGATGAATGCCTGTCTTCATCCAATTCTAGGAGGATAAAATTGTGCATCATCTGGGGATTTGAAATGCGATTTTGTCTATTTGTGATGGGGTGGGCGTCGGTGACTGCACTGGCGAGTAAAGTCGCGGCAGCGCCAGTGGCCACGGTATTGATTACGGTTTTTTGACAGGCACACCATAAAGTTCCAGACGGTGACCCATCAGGCGATATCCGAGCTTTGCAGCAATTTTTTCCTGTAAGGCTTCGATGTCGGGGTCGACAAATTCAATCACTTCACCTGAATGCATGTCGATCAAATGATCATGGTGTTCGCGGTCGGCAGTTTCGTACCGCGCACGCCCGTCACCGAATTCGTGCTTTTCAAGGATGCCGGATTCCTCAAGCAGTTTGACCGTGCGGTACACGGTGGCCAACGATATATTCGGATCGGCCAGAACAGCACGGTTATACAGTTCTTCAACATCAGGATGATCGTCTGCGGCTTCGAGAACTGTCGCGATGGTCCGGCGTTGTTCGGTCATACGCAGGCCTTTGGCTTCGCATTTTTGCAATATTCCGCTGCTCATCACTGGCCCTTTCCGTTGGTGCCGCCCCTTTAGACTGTGCCGGCTGATCTGGCTAGTCTTAGAACCACTTGATCCACCGCAAAACGATATACAAAATCACGCCAATTGCGACCATAGCACCACAAAGGATCAAAAAGGCGTCGGGGTTGTTCATGCCCGGCACCCCGCCGACATTGACGCCAAACAGGCCCGTTAAAAAACCGAGCGGCAGGAAAATGGCTGCGATCACGGACAAGACATAACTGTTACGCGCCAAACGACCGTCCTGTTGCAGTTCCACATGATCGGCAAGCGCGGTCAGTCGATCACCCACTTCGTGGACTTCATCGACGGATCTTTTTGCGCGGTTTGCTGTATGCCGGAATCTATTCCGAAAGGCCTTGGAAATAAGCGGCGTTTCGATCTTAGCAAGGTCAACCAGCGCCTCGGACAACGGCCCGACATGGCGACGCAAGGTGATGACTGATCGGCGCAAGGGGGCAAGTTCGGACGGTGGTGGTGCCTGCCTGTCATAGACCGCGTTTTCCATGTCTTCAGCACGGTCTTCGAGGTCGAGTGACACTGTCTCGATCCGATCAACAAGTCGTTCGGTGATCCGCGCGATCAAGCGGGCAGGCGTGTCTGGCGCGTCGCCTGTTGTGATTTGATTTTTGATGTCATCAAGCGCAAAAATTCGTTGTTTTCTGACCGTCACGACAAGGTTCTGCGTGGCCCAAAGGCGCAGTGAAACCATGTCTTCGACTTCTTGGCCATCGTTCAGGTTAATCCCGCGCATGGTCAGCAAGATACCGTCGTCATGGATATCAACGCGTGGTCTGGTGCGGGGCGCCAGAAGCGTGCGAAAGGCAAGCGGCGGGAGATATTCGCGGCACCATTGCTCCAGCTCGGGTGTATGCAAATCAAAATGCAGCCAGCGAAACGCAGCACCGTCGACCGGCGACGCAGTCGGGTCCGTGACCGGTTTCGATGTGCCATCTGCAAAAATATCGAGCGCCGTGACCGGCGTTGGATTAACCGACAAATTGCCCCTCCATCGTCAGAACAGCATTTCCGGCAATCTTGATCGGATAAGGTTGGCCAGGCAGGGCCGTTGCTTTGATCCGCGACGGGCGTCCCATGTCGTCGCCTTGGTGAATGTCGAACGACAGTGGTTCGCCGGCAAATTCGCTTAGCAGGGCCGCGACGGTGGCACAGGCGCTGCCGGTCGCAGGGTCTTCCGGCATGTTATCAAGCGGGGCAAACATGCGCGCGTCCAGACGGTTGCTATTGCGGACATAGGCGAAAATTGCAAAATCTAATCCAGCCGGATGGACCGCGGCTCCTGCTTTGAACCCGTCGGTCACAGGGGTACAGGCGGAAAGGTCTGCACGTGATTTCAGTTCCACAAACACGAATTCAAGACCCAAGCTGGCCTGTGTGGGTGCATGCGTTTCAGTTTTGATTTGCTCTGGGGAGATGTCGATTGCGGCAGCGACCAATTCCAGCGATGGATGCGCGATAATATCGAGCGGTGCGCTTGTCGTGAAACTCGCGCCGTCTTTGGTGACAGTGCAAGGGATCGGGCCGACGCCCAGTTCCAGAACCATGGGTTCGTCATGGCCGAGATCAGAAAGCGCAATGGCCGTTCCAATCGTTGGATGCCCTGCAAAACCGATTTCGCGCGTCGGCGTGAAAATGCGGACTTTGGCAGTATGGGCGGGATCATCTGGCGGAAAGACGAATGTCGTCTCCGAAAAATTGAATTCGCGGGCGATTTTCTGCAACGTCGCTTCGGGGATGTCTTTTGCGTCAGGGAAGACCGCCAACGGATTGCCGCCAAAAGCTGTGTCAGTGAAGACGTCGTAAACGCGGTATGATGGCATGGTGCGGCCTTATGATCTGGATTGGTATTAAGCCAAACCATGATCAGGCACGCCATGTTTTGCAAGCCACCTCAATACGATGCTGATTTTCGAAAGCATCCTAAATGCAGCCACGTACCGCCAAGCGTTTTGACCTGCGCCCCCGCACCAAGTTTGAACCGCGCGATTCCGGGCGACGTGACTGTGTCAATTGATCCAAGATCCAGCACGTCTGTGCCAAGGTCTTGTAAGCTGTCCATTGCGGTTGCCAAACACAGGTTATGCGCATTGCATTCCCGCCCTTCATCCGACGTCCAGCCAATGTGATATGTTGCCGCTGATCCGTGGCGTAAGAAGATCATTGCAGCAATCGGAACGGCGACGCGTGACGCGGTGACGATAATGGCCTGACCTTTGTTCATCACGGAATAGGCCTGCGTGACAGCGGCAGGCAAGGCGCGATACCCGCGCGCGGCCTGTTGTTTTTCATCTTCGTCAAGCAGCCATTTGTCGGTCGTGTTTTGATAGCTGCGTGTTGAGATACGCAGATCGGCGGATTCAGATTTGCGTAGTGCATTGCGCCATTTGATCGACATGAGCGCGCGTCTGACATCTGGTCCGTGCCGCAAATCCATGACCGCCACACTGGCCGGCGTCATGATCTGACGGTATCCGGCAGCCGTCAGAATAGCAGGTGCCACATCTTCGGCGTTTATGACCCGCACATTTTCATCGCGTAGCATGCAGACGGCGTCGAATTGCGCTTTTTCGGACGGTGGAGTGGGCCAGAACGGCCCGCGCGACATCATCTTGAATGGTTTGCGAAGCGGCCAAAGCTGACGTGAAAACACCTGCGCGGATCCATCTTCGGGCAGGAAGTAGGACGTCATCGGTTGGCCCATTCCGGACAGCGCAGCTGCGAAATGAGGGTGCTGTTGCAAGGGCTGGTGATGCGGCGTCTGAAACGTCGATTGATCAATCTTCATGTGCGCGAGTTAAATAGATGGAAACCTAAATACTGGTAAAGATTGTCCATGAAATCATCACAAGACATCCGGCTGAAACGTCACCGTGTTGCAGGCGTCGTCGTCCATGGACCACGCCCCACAAAATTGGCCGCCGCATTGGTTGCGACGGCCGTTTCAATACCATTCGTCATTGTCGTCAGCGTAATGGATCTGCTGACTTAGCCCAATTGGACCAATGCATGGCGTTTTTTGCCCGCGCTAAGCTTGATTGGGCTGGCAAGTGCTGCAGCGTCAATCATCAGACCGGCGTTGGTCAAAGGCTCATCGTTCAGTTTTGCGCCGTTTTCGCCGATCAGACGTTTAGCGGCTTTGCCGGAATCGGCCAGACCCGCTTTGACGATCACCTGCACGATGGACATGCCGTCGCCCAGATCATCCGCCGACAACGTCAGCGTTGGCAGATCATCCCCAACGCCGCCTTTTTCAAAGACCTCACGCGCCGTCGCTTCCGCCGCTTTCGCGGCATCCGCGCCGTGGAGCAAGGTCGTGACCTCATTGGCGAGGATGATCTTGGCCGCGTTGATGTCGGACCCTTCGAGCGCGCCCAGACGGTCGCATTCTTCAACTGGCAGTTCAGTGAAAATTTTCAGGAACTTGCCCGTGTCCGCATCCGTCGTGTTGCGCCAGAATTGCCAAAACTCGTAAGAGCTGAGCATTTCGTCGTTCAGCCAAATCGCGCCACCTTGGGATTTCCCCATTTTGCGCCCATCAGATGTGGTCAAAAGCGGCGTGGTCAGCCCGTAAATCTCGTGATCCAAGACCCGACGGGTCAGATCGATCCCGTTGACGATGTTGCCCCACTGATCCGATCCGCCCATTTGTAGCAAGCAGCCATACCGGCGGTTCAGTTCAAGGAAATCATACGCCTGCAAAATCATGTAGTTGAATTCGAGGAATGACAGGCTTTGTTCGCGGTCCAACCGAGATTTTACGCTTTCGAACGACAGCATCCGGTTCACGCTGAAATGACGGCCGATGTCGCGCAGGAACGACAGGTAGTTCAACCCGTCCAGCCATTCTGCGTTGTTCAGCATCATCGCGTCGGTGTCCGCGTCGCCGTAGTCGAGATATTTCGCAAATACCTGCTGCATACCGTCGATGTTTGACTGGATTGCGGCGTCATCCAGCAACGGCCGCTCATCAGACCGGAACGATGGATCGCCGACCTTTGTTGTGCCGCCACCCATCAATGTGATCGGCTTGTGACCGCATTTTTGCAGCCAACGCAGCACCATGATGTTCATCAAATGGCCAACATGCAGTGACTTTGCCGTCGCATCGTAGCCGATATAAGCAGGAACGACCCCCTTCGAGAACGCATCATCCAAACCTTGATAGTCGGTACAATCGGCCAAAAAGCCGCGTTCCATCATGATTGCGATAAATTCGGACTTGGGGTGGTAGGTCATATCTTGTTCCCATCTCGTGTGCAGTGCAGTCTATAAGGCGCAAGTTCGGGTAGGGAAAGCACATGTTGAAGTCAGAGCCGATCAGGTCGGTTGGGGCGATGTCTGGGACATCACTTGATGGGGTGGATGCGGCGGAAATCGTCACCGACGGGGTAACGATTAGTGAATTCGGACCTGTTGCTTATCGGGCGTACACTGATGCCGAACGGTCCGTGCTCAAAGCAGCCTTAGGGAAATGGCAAGACGATGACGTGGACGCCGTGGCTGAACTGATTGAGACGACGCATGCGCAAGTGCTGCACGACTTTCAGGATGCAGAGCTGGTCGGATTTCATGGCCAGACACTGGCCCATGATCCGCACGGGCGCGGCACGCATCAATGCGGCGATGGTGCGGTATTGGCTGAGGTCTTGGAAAAACCCGTCGTGTGGGATTTCCGTAGTGCGGATGTGCGGCTTGGCGGCGAAGGGGCACCGTTGGCCCCGTTCTTTCATTTCGCACTCGCCCAGTACATCAAAGCGACCGAACCGCTCGTGTTTCTGAACCTCGGCGGCGTGGGAAATTTGACGTGGATTGATCCTGCCGTGAGGGAACCACATGCTGATGGGGCATTATTGGCCTTCGATACCGGTCCGGCGAATGCCCCGTTGAATGATTTGATGCAAAGCAGACGCGGTGAGGCTTGTGACGCAGACGGCAAATTGGCACAAAGTGGCGTTGTGGACGAAAGCATCATCGAACAGTTCCTGAACAACCCGTATTTTTACAAAATACCGCCAAAATCACTCGATCGCGATGACTTTGCTGATTTGACAGCAAAGGTCGTGGATTTGTCTGACGCGGATGCCGCAGCGACTTTGACCGCTGCCGCAGCGATGAGTGTGGCGCATAGCATCAGCCATTGCCCAGCGCCGCCGAAGCGCGTTCTAGTGACGGGCGGCGGACGACGCAATCCGACCTTGATGGCGATGCTCGCTGCCAGTTTGGATTGCGCGGTGATCCCAGTCGAAGACGTGGGGCTGGATGGCGATATGCTGGAAGCGCAGGCTTTTGCGTATTTGGCCGTGCGCGTGGCGCGCGGATTGCCAACGTCGTGCCAGAACACTACGGGCGTCAAAGCTGCGGTGTCCGGCGGCACTTTATCACGCCCGAATTCAATAGGCTAGCAAGATTATCGCGACTACGACGCGGGGGGCACCGCCCCCCAACATCATTTAGCCGACTGGCGACAGATGGATGTTAAACCTCGCCCGAATTGCCGCATCAACATCCGCAGGGAACGCAACTGCTGACGGTTTGCTCAGGATGCTTTCTTTGCGGGCGATGGCCTGTGCGATCAAATCAGGTTTATCTTTTTCAGCCCATTCTTTGGGTGATGTGCGGTCAGCGACAACGGGATAGACATATTCGGTCTCCATCAAACCGAGCGTTTGATCAGAGCCAAGGTAATGACCCGGCCCGTTCAGGCAAACATCGCTCATCGTCGCGAAGCCAAGCGTTTCGTCGGTGACTTCGATCCCACGGACACAGCGCATTGCTTGACCCAGTAGATCGTCACCAAGGATCAATGACTCAAAGCAAAATCCGAGCAAAGACGCGTGCATCCCTGCGGCCTCATAAACCATATTTAGACCTGACAAACCCGCCATGACGTTGGAACACATCTGTTCCCAACCCGCTTGCATATCTGGCAGCTTCGCGTCTGCGATCCCTGCGGCAGCGCCACCCGGCACACCCAGAAAACGGTGCATTTGGGCACAGCCCGCAGTCAGTAAAGCCTGTTCGCCCGACCCGCCAGACATCGCACCCGTTCGCAGATCAGACACAAACGGCCATGTGCCGAAGACCGCCGGATGGCCCGGTTTGATTGCATTGACATAGACCACTCCAGCAAGACATTCGGCGACTGCTTGGACAATAGCCCCCGCAATCGGGGCAGGGGCCGTGGCACCAGCTTGGCCTGCCGAAAGCAACAACACAGGCATCCCGCCCGCGATGCAATGTTCCATCACTTGGCAGGATTCTGTGGCGAATTTCATAGGTGGGACAACGAAGCAGTTGGAATTCAGGACAAAGGGTCTTTCCCGCCATTTGTCCTCACCGCCAGCCATCATCGCGAGCATTTCCAGTGCATCCGCGACGAAATCCGGTTCCGTAAATGACGTTCCGACGTGTTTTGATGTGCCACTGCAACAGGCATAGATCGTGTTTAGGTCCATTTCGCGATTGTCTGGAACATCGCGGGCGACCATCGGCCGTTGCAGAAAGTGGATATTGTCCAATTCCTGAACGATACGGCCTGCGTCGTGCAGGTCTTGCAGGGTGCTTTCCCGATAATTCCGGCCAAGAACATCGACCATGTGTACGGCGGCCCCAGCTGTTCCGTAATGGACCTTTGTACCGCTGAGGTGCAGATCATACTGCGGATCGCGGGCGTGTAGCGTGATATCCTTTTGTGCCAGCCCAAGCATCTTCTTTACTAAGGCCCGAGGGAAGCGCAGTCGCCCGTCTTTGCCTAGGGTCGCACCTGCGGCAGTCATGACAGCAACGCCGCTTTCAGGGGCATCGCACAACCCGATCTGTTCCAAGGCGACCAATGCCGCCTCGTAAATGCGTTCCATGTCTTGTTGTGACAATGGATTGTAGGTTCCACCGGACATGCCCGCTTTGATGGGCTGCTTGTCGCGTGTGAGCGGGGCCGCCCGCATAGCGTGACGTGCTGCACGACCACCGCTTCGGGCAGGGCGACTGCGGCGTGGTGCTGTTGATTCATCGTTCATGGGTTTGATCTTTCGCAGTTTGGAAATTGAATTTGGATGATCAGTCCAATTTCGGACGCCCTCGCGCTGCGCGACCGCGGCGTGCCCCGATTGTACGGGCAACCCTCACGTATTTTGGCCGATGCTGCGTCATTGCGCCTCCCTATGCGTTAGTTTTGCGCAAAAAACGTTAGGGTCTATTCCAAATGCGACGACATGTCGTGTTTGGCGCATGGTGCGCGGCTTTTTGTAAGATCAGCGATTTTCAGCGCGTTTTGATCGCGCTTTTTCACACAGTTGTGAGACCCCTTAAAAAAATCTGAACCAATACCGAAGTGACCAGTTGTCAGACCACAACGACACACACTCACGAACGGAGAATGATTATGAAACGTACACTTACAACTGCTTTGATCGCTGCCCCATTGGCTGTTGCGGGTTCATTTGCGACGGCCGGTGGCCTTGCTGAGCCAGTAGCTGCTGCAGCCCCAGCACCAGTCGCCGTTGCGGCACCTGTATCTTACGGTAGCGACTGGTCCGGCGCTTACGGCGGTCTGTCTTTGGGTTACGGTGACGTCGATGCAGACGGCGTGACTGGCGATTTCGAAGGCACGACCTTTGGTGGCCACATCGGTTATAACTACGACATGGGCAACGTTGTCCTTGGTGCCGAATTGGAAGCCGTCGGCACAGATGATTTCGTGAACGACGCGACAGGTCTTGAACTTGAACAGGTTCTGCGTGCCAAAGTTCGCGCGGGTTACGATGCGGGCGCATATTTGCCGTATGTAACAGCAGGTGTAGCGCAAGCCACAGTGAACGGTGACGACGACAACGGCTATTTCTACGGTCTGGGTGTCGACTACGCTGTATCAGACAGCTTTACAGTCGGTGGTGAAGTGCTGCGTCACGAGTTCGAAGACTTTAACGGCGGTGCGGACATCACAGCCGACACAGTTGGTCTGCGTGTGTCTTATAACTTCTAAGACTATCAAAAATTCGGCGGCGTCGCCATTTTTCGGTGGCGCCGTCGCTATTCTATCTTCTTGCTTTAGGTTTGTTTTCTTCGGAGCGTTTCTTTGAAATGGATCGCTGCCGTATCTGTACCGTCCCGATCAGGAGCGGTGTTTATTCCTTTGATAGTAACGCATCCACCTTATCGCTGCTGATACCCTTGCCAAGCAAGGTAAACCCGCCATCTTCGAACATTTCTTTGGCGGCATCATAGATCGCGCGATGCGTGATCCGCGCGAGTGATGAGCCAAGAGAAAGTCGTGCCACGTTCAGCTTCGCGAAACTCGCGACGTCAGATTGGGTGTATGGTCCCGCGATCAATGCATTGACTGGTGTCGACACGGATTGGGTCAGTTTCGCGAGATCGTCCATTGTTTTGGGCATCGGCGCGTAGAGGCAATCTGCACCGGCAGCCTCGTAGGCCTGTAGCCTGCGGATTGCTTCGTCGGTGTCGTATACACCGCGCAAGATTCCGTCGGCACGCGCGGTCAGAACAAAATCGTTAGGCAATGCCCGTGCAGCTGCAGTTGCCGCTTTGATCCGTTCGACCGATAGCTCAAAATCGTAGGCGTTATCCGATGGAAGCGCGATGTCTTCGATACAGATGCCCGCCAGACCGGTTTCGGCAGCAAGTCTAACTGTTTCGGCACATGTCTCTGGATCGTCGCCAAAGCCATTTTCAAAATCGCCTTGCACCGGCAATGATGTCGCCGCCACAATGTCTTGCGCGTGGGCCAACGCAACATCCCTTGTCAGCGTACCGCCATCCGGTTTGCCCAGCGTGAACGCATGCGCGGCAGATGACGTCGCCAAGGCCTGCGCGCCGAGCGCGGCAAGCATTCTGGCCGATCCGATGTCCCATGCATTTGCGAGGATGAAGGGTCTGCCGGGAACGTGGAGGGCGCGGAACTGGGCTCCGATATCGGTCATGGTCTGTCCTTTCGGTGAGAGACAGCGCCACGCGACATGTTTAAAGCCCAGCGCCGTTTAAGTTATGCATGCCTTCGCAAATGCAACAAGCCGATTGATCGCATCCACATACGCGTCGTCATCTATCGTCATCGCGACACGGATATGGCCTGCGGCGGCTGATCCAAAACTCTCCCCCGGCATTACAGCGATATGTTCTTCGTCCAGCAATGCGTTGGCGAAATCCCAGCTGC
Organism: Rhodobacteraceae bacterium S2214; assembly: GCA_025141675.1. NCBI lineage: Bacteria > Pseudomonadati > Pseudomonadota > Alphaproteobacteria > Rhodobacterales > Paracoccaceae > Rhodobacteraceae bacterium S2214. The sequence goes on from CP081161.1 coordinate 2,035,885, forward strand.
TTTTTCCGGTGGCCCGAATATCCAGCATCACGTACATCGCACCTTGGGCGGGAACAGCCCGCACGACATTCTGGCCTTCAAGCGCCTGCAACGTCAAAGCGCGGCGGCGCTCAAAGGGGGCTGCCACCTGTGCTTCCAACGCGTCACCTGCATTCAGCGCAAACAGGGCAGCATCTTGGATGAATCCGGGGACACCATAGTTGGTGTTGGTCGCCAGATTGATTAGGTGAGTGATCATATACGCAGGTGCGCAGACCCAGCCAACACGGCTGCCTGTCATCGCATGGCTTTTGGACATCGACCCCACAACCATCGTCCTTTCGACCATATCAGGCAGGGTCCGTGGTGAGGTATGTTCGCCATCCCAGACTTGGGTGTCGTATACTTCATCGGAAATCAGCCAAAGATCGTGATCTTTGCACACCTGCGCGATCCCGTTGAGCGTTTCTTGGCTATAGACGACGCCCGTTGGATTGTTTGGGGTATTGATCAACAACGACTTGGCACGTGGATCAGCTGCGGCAGCGGCCAGTTCATCTATTTGCGGCTGAAAATCGTTGTCAGGCGATGCCTTGAGGGCGACAGGTACACCGCCAACACCGCGTACCGTGCCGGGATAAGTGGCGTAATGTGGATCGATGAAAAGGGCCGTGTCGCCCGCATCGAGAGCGGCCAGATGTGTCGCATAAAGCGCCGATTGACCACCCGGTGTGATCATGACGTTATCACGCGTTGTTGGAACACCTGTCCGCGTCTGGATGCGATCGGCAACGGCATCGCGTAACGCATCCGTGCCGGGGATCATCGCATAGCCTGTGTGTCCTCCAACCGCAGAGGCATGCATCGCATCAAGGATGCTTTTGTCGGTGCGAACGTCGTGTTCGCCGATGGTCAATTCCGTGACTTTGACGCCATCCGTAATCATTTTGCGCGACCGGTAGAAGAGCCCCCAACCGTCGTCGCCATCACCGTTAATGGTGTTTAATCTGTTTGATACTTTCATGTCCGCACAGGGCCATAAGCAACAGTCCAAAGTCAATCCGTTGTAATCACCAAATTCCGCGGTCCGGGCCCTTCTTCACCTTTGACATCGGCGGGGTTGTAAAGCTGGCAGGACTTGAGGCTTAAACAGCCGCAACCGATACACCCATCCAACTTGTCGCGCATGTCTTCGAGGGCAGCGATCCGCGCTTCGATATCCGCGCGAAATCCGTTAGAAATGCGGGTCCAATCGCGCTTTGTCGGTGCTTTGTGATCGGGGAGGTCGGCCAGTAGCTCCGCAATCTTGCCCAGCGCGAACCCAAGCCTTTGGGCCGCCATGGCGAATGACAGTCGGCGCAGATCGTGTCGTCCGTATCGTCTGTGTCCACCTGTGTTGCGCACCGGATGGACGATGCCGTGGGTTTCGTAAAACCGGATCGCTGACACGGCAAGGCCCGTACGATCAGCAAGATCGCCTATCGTTAGCCCTTGGGAGAAGTTGGTAGCCATGAAAATAATCCTTGAACTCAAGTTAACTTGAGAAATGAAAAAGGATTTATCAAACGAATCCAAGAGGAATATTCATGAGAAACCCATTTGCACGTAGGCATGTCGTTTTAGGCGCAGGCGTATCGGCACTGTCGCGCGATCAATTCGGCTGGGATCACGATGCCCAATCAGGAACTGTCATGATCACGATGCCAACCCCAAACACATCCAAAAAATCCGGAGAAAAATGATGGCTGAACTTGAACATATCAACGTGACTGTGGCGGACCCTACGAAGATGGCCGGAGTTCTGAATACACTTTTCGGATGGGAAATCCGTTGGGAAGGTGAAGCAATGGCGGGCGAAGGTTACACGGTGCATGTCGGGACGGAACGCACATATCTGGCGCTGTATACGGGCAGTACGAACAGCCCTACGCCCTTGGAAGGGCGCAGCTATAACCGGCTATCGGGTTTGAACCACATTGGTGTGGTCGTGGATGATCTGGATGCGGTCGAGACGCGTGTCAAAGACCTTGGTTATACCCCAACAAGCCACGCCGATTATGAACCGGGACGCAGGTTCTATTTCACGGATGAAAACGACATTGAAATCGAAGTGATCTGCTACGCTTAATCTACGTCTAACACTAGACGGGCAGGGGCGCTATAGTCCCCTCCCGTCAATCGTGATGTTTTGGATTGCATCGCCGCACCAAATTTGCGACGGAGCCAAAAGACTTGAAACGCTGAATTGTGCACCACTTTTGCGCGGATCAACGGCTTCATATGTTCATGGCCCAAGCCGCATGTGCGGCGCATCTGAGAGATCACGCTGTGCAAACACCATATTACCTGATCGACAAATCGCGGCTGTTGCCGAACATGGAAAAAATCGCGTGGTTGCGCGAAGCATCGGGCGTAAAGTGTCTGTTGGCACTGAAGTGTTTCGCCACGTGGTCCGTGTTCGATTTCATGTCTGAATATATGGATGGATCGACGTCTTCGTCCTTGTACGAAGTCCGTTTGGGGCGCGAAAAGTTTGCGGGTGAAACCCATGCCTATTCTGTGGCCTTCGCGGATCACGAAATCGAACAGGTTTTGGAGTGTTCCGACAAGATTATCTTCAACTCTATCGGGCAATTGAACAAGTTCGCGGACGCTTCACAGGAACATATCCGAGGTCTGCGCGTGAATCCGGGGGTATCTACGTCTGATTTCGATTTGGCCGACCCCGCGCGGCCCTTCAGTCGTTTGGGTGAACATGACCCTGCCGCGATTGACGCGGTGGCGGATCAGATCAGCGGTCTGATGTTTCATAACAATTGCGAAAATGACAGCTATGACCGTTTTGACGAGATGCTCACGCTTATTGAGGATCGTTTCGGCGATGTGATCCATAAGATGGATTGGGTCAGCTTGGGCGGTGGAATCCACTTTACGGGTGAGGGTTATCCGCTTGAAAAGCTGGCTGCGCGGCTCAAACAATTTGCCGAAACCTTTGGCATCCAAGTTTACCTCGAACCGGGCGAGGCTGCGATCACGGGGGCAGCCACGCTCGAGGTGACCGTTCTCGATACGATGCACAACGGCAAGAACCTTGCCATCGTCGATAGTTCAATCGAAGCGCATATGCTGGATCTCTTGATCTACCGCGAACCGGCCAAGATCAGCCCTGACACCGGGTCAGAGGAATGGATGATCTGCGGGAAATCCTGTTTGGCGGGCGATATCTTTGGCGAATTCCATTTTGATGCGCCGTTGAAAGCCGGCGATCGGCTTTCGTTTCAGGATGCCGCAGGCTACACGATGGTCAAGAAGAATTGGTTCAACGGGGTCAAGATGCCCAGCATTGCAATCCGTGAACTAGATGGCACCACGCGAATGGTGCGTGATTTCGATTACAGCGATTTCGCTGCAGCCCTTTCCTAACGCATAATCATAAGAGGTCTCTTGGATACATGAAACGCAATGTCCTGATCATTGGCGCTGGTGGCGTCGCACAAGTCGTCGCGCATAAATGCGCACAAAATAACGATGTTCTGGGCGATCTGCATATCGCCAGCCGAACCATCGAAAAATGCGACGCGATCATTGCCAGCGTGCATGAAAAATCCGCGATGAAACAGGACGGTGTTTTCAAATCCCACTCAGTTGACGGCATGGATACGGCTGCAGTTGTGGCCTTGATCAAAGACACGGGCGCGCAGATTGTGATTAACGTCGGTTCGCCCTTTGTGAACATGACTGTGCTGGAGGCCTGCATCCAGACAGGTGCGGCTTATATCGACACAGCGATCCACGAAGATCCGACTAAAATATGCGAAACGCCACCTTGGTATGGCAATTACGAATGGAAACGTCGTGAAGATTGTGCCGCCGCTGGCGTGACAGCGATCTTGGGTGCTGGCTTTGATCCGGGTATGGTGAATGCGTTTGCCCGTTTTGCCGTGGATGAATTCATGGACGATGTGAAATCTATCGATATCGTCGACATCAACGCGGGCAATCACGGCAAGTATTTCTCGACCAACTTCGACCCAGAAATCAATTTCCGTGAATTCACTGGCACTGTTTACAGCTGGCAGGACGGCGCGTGGCAGGAAAACAAGATGTTCGAAGTGGGCCGCGAATGGGATCTGCCCGTCGTCGGTAAACAAAAGGCCTACATCTCTGGACACGACGAGGTGCATTCGCTGGCCGCGAATTACCCGCAGGCTGATATCCGGTTCTGGATGGGCTTTGGTGATCATTACATCAATGTGTTCAGCGTTCTACAGAACCTTGGCTTGCTCTCCGAACAGCCTGTCACGACGGCAGAAGGCCTAGAAGTTGTGCCTTTGAAGGTTGTGAAAGCCGTACTGCCCGATCCATCTAGCCTCGCGCCGAATTACACTGGTAAGACCTGCATCGGTGATTTGGTCAAAGGCACCAAAGACGGCGAAGAGGTCGAGGTGTTCGTTTACAACGTCGCCGATCACAAAGACGCCTATAACGAAGTCGGTAGCCAAGGCATTTCCTACACCGCAGGTGTGCCACCTGTTGCGATGGCTATGCTGATTGCAGACGGGACCTACGACAGCGGTACGATGGTCAACGTCGAAGAATTAGACCCGAAGCCATTGTTCACCTTGCTCGACGACATCGGATTGCCCACACGCGTGAAAGACGCGCAGGGTGATCGGGCGTGGAACGGCGCTTAATCAATAGCTTGGTAGCGGCTCCTGATCTTGGGGCCGCCACCAAAAACTAAAGGGTGTCGCGAATCTTCTTAGGGAGCGCCTTGCGGATAATGTCGTAAGAGACAGCGATCCGGTGGGCCGCTTCTTCGGCGTCGACGTTAAATCCCACCAACACCCAAGATTTATGAAAATAGGGGGCCTTCGTCGCGGCTCCGGCGTCGATTAGCATTTGCGCAGTCTCTATGCTGTCGGTTTTCGTGCAGAACCCGTCGATCCGGTCCCCGAAACACACGAACATTTTGCCTCCGACTTTCCAGCTATCCAATTCGGTGCTGGGGTCGGATGCTGTGGCGCCTGCATGGGTTCCGCAAAGTGCGTCGATCTCTTCTCTGGTCATGGCCGTGTCCTTTGGCTGCGTGACGAAAGACTAGACGCAACGCAGCTCCGCTGCTACCCATACCGCATGAAGAGCCACCGCTGCATCATTTGCTGTATTATTATTTCCTGCTGACACCGTCGCGGGCTGCTCTTTCACGTTTCATCTGATCCTTGAAGTCGTTAAGCCCGCAGGCGAAAACCGTTTGCCCCGCGTTGGGCTGCCCTTGGGCCAAGATTAGGTAAGACCATGACGATCAAACTGCATAACACCGCGACCCGCCGCAAAGAGGACTTTGTGCCTTTGGATAAGGACGACGTGCGGATGTATGTCTGTGGGCCGACGGTCTATGATCGCGCCCACCTCGGGAACGCGCGGCCCGTGATTGTGTTTGATACGCTTTACCGGTTGTTGCGGCACACCTATGGCGAAGACCACGTGACTTACGTTCGCAATTTCACCGACGTGGATGACAAGATCAATGCGCGGGCAGCGGAAAGCGGGCGTTCGATTGGTGAGATCACAGCCGAGACAACCCAGTGGTATCTCGACGATATGGCCGCAGTCGGAGCATTGCGGCCGTCGATCAAAGGGACTGACCACGAACGGGCGATGCCGCGCGCGACGCAATGGATTGCGCCGATGATTGCGATGATCGAGGATTTGATCGCGAAGGGCCACGCCTACGAGGCTGAAGGCCATGCGCTGTTCGCTGTTGAGAGCTACAAAAACTATGGTGCTTTGTCGGGCCGTTCCGTCGATGACATGATCGCGGGCGCGCGGGTTGAGGTCGCACCCTACAAGCGCAATCCGATGGATTTTGTGCTGTGGAAGCCCTCAACCGACGACCAACCGGGTTGGGACAGCCCATGGGGACGAGGGCGTCCGGGGTGGCACATTGAATGCTCTGCCATGGCGTACGAGTTGCTAGGCGCGCGGTTTGATATCCACGGCGGCGGCAACGACCTGCAATTCCCGCACCACGAAAACGAGATCGCACAGTCCAAATGTGCGGGTCACGGGTTTGCGAACTACTGGCTACATAACGAGATGCTGCAGGTTGAAGGCAAGAAAATGTCCAAGTCGCTGGGCAACTTCTTTACGGTCCGCGATCTCCTGGACCAAGGTGTACCGGGTGAGGTGATCCGGTTTGTGATGTTGGGAACGCATTATCGCAAGCCGATGGATTGGACAGAGGCGAAGCGGGTTGAGGCATTCAATTTATTGATGCGGTGGAATAACCCGGACCTTGTACCGTTTCTTGAGGTTGATACGTCTGTTTCGCCGAACTCGGAATTCCTTGAAATGTTGTTTGATGATCTTAACACACCGGGTGCTATTTCGATCCTGCATAAGTTATTTACTCAGCGCAAATGGAGTGAATTTGCCGCTTCTGCTCGTTTTTTGTCATTGCCCGCTTGTAGCCTGGCTGCCCATGTCGAGTTGTCTGCAATTGAGCTTGGTCGAATTCGCGAAGGAGTTGACTTAACTCCGGTCGTTGACCGATTTAATGACGTTCGTGCGGCGGCGATGGAAACCAAAGACTTTGGGCTGTTAGACGCATTGAAAAAGCAACTGACCGACGCGGGAGTGGAAGTCAAAATGTCGAAAGAAGGTGTAACATTGACGCCATCGGTTGGGTTTGACGCAGAGAAACTTCAGGGATTGCTATGATGAATTTTTGCGGAAATTCGGGATGTGGGGCCAAGCGTGATGACTAAAGAACGCCTGTACCTTTACGACACAACGCTCCGCGATGGTCAGCAGACTCAAGGTGTCCAATTCTCTACGGCCGAAAAGCAACAGATCGCTGAAATGCTGGACGGGCTTGGGGTTGATTACATTGAAGGTGGTTGGCCCGGTGCAAACCCGACCGACAGCGACTTTTTTGATGCCGCCCCAAAAACCCGCGCGACAATGACGGCCTTTGGCATGACCAAACGGGCGGGGCGCTCTGCCGCGAATGACGATGTGTTGGCGGCTGTGATGAATGCGGGCACGCCTGCCGTTTGTCTGGTGGGTAAGTCGAGCGCATTCCATGTGACGGACGCGCTTGGGATTACGCTCGACGAAAATACCGAAAACCTGACGGGTAGTTTTGCGCATCTCGTGGCGGAAGGTCGCGAGGCGTTATTCGACGCGGAACACTTCTTCGACGGCTACAAAGCTGACCGCGACTATGCGCTGCGTGCCGTGCATGCCGCCCATGACTCGGGCTGTCGTTGGATTGTGCTGTGCGACACGAACGGTGGCGCGCAACCCGCTGAAATCGCTGAAATTGTCACCGATGTGATCGCCAGCGGTATTCCCGGTGATCGGCTCGGCATTCATACCCATAATGATACCGAACAGGCCGTCGCAGGATCGCTTGCGGCCGTTCTCGCAGGCGTCCGTCAAGTGCAAGGGACGTTGAACGGTTTGGGCGAACGCTGTGGGAATGCGAACCTGACGACGATCATCCCGACGCTGTTGCTGAAGGAACCATTCGCGAGCCGGTTTGAAACTGGCGTGTCGTTGGATGCATTGAAAGGTCTTCGCAAAGTATCGCGCACCTTGGATGATATCTTGAACCGTGTGCCAGCCAAGCAGGCCGCGTTTGTCGGTGCCTCGGCCTTTGCGCATAAGGCGGGACTACATGCCAGCGCGATCCTGAAGAACCCGACGACCTACGAACACGTCAATCCTGCGACCGTCGGCAATAGCCGTATCGTGCCGATGTCGAACCAAGCCGGACAGTCAAACCTGCGCAAACGGTTGTCGGATGCTGGGCTGACTGTTGAAAAGGGTGATCCTGCTTTGTCGCGCATCCTTGACCGGATCAAAGAGCAAGAGGCGCGTGGTTATTCTTACGACACCGCGCAGGCCAGCTTTGAATTGTTGGCACGTGATGAACTCGGTCAATTGCCAGCGTTCTTCGAGGTCAAACGCTACCGCGTCACGGTTGAACGTCGGATGAATAAGCGCGGCGACATGGTGTCGTTGTCCGAAGCCGTTGTTGTTGTGAAGATCGACGGGCAGAAGGTTCTGAATGTTTCGGACAGTCTAGGCGACGATGGGTCGGATCAGGGTCCGGTGAACGCGTTGAACCGTGCGTTGAGCAAAGATTTGGGACGTTATCAGGATATCATTGATGATATGCGTCTGGTCGATTTCAAGGTCCGGATTACCAACGGCGGTACCGAAGCGGTGACCCGCGTCATCATTGACAGTGAAGACGGGCAGGGGAAACGCTGGTCCACAGTCGGCGTATCCGCCAACATCGTGGATGCGTCATTTGAGGCCCTGCTCGATGCGATCAACTGGAAACTTGTGCGTGACGCGAAAGTTTAGGTTTTGATTTTCTGTGGACAGATGAAAGCGATGACATGTCGATAAACGCATGTGCGGCACTTGTTGAAGCGGGTGATCCCGAACGGTTCTTGGCTGCGATGGCGGCGCCTGCGGATGTGCGCGGCGGATTATTCGTGTTGTATGCGCTCAACCTGGAAATCGCGAAGGCCCCGTTTGTAACCCAAGAACCGATGATCGCGGAAATGCGGTTGCAGTTCTGGCGCGATACGGTTGGGGATGCCGTTGCTGGGAAAGCTGTTCGGGCACATGAAGTTGCGGCACCGTTGGCCGCACTGATTGACGCGGCGGGATTGGATGCCGCCGTTTTGGATGAAATGATCGCGGCCCGCAGGTTTGATATTTATCCGAACGACACTGATCAGGTGGGCTTTGACCTGGACACATATTTGCGCCGCACGTCAGGACATCTGATGGCGCTGACTGCAAGGGCCTGCGGTGCCAGTGCTGATGTATTGGACGCGGCGACAGATGTCGGTGAAGCGATGGGCATCGCGTTGTGGATGCGTGCTGTCCCTGACTTGATAGGTCATAAACGTGCCGCTGCGGGCGATTTGGATAGTGATGTGTTGGTCGCGCGGGCCAAGCGTGGCTTGGATGCCTTGACACAACATCGCAATGTTGCCTTTGGCCCAGCTGTGCCCGCGTTGCGTGCCGCTTGGCTGACGACCCCGATTTTACGGCAGGTTGTGTCAGATCCACGGCGTGTCGTGGATGGCACGCTCGCGGTTTCCGAATTCCGCAAACGGGGCGGTTTGTTGCGTCGGACTTTGTTGAACCGTTGGTAATTAGGCCTCGGTTCTGCCGCCGCGCAGTGCCAACCAAACAAGCGACCCGCCTGCCAAGATCAGGAAGGGCACCATCGCATAGTTGACGGCAGTCCACCCTTCGACGGCCGTCCCGCCAGAACAATTCATCAAGCCGCCGGATGCCAGTGACGCAATTGTCACAAAGCCGAAGACGAGCATGTCGTTCATACCTTGCACGACACCGCGTTCTTCTGGCCGGTGCGTCGCCGTCAACATCGTCGTGGCCCCAATGAACCCAAAGTTCCATCCGAGACCCAGAAGGATAAGACCCGCGTAAAAGCTCCACAGTGCGGGGTCGCCGCCGCCAACTTCGATCCCGAACAAGGACGCGGCACCCGCGCCTGCAAGAATGATTAAACCAAGCCCGATGATCTTTTCGACACCGAAGCGGGCAATCAAGTGGCCTGTGAAGAAGGATGGTGCGAACATCGCCAAGACATGCGCCGATACGATGTCGTTGGCGTCTGCCGCCGTGAACCCACAACCAACGACGGCCAGCGGCGTGGACGTCATCACAAGGTTCATCAATGCGTAGCTGACCATGGCGCAGATGATCGCGACAACGATACGCGGATCACGCAGCAATTCGCGACGCGTACGGCCTGTTGGACCAGCCTGTTGCGGCGCACTTTTCGTACCTTTAGGTAGGTCGAGCCCGAAGAACAGAACCATCCCGAAGAGGTTCAAGAAAATGATAGCGATGTATGTGCCAAGGAACGGTATGACAAACAGTTCCCCAACAAGTTTGTTCAACTGCGGCCCAAAGATCGCGGACATCAAACCACCTGCCATCACGTAAGAAATCGCTTTGGGTCGGAAGCTGTCAGAGGCGGAATCCGCTGCAGCAAAACGATAAAAACCCTGCGCCGACATATAGATGCCAGTCAGATAGGACCCGATCAACAAGATCAGGAAGGATTGGCTATAGAGCCCGTAGGCCGCAATCGCTGCCCCAGCGGCTCCACCGATTGCCCCGATCATAAATCCAAACCGACGGCCGCGTGACTGCATCAGTGGCGAAATCCACGGCGCTGTGGTCATTGATCCGAAAACAATGAATGAAATCGGTAACGTGGCCAGACACGGGTTCGTTGTGAGCATGCTGCCCGCAAGCCCCCCAACTACAAAGATCATCGGCATTTGTGCGCCTAGAATCGCCTGCGCGATCACAAGCACAGCAACATTACGTTTGGCGCGGCTATCGGAAATATCGGTCATGTGCCAATCGGTAGACCTCGGGCTAGGGCGTGTCCATCGCGAAATCAGGCTTGGTCAATGATATGCGCAAAAGAACCGGATACTCGGCCCTGAATAAGCCCCATATCGGGGAGGTCTGTGCCGGTCGCGTCTTGGGCTGTGAAAAGAGGGTCGCCCTTGGCTGCGATGGTGGTCGCATAGTGGAATTCATGCGCTTTCCAACGTCCCTGAAACGGCCCCGTTTTCGATTGGATTGACCGGTAACCGAGGTGAAGTTTTCTGGTGGCAAAAGACGTTTCTAATGGAAGCAGTCCAGCCATGCGATGGGACGTCCCATGGGCATCTGTCAAGGTTTCGCCGAGCGTCATGTAACCGCCGCATTCGCCATAAATATCAGATATTTGCGCGGCGTTTCTCAGGCTTTGAATGAACGTCGTATTAGCTGCGATTTGACCTGCATGGAGTTCCGGATAACCACCCGGCAGATAGATCAGATCAGCTTGTGGAACAGCTTCATCCGCAAGCGGTGAGAAGGTGCTGATCGTTGCACCCGCTGCCTGCCAGTCGGCCAGCATATGTGGGTAAGCAAAAGCAAATGCCGCATCTTGGGCGATGGCAATGGATTGGGCCGGCGGGGCGATGGTCGGACGCGTGCGCGGTGAGCCAACAGCGATTAGGTCCGGCAAAAGCTGGAAATCAAGATTGGCCCGCATCGTGTCTGCGGCGCGGGATAGGAAGGCTTCTAGATCGGGCCGTTCTTGTGCTTGTACCAAGCCAAGATGACGGGACGGTTGCGTCAAGGTTGGATCACGTGGAATGCAGCCAATGACCGGGATATTGGTCGGGGCCAATGCGTCGCACAGCATCCGCGCATGACGGTCTGACCCGACTTTGTTCAAGATGACCCCAGCGATTTCTACGGCAGGATCGTGGGACGCAAAACCCTTTACGATCGGTGCGATGGACTGGGCCATTCGTGATGCGTCTACAACCAGTACCACAGGCAATGACAGCTGGCGGGCGAGGTCCGCGCAAGCGCCTTTGCCGTCCGGTGGCGCGCCATCAAATAGCCCCATTGCGCCTTCGACGATCAACGGTGATCCAGCGGCGAGCGATTTGATCCGGTCTGGCCACATCGCCCATGCGTCTAGGTTTAGACAAGGTAGACCGCAGGCCGCTTCGTGAAATCGTGGATCGATATAGTCGGGGCCAGATTTCGCACCGCGCAACGCAATGCCGTCTTGAGCCAATGCGCGGAGTAGACCTAAGGTGACAGTCGTTTTGCCGGATCCAGATGCGGGCGCTGCTATCAAAAAACTCACGTCGCCCGCTCCGATTCTTCGCGAAAACTTGTCGTCACTCGATCATGCCGACTCGGCTGGCCGCCCGCGTCCCAAAGGGTCGAGGTTGCGTGGCGGTTCACCTGCAGCCATGCCTTGCCAATCAAGAACCTGACGCATCAGAACTGATGATCCGACGCAGATGATCGCTGGCGGTTCCATCCCAGCAGCTGCGATGTCATCGACAATTGTGCCAAGCGTGGTTTCCAGCACTCGCTGTTCGTCAGTCGTTGCCGTTGTGACAACCGCGACTGGTTCGGATAATGGGCGGCCCGCTGCGATCAGTTTGCTGCTTATCTGGGCGATGTGTTTCATTCCCATATAAATAACGAGCACTTGCGAACCATCGCTGATCGCTTGCCAATTCAGAGATCCCGTCGCGTTGCCTGATTGGTCGTGGCCGGTGATAAAGGTGACGGATTGGTTCACATCGCGGTGCGTGACGGGAATACCAGCGTAAGCCAAACCGCCAATGCCGGCTGAAATGCCCGGAATGATCCGGACGGGCACGTCGTGTTGGACGAGCGTTTGCGCTTCTTCGCCGCCACGACCGAAAACAAAGGGGTCGCCGCCTTTAAGACGCAGCACGCGTTTGCCTTCGCGTGCCAGATCAACCAAGCGCAGTGAAATATCGCGTTGTTTTGCGGATGGTTTGCCGCCGCGTTTGCCCGCGTAAATATGTTCGGCTTGCGGCGCCCATTCAAGGATCGCTTCCTGAACCAGTGCGTCATAGATCACCACATCCGCTTGGCGCAGCGCATTCACAGCATGCAAAGTCAGCAACCCCGGATCACCGGGGCCCGCGCCACAAAGCCAGACCCAACCGGGTTCCAGTTGCGGCCATGCGTGGGCGGGAAGAGGGACGTCAGTAGTCATGCTTTGCTTATGCCGCGCTTGGCCCCCGTTGAAAAGAGTTCAAGCGACCTGTTAATACACATTGGCGGCACGTCATTGCGACATTATAGTCTAGCATATGACACGCAAACCCGTGGGAGAGTTGCGCCGTGGCTGGACCACAGGGGCTTGTGCCACCGCCGCCACAAAGGCTGCGTTGATTGGCCTGTGGCGTGGGCAAGTGCCTGACCGCGTTACGATTGTTTTGCCGAAGGGCGAAACCTTCTCGCCCGAAATTGCGCAATCTGAACGGGGTGATGGCTGGGTTTCGGTTGGTATTGTGAAAGACGCGGGTGACGATCCTGATGTTACGCATCAAGCGATGATCATTGCGACGGTTTCGGCGTCAGATGGTGGCATCCAGTTTCGGGCAGGCGAAGGTGTCGGGACTGTCACAAAAGCAGGGCTACCGATCGCTGTTGGCGAACCCGCGATCAATCCTGTGCCGCGCGCCATGATGGATGATGTAGTCGCTGAAGTGGCGGCTGATTGTGCCCAATCCCCTGACGTCGAGATTGAGATTTCCGTTCCGGGTGGCGCTGCCATTGCTGAAAAAACGTGGAACCCGCGGTTGGGGATCAAAGGGGGGCTGTCGATCCTTGGCACCACCGGAATTGTCCGTCCGTTTTCATGTGCCGCTTGGATTGCGTCGATCCATCGCGGCGTCGATGTGGCCCGTGCTGATAGGCTGACGCATGTGGCGGGGTGTACGGGGGCGACCTCTGAAACCACAGTCCAAAACCTGTACAACTTGCCGGATCACGCGATGTTGGATATGGGCGATTTCGCGGGTGGGATGCTTAAATACCTGACCAAAAATCCGATAGAGCGTGTCACGATTGGTGGCGGTATTGGCAAGCTGACAAAGCTCGCGCAGGGGGCCGTTGACCTGCATTCGTCGCGCTCGCAGGTGGATTTTGACGATCTAGCACAGATGATGGACGATTCGCGGTTGGCGCAGGCAAATACGGCGTTAGAGGCCTACACAATCGCTGGCGCACCCTTTGCCAATGCGATTGCCCAGCGTGCTTTGGACCGTGTCACGCAGACCTATGCGGGCATGATCTTTGATGTTGTGGTGATTGATCGGGCGGGTACAATTATCGGGCGGGCAGGCGCGTGACGTTGTTGCTGTTAGCAGGCACCGGAGAAGCGAAGGATATCGCTAAAGGCTTGGCCAAGGCGGGCGTCGATGCGGTTGCGTCTTTGGCAGGGGCGACGCGCCAGCCAAAGGCGTTGGCGATCCCAACGCGCGTGGGTGGTTTTGGCGGTACGGGTGGATTTCGGGCATATCTTGAAGAGGCTGGGATCACGGCGGTTTTGGATGCGACGCATCCATTTGCACACCGGATCACGGATAGGACGGCGGCGATTTGTACGGAAATAGGACTGGACTATGTACAGTTCTTGCGGGCTCCGTGGGAGCCGCAGGACGGAGATAACTGGACCCAAATCACATCGGAGGCTGAAGCTGCGGACTTTGTAACTGAAGGCCAAACGGTCTTCCTAGGAACAGGCCGTCAGACGCTGGACCGATTTGCGAACCTACAGGGCTGTCGTGTGATTTGTCGGCAGATTGACTCGCCAACAGGACCGTTTCCTTTTGAAGGGGGCGAATTTCTGGTTGGACGTCCGCCGTTTCCGGTAGCTGATGAGGTCGCTTTGTTTGAACGGCTTGGTGTGGATTGGCTTATCGTGAAGAACGCAGGCGGGACGCGAAGTGAGACAAAGCTGACTGCCGCACGGCAGCTCGGGCTTCCCGTATTAATGATAAAGCGACCGCTGATGCCAGACGGCGTAAAGCTGAACAATGTGGATGACGCGCTTGTTTGGACCAAAGCGCATGTCTGACATCATTCGATCAGATGCTGACGTTACGCGTGGACTTGATGCGCTTTGCAGAATCGAACCAAAGTTTGCTGCCGTTGCGCCGCGATTGTCGCCTTTGCCGCTACGGTTGCAGCCCGAAGGGTTTGGGCAGGTGATGTCGGTGATCTTGGGGCAACAGGTCAGTGTGGCTTCTGCTGAAGCGACATGGGCGCAGATGGTCGCTGCGGGCATGGATCAGCCGGATGCGGTTCTCGCCGCAACTCCAGAGGATCTGCGGGCGTTGGGGCTGAGCCGCCAAAAGGCGCTTTATGCCCACGCACTTGCGAACGCGCAGATTGACTACGACGCTTTGCGGGACTTACCGGATCTAGAGGTGATCAAAACACTGACCGCCGTCAAAGGGATCGGACTTTGGACTGCCGAAATTTACACGAAATTCTCGCTTGGGCGACCCGATGTGTTGGCTGCCGGTGATCTTGCGATTCAGATTGCAGCCCAGGACCTGTTCGATTTGCCAGAACGGCCCAAAGAAAAAGAACTACGTCAGATGGCAGTCACATGGTCGCCTTGGCGGTCGGTTGCGGCACGGCTTTTATGGGCGTACTACGCTGAAATGAAACAAAGGGACGGTATCAGATGACACGGGCACTTACAGCAGGACGGCGCGAGCCGGTATCAGGCGAGATCAGATCTGCGGTGGTTTTCCTGCACGGTTACGGTGCCAACGGGGCAGACTTGTTAGGCTTGGCTGATCCGTTGGCTGAACACCTGCCAGACACATTGTTCTTATCGCCCGACGCGCCAGAGGATTGTGCCGGCTCGCCGATGGGTTTTCAATGGTTTCCGATCCCGTGGATTGATGGGTCTTCTGAGGAAGAATCAAAAGCAGGGCTAGACCGCGCTACGGATGATCTGAACGCATTTCTGGATGGTGTGATGGTTGACGAAGACCTGCTGCCGGAACAGGTCATGGTGCTTGGGTTTAGTCAAGGCACGATGATGGCGTTGCATGTGCTGCCACGGCGTGAAGATGCGGTTGCGGGTATCGCGGCGTTCTCTGGTCGGTTGCTCGAACCTGAATTGCTGGCTGACGAAGTGCAGTGCAAACCGCCCGTGCTACTGATCCACGGAGATCAGGACGACGTTGTGCCACCACAATCGCTGCCGCTTGCGGCCGAAGCATTGCAAGAAGCCGGTTGGAAAGAAGTGTATGCGCACGTGATGAAAGGGACCGGGCATGGGATCGCACCGGACGGGCTGCAAGTCGCTTTGGCCTTTATGCAAGAACGTTTGGGCGTAAGTTAAAACAATCGTAAGAATTGTTCGCCATGGTTCGCGCGGTATCGGGGTGCGTCATGGAACGTTTTGTCAGATTAATTGCGCCAACAAATAGGTTGGACTTTTTGTTCAAGCTTGTGCTTTTTGTCCTTCTTTCGGGGATGTTGAACCATACGCGTGCCGTGCTGTCACATGGCTGGGCGGACGCGAATACGTTCGCTTACAACTTACAGGCGGCGGCCTTTACGGCCCTGCCGATGAGCACATTGGCACTGCTGCTCATCCAGCACCTAAACGCATTGCAGGAAAAACTTTATACGCAGGCCACCACTGACCAGCTTACGCAATTGCCCAATCGCAGGTGGTTCCTCGAGCAATGCCCGCCAGTGCTGCGGCAAGGCATGATCATGGTTCTTCTGGATTTGGATCACTTCAAGGCGATCAATGATACCCATGGCCACGATACTGGTGATGCATGCCTAATAGCGATTTCTGATCATTTTCGGGCGGTTCTGCCCGAAAACGCCCAGTGCGCGCGTCTGGGTGGCGAAGAATTTGGCCTTTTGTTCAAGCAGACATCGCTTCCGCAGGTGCAGGATTGGATTGGCAAGATTTGTCAGGGTGTTCAGGTCTCGGTCGGAGCTGACGAAACTGTCGCCGTAACGGTCTCTGCCGGTATTCTGACGGTCGAAGGTGGGATCACAATGCGGCGTGCGTTCCAGTTGGCCGACGCTGCGATGTATGATGCAAAAGCAGCGGGGCGCAGTCGGTTCGCTATGGCCCATATCGGTGACGTCAACGTATCGCGTCCGCTCCATGCGGGCGTGCGTGATGCAATCGCTTAACAAACCGTCACACCCTTGTCATGTGATGCGGTCATCTGTCCCATATGTGTGATCTCAATTGGCCGTTGCCCTTTGAAATACACAAGATATAGTTTTGTTAAGCGGCCGGAGCGGGGCTCCCGCTCTGCACCTCCGGGCGACAGAGCAGGGATGTTTTTGACCATGAACGGTGACTTTCGAACTAACTTTGTACGCGACGCGGCGGATTTGAAGCATTTTCCAGCATTGGTGCTGAATGCAGATTATCGGCCTTTGTCTTACTACCCATTATCCTTATGGCCTTGGCAGGATGCTGTGAAAGCCGCGTGGCTGGATCGCGTCGACATTATCGCTGAATATGATGAAGTCGTGCATAGCCCGTCTACAGAAATTAAAATTCCGTCGGTGGTAGTTTTGCGCGATTACGTTAAACCGCAGCGGACAGTCGCATTTACGCGGTTTAACCTTTTTTTGCGGGACGAATTTCGGTGTCAGTATTGCGGTAGCAAGGGTGATCTGACGTTCGATCACGTTGTCCCGCGCGCTAGTGGCGGGATTACGTCGTGGATCAACGTCGTTGCGGCATGCAGTCCGTGCAATCTACGAAAGGGATCGAAAAGCCTGCGTCAAAGTGGTATGCACTTGCGCAAGCCACCACGCCAGCCGGATGCATCACAACTGCAAAACAACGGGCGCAAATTCCCGCCGAACCATCTGCATAAAAGTTGGGTCGACTTTTTATATTGGGATGCGGAACTGGAAGCATAATGTGTCTGGCTTCAACTGTTTGCTAGACTTCACAAGATGCGCCCGCTAAACGGAACGCGTTAGCGCTAACGGAAATTGAAGAGGGCATACTATGGTCGCGCGCGTGATTCCGGTCGAGGATTTTGATCTCGTTATTTTTGGTGGCACTGGGGACCTTGCCCGCCGCAAAATTTTGCCCGGATTGTTCCGGCGTTTCCTATCCTCGCAGATGCCTTCGCAGTCTCGCATTATTGGGGCTGCGCGTTCTGATATTGATTCGGACGGCTATCGGGACATGATCCGTGATGCGATCATGGAGTTCGGCGGTGAAGAGTCAAAAGATTCGAAGGGCCTAGAGGCGTTCCTAGCGCAGCTTGAATATGTGCCAATCGATGCAAAAGGCGAAGGCGGCTGGGCCGAGCTTGCGAAACTTGTGCGTGGCGACGTGGTTCAGGCGTTTTACTTTTCCGTGGCGCCGTCTTTGTTCGGCGACCTTGCCGAACGCCTACATCGTCATGAGATTGCGAAAAGCAGCAGCCGTATTGTGGTTGAAAAGCCATTTGGCCGTGATCTCGAAACCGCACGCAAATTGAATGCCGTCCTGGCGTTACATTTCGATGAAAGCCAGATTTACCGGATCGATCACTACCTTGGTAAAGAAACGGTTCAAAACCTCATGGCTGTCCGTTTTGGCAATGTCTTGTTTGAACCGCTTTGGAACAATCACTACGTCGACCACATTCAGATCACGGTGGCTGAAACGGTCAGCGTTGGCGGGCGTGGTGCGTACTACGATAAATCCGGCGCAATGCGTGATATGGTTCAAAACCACTTGATGCAGCTGCTGTGCTTGATCGCGATGGAACCACCGTCACAGTTTGGCGCAGATGAAGTACGTGACGAAAAACTGAAAGTTATCCGCGCGTTAGAACCGATTGAGCCGCATCATCTGGTCCGTGGTCAATATGATGCAAACGCGGAAGGCCCAAGCTATCGTGAAGACGCGGAGAACCCGCGCAGCTTTACTGAAAGCTTCATCGCGATGAAGTGTCATATCTCGAACTGGCGGTGGTCCGGTGTGCCTTTCTATCTGCGCACCGGCAAGCGTATGAAGGCACGCGCGTCCGAAATTGCTGTGGTTTTCAAACCGCTGGGGCATTCCATTTTTGAAGGTCAGGATGAACAACAGAACATTCTGTCCATTCGGTTGCAGCCAAACGAAGGTATGGACCTGCAGGTCACAATCAAAGAACCAGGGCCGGGCGGGATGCGTCTGGTGAACGTGCCTTTGGATATGACATTTGCCGAAGCTTTGGGTGATACCGATGTTGAGGTCACCGATGCCTACGAGCGTCTGATCATGGACGTCATCCGCGGCAACCAAACGTTGTTTATGCGTGGCGACGAAGTAGAGGCCGCATGGTCATGGACAGATCCCATTATCGCGGGTTGGGAAGCGCGTAACGACGTGCCAAAGACATACGACGCTGGGTCTAGCGGTCCTGATGATGCGCTGATGCTACTCCATCGCGATGGTCGTAAATGGCGTGATATCAAAGGATAAGACGATGAAGTTCACGGAATACCCTGACGCTGAAATGATGATGATTGACCTTGCCAACGTTCTGGCGGGCGAATTGAAGAACGCGCTGCTGACGCACGATCGTGCGTCCTTTGCGGTGCCCGGTGGTACGACGCCGGGTCCGATTTTTGACGCGCTTTGTGCCGTTGATCTTGATTGGTCGCGGGTCAGTGTCATGCTGACTGATGAACGCTGGGTGCCTGAAACGTCTGAACGGTCGAACACACGACTGCTGCGCGAACGGCTTTTGATCGAAAAGGCGGCGGCGGCCACGTATCTACCGCTCTATGCGCCAGTTGAAACGCCCGAGGAAGGTATCCCGGCGTTGACCGATGCCATCGCACCAAACCTGCCAATTTCCGTGATGTTGTTGGGCATGGGCGCGGATATGCACACCGCCAGCATTTTCCCTGGCGCGGACAAACTACAAGAAGCGTTGACCACCGACGCAACATTGGTCCCCATGCGGGCACCAGGTGCGCCGGAACCACGGGTCACTTTGTCTGCATCCGTGTTGAATGGGGCGATGAGCCGCCACATTGTCATCATCGGCGATGAAAAGCGCGCAGCCTTGGAAAAAGCGGCGACAATGTTGCCGGAGGATGCGCCTGTATCGGCGATCTTGCAGGGCTCAACAGTTCACTGGGCAAAGGCATAAGACGATGTGGAACGCACTGAAAAAACACTACGCTGAGGTCGCAGAGCGTCGTTTCATTGATTTAGTCGACGCGGACCGTGCTGCTGATTTTAGCGCAGCCGCTGGTGATATGCGCTTTGACTATGCGAAGACGAATATCGACGCGACTGGCCGCGCATTACTGATTGATTTGCTCAACGAAGCAGGTGTCGCTGCAAAGCGCGACGCGATGTTTGCAGGGACAGCGATCAACGAAACCGAAGGGCGTGCTGTTTTGCATACGGCCTTGCGGAACCTAGATGGTGGAGCCGTAATGGTTAACGGGCAAGACGTTATGCCCGGCGTTCTTGGCACACTGGATGCTATGTCCGACTTTGCGACTTCTGTCCGCGACGGCACGTTCAAAGGGCAGGGTGGCCAGATCACAGATGTGGTGAATATCGGTATTGGGGGGTCCGACCTTGGTCCTGCGATGGCGGTGAAGGCCTTGGCCCCGTATCATGATGGACCCCGCTGCCATTTCGTGTCGAACGTCGATCCGGCGGATATCGCATCTGTCTTGCGGACATGCGATCCGGCGACGACGTTGGTGATCGTTGCGTCCAAGACGTTCACGACGATCGAGACGATGACGAACGCACGCACTGCGCAGGCATGGATGGCCGAAACGGTGTCGGACACGGGGGCGCAATTCGCAGCGCTTTCGACAGCCGAAGACAAGACGGCGGCCTTTGGCATCGCGTCTGAACGGGTCTTTGGTTTTGAAGATTGGGTCGGGGGTCGCTATTCATTGTGGGGACCGATTGGTCTGTCTCTGATGATCGCAATCGGTCCGGATGCATTTAAAGCGTTTCTGCGTGGCGGTCAGGCGATGGATGTGCATTTCAAATCCGCCGATTGGTCCGAAAACGTTCCTGCCATGCTCGCGGCTGTCGGGATTTGGCACAATCAGATTTGTGGTTACACAACGCGCGCTGTGCTGCCTTATGATAACAATCTCATGCGGTTACCAGCCTATCTTCAACAATTGGAGATGGAAAGTAATGGCAAGGGCGTCGACATGGCCGGCGCTGATTTGGATGTTCCCTCCGGTCCCGTCGTCTGGGGTGAACCTGGTACCAACGGACAGCATGCATTCTATCAATTGATCCACCAAGGTACACGGGTTGTTCCTTGTGAATTCCTTGTCGCTGCGCGTGGTCACGAGGACGATTTACATCATCAGCACCAGCTTTTGGTCGCCAATTGCCTTGCCCAATCCGAAGCCTTGATGAAAGGCCGTACATTGGACGAAGCGCGGGAAAAAGTCGCCGACAAGTTCGAAGGTGAAGAACTCGAACGCCAAGCGAAACATCGTGTATTTCCAGGCAACCGCCCGTCAGTCACGCTGGCATATCCGCAACTGACCCCGTTTGTGTTGGGCCAGATCATCTCGCTGTACGAACATCGGGTTTTTGTCGAAGGCGTGGTGCTTGGCATCAATTCCTACGATCAGTGGGGCGTTGAGCTTGGAAAAGAACTCGCCACGGCTCTGCAGCCCGTTGTTGAAGGCACCCAAGGCACAAATGCGAAGGACGGCTCGACAGCCGCCCTTGTTGGTTTTCTACAGACACATGGCGTCTGATTAGATTTGAAGCGCTCCGTCGCGGGCTGCGAACGTGGCCCGCAACGCATCCGGTAACGCACGTTTTGTGTTATCGGCATTGAGCAAGACAACGACGGCATGGCCTGTTGTCGTGATCTGACCGTTTACCAGCGTTGCGTATTGCATCGTAAAGCTGGTGTTCCGCATTTCGACTGTACGCGCCAAATTGATGTAGCTATCGTCAGGTTTAACTTCAGCTTTGAAGTCTAATCCAACTGTTTTCACAACGATTTTTGGATCGGGACCTGCAAGGTCATAGACCCCATAGTCCTTCAGGTAATTCACGCGCAGCGTTTCATACCACCGCAAATAGACCACGTTGTTCACGTGGCCCAATGCATCAATCTCACCAAATCGTACCCGATCCGCCATGCCATATGACCATGGCTCCGGAATCCGAAGCGTCCGAAGATCATCGGACAACAAAGGCGTCAAAAATGGCGCGGTCATCCTAGACCGCGGCCGTGACGATGATTTCAACTTTGTAGCCAGTTGTCGCCAGCTTCGCTTCGCCAGTCCAACGCGCTGGTGCTTGTCCAGGGGCGACCCACGCGTCCCAAACGGCATTCATATCGGCAAAGTCGGTCGCAATATTGGCAACCCAAATTTGCGCAGTCAGCAACTTGGTTTTGTCTGATCCGACTTTGGCCAGCAATGCGTCCACTTTTTCAAGGACCGCTTGGGTTTGCTCGGTGACAGTCCCGCCTTCAGCACCTACTTGGCCAGCAAGATAGGCAACGCCGCCGTGGACCACAGCTTGGCTCATACGCGGGCCGGAATCGATACGGGTGATGGTGTCGGACATGGGGTCTTCCTTTAATCAAAAATGATGCGGGAAGAGAGTGGAGCGGGTAACGAGAATCGAACTCGTAACTGAAGCTTGGGAAGCTTTCGTGATACCTTTTCACCATACCCGCGCGCTGTCGTCGGGATAGCCAAGCGGTTCGGGGCCGTCAACGCATAATCGGAGCAATACCCGCGAAATGACGCGCAACATTCCCTTCTTTTGGCCATAAATATCCCGGGGGTTTGGGGGCTGGCCCCCACGCGGTCAGCGATCTCAGCCGCGTCGTCTGCGTCGACGTCCACCGCCGGTATCCGCCCCGCCTGTATTATGCGTAACGGTCGGGAGGGTGACGATCGAATTCAGGATTGGGAACGGTTCAACGGCGTTGGGAATGGCCGACGCATTCACGAAATGCTCTTGGAAACGCGGCTCAATGGCGGTTTCAATCTTATGGATATTATGAACTGTTTCTTCAATTTCGGCACGCGCGCCGCGATTGAGAAGCGCTATCCGCGCGCCCGTACCGGCGGCGTTTCCGGCTGAAGTCACTTTGTCCAAGGGTGCATCAGGGATCATCCCCAAAACCATCGCGTGTTTGGGCGAGATATGGGCCCCAAATGCCCCCGCAAGAACGACACGGTCGACCTGATCAACGTCGAACTTATCCATCAACAATCGCGCGCCGGAATATAGTGCTGCTTTCGCCATCTGAATTTCGCGGATATCGCGGTTTGTCACCGTGATTTTCGGTCCGCCAGTGGCTGTACCGTCATGCACCAGATACGACTGCGTCCGTCCTTCCTCAAAGCAATTGGGCGATCCGGTTTGTTCTGCTGATCCGATGAGGCCGGGTGCATCCACGATGCCTGCCATCCGCATTTCTGCGACCATTTCGATGATACCGGACCCGCAGATGCCTGTGACGCCTGTTTTGGCGGTTTCTTCTGCGAATTTGGGGTTGTCAGACCACAGATCAGATCCGATGACCTTGAAACGTGGGGTCTTTGTGGTCGGATCAATCTCGACCCTTTCAATCGCACCAGGTGCCGCACGTTGGCCGCTGCTGATCTGCGCCCCTTCAAAGGCGGGTCCCGTGGGGGATGAACAGGCGAGCACTTTGTCTTTGTTACCCAGCAGGATTTCGGCGTTGGTGCCCACGTCGACAACAAGCACGAGATCGTCGGATTTATCCGGAGCTTCAGACAAAGCCACAGCAGCCGCGTCAGCACCCACATGGCCCGCGATGCAAGGTAGGATGTAGATACGGGCAGCGGGGTGGATGTTCAGGTTCAATTCAATCGCTCGCAGCGACAGCGATTCAGACGTTGCCAGCGCGAATGGCGCTTGTCCTAGTTCAAACGGATCAATGCCGAGGAACAGGTGGTGCATCACCGGGTTACACACAAATACTGCATCCATGATCTGATTGCGGTCGATTTCCGCTTCTGCGGCAATCTGCGTGAACAGCGCGTTCATACCTTCTTGGACGGCAGTGGTCATTTCATCCGCACCAGAGGCGTTCATCATGGAATAACTGACGCGGCTCATCAGGTCTTCACCGAAACGAATTTGCGGATTCATGATACCGGATGACGCGACAACGTCGCCTGTATGCAGATCACAGAGGTGTGCTGCTATTGTCGTTGACCCCAAATCGACGGCCAGTCCGTAGATCGCGCCGTCGAAATATCCGGGCCAGACCTGCATGATGCGTGGTGCGAATGTATCATCGCCCAAATGCACCGCACATGTGACTTTCCATTCGCCTTTGCGGAGCGCCGGTTGCAGAGCCTTGAGCACTGTCAAATCAGCTTCGAGCGCGGGTAGGTCCCAATCCCGACGCAAAGCTGCAATCAACCGTTCCAGATCGCCGGACGGGTCGTGCATGTCTGGCTCGGCCACTTCGACGTAGTAAAGCCGTGTGGTGGGGTTCAGCGTGATGTCACGAGCTTCCGCACGTTTGCGCACGACTTGTTTATGGACTTGGCTGGTCTCTGGCACGTCGATGACAACATCGTTTTGCACAGTAGCTTGGCACCCAAGGCGGCGGCCTTTGACCAGTCCGCGAATATCGTCATAGCGCTGTTCGACCGCGTTCCACTCTGAAAGCGCGTTGTCGTGCACGGTCACGCCATGTTTGGAAAATTCCCCATAAGACGGTGTAATCTGGCATTTCGAACAGATGCCGCGTCCACCACAAACGGAATCAAGATCGACCCCCAACTGGCGTGCTGCCGTCAGGATCGGGGTCCCAACTGGAAAGTTACCGCGCTTGCCGGAAGGCGTAAAAATTACGAGGGGATCAGTCGTCATAAGTGTGGCCTGTTCGTTGTTAGCCATAGGCTATCCCGCTGCGATCATTTCTGGAATGGCCATTACCGTCATAATGATTATGCAGAACGGCATCGTGATCGATTTTAGCGCCCTTCAAAGACGGAAACACCAACGATCCAAACGATCAATGGGATCGGCAGCGTCGCAATCATCACCGTCAACAACACGACCCAACCTCGAAATAGACGCGACAGACCAGCGACCATCATAATGCCGCCACCACCGCCAATGGCAAACGTGCCCGGCACGTTTAGAAGCAGGCCGAGCGTTGCGTATCGATAATCAACGGTCAGCCGTGACAGCCAGCGTGGCAATAGTTTGCGTTGGGCGGCCAAGCGTTCAGCAGGATTGGATTCTGCAATGCGATCAAGGTACGTGCAGATTGTTTGTAGCCCAAGGTCGCAGAATACTTTTCGCAACCAAGGCAATGGAATGGTGCGCCCAATGAGGTAAGCGACCATCAGTCCGGTCACGGTTGCAATGTAGACGAATGGTGCGACCGCAGCCCCCTGAAGCAGAAGCAATGCGATTCCGACTTCGATACCCGGCATGAAGGGTGTCGCAATCAGGATGGCGTAGATTAGCAGGCTGATAGCAATGACACCTGCCATCGTCATCGTGCCCGAGATCGAATTCATTTCGCCGATGAAATTCTGCGACCAGCTCAGGAAAGTATGCAAACCGATGACAATGCCTGTGAACATGGCAAACCAGATCACAGCCCTGAACCACGCGGGTTTAGACAAGGGCGGTGTTTTGGGGGGTAAGTCGGACTGCATTTCGCGACGATGGGCGGGAAATGATCCCACTACAAGCGACATTGCCTGTTTTGCCCTTTTGATTGGATCACAACCATGCGATAGGGCCGTGTCAAACGATGCCACTGTCCAAGGAGATGACGATGGAGATTCGCGAGGCGCTGACCTTTGATGACGTGTTGCTTGTGCCGGGGGCATCTAGCGTGATGCCTTCAACTGCGGACACCCGCACACAGGTTACTAAATCCATTTCGATGAACATTCCGCTGTTGTCCTCTGCGATGGATACAGTGACCGAAGCCAAGATGGCGATTGCCATGGCGCAGGCGGGTGGCATGGGCGTTGTTCACAAAAACCTAACGGTTGATGAACAGGCCAAGGAAATCCGTCGTGTGAAGCGGTTTGTGTCTGGCACCGTTTATAACCCGGTGACGCTGACACCCGATCAGACGCTTGCTGATGCACGGGCATTGATGGAACGCTACCGGATCACAGGTTTCCCTGTCGTTGGCCCCGAAGGCCGCGTCGTCGGTATCGTGACCAATCGCGACATGCGCTTTGCACAAGACGAAAACACACCTGTTTCAGTCATGATGACGTCCAACGATTTGGCTGTGTTGCAAGAACCTGCCGATCTGGACGAAGCGCGGTCACTGATGCAGGCCCGCCGGATCGAAAAACTTCTGATCACGGATGGTGCTGGCAAACTGACAGGTCTGTTGACGCTGAAAGACAGCGAACAAGCTGTCTTGAACCCGATTGCCTGTAAGGACGACCTTGGCCGTTTGCGCGTTGCTGCTGCAACCGGTGTGGGTGATAGCGGGTTTGAGCGATCGCAAGCGCTTATTGACGCGGGCGTTGATATGATTGTCGTGGATACGGCCCACGGCCATTCTGAAGGCGTTGCACAAGCGGTTGAGCGGGTCAAAGCGCTGAACAGCGGCGTCCAAATCGTCGCGGGTAACATCGCAACTGGCGAAGCGGCCAAAGCGCTCATCGGATCAGGTGCAGATGCTGTTAAGGTCGGGATTGGACCGGGGTCTATCTGTACCACACGCATGGTCGCTGGCGTCGGTGTTCCTCAGCTGACAGCGATTATGGATTGCGCGAAGGCGGCGGGCGACACGCCTGTGATTGCCGATGGTGGTATCAAGTTCTCTGGCGATTTTGCGAAGGCAATTGCGGCTGGTGCGTCCTGTGCGATGGTCGGATCAATGATTGCAGGCACGGATGAAAGCCCGGGCGAGGTTATCCTTTACCAAGGGCGTTCATTTAAATCCTATCGCGGGATGGGATCGCTTGGCGCAATGGCACGCGGTTCTGCGGATCGATATTTCCAAAAAGACGCGGCGAGCGACAAGCTGGTGCCGGAAGGTATCGAAGGTCAGGTCCCGTACAAAGGGTCTGCCAATGCTGTTGTTCACCAGTTGGTGGGCGGCTTGCGGGCGGCTATGGGCTACACAGGCAATGCGACTGTCGCCGATATGCGCAAAGGCTGTAACTTTGTGAAGATCACGGGTGCGGGGCTGAAGGAAAGCCACGTGCATGACGTGCAAATCACACGCGAAAGCCCGAATTACCGGATCGGTTGATATCTGGCAGCAACGACACGGACCGACGGTGTGTATCCGTCTTACGAAGGATAGATCATGACACCCGCCGCCCGTGTTGCTGCTGCAATAACCGTTCTCGATGACATTCTTGCTGGACGGACGGCGGAAAAAGCCCTGTCTGACTGGGCAAGGGGAAGCCGTTTTGCCGGTTCAAAAGATCGTGCTGCTTTGCGGGATTTGGTTTTTGACGCATTGCGCAAACGTGCGTCGAGCGCTGCGATTGGTGGTGCATTAACAGGCCGTGGCTTGATGATCGGGTCGCTACGACAAGATGGTGTTGATCTGGCCACAATGTTTTCCGGCGAAGGACATGCGCCGTCTCCGTTCACCGCGGAGGAAAACGATCATTTGGATGCAGCGCAGTCGATGCCAAAGCACGATGCCGTCGATCTGCCGGAATGGCTTTGGGATCAGTGGCAAACGGATCTTGGGGAAATCGCTGAAGAGACCGCATTAACCCTGAGAGAACGTGCGCCATTATTTTTACGCGTCAACACCCGTCGTGGGCCGTCAAAGGCGGCTATTCAGTCGCTGTCGGACGATGGCGTGGATGTCGTTGAACACGATACGCAAGCGGGCTGCCTGCAGGTGATCAGCAATCCGCGTCGTGTGAAACTGTCTACGGCCTACACGACTGGATTAATCGAAATTCAAGATGCCGCATCGCAAATAGCTGTATCTGCTTTGGACATCGCGGACGGCGCGACGGTTTTGGATTATTGTGCAGGTGGCGGTGGTAAGGCGCTGGCGATTGCCGACATGTTCGACTGTGCAGTGACGGCTCACGATGTTGCCATTCAAAGAACGGTAGACATTGCGCCGCGTGCAGATCGGGCCGGCGTGCAGATAGACGTCCGAAATACCGATGAACTTGATCGCCAAGGCGGCTACGACGTGGTTGTCGCAGACGCACCCTGCAGCGGCAGCGGAACATGGCGGCGAAATCCAGAAGCTAAGTGGGCTTTTTCATCCGCGAAACTGTCTGATTTCAGCGCGTTGCAATCTGAAGTTATCTTGGCTGCGTCTCAACATGTGCGGACCGGCGGCAAATTGTACTACATGACCTGCTCGGTACTTATGGAGGAAAACCAGCGCGTCGTTGACAGGTTCTTACGTGATCACGAAGGCTGGTCCGCTGAACCGATCTTGCAGCTTTACCCAAACGACCAATCCGACGGTTTCTATCTGTGTAAACTCACTAAATCTGGGTAGGCGCGGCTCTGATCTTGTTCTGTTAACCTTTGGTTAAGCGGATTTTAGTATCCGCAATTGGACTAGATCAGGAAGGGAAACGCGTGCGGGCTATCGCGAAACGGCCACCGGGAACGGAAGGGTTTTGGGCGCGTTCAGTGCATCCGGGCCTTTTGGCCTTGCCAATACCACTCTTACTTGTCGCAGCAATTATTGTGACGCCGTTGACGATATCGCTCGGTCTTGTGATCTCGGCGGTAACTCTCGGAATTCTTGCTGCAATGGGGACAATGGCACGACGCCAAGTCCATGCCAAACAGCGCCTATTAAGCGAAGCTGTTCCATTGTTGGTTAGCAACGACTTGAACCCCGCATTTCTGACCGACGCGGATGGCGTGATTGCGTACGCAAATGAAGCCGCAGATGAACGGTTTGCCGAAACGTCGGACAATTCCTTAGGCGCACGACTTGCGACTGTGATCGCGAACCCCGATGCCGTATTGTATCGGTTGCAATCGCGGGCAATCACGATGGCATCCGCGCGTGAAGATATTGTGACCCGGGCAGGGCAGTACAGGCTTTCGGTGGCGCGGGTCGGGCCGATGATGTTCCTATGGCGCTTTGATGATTTGGTCGAGGCCAGCCAAAAGAACGATCGGGCGTCGGCGTCGCTGTCCTTGCCAATGATGACCGTGGGAAAAAGCGGCGCTATCTTGTTCTTAAATGATGCATTTCGGCGGTTGCTGGAACAGAGGCCACGATCGATAGCAGAAGTGTTTGGACCTGAGCCGATCAAATCCGGTGACTTGCACCGCATTAAGACTGTTGATGGTACCGTGGACTGCATTGTTGCAGAAGTGTCTGGCGGGCCGGGGCGACGTGAAGTGTATGCGTTGCCGGCACCGGCAGGTGCGACGGGCACCCGTGCTGACGAAGAGACGATATCGAATTGGAGCGCGATTGAGGATCTACCCGTTCCGCTGATGAAAATTTCGGGTTCTGGCGATATTTTGGATTCAAATCGCGAAGCGCGTTTGTTGCTGGGTGTTAAATCAACGGATAATCGTCGGATCACCGAAGTGCTGGATGGTTTGGGCCGTCCGGTCAGTGACTGGATCAAAGAAACTTTCGAAAAACGCGTGGGGCAAGCTTCGCAGTTTTTGGAAGGAAAGGGCGAACGTCAAGACATGGTCGTGCAGGTCACACTGAATGTCGCAGGTGTCGGCGCGGAGGCCCATCTCATCGCCGTCATGAACGATGTCACCGAGCTAAAATCGCTGGAAGCGCAGTTTGTGCAAAGCCAAAAAATGCACGCGATCGGACAACTCGCAGGCGGTGTGGCCCACGATTTTAACAACCTTTTGACTGCAATATCAGGGCATTGCGACTTGTTGTTGTTGCGACATGATCAGGGCGATCAAGATTATGGTGACTTGGTCCAGATCCATCAAAACGCCAATCGCGCGGCCAGTCTTGTTGGGCAGTTGCTCGCTTTTTCACGGAAACAGAATCTTCAGCCTGAAATTGTTGATCTACGCGATACGCTGTCGGATCTGACACATTTGCTGAACCGCTTGGTCGGTGAAAAGGTAACGCTCACGCTGAATCATGACCCCAATTTATCGCCAATCAAAGCGGACAAACGGCAGCTTGAGCAGGTGCTTATGAATCTTGTCGTCAATGCGCGTGATGCGATGCCGGATGGCGGCACAATTCAGGTGGTGACTGAAAATTTGGTTTTGGAGAAAGAGATCGAACGCGATCGGGCGTTTGTCCCTGCTGGTGAATATGTCGTGGTAAAAGTCATTGACGAAGGGCAGGGTATTCCGCCGGAAATTATGTCCAAAATATTTGTGCCGTTCTACACGACAAAACGTCTGGGCGAAGGTACGGGACTTGGCCTTTCAACCGCCTACGGTATCGTCAAGCAAACCGGCGGCTACATTTTTGCGGACAGCGAAGTCGGGCGTGGGACACAGTTTTCGTTGCTGTTCCCGCATCATGATGTCCCAGTTGCAGAAGTGGTGCAGGCCGAAACTCCCGCTCCTGCGCCACTCAGCATGGCGACTGATGGCGTGATTCTATTGGTCGAAGACGAAGCGCCTGTTCGTGCATTTGCGTCGCGGGCGTTGCGGCTGCGGGGGTACACAGTGCTTGAAGCCGATTGCGCCGAAGCGGCGTTGCAGTTGTTGTCGGACCCAGAACTAAGCGTAGATATTTTTGTGACCGATGTCATTATGCCGGGCATGGATGGTCCCACGTGGGTCCGCGCGGCGTTATGCGATCGTCCAGACACTAAGGTCGTGTTTGTCTCTGGTTATGCCGAAGACGCATTTAGCGATGACAAATCGAAGATACCAAATTCGGTATTCTTGCCAAAACCGTTTTCATTGAACGACTTAACAAACACCGTTCAGGGCCAATTGCACTAGTCTGTTTTGACCTGCGCGAGATATGCAGCACAGCCGGTTAGGGCTGCGTAGTCATCTTTTACTACCGAAATCGGGAATTTCTTCATGAAGGGCCCAAAACGCCCCTTGTCGCAAAAGGCATCGGCAAAACCGGCTTTTTCCAGATGCGGTGCAAAAGCGCGAGAGACACCCCCAACAAGGAAAATGCCTCCAAAGGGTAACAATGTCAGCGCTAGGTTCCCGCAAACGGCCCCAAGCAAGCGGACACAAATAGCGACTGTTTCGACTGCCAATGGCGCATCATCGTCACACGCCGCCATGATTTCATAGGCTTGCAGGGTCTCAGCAACACCATGCTTTTGGGCAACGAAACGATAAACGTTTTCAATGCCACGACCTGACAACACATCTTCGATGGATGGAAATCCATGCGCTTGGCTGACGAAATCCGCAAGTGCGTGATCTTCGGCGGTCAGGGTTGGCAACGTCGCATGCCCACTTTCAGACGCGGGCACGACACGGCCTCCGGGACTTTCGATAACGGGTGCAGTGTTGAAACCGGTTCCGACCCCAACCACCAGTTTCGCCGCCGATGCTTTCGCGGACGTTCCTGACAGCACGGAATCAAGGTTTGCCTCAGACACATGCCCAATCGCATACCCTTGCGCCTGCAAATCGTTCAAAATCGCGACCGTTTCAGCCTTTGTCGCGGCGCCAAGAGACGCTTCTGTCATCGCCCAATCAAGGTTTGTCATCCGCGCCTGACCGTCTTGAACGGGGCCCGCGACTGCAACGCAGGTCGCAATTGGATCGACCCCACCTTCATCTTCCAGATATTGCTGAAGCACGGGTTCAAGACCGCTGTAGTTCCGGTTTTCGTACCGACGGATCGTGTTTTCAAGAACCCGATTGCCATTTGCGAGAGCGACGCGCGTATTTGTGCCGCCAATATCAGCGACAAGCGCGTAAGTGTTCTTGGGATGTGTCATATCTTGTCTCAGCGGTTGCTACGCAATGCCGTAGCGAGCGCGTGGTACGATGCTTTTGGCGTCCGCACCTGTGTTTCATAATCTACATGAACAATACCAAATCGTTTATCATAACCAAAGGCCCATTCGTAATTATCGAGCAAAGACCAGTAGAAAAACCCTTTGACGTTTGCGCCTTCCGAAATTGCGTCTTTGGCTGCAAGAATATGATCGTTCACAAAGCTTTCGCGCACAGGATCAGCGACCGCGCCATCAACGACATCATCATCCCATGCCATGCCGTTTTCGGTGACATAAAGCGGCATATCTCCAACGTAGTCTTTGGATAAACGCGTCAAAAAATGTTTCAGACCATCAGGATAAATCGCCCAATCCATGCCCGTTTTTGGCAATGGGTCGTCTTCTGATTTTACCGCAGGCCAAACCGCGCTGACGTCTTCGGACATCAAGTGTCGCGTGTAATAGTTCACGCCAAGCCAATCGATGGGTTGATTGATGACGGCCATGTCATCTTCCCAGCCTTTCGGCATGTGTCCTTCGAAACCCTTAAGAACAACTTCGGGGTAGGTGCCTTTGGTGATCGCTTCTATAAACCAACGATTAAAGATTCCGTCTTGTAGGTCTGCAGCAGCGCGGGCGCTGTCGCTATCATCTGCCGGTTGGGCATAGTCAAAGTTTAGAACAATGCCGCAATTTTTCTGGCCGCGCGCGCGAAGCCGTTCCATGGCGACGCCGTGCGCGAGATTGACGTGGTGCATGGCACGCGCAGTAGCGCGGATATCACGCTGACCAGGGGCATGATGACCGAGGTAGTGGGACAGAAATGCGACGCACCACGGTTCGTTCAGTGTCGCCACTGCTTCGACACGATCACCAATGCGGCCCATGATGACGTCAGTAAAATCACCGAACCATTTACCAACGTCAGGGTTGGTCCAACCGCCAAGATCCGCTAGGGCAGATGGCATTTCCCAGTGATACAAGGTCTGGAAAGGTTTCAGGCCGCGCGCCAGAATTGCGTCCACCAACCGGTCGTAGAAATCCAGACCTTCTTGGTTCACTTGACCGCGGCCTTCCGGCAATACACGCGCCCAACTTGTCGAAAAGCGGTATGCGTCCATATTGGCATCTTTCAAAAGATCGAGATCGTCCTCGAACTTATGATAATGGTCGCATGCAATCGCACCGTCCTGCGCATTAAACACGTTGCCTTGCGTTGCAGCAAAAGTGTCCCAATGTGTTGAACCGGCGCCGCCGAAAGAGTGGCCTTCAATCTGGTAGGCGGCTGTTGCGGCACCAAAGACAAAACCATCGGGGAAGTCGGCGCGGGTGAAGTTCATAATGGTGGTCCTTGATGCTCTACGACGATTTAGATGTCAGATTCGTAATACGTAAACGATTACATAAGCCATTGAGTATGTCCTGCATAGAGAGTTTTCCAACTGAATCTCCTGACCTCTTGCTTCGGGTCCGACTGTGTGACCAGATGGCAAAATTGAATATGAGGTACCCGATGGACGTTCCAATGAATGGTCTCAAGACGGCGATGCTTTCGGGCAAGCCGCAATATGGCGTTTGGCTAAATACTGGATCGCACGTTGTGGCTGAGATGGCTGGTCACTGCGGTCTTGACTGGTGTTTGATCGACGGTGAACACGGGCCCCTGACGCTGAGCGAAATGGTCCCACAACTGCAAGCGCTGGCCACGACCCCAACGCACGCCGTCGTGCGGATTGCAGACCCACAGGCGTGGATGATCAAACAGGTTCTGGATATCGGAGCGCAAACAGTTTTGGTGCCGATGGTCGACACAGGGGACCAGGCGGCTGAAATGGGGCGTGCGATGCTTTATCCACCGCATGGAAATCGGGGCATGGGCGCGGCGATCGCGCGGGCTTCTGCTTTTGGTAATATGACGGGATATGTGCGGGACGCCGGTGATCAAGTTTGTCTGCTTGTGCAGGCTGAAAGCGCAACCGCCCTTGAGAATATCGATGCCATTGCGGCGGCCGAAGGCGTAGATGGTGTGTTCATCGGTCCGGCCGATCTATCCGCTGACATGGGTTTCACGGGCAATCCGGATCATCCTGATGTGTTGGCCGCCATTGATCATATGATCGACCGCATTCACGCGGCTGGCAAGATTTCCGGTATTCTGACTTTTGCACCGGAACGCAGCAAGTATTACGCTGAACGCGGTGTCGGATTTGTTGGCATCGGCGCAGATGTCGCAATTTTCGGGCGCGCACTAAAGGCGGTCTTGGCGGCTGTACGCTAGAATTCGAAGTCCGCGTTGAAATCCTCTGGTAGCGCATTCGGGCTGGCGCAGGCGGTGAGGCCGAGCAGGGTGCAGATGATCAATAGGCGCAACATGGTTTTTCCTTAACGCGATAAGATAAGTTCACCATCGGAGATTGAGATACTGTCGTAAAGACCGAGATAGGTCATCCCAAGCAGAGACTGATCCATCTCGCCGCCGTTCACCGTCGCGCGCAGACGTGCGTCGGTATATGGGCCAACGCTGACCTGATCGAGTACAACAGACGCGGTGCGGACTTCGCCGTTGGCAGTGCGCGCAATACCCAGATAGCGCAGGTCATCCGGATTAAGACCCACGTTTTGCGCATCTTGCTGTGTCAAAACGACCTGCGTCGCACCAGTGTCGACGACAAAGTCGACGGGTACGTCGTTGATATTCAATGTAATATAATAATGACCGTCCGGTGCGCGCGGCAAAACGATGTCTGTGCCGCTGACCGCTTGGCGGGGTGCGATGTCGCGACTAATGTCATTCCATAGACCAATGGCTGCGATCGTACCCACAAAAATCATGCCCCAGATGGCAGCTTGCTGTGCGACCTTACCAAGGTTGTTTTTGTTAGCGAAAATATAAGACCCAGCAATGGCCGCACCAAGCAGCACAAGATAGGTCAGTTGCATCATCTGATCTGTGTTCATGCGCTTAATATAGGTGCTATGCACCAATTCCAAAGGTCTGGGAAATCCCATCAAGCACAAACTGGATTGCAAGTGCGGCCAAAAGCATGCCCAGAACCCGTGTGACAATGTTCAATCCAGTCTTGCCAAGCACGCGTTCGACAGGGTTCGAGGCGAACAAAAAGGCTAGCAAAATCAGCAACACAGCGACGACAACACCGATGATCGCCAGCACATCTACGACACTTTCTGACTGGCCTGCCAACAGGATCAGGGTTGTGATGGCACCGGGGCCAACGATCAATGGCAGCGCCAGCGGGAAGACAGATGGGTCTTCGGTATGTTCTTCGCCGCCTTCGGTTGCGTTGTCTTCGCGGCGGGCCTGACGTTTTTGGAACAACATCTCTAGCGCGGTCAGGAACAACAAAACGCCACCCGCAATGCGGAAAGCTGGCATTGATATGCCGATAAAGCCCAACAAAGCCTCGCCCAACAAAATGAATGCCACCATTAAACAGAAAGCGATGACAACCGACCGGATCGCGATGACGCGCCGTTGCGACGGAGACATCCCTTGGGTCAACGCCAGGAATAACGGCGTGAGGCCCGGTGGGTCGATGATCACAAACAACGTTGTAAATGCGGCTATCAAAGCGGGTAATTCTGTCATGTCAGTGCCTTACGGATAGTGCGGGAGCCTCCGGCGGGGATATTTACGAGCCAAAAGAAATGAGGTGTTAGTGCTTATTTCTGGGCTTTCTCGAGATTTTCGAGAGCTTGCATCCACATGGTTTCAGCCCGTTCGAGCCCATTCATGACCTCCGCGTATTTCTTGTTCCATGTTTCCAACTCGCCTTTACGACCGTCTTCGTAAAGAACAGGATCGGCAAGCTTTTTCGCGAGTTTATCGCGCATGTCGTTAATTTTTTTGACACGCTCTTCCGACTTGCGAACCTCAGCCTTCAAGGCGAGCAGTTCGTCGCGGCTGATTGCCTTTGGTTTTGGCTTCGGTTTTTCCGCAACCTTGGGCTTTTCAGGGGTGATCAGCATCTTGCGGTAGGTTTCGAGGTCTTCCTCGTAAGGTTTTACATGCCCGTTTTTCACGAGCCACAGGCGATCCGCGACCATCGACAACAGGTGCATGTCGTGGCTGACGAGGATGACGGCGCCCGTATAGGCGGTCAGAGCGTCAACTAGCGCTTCACGCGATTCGATATCAAGGTGGTTGGTGGGCTCATCGAGGATGAGCAGATGCGGCGCGGGCAGGGTTGCCAGCAGCAACGAAAGGCGGGCTTTTTGACCACCTGACAGGCGACCAACCTCTGTATCCGCTTGATCAGCGCCCAGTCCAAATCCCGCGAGACGTGCCCGCAGTTTCGCTTGGCCTTCCTCAGCACGTTCACGCAGCAGATGCTGAAGCGGCGTTTCATCAACGTAAAGTTCGTCAACTTGGTGCTGCGCAAAGAACCCGATCCGCAGCTTGTTTGACGTCACCATATTGCCGCGCGCCACTTCAAGTCTGCCAGATAACATCTTGGAAAGTGTGGATTTACCTTCGCCGTTACGGCCAAGTAGGGCGATCCGGTCGTCTTGGTCGATGCGCAGGTTCAATTCGTGCAGAATGATTGTGTTGCCGTATCCAACCGCTGCTGATTCCGTCGCGATAATCGGCGGTGACAGTTCTTCGGGTTTCGGGAAAGTGAACACGGTCCGCGCCACGTCTTCGGGCGCACGGATCGTTTCCATCTTCTCAAGCGCTTTCACACGGGATTGCGCCTGTTTCGCTTTGGATGCTTTGGCTTTGAACCGATCCACGAATGCCTGCAGATGTTCGCGCTTCGCGTCCTGCTTTTTCGCTGCCGCAGTCAAAAGTGCACGCTTTTCAGCGCGTTGCTTGGCGAACATGTCGTAGGTGCCGGTGTAATAGATCAGGCCTTTGTCTTCGAGATGCAGGATGCCGCCGACGGATCGGTTCAGCAGTTCGCGGTCGTGGGACACGATCAGAACAGTATGCGGATATTTGACCAGATAGGCTTCAAGCCAAAGCGCGCCTTCGAGATCAAGGTAGTTTGTCGGTTCGTCGAGCAGCAACAAGTCAGGTTCAGAAAACAGGACAGCCGCCAAGGCAACACGCATCCGCCACCCGCCAGAAAAAGCGGAACAGGGCTGGCGTTGTTCTTCGTCGGTAAACCCAAGACCCTTGAGGATTGCAGAGGCGCGTCCTTCGGCAGACCACGCATCAATATCAGCCAACCGTGTTTGAATGTCGGCAATGCGGGCTGGGTCGGTGGCCGTTTCAGATTCGGCCAACAATGCTTCACGTTCCACATCCGCACGCAGGACGGTGTTGATCAGTGAGACTTCGTTGCCGGGGACTTCCTGGCTCACACCACCAATCTTCCAGCCTTTGGGAATATCAACAGATCCGGTGTCCAGCACCATTTCGCCTCGAATGATCTTGAACAGGGTCGTTTTGCCAGAGCCATTACGCCCCACCAAGCCCACCTTGTGACCAGTCGGAATCGTCACTGTTGCGTTTTCAACCAGCGTGCGGCCGGAGACTGAATAGGTGATGTCTGAAATCTTAAGCATGGGGCTGCTTTGCCTGATCACAGGGGCAGGGTCAATCGCCGCTTTTCAAGGGGTCCGGTGCATGCTACTGCCCGCCCAGAAATTCAACGCGAGGGGCGGCCCCCGCACAGACTGAAAGAGGCCCGACATGGCAATTCAACGTACATTCTCTATCATTAAGCCAGACGCAACAAAGCGTAACCTGACAGGCAAAATCGCAGCTAAATTCGAAGAAGCCGGCCTGCGCATCGTTGCATCCAAGCGTATCCAGCTGACACTGGCACAGGCACAGCAGTTCTACGGTGTGCACTCTGAGCGTCCGTTCTTCGGCGAACTGTGCGAATTCATGATCTCCGAGCCGATTGTTGTTCAGGTTCTCGAAGGCGAAGACGCAATCGCGAAAAACCGCGAAGTTATGGGCGCAACAAACCCAGCAGACGCCGCTGAAGGCACAATTCGTAAAGAATTCGCACTGTCCATCGGCGAGAACTCTGTTCACGGCTCCGATGCTCCAGAAACTGCAGCAGAAGAAATCGCATTCTTCTTCTCAGGTCTTGAACTGGTTGGCTAAGTCTTTAACGGCTTAGAATTCGAAAAGGGCGCCTAATGTGGCGCCCTTTTTTTATGCCTGACGTGCGGGTAGGGATCGCGCCAGAATGTAGGCTGCGTGGATGAACCCGGGGACATAGAACAGACACGTGAGTAGAATGTTCAGCCAGAATGCCCCACGAAAGCCAACCGTCAGAAAAACTCCAAGCGGCGGGATGATGATCACGGCGAGAAGTTTCAACCAATAATACATTTACGCCACCCAACTTTCTGCACCGATCCGGCCCGTATCGACCTGTCGTGCGCGGGCTGCGCGTCTATTCAGATTCACCTCAAGCGCCCGATAATTGCGCAGGTTTGCGTTGTAAAGAACGTCAAAAATGTCGCCAACAACAGGCACCGACCCGACAATCAGGTCGAGCAACGTGTTGAAAGACATGTACGCAACAGCGCCCGGTGTCGCTCCAATTTTGTGCGCTCGGTGGATCATCCAGACCGCAGGGACCACGGATGCCAAATCGCCGATGACCGGAATAAGACCAAGGATGTTATCCAGACCAATCGAAATCTTGGTGCCGGGAATGTAAATTAGAGCGTCCATGCGCATTGCTACAATACGCAAGCGACGCAGTTCTTCATCAATATCATGTTGTATGTTCATGTCGTTAACATAGCAGGTTTGATTGCGTATGTGAAGGGTGTTTACATTTTTCCTTTTGCGACGGGATACGAACTACCTAAGATACCATTATGGAAGACATACAATTTACATTTCTGAAAGCGCCATTAGGGGGCACCGTTCGATACGCGTTATCAGATGGCCGCTTGACGGAACGGGACGCGGATCGCGTCGCGATTTGGGAAATTGCTTTGGCTGACGTTGAAGCAGCGACTTACAGCACAACCAACGTAGGTGGACTGCTGGCACGCAGCTTAACCCTCAAGACCGACCACAAAAACGTGACGATTGGCTATTCAGACAGGAACCCGAAAGACGATGAAGCGGATGGATTCGTTGCCTTGATCCGTGCAATTGGATCGGGGTTAGAAGACGCGCAGCCTGGGTTTCGTGTGTCTTTAGGTCAAACCAAGTTCCAAAGGTTCGCACTTTTCACAGCATTCGCTTTTGCAGTTGTTGTAGCCGCGGGCATCCTGTTTGCGATGTTTCTCAGCAATATGGGGTTCGATGACGTGTTCGCAGTTGCGGCACCACTGGCAGTCTTGATCGTCTTCGGTGGCCTAGGGATGAGGATGTTTTGGCCGTGGCGTCCATTGCCGACCATCCCAGCAAAACGTCTGCTTCCGCCACCACCTCAGCGGGATACGACGCCAATCTGATCCAGAAAAGTCTCCAGTTCGGATCGGTCGGCATCGAAACTGTCGTTTTTCAGGCTATCGAATTTTACACGCAGCGCTTTCTTTTCGTCACCCTTGCAATCGTTCCACGGTCTGCCTTGCAGGGCCATGTGTAGAACGTAATACCCAATGAAATGTGGGCGTGTCCCGTTTTCTAACAATTTTTGATAGGCGGCATGGGCGCCGAGCGCACGCAGATCTTCGGCGGTCATGATACCAACATCGTTGAGCATCGTTTCGGTCGCGGGACCGAGATTCTTAATGGTTGAGATTGCCGCCATGGTTTCAATTTACATGGAACGGAAAAAAGGACCAGTGGGTACAGGGTAAAGAAGGGGAAAACGAACCCCGCACACCACCGGTCTTAGTCGGCATGCCAGCACTTCGAAAAGGGAGGAGACGCGCTGGCGTTTCCGAAAATCTCAGATACTTGCGTAGTCGCGAAAAACAGGGGTTTGGGGCTTAGGATGACTTTGACCCTTTGGTGGGGCCGGTGCCGTATCCTTAGGTTTTGAGTTCAACATAACACATTCCTGATTAACCTTGCTGTTGCGATGTTTTGCTTAGCATCACGACGGGAAAACAAGACCGCCGTTGACGTAGAGGTAACCCGGCAACATGGCGTCGCCGGGGTGGAAATGTGGCAGAAATGTGAAATTTGCCCGTATTGGGGACAATTTGTTAATTTTTGTTAGATCGTCGTCGGATTACCGCGATTTAGGACCGCCGCGCCGTGGTGGCTGACCGCCACCTTTGCCGCCCGGGCCTTTACGACCACCCGGTTTTCCACCCGGAGGAGTGAACCGTTTCGACGTGTCACCCGCACTTGCGCGTGGTTTGGCTGGCCGTCCATCATCGGATTTCTTGAACCCGCCTGATTTACCACCCGGTTTCCCTTTGAAACCGCCTGGTTTGCCGCCGTCTGACTTGCCCTTGTAAGCAGGGCGTTCGCCATCGCGCGGTTTGTATGGTGGTTTTGGTCCACGTGCCACAACGGCATCGCCGTGATCTTTGCGCGCTGGTTTGCTAAAGTCTGTCTTCTTGTGTCGTGATTTGCGCGTCGTGTCGTCGGACCCCGGACGTGCAACAGGTGCCATATCGTCCTGGCGGGATGGTGGCGGGGCTGAACGGTCACGAGGTTTGTCGAACTTTTTGTCGCCGCGCGGACGGTCATCGCGAGACTTGTATTCGCCGCGTGGCTTGTCGTCGCGCCCTTTGTAGTCACCGCGGGGTTTGTCATCACGGTACTGTTTCTTGCTCGGACGTGCGCCGCGCTCTGAAATCTGGGGTACACCTTCAAGCTGTGTTAGCTTGGCTTGGTTTTCCAAGGTCATGTCGCCGCCAACTGCTTTGAGGAAGTTCGGGACAGCTGCTGCTGAAATCTCGACATAGGTTTCTTGTGGCTGAATGCGGATCGCACCAATTTCTTTCTTGGTGATGTCGCCGGCCTTGCAGATCATTGGCAGCAACCAACGCGCTTCGGCTTTGCCTTCGCGGCCCACATCAACACTGAACCACTTGGACGGACCAAACGGCGCACGTTCTTTGCGTTCACGTGGTTCGCGAGCGCCCGCGGGGGCGTTTGGATCAACGATTGTAAGTTCTTCCGGCGCTGACTGTTTGCCTTGGAAAAGGCGCAGGTAGGCAGCCGCGATTTTCTCGGGTGCATGTTGGGCCAGTAGTTTTGTCGCGAATGCCGTTTCGTCTTCGGTGAAATCAGACGACCAAACGTCATCATTCAACAGACGTTCTTCGTCTTTGGCTTTCACTTCGTCAGCAGACGGCGGGGACGCCCATTCCGCTTTCAACTTGCCCCACTTCAGCAGGTTTTCCGCACGGCGACGCATCTTTGGCGTGACGATCAGTGCGGAAATACCTTTACGGCCCGCACGACCCGTCCGGCCAGAACGGTGCAGCAGGATTTCAGCGTTTGTTGGCAGTTCAGCGTGGATCACCAATTCGAGATTCGGCAAATCGATCCCGCGCGCAGCAACGTCTGTCGCGACGCAAACCTTTGCACGACCGTCGCGCATGGCTTGCAGCGCATGTGTTCGTTCTTGCTGCGACAACTCACCTGACAGTGCGACAGTCGCAAAACCACGGTTCGACAGGCGTGTTGTTAGGCGTGTGACCATCGCGCGTGTGTTCGCAAAGACAATGGCATTGGGCGCATCGTAATAGCGCAGCGCGTTGATGATCGCGTTATCTGCGTCGTACTGGGTACAGGTGAGGGCGCGGTATTCGATGTCGGAATGCTGCGTTTCTTTTGTGACGGTGGAAACCCGTACCGAATCCTTCAGGTAGGATTTCGCAAGTTTCGCGATCATCGGTGGCACCGTGGCCGAGAACATCAAAGTGCGGCGGTCTTCTGGAGCTTCACCAAGGATGAATTCTAGGTCTTCGCGGAACCCAAGGTCGAGCATCTCATCCGCTTCGTCCAAAACGATGGCACGCATGTCGGACATATCCAACGTGCCGCGCATGATGTGGTCTTTCAAACGACCCGGCGTGGACACTACGATATGCGCGCCACGGTCCAACGCACGACGTTCGTCGCGGAAATCCATGCCACCAACGGTGGACGCAATCGTGGCACCTGCTGCTGCATACAGCCACTGCAATTCGCGTTTTACCTGCAAGGCAAGTTCACGAGTTGGGGCAATACAAAGCGCTAAGGGGCGACCTGCGGGACCGAACGTGCCGTCCTCGGACAGGATAGTTGGGCCAATCGCCAAACCAAAGCCAACTGTCTTACCAGAACCGGTCTGGGCGGATACCAGCAGATCTTTGCCTTCCAACTCAGGGTTGGTGACAGACTCCTGCACAGGTGTGAGGGTGTCATAGCCTTGTTTTTCAAGGGCTGCTGCGAGGGTCGAGATCATAAGGTGCGTTCCGCTGATAGATAAGTGTTGCCGCCTATGCCTCTTGGCCCCGCGTGTCTAGTGGGAAACGGCGTGCGGGCAGCAGCTATGCGCCGATGGTCGGCAGATTAGTCGGTGTTGGCGCTTTGTGAAACAGGGATTGTCCTGTCCGTCGCGTGAAGCTGCGCAATACCCAGTAGGTGATAACGATTAAGATGGTGGGAAGTAGAAAGCTCGAGGCGTCCAAATCGGACGAGACAAGGTTTTCGGTATCCGTGGCTTCGGTTTCGGACAACGCTTGCCCTAGCATCACGTAGCTGTTCCAAATCATATGCAGAAAGATTGGTGGCCAAATGCTATTGGTTTGCAGGCGAATTGCGCAGAACAACGCCCCAAGAGCGGTCGCATTGAGAACTTGAAAAGCAGTCAACGAAACCGCTTGCCCCAAACCGAGATTGACGAGGTGCAGCAGGCCAAATGCAACGGACGATATGGCCACCGCTGTGATTAACTGGTGCTTTTCACGCAGCGCACCAAAGACGATACCGCGGAACATGACTTCCTCGGACAGGCCCACAAAAAAGTTCAACATCAAAACGATTGTGATGATCGCAATTGGTCCGGCGACATTTTCGCTTGTCATCAGTGCAATGGAGAACCCGAGCGCGCCAAGGGCTGGAAATGCGCCGACCCACAGGAACGACCGTATACCTGAACGATCATATGGGCCCTGAAACCCTGTGATGTCCGACCATTTTAAGCCCCAGACGATCAATACAAGGGTGATCGCCATAATGGCTTGCCATGCCACACCATTGGTCAACGCGTCAAAAGTCATGACGCCAGTGCCTTCTGTCACATCCACAGCGCCCCATATCGCATAGGGAAGCGCAAGGATCAGGGTCAGCGCAAAAAGCAGTCCCGCCGCAATCGTGCGGGGATGCTTGCGGGCAAAATGGCGGATCATTTTTGATGTCCAATGAGGGTACGCATGAGATTACACAGTTTTGCGCTGCATCCACAACCAAGGGGTCGGGCCATCACGCCATTCCCATAGCGCAAGCAGGCGGTCAAGGTCACCGAGCCCCGCCATCCAGTCAGGCAAGTCATCGCTGCTAAACGCGCGGCCAAGTTCCTTGATATGGTGTGTTTCAGCAAAGCGGCCTGCGATCCGTTCCGTTAGGCCGGGAATCATATTCTCGTGCACTTCGACAAGAATGTTGGCGCGTCGCAGGCCTTTGGCGCGATCTGGATCGAGTAGGGCGTCTTCCGCCCCTTCGATATCGCAGATGATCGTTGTGTCTTGGGCGCGGCAAATATCGAAATCAGCATGCGTGAGCTTTCCGCCCACCTTCACTCTGTTTGATACATAGTTAGTTTTAGCCAGTTCCACTGCGCGTTCCTGAGCCGTTTCATTTGTATCGCGGGCCCAGACAATACCGTTAGGCAATCGGCGGGCCAGACCGATGGCGTAATACCCTTCCGCGCACCCAACATCGATGATGAGCGGTGGCGCCGCTTTGATAATGTCCTCGATCACTGGTGCGAGCGTTTTCTCGTAAATACCCAGCAGTCGCGGCACGCGTCCACCTTCTGACGCAGGCACATTGTAGATCATATCCTTGAAAGGACCTGAAGGAATGGTGGTCCCGTTTTGCCCAATCACAGTGTTCTCCAGCAATTTTGCCCGCCACTTAGCGAGATGTCGCAAGGCCGCGTCTAGCTTTTGGGGTGTCGGATCACCGCTAAGCAGTTCCAGAATGTGCTCTTGGGTGTTGATGGAAAGTGGGCTTGGTGGCTTTGTCATCCGGTCCCGAACCAATCATCGAGCCGCGCGCGAAGTGCGATCCACAGTGCTGGCGCACCCCGGCTGACCTTTGCGCCAACGCGGTCTTCGACCTGCACGCGGCTCACATTGTATTCCGTCCATGATTGCCCGCCGGTTTCGAGGTTCGAGATCACCGGCTGCACGCGGTCGATGGATTTGGCAAAGATGGCGTCGTCCGTTTCAGCGGCTTCGAATTCGTCCCAGAGGGCGCGGAAATCGTCGCGTTGATCATCCGGTAAAAGGCCAAAGATACGATCCGCCGCGATTTTTTCTTCCGCGGCTTGGGCATCGGGATCACGGGCCGCAGCGCTATGAATTGGCGTGTCGCCCGCATCAATTTCGACAAGATCATGAATCAACATCATTTTCAAAACGCGCGTGATATCGACGGGTTTTGCCGCATGTTCAGCCATGACTAAAGCATAAAGGGCGACATGCCACGAATGTTCACCTGTATTTTCAAAGCGGGAACTGTCGCACAGTTTTGTGGCGCGTAATACCGATTTGAGCCGGTCTGCTTCAGTGAGAAATGCGAATTGCGCGTCGATACGCGTTTGGGCCAAGTCTTTCATAAGCGGAACCTATGTGGCGTTGGCAGGCTTGTCCATGTCAGGGCGTTTGATCTGGTCGAACAAATCGCCAAATCCGTTCCATGGGTACAGGCCGTGGATGGCGTTTGTGAAGGCTTCGATCACGGCTGGATCATGCACAGGCGTGTTCGGAAAACCTGCCGATGCAGCTGCGTCATAGTCAAAAACGGATCGAAACCGTGGGATTTGATTGAAACCTGCAAGCGACCATTGTTCGGACCGCAAAGCTGCGTCGTCGCAGCGCACCAATGAAATCACATCGGACAGTACGAAAGGCGCAACTGACGCCGTCCGATCTGTCTTTTGAAAAGAGATTCCGCAGAACACAACGTTGTCGGAACCAGCAGATGTTTCAAACACTTGCCCGACGCCAAATGTGCCGTCGAGCAAGGGAATGCGAAAATAATCTGCTTGATCGTAGATCATGCGATCTCGGT
Organism: Rhodobacteraceae bacterium S2214; assembly: GCA_025141675.1. Classification (NCBI taxonomy): domain Bacteria; kingdom Pseudomonadati; phylum Pseudomonadota; class Alphaproteobacteria; order Rhodobacterales; family Paracoccaceae; species Rhodobacteraceae bacterium S2214. Next base: position 2,080,256 of record CP081161.1, read on the forward strand.
TGGACCGTCCTGTTGCGGTTGGTCTGCTGGGGCGGCAGCCGCCGCCGTACGTCTTGCAACACTTTCCGCCAGCATTGTCCGCGCACGTTTTTCTGCGCGACGTACTCGGATCGCCGTCAGATATGCCTCTTCAAGCGATTGCGATGACGCGCCAAGGATTTCCCCGATGCGATCAACGATCTTTTCATCACCACTTGCTTCGGCTTCGGCCAAAGCTTGGTCAGCCAGTTCGTTCGCGGTGTTATCTGTATATTCTGACATGATTTACCGTGTATTTTCGGTCAAACGCTGGCGGACATAATCCGTCACCGTATCGATCATCGGATCCATATGCGGATCTTCAAAGAAGTGGCCAGCACCTTCCATCGTGTTGTGCGTGATGGTGATACCTTTTTGCTCGTGCAGTTTGTTCACGAGGTTCACGGTATCCTGTGGCGGTGCCACGCGGTCGTTTGACCCGTTCATGATCAGACCAGAAGACGGGCAGGGCGCCAGAAAGCTAAAGTCATACATGTTCGCAGGTGGGGAAATCGAAATGAAACCCGTGATTTCAGGACGGCGCATCAGCAGTTGCATGCCGATCCATGCACCGAATGAGAAACCAGCAACCCAGCAATGCTTGGAGTTGTTGTTCATCGACTGCAGATAATCGAGCGCGGACGCCGCATCGGACAATTCGCCCACACCTTGGTCGTACTCACCTTGGGACCGACCTACGCCGCGGAAATTAAACCGCAAAACAGTGAAGCCCATCTTATAGAAAGCGTAGTGCAGGTTATAAACAACGCGGTTGTTCATGGTCCCACCAAACTGTGGATGCGGGTGCAGGACGATCGCAATCGGTGCATCGCGGTCTTTTTGCGGGTGATAGCGGCCTTCAAGGCGACCTTCTGGTCCGGGGAAAATAACTTCGGGCATGAGCGTCCGTTTTTTTGTTCTCGGTGATGGCGCATTTCATCAGGTGTATTCTTGACGAAAACGCTCAGGCACCTTAGAAAGATTCTAAACTTGGGCCGATTGGTCCAATGACTGGTGATTTGACCTAATCGCGCTGCACGCAAAGGTCAATGTCATTAACCTGATGGGATGTAAGATGAAGCTAAGTACAAAGGGACGTTATGCGGTAGTCGCTTTGGCCGACTTGGCGCTGCAGCCTGACGGGGCGTTGGTCAATTTGACCGAGATTTCCAAACGGCAAGATATCTCATTGGCCTATCTCGAGCAGTTGTTCGTGAAATTGCGTCGTGCCGATCTTGTTGTGTCCGTACGTGGACCGGGCGGTGGGTATCGTTTGGCGCAGCCCGCTTCTGAAATCCGAGTGGTTGATATTCTCAGCGCGGTTGATGAGACCGTAAGCGCCATGCACAAAGGTGCCGGTGCGTCAGGTGCCGCATCAGGGTCGCGGGCCCAATCGTTGACAAACCGTTTGTGGGAAGGGCTGAGCGCACATGTTTACGTCTTCTTGCATCAAGCGCGGTTGTCCGATGTTGTCGGAAACGGTCTTGCGCCGTGTCCGGCTGTTCCGGCCTTGTTTGAAGTCGTGGATGAATAGGGATGGTGGTATTTCCGGAACATTTGGTCGATTTTTCCAGAAAAATCGGGGTCGTCCGGCACGATACTCGTGATCAAACGCAGGCGTGTTTCTGATGGCACGTGTTTATTTGGACCATAACGCGACAGCGCCTGTGCGCGCCGAAGCGAAGGCTGCAATGATCGCTGCCATGGACATTGTTGGTAATCCGTCGTCCGTCCATGCAGAAGGGCGTGCTGCGAAAAAGCTGCTTGAGCAATCACGCGCAGATATTTCGGACGCGTTGGGTGCAGCTGGTGCCGACATTGTGTTTACGTCGGGTGCGACAGAATCTGCGGCCCTAATACTTGCGGGTCGTGATTTGCAGGGATCCGGCTTGGAACACGCCGCCGTTGCTGCGTGGATCGATCCGGTTCTGCCAGTCGTCAATGGCGTAGTTCAGGTTGATGATCCGACACGGGCAGTTGTTCAGCTTGCGAATTCCGAGACGGGTTTGATCCAGAAAGTTGATGGCGTGGCTGTAACTGACATCACGCAAGGGTTCGGCCGTGTTCCGTTTGCTTTTGATTGGTCCAGTGTCGGGGCTTCGATCTTGTCAGCGCATAAGTTTGGTGGCCCGAAAGGTGTTGGTGCATTGATTGTGCACGCTGGCGCTGATGTCGCAGCGCAGATCAAGGGCGGTGGGCAAGAAATGGGGCGTCGGTCAGGGACTGAAAACCTGATCCTGATTGCTGGTTTTGCGGCGGCTGCGAAGGCTGCACAAAAAGATTTGACCGAAGGCCGCTGGGAGCAGGTTGCGCAATTTAGAAATATTCTAGAAAAGGCCATTGAGGACGCGACCCCCGACACTATTTTTGTAGGACAGGACGGCGCGCGGTTGCCCAATACCAGTTGTTTCCTCAGCTCCGGCTGGAAAGGTGAAACGCAGGTGATGGCAATGGACCTCGCGGGATTTGCGGTTTCGGCGGGGTCAGCCTGTTCAAGCGGCAAGGTCAAGATTGGCGGCGTGCTGCCGGCGCTTGGCTATTCAGATGAATTGGCGTCGTGTGCGCTCCGGGTGTCGCTCGGGTTGGATACGACGGAAGACGATGTACTGCGCTTTGCGGATGCATGGGCGCGGAAACGAAAGAAGATCAGCGCAGCAGCCGCTGCGTAAGAGAGGAAAATGCGATGACAGCTTTGGACGAAGTTCAAGTCAAAGATGGTGTAGATCAGGAAACCGTGGATGCGGTTTCGGCGCTGTCAGGCAACTACAAATACGGCTGGGAAACAGAGATCGAGATGGAGTATGCGCCAAAGGGCGTTAACACCGATATCGTGAAACTGATTTCCGGTAAAAACAACGAACCCGAATGGATGACCGAATGGCGTCTTGAGGCGTTTGCGCGTTGGGAAAACCTTGAAGAACCCACATGGGCGATGGTCAACTACCCTGACATCGATTTCCAAGACATCTACTACTATGCCCGCCCAAAGAGCATGGAGGAAAAGCCGAAGTCGTTGGACGAGGTCGATCCAAAGCTGCTCGCGACATATGAAAAGCTTGGTATCCCGCTGAAAGAACAGATGATCCTAGCGGGCGTCGAAGGTGCCGAAGATATTCCTGTGGAAGGCCGCAAGGTCGCTGTGGATGCGGTGTTTGATTCCGTATCTGTGGGCACGACGTTCCAGAAAGAGCTGGAAAAAGCTGGCGTAATCTTCTGTTCGATCTCTGAGGCGATTGAAAAGCACCCTGAGCTGGTCAAGAAATACCTCGGCACGGTGGTTCCACCATCCGACAACTTCTACGCGACGCTGAACTCCGCCGTGTTTTCTGACGGGTCTTTCGTCTACATCCCGCCGAACACACGTTGTCCGATGGAACTGTCCACCTACTTCCGTATCAACGCGGAAAACACCGGCCAGTTTGAGCGCACGCTGATTATCGCGGACAAGGGGTCTTACGTGTCTTATCTCGAGGGCTGTACTGCGCCGAAACGCGACACCGCCCAGCTGCACGCAGCTGTGGTTGAGATCATCGTCGAAGAAGACGCCGAAGTGAAATATTCCACGGTTCAGAACTGGTATCCCGGCGATGAAGACGGGAAGGGCGGCATCTACAACTTCGTGACCAAACGTGCGGATTGCCGTGGCGACCGGTCTAAAGTGATGTGGACCCAAGTTGAAACCGGCTCTGCTGTGACGTGGAAATACCCGTCATGCATCCTGCGCGGTGATGACAGCCAAGGCGAATTCTATTCCATCGCCATCGCCAACAACCACCAGCAGGCGGACACAGGCACAAAGATGGTGCACTTGGGCAAGAACACCAAGTCACGGATTGTGTCCAAAGGGATTTCCGCGGGCGTGGCCCAGAACACCTACCGTGGTCTGGTATCGATGCACCCGAAAGCAAAAGACAGCCGGAATTACACGCAGTGTGACAGCCTGCTGATCGGCGACAAGTGCGGTGCGCATACTGTTCCGTATATCGAGGTGAAGAATAATTCGTCTCGCGTGGAACACGAAGCGACCACATCCAAAGTAGACGACGATCAATTGTTCTACTGCCGCTCGCGCGGGATGGACGAAGAAGAGGCGGTCGCCTTGGTTGTCAACGGGTTCTGTAAGGAAGTGCTGCAAGCGCTCCCGATGGAGTTCGCGATGGAAGCGCAAGCGCTTGTTGCGATCAGTCTTGAAGGGTCTGTTGGCTAACAAATGACTGTCGTCTGCCCGACATATAGCCGCAACAGGGTCACCGCGCTGCCCCGTTTTCGCCCCAGTTCGTCTGCTAGTCAGTCGTGGGGACGTAACGGGACAGGTGCGCATTATCATGGCGACTCAAGATCAAGCTGCTATTTTTCAGGCTCGTGTGAAGAGCATCAACAACCCGCGCAATACGTACTATCACGATCCGGAAACGGGCATGAAGGTACCAAAGCGGGTTGGTCGCGATCAGATCTTGGCCAACGGCAAGACACCGCCCGCAACGACAATCGGCATGATCATGTCGATGATCGTGGGTGCGATGTGTCTTATCGTGGCACGCTATTTCCAAATCACGTTCTTGGATATCCAACCCAGCGTACCGCACGCGCTTGCCTACGAATTGGGCATGGCAGCGGCGATGGCCTTCACGTTGGGCGGGTTCATTCGTCAGAAGACGTTCAAACACATGGTTTGTCATTTGGCGGGCGCCGCGTTCGCCGCAGTAACGATGCACAACGCCGTTTGGATCGCGCCGGATCAATTTGCGATGGTCTTTTCACAGGGCTTCGTCAACGAAATCTTGATTGCAACCGATCCGATGTCACTGAACATCGCGGGCAACAGCATCACAATCTAACATCTGACGACATACCGTCGTCATCATCAATATACGCCGCGCAGGATTCCATCCTGACGCGGCCTTTCCACGTTTTCCAAGGAGAATACTATGCTTGAGATCAAAAACCTGCACGTCCAGCTCGAAGAAGAGGACAAGCAAATCCTCAAAGGTGTCGATCTGAAGATTGGTGCAGGCGAAGTTCACGCGATCATGGGTCCAAACGGCTCTGGCAAATCAACTTTGTCCTACGTGCTGTCCGGTAAAGACGGTTACGAAGTCACAGACGGCGAAGCCGCGCTGGAAGGCGAAGACCTGCTGGATATGGAACCGGAAGACCGCGCAGCTGCTGGTTTGTTCCTAGCATTCCAATACCCTGTGGAAATTCCGGGCGTTGGTAACATGACGTTCCTGCGCACCGCTGTGAACGCACAGCGCAAAGCACGCGGTGAAGAAGAACTGTCTGCTGGTGATTTCCTCAAAGAGGTCCGCGCGAAAGCCAAAGACCTGAAAATTGATGCGGATATGTTGAAGCGTCCGGTCAACGTGGGCTTCTCTGGTGGTGAGAAAAAGCGCAACGAAATCCTGCAAATGGCGATGCTTGAGCCAAAGATGTGCGTACTGGACGAAACAGATTCCGGTCTGGACGTCGATGCGATGAAACTGGTGTCCGAAGGCGTGAATGCGCTGCGCTCCGAAGGTCGTTCGTTCCTCGTGATCACGCACTATCAGCGTCTTCTGGACCACATCAAACCGGACGTCGTGCACATCATGGCCAACGGCCGTATCGTGAAAACTGGCGGTCCAGAGCTTGCTTTGGAAGTTGAAAACAACGGTTACGCTGACATTCTGGCGGAGGTTGCCTAATGGCTTTGCCGCAACTGAAAAATGACGCAACTGTCGCCCGTTTAGATGGTCTGACATTGCCGGAAGGCGCTGCATGGGCCACGTCCGCACGCAAAGACGCGCTGTCGCGGGTGACCCAGATGGGACTGCCGCACAAACGTGACGAATACTGGCGCTACACTGATCCGGTGAACTTTGTCACAGCGGACTTGGTTGAAGCTGCTACGTTCGATAACGACGAAGCGCCGTTGTTCGATGCGATCGATCGCGTGAAGGTCGTCTTCGTGGACGGTGTTTATGACGCTGCCGCATCGGACGACTTGTCCGCTGAAGGTATCGAGATTGAGATGCTGTCAGATGCGATGTCTACGGATATCCATTGGGCGAAGGACCTGTACGGTACTTTGGAAACTAACGGTCAGTCACCGGTCGAACGTCCTTTGGCGGCCTTGAACACAGCGTTTGCCGAAAACGGTGTTGTTATTCGTGCGACTGCCAAAGCTGCGAAACCGGTTAATCTGATTTACAAGCGTGGCGACACAACAGCGTCCGACGCCATGGTGCATCACGTCGTAAAGGTCGAAGAAGGCGCGGCAGTGACGGTTCTGGAAACCGGACCAGCGGCGGCCCGTTTGTCATCCGTACTTGAAGTCGATGTGGCCGCAACGGGCGCATTCCATCACGTCCGTTCGCAAGGCCGCGACCATGAACGTCGCGCTGTAACTCATTGCTTCGCAAGGATTTCAACAGAAAGCACGTTCAAGTCCTTTACGTTGACAGTGAATGGCGCACTGACACGCAATGAATGCATCATCGAAATCAACGGTGATGACGCGATCGCACATGTCGCGGGTGCTTGCGTTGGCGATGGCAAAGACTTCCATCACGACGACACGATCTTTATTACTCACGACGCGGTAAATTGCGAAAGCCGTCAGGTCTTCAAAAAAGTACTGCGCAACGGTGCAACAGGGGTTTTCCAAGGGAAAATTCTCGTGAAAGCAGGTGCGCAGAAAACCGATGGTTATCAGATCAGCCAATCGCTTTTGTTGGACGACGACAGCCAGTTTTTGGCCAAACCTGAACTTGAAATCTACGCAGATGACGTAGCCTGTTCGCACGGGTCCACGTCCGGCGCGATTGATGAAACGGCGTTGTTCTACCTGCAATCACGCGGTGTGCCGCGTAGGCAGGCAACTGATTTGTTGACGCTTGCGTTCTTGGCAGAAGCCTTGGACGAGATTGACAACGACGATTTGGCAGATGACCTGCGGGACCGGCTGGAAGGCTGGTTGGCACGGCACGGCTGATGGCAGTCACGACCGACATTGTGCGCACATGGCGCAGTCCGCGCGTTGTAATGCGTGAACTGCTGTCGCACGGCCAACGTGAAGACAGGGCCATCGCTTATGTGATGGCCGCCTGTCTGATCTTATACGTCGCACAATGGCCGCGCTTGAAACGGGCTGAACAGTTTGAATTGTTCGGCCCCGACGGCGCGTCAGATTTCCAGATGAACGCAGGCATCGCGTTCTTTTCGATGATGATTGTATGGCCCTTGTTGCTGTATATCGTGGCAGCAATCGCGCATCTGATTGCGAAGATATTTGGCGCAATAGGCACGCACTACACGGCGCGTTTGGCGCTGTTCTGGGCTTTTTTGGCGACAACACCCGTCGGGCTACTTTTTGGCTTAACCATGGGTCTAATTGGGGCAGGGCCCGCAGCCAATCTCGTGGGTATCGTTTGGGGGGCAGCCTTTGCTTGGATTTGGTCGCAGTGCATCCGTGTTGCCGAAGGGGAATCCCATGCACTTTGATGTCGCGACGCTGACTGGTCTCATCGGCCAGACATTCCGCCAGCCCGCAGCGGTTGCGTCCGAAATCGTGAAACTTCGCCTTCCTCACGCAGTGGGTTGGATGGCGCTTGGCGTCGTGACCATTGCGACAGTGATCATCATCTCGATCGAACGCCTGATCCCTGGCCGTCCTGAAATGATATCGGACTTGGGCGGAAACCCGTTCTTCGATGCGCTGTTTCTCGGGGCTATGACGGTCGTTTTCATCTTCGTCCTTTATTATGCAGGCCTTGCGATGGGCGGTAAGGGGACCTTTGGCGCGACCCTCTTAATCATGACGTGGTTTCAAACCATCGTTCTTGTACTTGTGATCGTGCAAATGCTTGCCGTGCTTCTGGTCCCGAGTATCGCAACGCTGGTTAGTTTGGCTGGTTTTGGTCTGCAACTGTGGTGCTTGATGCATTTCCTGAACGTGCTGCATGACTTTAATAGCTTGGGCAAAGCGTTTGGTTTATTTGCACTTTCTATCATTGGCTTTGTTTTCGGGCTAAGCTTTATTCTTCTAATGGTCGGCGGTGCCGCCCTTGTGGGAGGTCCAGTATGACCTACGACGTAAATGCCATCCGTGCCGATTTCCCAATCCTGTCGCGGGAAGTAAACGGCAAGCCGCTGGTCTATCTTGATAATGGTGCATCCGCGCAAAAGCCGCAGGTTGTCATTGATGCAATCACCAAAGGGTATGCCGAAGAATACGCAAACGTGCACCGTGGTTTGCATTACCTCAGCAACCTTGCCACTGACAAATATGAAGGTGTCCGCGGTAAGATCGCGACGTTTCTGAATGCTGGGTCCGAGGATGAGATCATCTTCAATTCGGGTACGACTGAAGGCATCAATATGGTGGCCTATGGGTGGGCCGCGCCTCGTTTGGAAGCAGGCGATGAAATCGTCCTGTCGATTATGGAACACCACGCGAATATCGTACCGTGGCATTTCCTGCGTGAACGTCAGGGCGTTGTGATCAAATGGGTCGACGTGGACGCCAAGGGCGACCTTGATCCGCAAGCTGTGATCGACGCGATCGGACCTAAGACAAAACTGGTTGCCGTCACGCATATGTCCAACGTTCTCGGGACTATGGTTGATGTCAAAGCGATTTGCGCAGGCGCAAAAGCAAAAGGCGTCCCAGTACTGATCGACGGATCTCAGGCGGCCTGCCACAGCGTGGTTGATGTGCAAGATATCGGGTGCGATTTCTATGCGATCACAGGGCATAAATTGTACGGACCATCTGGATCCGGTGGGATCTACGTGACCAAAGAACGGATGGCGGAGATGCGCCCATTCATGGGTGGCGGCGATATGATCAAAGACGTGCGCCGCGATGGGGTTGATTACAACGACGCACCAATGAAGTTCGAAGCTGGGACACCGGGGATCGTCCAGACGATTGGTCTAGGTGTCGCGCTTGATTACATGATGGACGTAGGCATGACGCAGATCGCAGCACATGAAATGGTGTTGCGGGATTACACGAACGCAAAGCTTGGCGGATTGAACTGGCTTCAGGTGCAGGGAACGTCAGCGACCAAAGGGGCAATCTTTTCGTTCACGCTTGATGGGGCTGCGCATGCGCATGACATCTCGACAGTGCTTGATAAGAAGGGCGTTGCAGTACGGGCTGGTAGCCATTGTGCAATGCCATTGATGGATCACATGGGCGTGTCAGCCACATGTCGGGCGTCTATGGGCATGTACAACACCACGCAAGATGTGGATGCCTTGGTTGACGCACTGGAATTGTGCCACGATTTGTTCGCCTGATCTGTTTTTTCTTACGAAAATTTGGGGACCTGATCTTTGTTGGTTGCGAGCCGTTCGACGGACGGCTATAGCACCGCTAGACGCACCCGTAGCTCAGCTGGATAGAGCGCTGCCCTCCGAAGGCAGAGGCCAGAGGTTCGAATCCTCTCGGGTGCGCCATTCTTCTAAATGAATTACGTGTTTGGATCTTGCGTCATATCGGCAATGCGTTTGGCAAGTGCGTCGCGGCTTAAAACCGTGATTTTGCCTTTGCTGAGCATGATGATCTTGTGGTCACGTAGGATGCCAAGTTCCTTGTTCACCGTCTGCCGCGAACAGCCGACCATTGTCGCCAGATAGCTTTGGCTTTGCCTGATTTCAGCACCTTGCGCCGATAGCTGCCACAGATGACTGCAGATACGTTGCTCGACCGTGTAGTGCTGATCAATCGATTTGCCGCTGTTATCGCGTTCCAACGTATTGAACGCGAGCGTTGCAATGTTACGGATAAGGACCGGCGATTGTAGCTGCTGATAAAGCAGCGGTGTCGGGCAGAACAGAACACAGGTATTCGGCATGGCGATACAAGTCGCTGCACAAGGCTTTGCCGCCAAGGCTTCGATCACACCGAGAGTTGCCTGCGGGCCAGCATGGAAAATGATCGTCTGAAAGCCTTCTTCGCTCATGTAGCTGACTTCAACCGATCCATGCGACACGATGAACATCCCGTCGGGCCGTTCACCTTGGTGCAGGATGGGGGTGCGGGACGAAAAGTTTCGCACCGCAAACTGGTTCACGAATTCGGCCTTTTGGTCGTCAGACATGTCGTTGACGATTTCACAGTCTAACAAATGCGGGAACCGAATGGTGTTTTTCATCAAATGATCCGTGTGAGGGTGTCGGGGCCGTACCTGCGCCATTGGGGACGGAATTTAAAATGTTTTCAAACTAAAAAATACAGGCGGGCACCCGACGATACTACCAATGGTATAAAGTCTTTCTCACTCACGTGCATTATCCATAGCCACCGATTCCCCTATGAACTGTCGCTTAACTGACAGTTGGTCAGTTTTGTCATGTTTTGCGTGCGTTGTCGGGTGTTTGAGCAACATTTTCCAATCTCACGGTCACAAAATGATACAGTAATTCCGCCTGTTGATCTTGCGCTTGGTGGATCAAAGCCCCATATCTAAGATGTCTCTTCGGGGACTATGGATATAAACGAGCGTGTTATTAGCTGGGCCGGACCGGGGTGCGACTCCCCGCAGCTCCACCAAAAATCCTTTCATTTGAAGGACTATGGGGCTGAATTAGGATCGACGGACTGTGAACGGGCGTGTCTTTATCTCGGTGAGTTACCACCGATATCGGTACAAACTGTACAATTGCAAATGACAATCGTGCTCCGATGGCGATGGCTGCGTAAGCAGTCCTAACTATCGAAACTTAACTCCCTAGGATTAGCGTCTTAGGGCGGGGTTCGCAGGTACCTGGCAACAGAAACCTGCACTTACACCCTACAGATTGATCAGAATGGCTGGAACGCCGACGGCGGCTTCAACGGCGAAGTATCCCCATTTCTTGGATGTTTGCCCATCGCGTAATAGCGATGTCAGGCGGCCAACTGCAGCACCTGTCCAACAGCAGCCCAGCATAAGATATGCGGCGGGGCTACCGATCAGCAGCGCGCCAAGCCCCATTCCGATGAACAAACAGCCAGCACTCGCGCGGACTTCAGACATGCCCATTGTATCGGTGTGGCCGGACAGGTTCAGCACATCCATAGTGTAACGCGGCGCAAGCCAGCCAAATGCACCGAGGCCGATGCTGGCGATGGCGAAGATAATATTAAGAATGTCCATGTGATCTGTCCTTATTGCGTGCCACAAGACATGGCCGCGTTCCGGACAAAGTCAACTCTGCGGCGCGGTGCCAGCTTTCTGCGCATCACGTTTCGCGAACACGCTTTGCGCAAGGGTTTCCGTATATTCGGCCAGTTTACAAAGCAGTGCATCTGCGGCCGCTGCGTCGTTCGCAGCGACGGCATCTGCGATGTCGGTATGGATCTGGACAATGGTTTCGCGGTTGCGGGCCGTGAATGTGATCATGTTCATTAGCGGCTGCATGGCTTCAACGGCACCGGCCAGTTGGTACGATAGAACCGGATTACCGGCAGCATCAACCAACGCACGATGAAAGGCGACGTCAGATGCGCAGAACGCTTCATCACTGAGACCCGGTTGGGCTTGGCGGTGTGTCTCTGCGCGCATAGTGGCCAAATGATCTGCGGTCCTGCGCTGCGCCGATAAGGGCGCACAGGCTCGTTCAAGCGCATAGCGGGCTTCGCAGGCGGTTTGAAAACTGACCGAGTTCATCGACAATAGTAGCGTCGACGTGGTCACGTGCTGTCCGTAGGCGTCTTCGAACCGCAGCCGGTTAACAAAAGCGCCACCCGTGGCGCCGCGTTGCGTTCGGATTAGGCTTTGCGCGGCCAATCGTTTCAATGCTTCACGAACTGTCGGCCGCGACACATCAAACTGATCAGCTAGTTCCGCTTCGGACGGCAGGCGTTCGTCGACAGGTAAGCTACCTGCGATAATCCCGTCGCGGATTGCTTTTGCGATCTGGGCAGAGAGATCAATTTTGCTATCTGGATCAATTTTCATTTGTCAGACAATTAAACGTCTGACATATGATTTGGCAAGTGTTTGCGTTGGGAGGCGTAAGACGTGACAACTTCACCCGTTCAATTTCCATTGCGGTCGATCCTGTGGGTGCTGTTCTTTGCGGCCATTCTAGGCGCGTGGGCATTCATGTTCATAATGGCGCGGATGTCTGGCGTGGATGTGATCGGGCGGCCTGTGGGCATGAATATGATGCCGATGACCAGCTTCGGTGCCTTGTTCCCGATGTGGGCGATCATGATGGCAGCGATGATGTTGCCAACGATGGTGCCAACATTGCGCAACTACGAAGCCTTGATGAAAAGCGCGGATGGCACACGGGCAGGGTGGATCGGTGTTCTAATCGGTTATTTCATCACTTGGGTCGGTTTTGCGGCGCTCATCAGCATCGTGCAGGTCCTTCTGATCCAGTGGAATGTCGTGGACAGCCTTGGCATTTCGACAACCGGTTGGTTCGCGGCCGGTTTATTGATCGTTGTCGGAGCGTTCCAATTCACCCGCGCGAAAGAGATTTGCCACGGTGTTTGCCACAGCCCGATGACCTATTTTCTTGGACATTGGAAAACTGGATTTGGTGGCGGGCTGCGGATGGGCCTTGGCTTGGGCGCGTTCTGCGTTGGCTGCTGTTGGGGCTTTATGGCCTTGGGGTTTGTGGGTGGCGTGATGAGCCTGCTTTGGATGGGGCTGGCGACGCTCTTTATGATTTTTGAAAAACTACCGCAGATCGGGCACCGGCTGACGAAACCGGCGGGTGTGGTCTTGATTGGTGCGGGCCTGTTGCTCGCCGTACTTTAGGAAAGGGATGGACATGGCGGAAAAGACGAGACTTCCAGCGGATCAGATTGCGATTTCCCAACGGATTGACCAGCGGATGCCAAATCCCGGCAGACGTAAAATGTCCCCGACGGACTGGGCGATTAAGGGTGAATTGTTCTTGAACTGCTCTTGCACGACCTTCTGTCCTTGCGTTGTGTCGCTTGGTGCGCATCCGCCAACTGAAGGGCATTGCCATGCATGGATGGCGATTGCGATTGATGAAGGGCATTTCGAGGGCGAAGATCTTGCGGGTCTGAATATTGGTCTGCTTGTTGATATTCCGGGACGCATGGCCGAAGGCGGCTGGCGCGTTGCGGCCTATGTTGACGAACGTGCAACGCAAAAGGCCTACAACGGGTTGCTCAAGATTTTCTCCGGCCAAGCTGGCGGCACGACAGGCCTGTTCACGATGTTGGTGTCTGACATCATCGGGGCCGAACGTGAAAAGGTCGAAATCGTGCGCGATGGGACCAAACGCGGCATCTACATTGGACGTAAAATCCAAGGCGAAATCGAAATGATCACCGGCAAAAACAAAGAAGAACCGGTGATGGTCACCAATTCGAAATACTGGATGGGTTCCGAAATTATTGCTGCTCAAGGCACCAAGTCCCGTGTCCGTGACTACGGTCGTGTTTGGGACTTTGGTGGGAAATCTGCAGAGATCTGTCCGATCGATTGGAAAGGTCCACGTCCGTGATCACGCCAGAGTTCTGCCGTACAATGGCGCGCTACAACGCGTGGCAAAACGACGGATTGCGCAAGGTTGTCGCGGAGATGGACGAAGATATACTGCGGCAGGATCGCGGTGCTTTCTTTGGCTCTATTTTTGGTACGTTGAACCATTTGCTCTGGGGCGACATGACCTGGATGTCTCGTTTCGATGGCGGTGAAAGTCCTGAGAACGTGATTGAAGGCAGCGAAAACCTGACGCCAACGCCAGCCGAATGGGCCACACAGCGGTTTCGCATGGACGGGCGCATTCAGTTATGGGCCGAAAGTCTGAAAAGCGTGGACCTGACGGGCGATGTGACGTGGTTTTCGGGTTCAATCCAAGCCGAGGTCAGCCGCCCGCGGGCGATGTGCATCACGCATTTCTTTAACCATCAAACTCACCATCGCGGTCAAATTCACGCGATGCTCACCGCTGCGGGCGCAAATCCACAGCCAACTGATCTTGTTTTCATGCCGGAGACCTGACGAAATGGCGATGATCTCTCAATCTCGGCGCCTGCGCCGCACACCTTTTAGCGATGGTGTCGAAGCGGCAGGCGTCAAAGCCTATACGATTTACAATCATATGTTGCTGCCGACGGTGTTTGAGAGTGTGGAAGATGACTACCACCATCTAAAAAACCATGTACAGATTTGGGATGTCTCTGTCGAACGCCAAGTAGAATTGCGCGGTCCGGATGCAGCACGCTTGATGCAGATGCTGACGCCACGTGATCTGCGTGGAATGACAGCGGGGCAATGCTATTACGTGCCGATCGTTGATGAAACGGGCGGTATGCTGAACGATCCCGTGGCTTTGAAGCTATCCGAGGATCGCTGGTGGATATCGATTGCAGACAGCGATTTGTTGTTCTGGGTGAAGGGGCTCGCATACGGTTACCGCTTGGACGTTCTGGTTGATGAACCGGATGTGTCGCCCTTAGCCGTTCAAGGTCCGCAAGCCGAAGATTTGATGGCGCGCGTCTTTGGTGAAGCGGTCAGAAACGTCAAATTCTTCCGTTTTGGGTGGTTCGATTTCCAAGGGCAAAGCCTTGTCGTGGCCCGCTCTGGCTATTCCAAACAAGGTGGTTACGAGATTTACGTCGAAGGGTCAGCGCTAGGGATGCCGTTGTGGAATACGCTGATGGAAGCCGGTGCCGATCTGGATGTGCGGGCAGGGTGCCCCAATCTGATCGAACGGATTGAAGGTGGTCTGTTGTCCTACGGGAACGACATGAACCGCGAAAATACACCACATGAATGCGGGCTGGGGCGGTTTTGTTCGACGCAAACAGCCATCGGGTGCGTTGGGCGTGATGCCCTGCTGCGGGTGGCGAAGGAAGGCCCGACACAGCAGCTCCGCCCGATTGAGATCGCGGGTAAAGTCCCTGCATGTGACCGCGTCTGGCCGATCTTGGCCAATGGAAAGCAGGTCGGGCGCATGACGTCTGCGGCTAACAGCCCTGATTTTGGCACCGGTGTTGGTATCGGGATGGTGAAAATGACGCATTGGGACCCTGAGACGGTGCTGCAAGTTCAAACACCTGATGGGCCGCTTGATGCAATAGTACGCGAAAATTTCTGGATTTAGCGCGTTTGGCTGTCGGGGGAGCCTCCGGCGGAGATATTTATGACCAAAAGAATGTGGGCGGTTTGCCCAGATTGAAAGGAAGAGAAGATGTTTAACGCGTTAGTCGTCGACAAAAACGATGAAGGAAAAACATCCGCTGCGGTCAAGCAGTTGGGTTTGGATGATTTGCCTGCAGGTGAAGTGACCGTCGCCGTTGAGTATTCGACCGTGAATTACAAAGACGGGCTTTGCATTGGGCCGGGTGGTGGTCTTGTACGGAACTATCCACACATTCCTGGGATCGATTTTGCAGGTACGGTCGAGGCATCCGATGATCCACGCTACAAGGCAGGCGATAAAGTTGTCCTGACTGGCTGGCGCGTGGGTGAAGCGCACTGGGGTGGCTATTCCCAAAAGGCGCGTGTGAAGGCGGACTGGTTGGTCCCGCTGCCTGCGGGATTGGACACACGTCAGGCAATGGCCGTGGGGACTGCTGGTTTCACAGCGATGTTGGCTGTCATGGCGCTTGAAGATCATGGCATCAAGGATGGACCTGTACTGGTGACCGGTGCTGCCGGTGGTGTTGGATCAGTTGCGACCGCAATTCTGGCAAAGCTCGGCCATGACGTTGCAGCAGTAACCGGGCGCCCCGAAACGGCTGATTATCTAACATCACTGGGCGCCACCCAGATTGTCCCACGTGAAGACCTGAACGAAACGACTAAACGCCCACTTGAAGCTGAAACATGGGCAGGTTGCGTCGATGCAGTTGGCGGTGAAATGCTCGCGCGTGTTCTTGGCCAAATGAAATACGGCGCGTCGGTCAGTGCTGTCGGTCTTGCGGGTGGGGCGGGTCTTCCAGCAACTGTCATTCCATTTCTGTTGCGCGGCGTAAACCTCTTGGGGATCGACAGTGTGATGCAACCCTATGACAACCGCGTACGGGCTTGGGAACGGATCGCAAAAGACCTGCCGATGGATAAGCTAGAAGCCATGGTTCAGCCAGCCACTTTGTCTGACCTGCCCGCGTTGGGGCGCGACATTTTGAAAGGTCAGGTCAAAGGGCGTGTCGTCGTTGACGTGAACGGCTAAACGCGACCAGTCACAACTAAAAATCCGGGCTTACGCGTTTGCACGCGTGAGCCCGTTTTTATTGCGATGATTGTACCGAGTCGAAGCATTACACCTTTGATGTGAATTTCGGCTCAATTCGCAGTTGAAAGGACTTACGACGCCGTTCGGGCTAAATTTGCTTAACAAACTGTCGTTTCGGTCTCTCATATGCGACAGAATGACGCAAATTGGGGTTATCTGGCCTGCGTTTTACCCACATACTGATCGACACAAAAGAACAGGGAACAGGGGAACTACTATGGCGCTTAAACCACCATTATCGGATCTCCCGATTAATACCGCAGACAGCGGTTTTTATCGGGGCTTTAGCGTAAACGTTACGATTATTTCGAAGATCATCATCAGCGTGCTCGTCGTTTGGGCGATCGTCTGGCCTGAATGGGCTGGCGAAGTGCTTGGGGCTTGGAACCAGGTGATCCTGCGCAATTTCGCTGCGTGGTACATTTGGACAGTGACGTTGTTTGTCGTCGTCTGCCTTGGCCTTGCGCTGTGGCCGACCGCTGGCCGGCTGAATTTGGGCCAAGACGGTGAAAAACCGGAGTTCTCGAATTTCTCGTGGTTCTCGATGATGTTTGGTGCCGGTATCGGTGTGGGGATGTTGACATGGGCGGTCGCAGAGCCTGTCGCGCATTTCCAAAACAACCCGTCTGTTATTCAAGGCGTCACAACTGCACTTGAAGCAGACAACGTGCGGACCGCATATGTGTGGTCATTCCTGCACTGGGGACTGGGTGCATGGGCGTGCTATGCAATTGCGGGTCTCGCACTTGCCTTCTTTAGCTACAGACGCGGCTTGCCGCTGACGATCCGGTCGTCACTAACACCATTGTTCGGGAAATCCTTGTCCGGTGTGTTGGGGCATATCATTGATATCGTCGCTGTTGTTGCCACCATTTTGGGCGTGGCGCAGACACTTGGGTTCGGCGTGGAGCAATTCGTGGCGGGTCTGTCGCGCATTGGAATCAGCGGACTAGCGCTAGAAGATGGTTCTGCGACATCACTGGGTATCGTCGTTGCTTTGCTGGTGATCATGGGCGCGTCGACGCTGTCTGCATTGTCTGGTGTTGGTAAAGGGATCAAATGGCTGTCGAACATCAATATGGTTTTATCGATCGTTCTGCTCGGCTTTTTCATCCTGTTTGGTGCGACGTTCTTTGGTGCGACCGCGTTCTTTGTGGGGATCTTTGACTATCTCGTTGCGTTGCCATGGCTTAGCATTAATGTTTACGCATCTGACGGCGTTGAAGGATCCGAAGCATTCAAACTGGCGCAGTGGCAGGGCTGGTGGCCTGTGTTCTACTGGGCATGGTGGATTGCTTTTGCGCCGTTCGTAGGTTTGTTCCTTGCGCGTATTTCGCGTGGCCGCACAATCCGCGAATTCGTGTTGGGCGCGATGATCGTTCCATCCCTGATGTGCTTTGTTTGGTTCGCTTGGGCCGGTGGTACTGCCATTGACCTAGAACTAAATGGCGGCGCGGATGGCGTGATCTTGGGCGCGGCGAATGGCGACAAAATCTTCGCGATGACTGCGTATATGCTTGAACCAATCAGTCAGGTTCTGTCGTGGGCCATGGCCGTTATGATTGTGGTCTTGTTGATGACATTCTTGGTGACGTCCGCTGACTCCGCAGTGTTGATCGTAAATACGATCAACGCAGCTGGTGACGAAGGTCCAAAGGCACGCCCACACATCCTGTTCTGGGGGGCCGCGCTTGCGCTTGTTGTGGGGGGCTTGCTGATCTCTGGCGGGACAGGAGCCATCCAAACAGCGATGGTGATCGGGGCCTTACCGTTCTCGATCGTGATGGTGTTGATGTGTATCGCGCTGATCAAGGCGATCTACAACGATGGCCGTCGCGAAGCTGCAGGCATTCCGACATTGTCTGACGACATTCCGGATGCGATGCCCGCTGAATAAGCAAATTCGATTGAATGAAGAGGGCCTCGGCGGTAACGTCGGGGCCCTTTTTCGTTTTGGCCCGTTGTGATGTTGGCTGATTTTGCAGAATTGGGCGAATTGCCTACGAACGGTTGTTGACGTCTGTGACGTAGGGCTATGTCTGACTAAAAGAAGGACAACTGCTGTGACCGATACTTGCCCGATTATTGTTTGGTTCCGCCGCGATTTACGTCTAGGCGATCACCCCGCATTGACGGATGCCTGCAAAACGGGACGGCCGGTCATCCCGCTTTTCATTTACGATCAGGTGACCGAAGAACAGGGAGCGGCCCCACGCATGCGGCTGGGGCTTTCAGTCAAAGCTCTGGCTCATGATCTTGAAGGGATTGGAAGCAAATTGATCTTGCGGCGCGGGGATGCTCTGACTGTCTTGCAGGACGTCATTGAGGAAACTGGCGCGGACACGATCTTTTGGTCACGTCTATATGATGTTGCAGCCAAAGCGCGCGACACGGATGTGAAAGCCGCGCTGAACGCGGATGGACACACCGTACAAAGCTTTCCGGGGCATTTGCTGTTTGAGCCGTGGACCGTGGAAACCAAGACCGGCGGCTTCTACAAGGTTTTCACGCCCATGTGGAAAACCGTGCGGGGACGTGAACTCGATACTCCGTTGGCCCGACCATCGAAGCTCGCCCAGCCTGACAATTGGCCAAAGTCCGATGCGCTTGATGACTGGGACATGGGGGGCGACATGAAACGTGCATACGACGTGTTGCTTCCACATTGCACGGTTGGTGAAACAGCCGCGCGGGACCGTTTGGACACCTTTATTGCGGAGCGTGTCGAGACTTATCAAAAGAACCGCGATCTGCCCGCAGTCAAAGGAACATCAGGGCTGTCTGAAAATCTGACCTATGGCGAGATTTCCCCGCTTGTTTGCTGGCATGCAGGATGGCAGGCGTTACACGATGGAAAATCCGATGCAGAGATTTTCTTGAAAGAACTCGTCTGGCGCGAATTTGCTTACCACCTGACCCATCATACGCCCCGTATCGAGACGGACAATTGGAAAGAAGATTGGGACGCATTCCCGTGGAATACGGATGAACGGCGTGCAGAAGTGAAGGCATGGAAGCAGGGTCGCACAGGAATACCGTTTGTCGATGCAGCGATGCGGGAAATGTATGTGACTGGGACGATGCATAACCGTGGTCGCATGATCGTGGCGTCTTACCTAACGAAACATCTGATGTGTCATTGGAAAATCGGACGTGATTGGTTCGCCGATTGTTTGATTGATTGGGATCCTGCGTCAAATGCAATGGGCTGGCAGTGGTCAGCGGGTTCGGGGCCGGACGCCACACCTTATTTCCGCGTGTTCAATCCGGTGTCCCAGTTGGATAAGTTCGATAAGGAGCACCGTTACCCGAAACGCTGGATTGCTGAGGGACAATCTGATCCGTCTGACACCGCTTTGTCCTACTTCGACGCGATCCCTAAGCACTGGAACATGTCCGCAGATGATCCATATCCCGACGCCATCGTTGCCCCAGATGTGGGACGCAAGCGTGCATTAGATGCCTATCAGTCGCGGGATTTCTAAAGGTAGGATTGCGACGCGCGGCTTAACCAAGTTGTCAGATAAGTGAGTGCTGCGCGCTTTGCCTGTTCTTCAGCGATGTCGGAACGAACTCTGGTCGCCTTTTCCATAAGCGCAGCGCTTGCACCTTTCAGGATCCTACGGGCTTCTTCTGAATCCGAGATTTGACAAGCAATTGAACCACTACCCATACAGCTCGTTAACCCATTTGCGATAACCGTCTTGTATACAGCACCGGCACCAGCATCGGACGCCACACCTCCCGCAGCTTCATCGATGGCCTTGTCCAATATCGCCTTGGGGCCATCCATCTGATCCGCCAACCGTTTTGAGATCTCGGCACCTGCTTTGCCGAATTTGCCGCTGTCGAATTGTCCAAAATAGATTTGCGTATCGGGTGCGCGTGCTTCCTTGAGATAGGCCGTGCATTGTTCGCACGGCGTAAGTGTTGAAAAGACAACAGACTTTGCTGGTAGTTGCTGGGCCGTGGGGTTTTGCCGGAAGTATGAGATCAACATGCTTACTTCGGCGTGACGGTAAGAGCCTGTGTTGATGCCAGCAGCCAAGATGGTGCCCGTGTCGCCGACCAGCAATGTCGCCACGTAGTTTCCAAGGCCCGCAAACGCGTCCCCTGAACTTTTATCAAGCAGGCCGTAAGCAGCCAGCATATAATAACGCAAGGATCGTGTAACACCGGTCTTGTGCGACCCGTCCTTGGCACCGCCTCGCACGTAAGTGTCGGGATCACGGGATGCTACTTCAACAGCGGCTGCATGTAATCCACCCTCAGGGAAAGGGGCGCTGCCACCGTTGGCACGCATACTCAACGGCCAGATACGTGGATCATGTTTTTCAAGTGTCACTAATTTTGCGCCATCCCCAGTTTCAGATTGCAATGACGTCAATCCTTTGACGCTAGGCGATCCAAACCGCACCCAAGACGTTTTTGAATTGGTGTAGTTTGTGTAGATCTTCCGAACAGTCATCGGGCATGATTGGCTACAGTTGATGTAAGCTGGAAGACGCGGGTTTGAGGATTCCCAATAGTGGAACACATCGCCGTCCAAAAAACCGGCTATATTTTTCTGCGTGTAAGGTGTCGCTTTCAGGAAGTCGTGTAATTTGATTGTCATGAAAATGGCCTTGTTTGAACTCAGAAATGGATTGCTCGGCAAAGGGGACTAAGATTTTTCAACTAAGCCTATGCGGTAGTGAAGCATCAATTTTAGTTGCAATCAACGTTTGAGAGCTGCTGGGTCTGATATGATTAACCAGCGCTGAAACTAATTTCTTCGACGTGCGTGACTCTTGTTAACAAAACACTAATCTTTTCAACAGCGTCGGGGACAGCCTCGCGCATCATGACAAGAAACGGACCCTGCACGATGATCCTGACGACGACCCAAGGCCAAAAAGACTTACCGCGCTACTTTGCGTCCATCTTTGATGTGATGGGAAAAATGAAGCGGGGTCGTGTGGATATTACATTGCCGGACGGTCGGGTTTTTCGGATCGAAGGCGAAGAACCGGGGCACGTTGCCGAGGTCACCATTCATAATCCCGATACCTTTGCGCGGACGATCCGCGAAGGTGATATGGGATTCTGCGAAGCTTACATGGAAGGCTGGTGGTCCACACCTGATCTGATGGCTTTCATGGATTTGATCCACGACGACGACGCGGAAGATATCTACGATGGTTTCCCTGGTCAGTTCTTTGTGCGCGCATACGAACGGATGCGGTTCTGGATGCAGCGGAACTCAAAATCCCAGGCCCGCAAAAACATCTCCTACCATTATGATCTCGGTAACGATTTTTACAGGCTATGGTTGGACGACACCATGACCTATTCGTCAGCGAAATTTCTTACGGGTCAGGAAAGCATGGAAGCGGCGCAGACCGAAAAATACAAATCCATGGTTGACGAAATGGATGTCCAACCTGGCGATCATGTTCTTGAAATTGGCTGCGGTTGGGGCGGTTTCGCCGAATACGCTGCGAAGGAACGCGGATTGAAGGTGACCTGTCTGACGATCAGTGAAGAACAGTTTAAGTACGCTGTGGATCGTATTGAAAAGGCGGGTCTTTCTGATCAAGTGACGTTTAAATTGCAAGACTACCGCGATGAAAAAGGTACTTACGACGGTATTGCGAGCATCGAGATGTTCGAAGCTGTCGGCGAACAATACTGGCCCGTGTACTTTGATACTGTGCGTGAACGGTTGAAGCCCGGTAAAAACGCGACGCTGCAAATCATCACAGTCGCCGACAGGCGTTGGGAGATTTACCGCAGCCGCCCAGACTTCATCCAGAAATACATCTTTCCGGGCGGCATGCTGCCAAGTCCGAAGATCTTGCGCGACGTTGCCACAAAACACGGTTTAGGCGTGAAACAGTCGATCGAATTTGGAGACAGCTATTCGATTACGCTCCGCCGATGGTACGATGATTTTAACGCAAAGTGGGATCAGGTCGCCGCGATGGGCTTTGATGACCGGTTCCGGCGGATGTGGAACTTTTATCTGACCTCTTGTGCTGCGACCTTTGATAGCGGAAACTGTGACGTGACGCAGATTACCCTGACCAAGGCGGCCTAAGACCGCGACAAACATGGCAGGGTGCGCAGAGGGAGCTATGATATGCCAACCGCCGCCCGCCTAATTGCCGCCATTTGCTTTGGCGCACTTGGTCTTGCATTCGCTTACGCAGCCACAACGTATTTCGCGGAGGCCAGACAACCTAGTTACTGGTTTCCATTAAACGGAGGCATCGGGCTGATTGTTGGCTGGGTTGTTGCGGGAACGCGCGCAGGGAATGGCACCGGGGCAGGGATCGGGAACGGTATCACGGCCGGCGTGGCATTGCTGTTTTGGGTCTTCTTCTTCGTTTCATTCGCCGACATGATTCAAAAATCAATGCGCAACGCTTATGATGGGCCAGTCGAAGCGGTCGTCGGGATTTTTGAATTGATCGGGGATTATGCTGTTCAGTTCGCACATATGGATCTTGGGGTATTGATGCTTGTCGGCTCGGTCGTCTCTGGTTTGATCGTCGAATTCGTCGCCGCACGTTGGTCCTAACGTGAGCGTCTTCATCTATGGAACGCTGCTAGATGCGACACTGCGGCGCCGTTTGCTGGGGCGCGATGTATCGGCAAAAGCGGCGACGCTGTCCGGATATATTTTGCGCGAACAAAAGTCGGCGCCGCTGCCTGCGATCGTTGCTCAATCTGGCGCGGTCATTTCCGGTCTCTTGTTGGATGATCTCACAGCGCAGGAGGTTGCGAAACTAGACGCCTACGAATTGCCGTTTGATTACAACCCCATACCGGCGGCGATCAATGTAGAAGGTCTGAGCGTTGAGGCGCAGGTCTATCTTCCCGGACCGTCGGTCGATATCTCGGATCGTGATTGGTCGTTGGAACGCTGGCAGGATCAATCAGGTGCGTTAAGCCGCGAAATGGCAGTCGAGATTGGCAGCTACGATCCGCCCTTGGCTGGTGATGCGTTGCGTAGGCAGTGGAACATGATCGCATTGCGGGCATCGGTACGCTTGCGGGCGCAAGATCAAGACATTCCGGCAAGGGTGAGGTCTGCGGCACAACCTTCTGATTTTGCTGTGGAACACAGCGGTCCGCTGTCTGGTGATTTCTTCCGACTGGCGCAGTTGAATGTGACCCATCGTACTTTTCAGGACGACACCGCTGGTCCATTGCCACGCGAAGTTTTCATTGGGACGGATGCTGCACTTGTGCTGCCTTACGATTTGGTGACCGATCACGTCCTGCTGGTCGAACAAATCCGGATGGGACCGATGCTGCGCGGGTCTACAAACCCATGGGCGCTTGAACCCATCGCGGGGATGATCGACGCAGGCGAGACACCGGAAGAAGCCGCGCAACGCGAAAGCGAAGAAGAGGCGGGTCTGCAGGGCGTCGCACTGCAGAAAATGTTCTCCTATTATCCGTCTACCGGCAGTTCCACGGATTACTTTTATTGCTATCTGGGTCTGTGTGATTTGCCTGAACCCACGACCTATACCGGCGGCTTGGCAACCGAGGCTGAAGATCTGCGGCTGCATGTGATCCCATTCGATGCTGCGTTTGCGTTAATCGAGACCGGAGAAGCCGAAAATGCCGCCATTGTTTCCATGCTTTTATGGCTTGCGCAGAATCGCAGTCGATTGCGCGGCACCGCTTGAGTTTGCGCCCCGACAAGCCTACTTAGGGACAACACAAACGAAAGCTCTTTTCATGTCCTCATTCGCGCCCATTAAGTCCGATCTTGCCGCCGCCGTAGGCAACACGCCACTGATCAAATTGCGTGGCGCGTCAGAGGCAACTGGTTGCACCATTCTTGGTAAGGCAGAGTTCATGAACCCTGGTCAATCCGTCAAGGATCGCGCGGCTTTGTTCATCATCCAAGACGCCGTTGCCAAAGGGCTTTTAAAGCCAGGCGGGACGATTGTTGAAGGCACGGCAGGCAATACCGGAATTGGGCTGGCTTTGGTTGGTGCATCGATGGGATTCAAGACGGTTATCGTGATCCCGGAAACGCAATCCGAGGAAAAGAAAGACATGTTGCGGCTGGCCGGCGCGGAACTTGTTCAGGTGCCAGCAGCGCCGTACCGCAATCCGAACAATTTTGTGCGTTATTCTGAACGTCTGGCCAAGGCGTTGGAGCGGACGACGAACGAAGGCGTCATTTGGGCGAACCAATTTGACAACGTGGCCAATCGCCAAGCCCACATTGAAACCACAGGTCCCGAGATTTGGGATCAAACGGACGGCAAGGTAGATGGTTTTATCTGTGCGGTAGGTTCCGGTGGGACGCTGGCTGGTGTTGCCGCGGCTTTGCAGCCGAAGGGCGTGAAGATCGGCTTGGCCGATCCGGATGGTGCAGCGCTTTATAATTACTACACCAAGGGTGAACTGACGATGACCGACGGGTCGTCCATCAATGAAGGCATCGGTCAGGTGCGGATCACTAAGAACCTCGAAGGTCTGAAACCCGATTTCAACTACAATATTCACGATGCTGAGGCGCTGCCTGTTGTCTTTGACATTATGGAAAACGAAGGCCTGTGTCTTGGTGGATCATCCGGTGTAAACGTCGCTGGCGCAATGCGCATGGCGCGGGACATGGGGCCGGGACATACGATCGTGACGATCCTGTGTGATTATGGAACGCGGTATCAATCCAAGCTCTACAACCCGGCGTTCTTGAAAGAAAAAGGCCTGCCTGTACCATCTTGGCTTGAACGCGCTCCCGCAGATATCCCGTCGGTGTTTGAAGACGTATGAGCACACCACCAAAACAGTCAGACAGGCGGCTGATTTGGGCAATTGTAGCCTTTATTCTATGCGTTTGGATTGGCTCTGTTTCGTTCGGCCAAACGGTAGATGATACCGAGACATCGATTGCGGACGCCGGTCATCAGACGATTGGTGACCTGTTAGGGATTGACATCGAATCTTGGTCAAAGGTCGCCACGCGTACTGAAGGTATACTGCTGCGGAACAACACGTCTGCGTTTGGTTTGGATCGTGTCCGCACGGAACTGACGACTTGGCGCGACGTGTTCGCTGACGCCAAGGAAGAAAACGCAGCGCGTCTCGCGACTGTTGAAAGTCAGATCGCGGCATTGGGCACAGTACCTGCCGAGGATGAAACCGAAGCACCGGCTGTGACGGCACGCCGGTCGGAGTTGATTGCTTTTCGTGATGAACTCGCAGCACCCGGATTGCTTGCCGCTGAAGCACATGCACGCGCAGACGGGATGATGAGCGAAGTCGAATCCCAACTGCGTGCACGTCAAACGGCGGCGTTGATGGTGCGCAGTGTATCGCCCTTAAACCCAGTCTATTGGCCTGATGCAGCGTTGCATCTGTTTGATGGCGTCAAAGCCATTGGCAACGAAATCACTGCTGGTGTGGTTAACCGCCAATGGAACAGCACGAATTTAGGGCGATCACTTTGGGCGTTGATTACGATTGGCGGTTCATTTCTGCTTTTCCGACGTACGCAAAAATTCATGGATAATCGCACGTCGTCCACTGCCGACGGCGCGGGGCATTTGGTGTCGGATTTCTTTGGTACGGTGCTGCAAGCATTGATCCCGCTGTTTGGGCTTGTTCTACTGACGTACGGATTAACGACTTTAGATGTGTTCGGTGTGCAGGGTGAAACGGTCCTGCGCGAATTGCCGTTAACAGGTAGCACCATCATTTTGGCGTCCTGGCTGGGTAAGCAATTCTTTCCAATGGGCGACAAGTACGGTCCCTTGAACCAACCAGCAGGGGTTCGGATCAAGACCCGCCGCACGGCTATCATTCTGGCATGGCTCGTAGGGCTTTGGTGGCCGTATTCTGCGTTCGTGTCGTCCGGATCAGATAGCCCAGACGCGATATCGGTGCTTTATTTCCCATTCATTCTGGTCGTGGCCATTGTCCTGTTCCGGTTTTCGACGTTGCTGCGCCATGCCCCTGACGAGGCTGCTGGCGAAGACATCAGCGTCGGGCGGACGCGGTCTGTTGTGGGGCGTGTGGTGCAATTGGTAGCCATCGCAGCGCCCGTTCTGGGCCTATTCGGTTACGATGCCGCAGCAAGGGCTGTGTTGTTCCCGACCTGTATTTCGCTAGGGCTTATCGGGGTGATCATTTACTTGCAGTCACTGTGCTACAGGGTCTACGACCTTTTGTACGGCATCGAGGAAGGACGCAAAAAGGCGCTTGTTCCCGTGGTTGTTGGATTTGTGCTGTTCATCGTTTCACTGCCGATCTTTGCGTTGATTTGGGGTGCCGAACGGTCTGATTTGCTATCGTTCTGGTCTCGGTTCACGGCCGGTTTTTCCATCGGCGAAACCAGTATTTCTCCATCCGATTTCTTGACGTTCGTGCTGATCTTCAGCGTCGGGTACCTTCTGACGGGCTTCATCAAGACGTCATTGCGGTCGTCGGTTTTGCCGCGCACGTCGCTGGATTTAGGCGCGCAAGACGCGATTGTGGCGGGTTTCGGATACGTTGGGATTTTCCTTGCCGCGGTCATCGCAATCACCAGCGCGGGGATTGATTTGTCGAACCTTGCGATTGTGGCGGGTGCATTGTCCGTTGGTATCGGTTTTGGTTTGCAAACGATCGTGTCGAACTTTGTCTCGGGGATCATCCTTTTGATCGAACGTCCCGTAAGCCAAGGAGACTGGATCGAGGTCGGCGACCGTATGGGGTATGTGCGTAATATTTCGGTACGATCCACCCGCATTGAGACCTTTGACCGATCCGACGTGATCGTTCCGAACGCTGACCTGATCAGCAATCAGGTTATCAATTGGACACGTGGAAACCTTGCGGGACGTCTGATCCTACCTATCGGTGTGGCCTACGGAACGGATGTTGATAAGGTCGCAGCTATCCTGAAAGATATCGCAGAGGCGCACCCGATGGTGATCATGACGCCGCCACCGGCGATTATGTTTGTGAACTTTGGTGCTGATGCGTTGGAGTTCGAAATCAGAGCGATTTTGCGGGACGTCAATTTTGTGGTTTCCGTACGATCCGAATTGAATTTTGAAATCTCGCGCCGTTTTGCCGCTGAAAACATCGAAATTCCGTTCGCCCAACGTGACATTTGGTTGCGCAATCCGGAAGTTTTGCGCCAAGCTGATAGCGGGAAACAAGCCGATGACAGTAAAGATATGACCGAAACACCGAAATTCGCACAAGAACCGCATCCAGATGTTGATATGTCTGATCCGGATGCTGGGGATATCACATGACGACGACGCCGTTGTACCTTGAAGACGCTTATCGCCGCGAAGCCGCGACGCGTGTGACCCAAATCACGGATGAAGGCGGCATTGTCCTGGATGCGTCCTTGTTTTACCCGACTTCAGGTGGCCAACCCGGTGATAGCGGTGTTGTCCGTTGGGGGCTTGCCGAAGACGAAAACGCGATTGAAATTGCAACGACCGTCAAAGGGTCCGATGGTCAAATCGTACTTGTGCCAGCTGAACCGTCCGCTTTGCCACCAGAGGGCACGTTGGTCAGACAGGAAATCGCGTGGGATCGCCGTTACAAACATATGCGGGTGCACACGGCACTTCATCTGCTGTCGGTTGTCATTCCCTTGCCCGTGACAGGCGGGTCCATTTCGCCGGACAAAGGGCGTTTGGACTTTGATATGCCAGAAGCGCCAGAAGATCGCGAAGAGATCGAAAAGACACTCAATATGTTGATCGACTGTGATTTCGCCGTGAACGAAGAATGGATCACGGACGCCGAAATGGATGCCAACCCCGGGCTCGTGAAAACGCTTCGTGTGAAACCACCGCGCGGGACTGGACGTGTGCGGTTGGTGCGGATTGGCGTTGGTGATGATACGGCTGATCTGCAACCTTGCGGCGGTACACATGTATCGCGAACATCGGAAATTGGACGCGTGCGGCTTGGCAAAATCGAAAAGAAGGGCAAACAGAACCGCCGGGTCTATTTGCACCTCGACACGTGATCCGGTCAGCGATCTTTCTTGGTGCTGCTATCACTGTATTTGCCGCGACACCCGCCGCCGCCCAAACATTCGAGGGCTGCACAAAGGCGGAACGTGGGATCATCATTGCAGCACTGGATCGGTCGAAACGGCTAGTCCTCACGGCAGCGACCGCGGTTGGTCCAACGCCGGTTTACACAAGGTGGTTTGGCAAGTTTAGTCCGCGCAACGGCGATTTAGTTCGGCGGAACCTCAAAGCGGTCGTGTCAGCAGTCCGGACCGGTCAAGTAAGTGCAGTCTGTGTCAATCACGGTATCGGCCTTTGTGATCAGGACACCTATGCCTTCGTCGATCCTGACGAACACTACGAAGTGAAGCTGTGCCCGAGCTTTTTCCAGATGCAAACGATGAAAGAACTCGACGACGAAAGCGCGGCTGCGGGGAATGGAACGCGGGCAGGGACCCTTATCCACGAAATCACGCACTTCACAGTCGTCGCCGGAACCGATGATATCTGCTATTCGCGCGAAGTCTGTACTGAAATGGCGATTGATGCGCCCCAAGATGCGTTGATCAACGCTGATAGCTATCAGTACTTCGTTGAGGATGTGACGTTTTATGGGGTCGAAGGCGAATGACGTTTCAGATGGCCTGTCGGATTACGGCCTTGGTTGGCGTATTATTGTTCGTTATTCTTGTCGCAGTTCCGGGCAGTTACACCGCAAACTATGGCGTCGCCGCTGATGTGGGTGGCAGTTTCATGGGCCGAAGGGCCAGTCCGCTGTTCTTAGGACTGGCGGTACTACTATGGGGGCTCAGCCAGAACCAAGACCGCGATGTGCAGCGCGTGGTTTGTATTTGTATGATTATAACGTTTGCGGGTGTCGCCTTGACGGGTATCTCTGCGTTCCTTGGTGGGATCGCATCGTCGGTCGTCCTATTAGCTGCGGTCGGTGAACTTTTGATCGCAGCCGCGTTCTGGTACGTTAGGCCGAGGGCCTAGCGGGCAGCACCATGCGGCTGTCTTGGCCGGTCTGGGGTGCGGTACAAAGCTGTTTCTTCCTCCGGCAATCCCTCACGTGATAGCAGAATCGCAATAGGGCGCAGAGCAGGCACATGGCTGCAGACCACCAAGAGCATCACCATGATAGGGACAGACAAGAACATCCCCGGAATACCCCAAACAGCGCCCCAGAACGCAAGTGACAAGATGATCCCAAAGGATGACAGCCGCAATGCGCGTCCCATCATCATCGGATCTATGATGTTCCCGTTGATAAACTGAATGACGCCCGCAATGCTGACAATCACAATTGTCGTGGCGGGATCATGAAACTGGACATGCGCAATGAGCGCTATAAGCGCAGTCGCGATGATCGATCCGACATTGGGCAGGAAATTCAGCATGAATGTGATTAAACCGATCGCAACAGCCAATTCGATGTCGAAGGTCACCGCCAAGGCGTATGTCATAAGGCCGGTCAAAGCACTGACAACCGTTTTGACCAAAAGATAGTAGTTCACACGCCAAATGATCGATGAGATGATCTTGCTGACACGTGCCGCTCTTTGTGGATCGCCGATGAGGTTCACTAGCTTGATGTCGAACCAAATCCGCTCAGCAAAAAGAAATCCGACAAACAAGATGACGAGAACCGCTGCTTGGGTCACGTCACTGGCGCGTCCGGCTAAGGTCCGCGCGTAACTGCCAACGTCGAAAGACTGTAAGGCGCTGAGGATCGCAGCTTCGGTGCCTTCGCCCATGAACCCGAACAATGACGCGACGGCCGTCGGTGCTTGTTCCGCAAAACTGACTGTTGTGATCAGGACGTTGTTGATCTGGGTGAGCATAAAGCCTGATGCCGCC
This sequence comes from Rhodobacteraceae bacterium S2214, assembly GCA_025141675.1. Taxonomy (NCBI): domain Bacteria; kingdom Pseudomonadati; phylum Pseudomonadota; class Alphaproteobacteria; order Rhodobacterales; family Paracoccaceae; species Rhodobacteraceae bacterium S2214. The sequence goes on from CP081161.1 coordinate 2,110,309, forward strand.
ATCAACGCGGCTGCAATCAAGACAAGGGCTGCAATACTCGCGACAACATCCGGCACGCGGAACGGCCCGAGGCGTTGACGTGCAATAAAATCGATCACGGCGCTGGTCAGGCTAAACAACACAATCGCAGTCGCCAGTGACACAAGCATGAACCGCGCCTGAACCAACAAGAACAGAACCACGGCAAAGGCGATAATGATCAACGCAGCAGATTGGACCCGCGCCAAATCGACGGTGCCTTGCTTGTGAGATTGAGGATCGAGTTTGGGCTGCATATGTCCGGCTTAGATGGTGGCGACGACATGCGCAATATAGGCACTAATCGTGTCATCGGTAAGACTTTCGAAAAAGGTGCAAAAACTTGGAACTTAGGGTATTGCAAACCGCCCCCGCTTGGCGATAAACCCCGCGCAACGGACAGGTGGCCGAGTGGTCGAAGGCGCACGCCTGGAAAGTGTGTAGGCGGGAGACCGTCTCCAGGGTTCGAATCCCTGTCTGTCCGCCACTCCCCATCCACAACAATTTCCATAGCTTGATTTTTTCGACAGTTGGACTGAACGAGCTCATTTTCGAGTCTTCAGTTCAAGGTATCGTGCGCGTTTACAGAAATTACGTGACCTGTCCTCTGAAACCTGTCAGCCATTTTGTATTTAGTTCGGGGGATTAGAGATGAACGATACGATTAAAGGCAGCAACAACATGCAGGCGGACTTGATCCAGTTTGCACGGCGCCTGTTGGAAGAGCAGGGCCAGGAAGTGAGCGGTCAGTCCGACAAGCAGATTAAATCGATGTTGGATCAGATACCTCGTAATGATCAGATCAAACTGCTTGCAATGCGCTCTGCATACCGGCTTGCAGGCGGAACGATCGAAGGAACCCAAACGCTGGCGCAGCAGCAGGCAGGTGTTGGTGTTGTGACCGCCGATCCTGCTGCAATGGCTCGGACAATCCGAATGATTGTCAAAAACTTTGACCATTCGACGCCAGACGACGGCAGTGTCTTTTGGACAGGCGTGGACCGCAACAAGCTTCGGTACCTGATCTCGACGTGGAACAAACAACATCCGACGAAGATGTTTGGCCAGCTTGAAGCGACAACAGATACGCGTTTTATGGATGGCGTTTTAGGAGGCGACTGGAATACGGGGGGCGGCAAGACCTATTTTGACGCTGCGTCCGCGGCTTTGGGGCGCGGTGCGACCGGCCACGTGACCAGCGTACAAATGTACGGTTTGCAATCATCGCCCGATAAAATTTTCACCAATGTCGAACTGCCAGCGCTTCTCAAGTCCATGGACGATGATCTCGCGAACAACAAACAGCCCAAAATTACGAACCTGTCCATCATCGTCATCAATCCAATTGGATATCCCGAAACTTGCCGTACGTTCACGAACCTACAGATTTGTAGTATCAACTTGATCAAGAATATTGGGGGCAAGGCGCAGATCTATAATGCGTCTCAAGGGGCTGCCGCAGGGAAAGTTGGGCTGCATGGTCCAACACGCATTCCCGATCGCGTGCGTCACTATTGGCTGCAAAAATATCCGGTGCCAGTCAGCGCGACCGCACAGACGATTGCGCAAAACATTGCATCAATCCTGTATGGGCCTGACCGGTTTGATTTTAATAAGCAGCTCTGAATAATCCGTGACCTTGTCGCGTGTCGGCTTTGTGCCAACGACACGCAATGGGTCATGCTTGGGAGTGCGATGCGCTAGTCGAGTCGTTTGCTACCTTGGCGGGTCTGATTTGACCTGGCGAAAATTCTGCCCGCATCAAAAAAGGGCCGGCGAAGCCGACCCCTGATATTTTTTAGAACGGGATTTCATCGTCCAGGTCGGACCGGCTACTGCCGCCGCCACCTGAATCGCGACCGCCACCGCTTGGGCCGCTGTCATACCCGCCGCCACTACCACCGCCGTAGCCGCCGCTGTCACCACCGTAGCCGCCACCACCGCCGCCGCCTTGGCTGTCGCCACGGCCGTCAAGCATCGTCAGCACGCCGCCAAAACCTTGCAGAACAACTTCTGTCGAATATTTGTCCTGACCGGACTGGTCCTGCCATTTACGTGTTTGCAAAGCGCCTTCGATGTACACTTTGGAACCCTTGCGCAGGTACTGCTCTGCGATACGGACAAGGCCGTCGTTGAAAATCGCGACCGAATGCCATTCCGTCTTTTCGCGGCGTTCGCCTGTGTTTTTGTCTTTCCAAGTCTCAGAGGTCGCGATGCGCAAGTTGCACACCTTTCCGCCATTCTGAAACGAACGGACTTCAGGGTCGCGGCCCAGATTCCCAATCAAGATAACTTTGTTGACCGATCCAGCCATGTCTAAACTCCCCAGCGATTCTGCATATTCGATTTGGCGCAATCTACGTTTCTCCGCTCAGAGTTAATAGTCCGTTGACACGAGAGATTGGCAATTTCTGGAAAAGTTATTAGGTTCGCGGCAAGCGACACATTGTAAGGCGCCTGTTTATGAAAAAAGTAACCGTGTTTTTGGCGACCTTCGGGATGTTTGCGGGATCCGTCGTTTGGGCTGATACCGTGTCGACCCGCACCCGTTCAGGATTGTTGCAAAGCCAGTTGTCCGTATTGGATGGTCGCGCAACGTCACAATATTCCAGTTCGATCCGGCTTCAACCGCCACGGGCCATTGTGCCATCGGCGCAGCCGCAGACGCCTGCATACACCGGCCGGTACAAAGGCCCGTTTCTGAATGTCGCGCGGTCTGCCGCACAGCGGCACCAAATTCCTGAAGATTTGTTCTTGCGCCTCGTTCAGCAGGAAAGCGGCTGGAATGCCAATGCGGTTTCGGTCAAAGGCGCGCTCGGCCTCGCCCAATTAATGCCAGATACGGCGCGAGGCTTGGGCGTTGATCCACGTGATGCCGCGCAAAATCTTGAAGGCGGCGCACGCTACCTGAAGGCGCAATACGACAAATTTGGTGATTGGCGTCTCGCACTTGCAGCTTACAATGCAGGGCCGGGTGCCGTTGAGCGGTACAACGGCATTCCGCCGTACAATGAAACCCAGAACTATGTGCGCGTCATTTTCGGTAGCTGATTAAACAGGCCGCAACCCTTTACCAGCGCCGTTCTTACGGAAATGCGATGGTGTGTGGCCCATTTTGGCCTGGAAGCTGCGCGTAAAGTAAGCAGCGGATCGAAAACCAAGGTCTTTGGCAATGTCAGCGACAGGCGTATCCGTTTCGCGCAGAAGCAGGCAAGCCTCATAGGTGATCCGGTCGCGCAGCAGTGCCAGTGCCGATCTGCCGCATGTTTGATTGCAGCAGCGGGTCAGGTGGGTTGGTGTTACGCCCAGTGCAGCTGCAAAATCCGCGACACCCTGTGCCGTTTTGTAATCTCGTTCGATCAGGTCCGTATAAGCCGCAACCAGTCGCGCAGCTGTGCCTTCAGTACGATCATCAACGGCCCGCACTTGGGTGAGCGCCATTTGACGTTCGAAGAAAACAGACAGCAGTCCCAAGTGGTAATGTGCGGCGCGGGAATGCGTCTGTTGCGTAGCGGTGAGTTCTTGTTCGATTGCTTCGAACATCGTTGCGGCCTGTTTTTGACCTTGAACGTCGCGGAGCCGCAGATGAACCGGTTCATCAGGCCATTCGCCCGCCATTGCGTTTGGAATGGTGAGCATGGTGCCAAAAACGGTTGGACCTGCCTCATATCCATACATCACATTTGCGGGCAGATAGATCAGGTTGTTTGGCCCATAGCCGTGCGTCATGCCGGCGACCGTAATGCGGCCCTGTCCTTTGGTGATGAACAAAAGACGGGGCGACGCGTGACTCCGCATGGCTTCGGTGCGCCAGTTGCCAGCCAATTGGTTGTACGCAATAGGCGTCATGGAAAGCGAAGTCGATTGCATCGTCTTAACCGACGGTTGTGATCTTGGCAGTGTCATTGCATGTCCCCACAGCAGCTATGTACAATTCTGCCAAGCAAAAACCCTTAAAACAATGGGGAATTCATGTTTGAAATGTGAAATCTGTGGACAAATCTGTGGATGAAATCGGTATTGTTGACCAATCCTTCATTCGTGCGCGGAACCAGGTTCTTTGACGCTTTGCGTATCGGCGTGACGCAATGATTGCAGCTTCACGTGCTTGGGCGAGCGACATCGTACCTTTCAGGTGCGCTATCAGTTCCGGTGCGCCGATCGCCTTCGACGACAAATGATCGGGATTCCAAGTGGCCAACATCGCCTCTGCTTCGGCAAGCGCACCCGCTTCCAACATCAAATCAAAGCGCTGTTCGATCCTTGGCGTTAGCCATTCTTTCGGTGCATCTAAAACGATAGGTGTAACGTCTGCCAATGGCAGTAAAGGGGCAGGGGTATTGTCTTGCCAGTCTGCCAAAGTCCGACCGGTGGTCGTCAGAACTTCCCAAGCACGCTGCACACGGACCGGGTTCTTTGTGTCGATCCGCGCGGTTGTTTCGGGGTCAAGTTCGGCCAACATCTCTCGGTAGTCTTGGGCATCTGCTTGTGCGCGTACCTCGGCTGGTGTCGGCGGAATATCTGCCAAACCTTCGGTCAATGCCGTCAGGTACAGACCTGTGCCCCCCACAATGATCGGGCGTTCACCGTCTAACAGCTTGGCCACATCACGCAGCCAGTGTCCGACCGAATAGCTGCCATCGAACGGGACATGTCCGTATAACGCATGTGGGGCACGCGCGAGATCCGCATCGTCTGGTCGTGCTGTTACAATGCGCCAGCCGTCAAATACCTGTAATGCATCAGCATTTACGATCACCCCGCCTTGAGTCTCGGCGATATGTAGCGCAAGGGCGGACTTACCTGACGCCGTCGGCCCTGCGATCACAACTGGCCTGTCTTTCGAAATTGTAATCATGTCAGTCGATTAGGCCTTCTGTGGCGGTTCGTCGTGTGGCGTCGTCGTATCAATCGCGATCAATAGGGATTTCCGTCACTCTGCCATTGTACCCAAGCCGTTTTTGCGACATTTTGCGCGAAGTTGGAAGACACGCATTGATCATAGGGGCACACATCATGGCGGACACCGAAAAAGCAACATACAAACGGGTGATGTTGAAGATCTCGGGCGAGGCTTTGATGGGCGACACCGCCTTTGGTCTGCATCCGCCAACAGTCCAGCGGATCGCCAAAGAAGTGAAAACTGTCCACGACATGGGCGTTGAAATTTGCATGGTGATCGGTGGCGGCAATATCTTCCGCGGACTTCAGGGGTCTGCCCAAGGGATGGAGCGCACCACTGCGGACTACATGGGGATGCTCGCCACTGTGATGAACGCGCTTGCGATGCAATCAGCCTTGGAAGAACTCAACATCCATACACGTGTCATTTCGGCAATCACAATGAACGAAGTGGCGGAGCCCTACATCCGCCGCCGTGCCGTGCGCCACCTCGAAAAGAAGCGTGTTTGCATCTTTGCGGCCGGGACGGGCAACCCGTATTTCACGACAGACACTGCGGCGACCCTGCGAGCCAATGAGATGAACTGCGAAGCGATCTTTAAGGGGACGAAGGTCGATGGCGTCTACGACAAAGATCCAGCCAAGTACGATGATGCAGAACGCTATGACAAAGTCAGCTATGACGAAGTCCTGCAAAAGCACCTTGGCGTGATGGACGCATCCGCAATTGCGCTTGCCCGCGACAACCACCTTCCGATTGTTGTTTTCAGCTTGGATGAACCGGGCGGCTTCCGCGGTATCCTTGCGGGAACGGGTACTTCGACGGTTGTGCACGACTAACGTGCAACTTTAGGCCAAATCTTGCGTAACTCTTATAGGGTGCTGATTGTTGCATCCTATACAGATGACGTTTTTTAACGTATAGCGACGGAAATCATGCGGGGCAGAAGCCCCAGAAGTAAGAGCAGAACACATGTCAGACGATTTTGAACTTGATACCGACGACCTTGGCCGCCGTATGGATGGTGCAATTGCAAACCTGCGCGTCGAACTTGCGTCCTTGCGGACAGGCCGCGCGTCCGGCTCTATGTTGGAACCTGTTATGGTTGACGCTTACGGGTCAATGACCCCAATCAACCAAGTCGGGACAGTGAACGTGCCTGAACCGCGGATGGTGACGATCAACGTGTGGGACAAGGGCCTTGTAGGTAAAGTCGAAAAAGCGATCCGCGAAAGCGGTTTGGGTATTAACCCACAGCTGAACGGCACGATCATTATGTTGCCAATTCCCGAGTTGAACGAAGAACGTCGTCGCGAGCTGGGCAAAGTTGCTGGTGGTTATGCGGAAAACGCGCGCGTTTCCGTGCGGAACCTGCGCCGTGACGGTATGGACCAGATCAAAAAAGCCAAGGCCGACGGGATGTCCGAGGACGATCAGAAGTTCTGGGAACAAGAAGTCCAAGATCTGACCGATAAATACATCAAGATCGTTGATCAAACGGTTGAAAGTAAACAAGAAGAGATCATGCAGGTTTAAGTCGACTTTAGCTGATCCAAACCGAGCATTCACTGGAAGGAGGCCACAAGATGGCCAAAGACCTGAACCCCGAACAAACCGGCCCCGGCCACGTTGCGATCATCATGGATGGCAACGGACGTTGGGCGCAACAGCGGAATCGGCCGCGTTTGTTCGGTCATCACGCTGGCGCGAAACGCGTTCGTGAAATCGTGAATGCTTGTCCAGACATCGGCGTCAAATACCTGACGATCTTTGCTTTTTCGACTGAGAACTGGAAACGGACCCAGACCGAAGTTTCGGGTCTAATGCGTCTGTTCCGTCGTTACATTGAACGCGAAGCGCGTGATTTGCTCGAAGAAGGCGTGCGCGTCCGTTTCATCGGTGATCGCATGAAGCTGGATGCGAAACTCGTGACGCTGATGGATAATCTCGAATTGCTCACGTCAAACAATGACCGTGTCCATTTGACGATTGCGCTGAACTACGGTGGTCGTGATGAAGTGACGCGCGCCGCCAAGAAGATGGCCTTTGAGATCGAACAGGGCCGGTTGACACATAAAGATGTCGATGCGGAAACCCTTGCGAAATTCCTCGATACGCAGTTCCTGCCTGATCCGGATCTTGTGATCCGTACAAGCGGTGAAGCACGGATTTCGAATTTCTTGCTGTGGCAATCTGCTTACGCGGAATACGAATTTGTCGACACGCTTTGGCCGGATTTTTCTGCCGAAGAATTTGGTAAGGTTGTGGGCAATTTTGGCAGCCGCGAACGCCGTTATGGCGCGGTTTCTGCCTAAGATGTCGGACGAAACGCCTGCCCAAGCGGCAAAATGGGATGATCTGACCGTTCGGATCACATCCGCTGTCTTAATGACATTTGTCGGCGCGGTCGGCGTTATCCTCGGCGGGCATTGGTTCCAGATGATGGTCGTTTTTGTGACGGCTGTGATGGTCTGGGAGCTGTGGATGATGATCCGTCCGGAATCCGCAACGTCGGGTATGTTGTTGGCTGCATTGGTTGCATCGGTGATGTCGGGCCAGTTGCTGGACGAAACATGGCTTGGTCTTGCGTTGTTTCTTGTGGTGCCAAGCGTCGGCGCATTCTATTTGCGCAAGGAAAAGGTCACGTTCTTTTTCTTCGCGCTCGGCATCCAAGTCGCAGGTTGGGGATTAGTCAGTTTTCGCGGCGATTACGGGTTCACTTGGATTTTATGGTTAATGACTGTCGTGATCGCGACGGACGTGTTTGGCTATTTCGCAGGCCGTACGCTTGGCGGGCCGAAGTTTTGGCCGTCGATTAGCCCCAAGAAAACATGGAGCGGGACATCCGCAGGTTGGATTGCCGCAGGTGTCGTCGGGTTCATCTTTACACTGTTTACCAATGCGGGCTGGTCCATCGTTTGGATTTCGATGGTGCTCAGCTTTGCCAGCCAAATGGGTGATATCGCGGAAAGCGCGCTGAAGCGGCGGATGCGGGTTAAGGATAGTTCGACCCTGATCCCAGGTCACGGTGGCCTGTTTGACCGGTTCGATGCATTGCTCGGTGCGGCGTTGTTTATGCTGTTGGTCGCTTACGTCTTCAATGTTCCCGGAGTGGCCTTTTGAAGACTGTCAGCGTTTTTGGAGCGACAGGATCGATTGGTCAAAATACGCTCGACCTGATTAAGCGCGATCCACAAGCATATGATGTTGTTACCTTAACCGGTGGTCGCAATGTGGCGCAACTGGCTGCAGATGCGATTGCGTTAAATGCAGATGTTGCAGTCATTGACGATCCGGATTGTTACACTGAGCTGAAGAACCTTCTATGGGGGAGCGATGTCGAAGCTGCGTCTGGCAGTGCAGCAATCGTGGAAGCGGCCAAGCGGCCGTGCGATTGGACAATGTCTGCGATCGTCGGTGCAGCAGGCTTGGCCCCAGGTTGGGCTGCATTGGAACAAGGTAAAACGCTGGCGCTAGCGAACAAGGAATCGCTTGTGACCGCTGGCCCCATACTCATGGATCACGCGAACCAGCACGGGGCCACGGTGCTTCCCGTCGATAGTGAACATTCTGCCGTCTTTCAGGCGTTGATCGGCGAAGATATCGCAGCGGTCGAACGGATCATCATCACGGCGTCAGGCGGTGCATTCCGTGATTGGCCGCTCGAGGATTTGCCGAACGCATCCTTGGCCGAAGCATCAAGCCACCCGAATTGGGACATGGGACAACGGATCACGATCGACAGCGCATCGATGTTTAACAAAGCGATGGAACTGATCGAAACCAAAGAGTTTTTCGGCGTCCGTCCTGATCAGATCGAAACGATTATCCATCCCGAAAGCTTGATCCATGCACTTGTCGGTTTCAACGACGGGGCGCTGATGGCGCACGTCGGTCCGCACGATATGCGGCACGCGATTGGATTCGCGCTGAATTGGCCGGTGCGCAAAGACTTACCTGTTCAACGTCTGGACCTTGCCGCAATAGGATCGCTTAACTTCAAAGCGCCCGAAGATGCGCGTTATCCCGCCTTACAAATCGCGCGTGACGTGATGGACGAAGGCGGTCTTATGGGCGCTGCGTTTACGGCTGCTAAAGAACAAGCACTTGATAGTTTCATCGCCGGCGATATCGGTTTTATGGACATGGCGCCGGTAGTGGCGAAAGCTTTGGACACCATGACGTCGCGCGACGGGCTGAAAAATGTCAAAATGACATTAGATACGGTCAATGAAATAGACCAACTTGCGCGCGTGCGTGCAATCGAGATCACAAAAACACTGAGGTAGACCTTTGGACCTGACACAAATCTTGCCTGCCCTTGGTGGCACGGCGTGGACATTGATCTTCTTTGTGATCGCGCTTTCGGTAATCGTCGCGATCCATGAATACGGTCATTATATCGTTGGGCGTTGGTCTGGGATCCATGCAGAGGTATTCAGCCTCGGGTTTGGGCCGGTTATCTTTGCGCGCACGGATAAACACGGAACCGTTTGGCAAATCGCGGCCTTACCTTTCGGCGGATACGTGAAATTTCTTGGCGATGCGAATGCCGCGAGTGTCGGATCGGACGGCACAGTCTCGGAAGCTGATATGCGCCGGACAATGACGGGTGCACCCTTGTGGGCAAGGGCTGCGACGGTTGCCGCGGGTCCGATCTTTAACTTCATTCTCGCGATTGCCATCTTCGCTGGCTATTTGATGTGGCAAGGAGCGGACAAAACGCCGCTGACGTATGGGTCAGCCCCCGAATTGCCTGCGATCTATCAATCAGAGCTGCAACGCGGCGACGAGATCATCGCAATCGGTGGCATACCAATGAACGACAACGATGCCTCAACGGGCACGCTGGATGATATTCCTGTATCGCCAACAGTTGATTACGACATCCGTCGGGATGGCGTCGACATGACGGTGCAGGGTCCGTTCCCGATTTTACCATTGGTCAGTGGCATTGCGCCACGGTCTGCCGCTGATGATGCAGGTGTGCGGATCGGCGATTTTATTCTTGCCGCAGACGGTGAGCCCATCATTGCGTTCCGTGATCTTGTTGCGGCGAAGGATGCGGCAGGCGAAAAACCGCTGGAATTGACCGTCCTGCGTGGCGACGAAACGCTGACGTTGTCCATGGCTGCACGCGCGGTCGATCTGCCGTTGCCCGAAGGCGGGTTCGAACAACGGTTCTTGATCGGCATCAACGGTGGCATCTTCTTCGAAGCAGAACGCGATTCTGTCGGGCTGTGGACCGCTTTGAAATCCGGAACCCAGCAGTTGTGGTGGCGGATTACAACGTCGTTGTCAGGATTATGGCATCTTATGACGGGCGCAATTTCCAGCTGTAACCTGTCTGGTCCAGTTGGAATCGCGCAAACGTCCGGTTCTATGGCACAGCAAGGGGCAGGGAGTTTTGTTCTCTTTATCGGCATTCTGTCCGCCGCCGTGGGTCTTCTAAACCTGTTCCCGATTCCCGTATTGGACGGCGGGCACCTTGTTTTCCATGCCTACGAGGCCGTCACACGCCGGAAACCGTCCGAATTTGCATTGCGCGTTCTGATGTCCGGTGGGCTGGCTATCATTGCGACACTGATGATCTTTGCATTGCTGAATGATCTGATCCTTTGCCCTTGATCGGTCACAGGGCTGCCCAGATGTTGCCTTAATTCGCAGTCACAGTGTGCACAGCAATGCACAGGAGTGACCAATGCAGACGATTGCACAAGGCTACAAAAGCGTATCCCTTCTCGTTGAACTCAACTGGGATCGTATTTTGACGACCGCGACAGTGATTGGATCACTGTATGCTGGCGCCTACATTATGCTTGGCTAATTCATTCACCAAATGATGTGGACGATGATTGAACGCACCCCAACGGGTGCGTTTTGTGCTTTTGACAACCCTGTTCGGACAGGGTACGCCTTCGGGCAATAAACACAGTCAAAGCGGACGATCGAATGCACCTCAAATCGCGGTACGCCTCTGGGCGTTTTAACTCACTTATGCGGACTGTCGCGATTGTTGGTTTAGTTGGGGCGTTCAGTGGCGTAGCTGATCCGGCTCTTGCGCAAAACTTTGCATTTAATGCTGTGACAATCAGCGGGAACCAACGGGTCGCCGACGGAACCATTCTGACTTTTGCGGGAATCGCGCGGGGCGAACAGGTGACTGCGGCGACAGTGAACGATGCCAGCCAACGTATTCGCGAATCTGGCCTGTTTTCAGAAGTGAATGTGCGCACGCAGGGCAACACGCTTGTCATTGACGTTGTTGAATTCCCGACGGTCAACCGCATCAACATTGAAGGCAACAGCCAAGTCCGCGATGCGCAGTTGCTTGAGGTGGTCCGGTCCGAACCTCGTCGCGTCTATACGCCAACACAAGCAGAAGCCGATACCGCAGCTATTACCGAAGTGTATGCAAGCCTAGGTCGGATCAATGCCGTGGTGACACCGCGCATCATTCCGCTGTCGGATAACCGCGTTGATTTGGTGTTCGAAGTTGTCGAAGCTGGCCTGACTGAAGTCGAACGCATTTCGTTCGTTGGGAACCGGACTTATTCGGAAGGCCGCTTGCGCCGTGTGCTTGAAACGAAACAAGCGGGTATCCTGCGCAGTGTGATTTCACGCGATACTTTCGCGGCGGACCGGATTGCGGTTGATCGTCGTGTCCTGACTGATTTCTACCAATCGCGCGGTTACGCAGATTTCCGCGTCCAGAACGTTGATGTGGCCCTGACGCGTGAACGCGACGCATATCTTGTGACGTTTAACGTTCAAGAAGGGCAGCAGTTCAAATTTGGTGATGTGACTGTCAGCAGTGCAATCCCTGAAGCCGATGCCGCCGTTTTCCGTGATGCATTGAAAACGCGGTCTGGCGCCACTTATTCCCCAGAACTGCTCGACAGCGATATTTCGCGGTTAGAGCTTTTGGCGACGCGCATGGGTATTAACTTCTTGCAAGTTGAACCGCGCATTACACGCGACGACCGCAATCTGCGCCTGAACGTCGAATTCGCGCTTGTGCGTGGGGAACGCATCTTTGTCGAACGCATCGACATCGAAGGGAACTCTACGACGTTGGATCGCGTGATCCGGAACCAGTTCCGCGTGGTTGAAGGCGATCCATTTAACCCGCGTGAAGTCCGCGAAGCCGCAGAACGTATCCGCGCCTTGGGTTTCTTCCAAAACGCTACCGTGAATGCGCGCGAAGGGTCTTCTGCCAGTCAGGTGATCGTAGACGTGGACGTTGAAGAGGGGCCAACAGGTTCGTTGTCCTTTGGTGCCAATTTTAACACGGACGTCGGTCTCGGTCTTTTGGCCAGCTACAAACAACAAAACTTCCTCGGTCGCGGTCAGCGTTTGGATTTCCAAATCTCGACAGCTGAGACAAACCGTGTCTTCAACTTTGATTTCTCTGAACCAAACTTCTTGGGCCGTGATTTGCGTGCCGGGATCGGGATCGATTACCAGACGACCGACAACGAAAACGCAAACTTTGATACTGAACGGTTCACGTTAAGACCATCGTTGAACTTCCCTGTCAGCGACAATGGTCGTCTGACAACATTCTATGCGTTCAGCTACGAAGATTTGACGGACGTATCCGATACCGTCAGTCAGGTCATCCAAGAAGAGGCGGCTTCTGGCGCCATCTCCACGAATTCCTTGGGTTACACATACAGCTACGACAGCCGTCGCGGCGGGATCGATCCGTTGACAAGTTTCGTGTTCCGCTTTGGTCAGGAATTTGGGATCGGCGACGCGGATTATATCCAGACGACTGCACTGGCTGCTGTGGAGACAAAGGTTCTGAGCGAAGAACTGACACTGCGGGCCACGATCGAAGGCGGCAGCTTGGACTACGCGAACAACAACAGCCGCGTGACGGACCGTTTCTTCCTTGGTTCGCGTTTGATGCGTGGTTTTGATGCCGGCGGTATCGGCCCACGTGACGCGGATACCGGTGACGCATTGGGCGGTAACAAATTCGCGGTCGCGCGTCTGGAGGCTGAATTCCCGCTTGGTTTGCCAGAAGAATATGGGATTTCAGGCGGTCTGTTCGTCGATCACGGGTCAGTCTGGGACGTTGGCAATACCTTTGACGCTGATGTTCTTTACAACGACTACACGGCGCGGACAGTTGTTGGTGCGACGATCTTCTGGACAACGCCAATCGGCCCGCTGCGCTTCAACTTTACAGAAGCACTTGATGCACAAACTGAAGACGAGACGAAATCGTTCGACGTGACTATTTCGACAAACTTCTAATGCTGCGATTTGCGCGCATCTGTTCTTTCACCATCGCGGCGTTCCTTGGTTCGCCTGCGATGGCCCAAGATCAGACGGTCGTCTTGCCTTCGCCCATCATGGTCGTCGACTTTGAACGCATTTTTGTTGAAACGCTGTATGGTCAGCGCATTGCTGAAATGGTGTCTGAAGAACGGGCACGTGTACAGGCGGACAATGACCGTATCGCCGCTGAACTTCTGGCCGAAGAAACAGCGCTGACTGAAGCGCGGGCCACGATGGACCCTGCCGCGTTTCGTGATGACGCGCGGGCGTTCAACGAACGCGCACAGGCGGTCCGATTGGACCGTGAGGCCGAACAGGCCAAGTTGGTCCAATTGCGTGATACGGAACGTTCGCAATTTCTCGAACGGATTCGCCCGATCATTTTGGCGTTGATGTTGGAACGTGGGGCCGTGGTGTCCATGGATCGCCGCGCCGTCATTCAGGCGATTGGCAGCGCAAATGCGACAGAAGATGCGGTAAGCTTGATTGATACGACACTTGGCGACGGTTCACGTGATCCAAGCGAACGACCAGCCTTGCGACCGATCGACGAAACAGACAGCCTGCCAGAGGTGGCGCCGATTATTGCTGATGACGCTCTAGAGCTGCCATTGCCGCAAGACGACTTGCCGCAATCTGAGTGACTAGGTAAACAAGTCTAAAGCAGTGGGTGGTGCAAGTCGTGCGGCCCAAAAGACCAAGAAAGAGTTCCCGATGTCCGAGACACCAACATTTGCCGATATTCACCTGATTCAGGCTATTCTACCGCACCGGTATCCGTTTTTGTTGGTTGATAAGGTGCGTGACATCGACGGGACGTCTTCTGCTGTTGGCATTAAGAACGTCACGATGAACGAACCGCATTTTCAGGGCCATTTCCCGGGCACACCAATTATGCCTGGTGTGACGATTGTTGAGGCGATGGCGCAGACAGCCGCCGTGATGGTCGGCACGACCATGGGCCTGACCGAAGGCAATTTGCTGGTGTACTTCATGGGCATCGATGGTTGTAAGTTCCGCCGCAAGGTTATTCCCGGCGATATTCTCGAAATGAAGATTGAAACGACACGTGGCAAAGCGGGCGGGAAGGTCTGGAAGTTCAAAGGCGTGGCGACTGTTGACGGTGAAATGGCTGCTGAAGCTGAATTTACCGCCATGATGGATATGCAAGGCTAATGGCTGGTATTCATCCCAGTGCTGTGATCGCCGAAGGTGCCAGCATTGGGCCTGATTGCGAGATTGGACCGTTTTGCGTTGTTGGACCTGACGCTGTTCTTGGGCGCGGTGTCACGTTGAAAAGCCATGTTGTTGTCGATGGCGATACGCATATTGGCGATGAAACAACTGTGTTTTCGTTTGCGGTACTTGGCGAGATTCCACAGGATCTGAAGTTCGACGGCGAAAAGACGAAATTGCGCATTGGGGCGCGGAACCGTATTCGCGAACATGTCACCATGAATACTGGCACGACTGGTGGCGGTGGCATGACGCAAGTCGGTGATGACAACCTGTTCATGGCGGGCTGCCACGTCGCGCATGACGCGCAAATTGGAAACCGTGTCATCGTGGTGAATAACAGCGCGATTGCAGGTCACTGCGTGCTCGAAGACGACGTGATTGTCGGCGGGCTTTGTGGCGTTCACCAGTTTGTCCGGATCGGCAAAGGTGCGATTATCGGCGCTTTGTCGATGGTCACGTCTGACGTTATCCCGCATGGGCTTGTGATGGGACAGCGCGGTGAATTGGATGGGTTGAACCTTGTCGGCCTGAAACGCAAAGGCGTGGCCCGTGGCGACATCACGGCACTACGCGCGGCATTCCAGATGCTCAAAGATGGTGAAGGCACGTTCCACGATCGCGCCGAAAAGCTGAAAGAGGAAAGCGACAGCGCTTTTGTGCAGGATATGGTCCGCTTTATCCTTGGCACCAGCGATCGTGGTTTTCTGACGCCGAAGTAATGATTGCGTTGATTGCAGGAACGGGCGATTTGCCGGCTGCGATTTTGCATCGCGTACAGAACTCTGTCGTGGTCTGTGCATTGGCAGGATTCACCCCAAACATCGACGTCGATATATCGTTTCGTATTGAACGCTTAGGGAGCTTTCTTCAGGCTTTGCATGAGCGTGGTGTGACGGAAATTTGCATGGCAGGCGCGATCAAAAGGCCACCTGTTGATCCATCGGCCATCGATGCCGCGACCATGCCATTGGTGCCACGTATTCAGGCAGCTATCGCAAAAGGTGATGACGGCGCATTGCGCGAAGTCATTGCGATCTTCGAAGAACATGGTTTCGCGATTGTCGCCGCACATGACATTGCACCTGATCTGTTGCCGCCCGAAGGCGTTCTCACGGAGGTTCAGCCGTCTGACTGGCACAAAGCCGACGCAATGGTCGGTCAGGCGACTGTCGCGACCATGGGCCAAGGGGACATCGGACAAGCCTGCATCATTCGGATGGGGCAAGTCGCGGCAAAAGAAGACGCCGATGGCACAGATGCGATGCTAGTGAAATTTCATGAAGAATACCGCGACGATGATGAACCCGCTGGCCTCTTTGACGAACTTACAGATTTTGTCGGGGACGCTGTTAGGCCCATACTGGACAAGATTAAGGGCACGCCGCCCGAAGCCGTGACTGCCGACGATGGCATCCTTTTCAAAGCCCCGAAGCCAGACCAAGATCGGCGTGCCGATTTGCCCGTGATCGGTTTCGAAACCGTAAAAGGCGCAGCAGAAGCAGGACTTGCAGGGATCGTGATCGAAGCGGGCGGTGTTATGGTACTTGATCTGCCAAGTGTTGTGGAAACGCTCGATCTACATGGTATGTTTCTTTGGGTGCGTCCTAAGGGGGCGGCATGAAGGTCTTTATCATCGCAGGCGAGGTATCGGGCGATAAATTGGGCGGCGCGCTGATGGCCGGCTTGCACAGCTTGACGGATGTCAGTTTTGACGGGGTTGGCGGTGACTTGATGCAGGCGCAAGGCTTGCAAAGCCGTTTCGCGATGGAAGAGCTTAGCGTTATGGGCTTGGCCGAAATATTGCCGAAATACAAAGCCTTAAAAGCACGTGTTCATCAAATGGCGCAGGCTGTGATCGACACGAAACCCGATGTCCTGATCACCATCGACAGCCCCGATTTTTGCCTGCGCGTGGCGAAACTTGTGAAAGCGGCGACAAACGTTCCAACGATCCATTACGTGGCACCGACTGTGTGGGCGTGGCGGTCCGGCCGTGCGGCCAAGATGGCCCATCACATTGACCATGTTCTCGCTTTATTTCCGTTTGAACCGCCGCTGATGCAAGCCGCTGGCATGACTTGCGATTTTGTCGGGCATCCGGTTGTGGCGGAACAAGTTGCCACTGATGCCGAAGCGCGTGCATTTCGCGACAAACACGATGTCACCGGACCGTTGATCCTCGCCTTGCCGGGGTCGCGGAAGGGCGAAGTGACACGCCTTGCCGAACGCTTCGGCGAAACATTGGGGCAGGTGGCCCAAGCCCATCCCGACGCGACGGTGGCGGTTCCTTGTGCGGCGCCGGTAACGACATTGGTGCGAGAACTGACGCAAAGTTGGCCAGTGACCCCGCTTTTGATCCCAGCCCAAGCGACAGCGACGAAACGCGCTGCATTTCGGGCGGCAGACGTCGCATTGGCGGCATCCGGCACCGTATCGTTAGAACTGGCGGCCAATCAGACGCCTATGGTTATCGGTTACGACATGGCGTGGTTATCGCGGATCATTATCGGGCGGATGCTGAAGGTCGACACAGTTACATTGGTCAACTTGGTGTCTGACACGCGGGTCGTGCCAGAGTTTGTTGGCAAGGCGTGTCAACCCGATCAGATGGCTGCGGCGCTTTTGAAAGTACTTGATGACCCGTCCGCACAGCTAGATGCCATGCAGCTAACAATGAAACGGCTAGGGCAAGGCGGCGAAGCCCCCGGACTACGGGCAGCCCGTTCGGTCCTTGCGGCGTTGCAATAGACGACCATCTAGAATGATCAGGCCTGCAGCCAGAATTGCAAAGCCAAAATAGGATCTTATAGGCAGTTCTTCACCTAGAACTATAGCACCTAGAATGATGGCAACTGGGGCTACCAATAACGTACAAAGCATCAGGTTGCCGGCGCCGGCCATCTTCAACACCCTGTAATACAAAAGGTATGCCAGTGCCGTGGCGATCAAGGCGTAGTACCCGATTGCAGCCCAAGTGACAGGTTGCAGGTCAAAACGGATCGGCCCTTCGTAGATCAACGCTAGCGGCAATATGATGACGCTCGATCCCGTTAACATGCCTGCGGCCGCTACATGGGGTGATAGCCCAACCAACCGTTTCTTGGCCCAAACACCGGCTAGGGCATAACTGATCGTGCCGCCGATAACCGCAAGCTGGCCAAGCGACCTAAGGTCAAAGGACAAAAAGGCGTCCAAGCCAATCGCAGTTGCAACGCCAAAGAACCCAACAGTCACGCCAATCGCACGTCTGAGAGTAAGTTTCTCATCAGCAAAGAACATCGACGCCGCAAGCACTCCAAAAACGGCTGTCGCGGCATTCAGGATCGACGTCAGTCCAGTTTCGATATGCAACTGGCCCCACGCCATCAATGAAAACGGGATCACATTGTTCAACAGCCCCATGATCAGGAATGCAAACCAAACGCGTGGATCCCGAGGAACTGCAAATCCTTTGAAATAGACAACAATCCATAAGCCCAGCATTGCCCAAACTGTGCGGTGCGCCACAGCATTCAAAGGGCCTACTTCATCAAGCGCAACACGAATCGAGAGAAACGATGCGCCCCAGATAAGCGACAGCAGACAAAGTTCGATCCAGGCGCGTGCGGACATGGTTTGTTGTTTGATCATGCCAACATATGGGAAGCGCGTGTCTTTCTACGCAACCCGAAAGATGCGGAACGCCCACGAAAAAGCCCCGCCGCGTGATGCGACGGGGCCATTGTTTCTAATCGTCGGTGTTCTTAGAACTGATAGCCGACTGTCAGACCCACTGCGATTGCAGAGTTGTCTGCAAATTCAACACCGGATGCGTCCGTTGCGTCACCCAATTTGACATACTCAAGACCGCCAGTGAATTTGACGTTGTTGTAAGTGTACGACCCACCGAACCCAAATGCGGTTGAACCGTCAGTTGGTGACAAGCGGGAGGCTTCGCCGCCGTTGCCGTCTTCGTATGTGACGCGTGCAAATACTGACAGATCATCATTGATCTTACGACCAACACCCAAACGCAGAGTTGTCACGTCGTCGTCGATACCAGTAACGCGACCGCCACCGGTCAATGCTTCGTAACCATTCGGGCGTACTTCCCAAACAGACCATTCAGCCCAACGGATCGAACCGAAGACCAATGTGTCGGCAGCAACGCCGGATTGGAAATCAAGTGTCACAGATTGCGGCATCTCGATTTCGAAATCAGATGTGCCGCTGACAGTTGGCACGGCTGGAACGGATTCTGTTCCAGCGAATGTGTGCGTGTAACCTGTTTCATATGTCAGTGCGACGCGTAGTGCGATTTCTGGACGCTCATATGCAGCACCAACAATATAGCTTGTTTCACGGTTCGCATCTGTTTCAGCAGTATAACCCAGTGTTCCAGCAGGGGCCCCAGCAGCCAAAGCGCCCGCTTGTGCGTTACCGGCTGCAGCGGCAACGGCAAGACCACCACGGACCAATGCATCTGGAATTGCGATGTTAGCTTCGGATTCGACGCTGCGAACACCACCGTAGACTGAGATATTTGGCGTTGCTTGATACTTCAGAACCAATGCAACTTGGTTGCTATCCCAATCGGCGGCCAGACCAGTGTAAGCGCCAGCTGTGTATTCAGCGTTTGCGCCATATGGCTGGTTCAGGAATAGACCAACGTCGAACTGTTCATTGAGCTCATATTTCAATGCCACACCAAAGTTGGTGTAGTCGTCAGACATGTTATCTGTGGAACCGCCGCCCAAAGTGGCAGGGTAATCGCCAGATACGTCTGGACGTACTGATGAGAATGACAAAGCAACGTAGTTGCCTTCCTCAAACAATACTGAATAGTTGTTGCCGCCGCGCTCAATACCACCGGCAGTTGCTGCTGTGGTTGTCAGCATCAAAGCCGCTGTCAATTTAAGTGTATTCTTCATGTCTCCGTCCCTGTCATGAAAGTGTCTCCCTAAGTCAGCCTAGGGACGTAATGCCGCATGCGTCAATTAATGACGCCGCGTCAGAGATTTCCAACCGTGAAATCGGTGCAATTAAGCACTAGCTGTCCGATTTCGATTTTGCAGCGTGATGTTCATATAGTTCGCGCCAAAAATGATGATCGCCCCGACAAAAACCCAGATATCGATGGTTTCACGATACAGAACCATGCCCACAATCGCGATCGTGGGCAGCCGCGCGAAATCGATTGGCATGACGATGTTTGCGGGCGCGAGCGATAGGGCCGTTGTTAGGCAGAAGTGCGCCAAAAGCCCTGCGCAGCCTATCCCAACGACCCAAAAGACTGCGATTCCTCTCGGGATTGCGATGTCTCCATCGAAGCCTGCGCTGATCAGGCCAAACACCAATTGTGTGACCGTCAGGTAAAACAGAATTGTCGCAATGGTTTCGGTTTGGGTCAGCTTTCGCGTGAGGATCGCCGTCAGCGCAAATGCAATCGCGCAACTTGCGGCGGCCACCAAACCTGGACTTATTTCCGTTGGGTCGGGACGGGCGACGATCAAAACGCCAAAAAAGCCTAATACCGCTGCAGCGATCCCAACACGTGTGATTCGTTCGCCGAGAAGAAGCGGCGACAGGAGAATCACCCAGATTGGTGTGGTGAATTCAAACGCGAAGACTTGGGCCAGCGGTAGGACTGTGATGGCATAGAACCACAGGTTTTGTCCGGTAAAATGGGCGAGGTTCCGAACGCCGTGCAGCTTCCAGTGTTTGGTGGTGATGTTTGACCAAGCGCCCGTTGCCGTGATCACGACGAACATGATGCACAGACCGGTCAGGCTGCGGAAGAACATGATCTCAAACGTATCCAAGCTATTGCTGACTTCACGGCCAGCGACGGCCATCAAAGTGAACGACACGATGGACCCGATCATCCAAAATGCGGCGCGGAGCGTGGGTGACATGTCTGATAATCCTTCACACGACTGCGTGGACCTTTGTCCCCGAACACCGCTACGGTATCTCAAGTAAAGCAAAAGGAAACGTCAGATGTTGCGATGGTTGCTACCAATTTTGATGTTCGGAACTGCCGCGTCGGCAGATGCGGTGGACAACGTGATGCAGGCTGCGGCGAATGCTTTTGACCGAATGCCGCGGCTAGAACGTGTCGCGCGCATCGAAGGCGCATGTGGCGCAGATAGTCACGTGAACCAAGACGTCGCATATTGTACGACCCGCAACCTTGTTTTGCTAAGCGAAGCCGCAGCGTCGCGGCCGGAAGCGCCCTATTTAGTCGCCCACGTACTCGGGCACGCGGTACAGGTCCAACACGGGATTGCAGACACAGCGCTTCGCGAGATCAGAGCACGCCGAGCCGAAGAGCCGACCCTACGTGGGTATGTTGCCAGTCAGGTCGAATGTATCGCTGGTTTTTTGATGACGCGGGCAGGGCAACAAGGTGCCTCTTTGACCGATTGGTTTAACGCGGAACCTTTCACCGGCACCCATTGGGGGCGTGATCCGCTTCGTGTCGGACCGCAGGTGGCGATTGGATTGGACGGTCGTAACGCGTGGTTTATGCGGGGCCAAGCGGCCACAACTTTGCAGGATTGCGCCGCTGGTGAATTCGGCGCAGAGCTGTTGCTCCGCGCCTATAAGGGATGAAGATCGGACTGTAAGTACCTGATTATTCCCACTCAATCGTTCCCGGAGGTTTCGATGTAATGTCGTAAGTCACACGGTTGATGCCTTGGACTTCGTTGATGATCCGCGTTGCGGTTTCACCCAAGAATTCATGACTGAACGGATAGTAATCGGCTGTCATCCCATCCACAGATGTCACGGCACGAAGCGCACAGGCGAAATCGTAAGTCCGGCCATCACCCATCACACCGACGGTACGCACAGGCAGGATCGCGACAAACGCCTGCCAGATATCGTCGTACAAACCGTGCTTACGGATTTGATCGATGTACACGGCATCTGCCTTGCGGAGAATTTCGAGTTTTTCGCGGGTAATCTCACCGGGACAGCGGATCGCAAGACCCGGTCCTGGGAACGGGTGCCGACCGATAAACGACGCAGGCAAACCAAGCTCACGACCCAGTGCCCGCACTTCGTCTTTGAACAATTCGCGCAGTGGTTCGACCAGTTTCAGGCCCATCTTTTCGGGCAGGCCGCCAACGTTGTGGTGGCTCTTGATGGTAACTGACGGGCCACCAGAAAACGAAACGGATTCAATCACATCTGGGTACAATGTACCCTGCGCCAGGAACTCTGCGCCTTCGATACCATTTGCGTACTTCTGGAATACGTCAATGAACAGCTTGCCGATAATCTTGCGCTTGGTTTCGGGGTCTGATTGACCGTCAAGCTCGCCCAAGAACAATTCCTGCTCGTCGGCATGGATCAACGGCATATTGTAGTGGTCACGGAACATGGTGACGACTTCTTCAGCCTCACCTTGGCGTAGCAATCCGTGGTCAACGAACACACAGGTCAATTGATCACCGATCGCTTCGTGGATCAATACGGCAGCCACAGACGAATCGACGCCACCGGACAAACCGCAGATCACCTGCTTGTCGCCAACCTGTTCGCGGATCGCAGCAATAGCCTGTTCGCGGTACGCACCCATTGTCCAATCGCCCGTAAAACCGGCAATACGTACGAAGTTTTCATACAACTTGGCGCCATTTGGTGTGTGGTGAACTTCGGGGTGGAACTGGACCGCATAGAAATTGCGGGCCACATCTGCCGTTACCGCGAACGGTGCATTTGGCGAAGTGCCATAAACCGCAAATCCGGGCGCAATTTCAGAGACATGATCGCCATGGCTCATCCAAACTTGTTCTTTGTCAGCTGCAAACCAACCGTCCAACAACGATAGTTTACCTTCGGGCGTCACAAAGGCGCGTCCGAATTCGGCCGTGCCATGACCGCTTTCGACTTTGCCGCCCAACTGCGTCATCATCGTTTGCTGACCGTAGCAAATCCCAAGAACAGGCAGACCCATGCCCCAGAGGCTTTCCGGTGCGCGCGGTGATCCTTCGCGGGTTACTGAATCCGGTCCGCCGGATAAGATCACAGCCTTTGGCCCGAATGCGGCCAAAAACGCATCATCGACGTTCTGGTAAGGGTGGATTTCGCAGTAGACATTCAGCTCGCGGAGGCGGCGGGCAATCAGCTGGGTGACTTGGCTACCGAAATCAATGATCAGCAGGCGTTCATGATGCATATTTTCCATGATCGTCTCGTAAAACCACGCGGGCCTTTGCGCAAGGGGCAGTGTGGAAACCCTGACTAACGACCAAAGTATTTTCGGGTATGATTGCCCCAACGGAGGATGAACCCATGCAAGTCTTTCAACATGCGTTGGCACGCGTCGCAGTCTGGAACCTCGCGGGGTTTGGCGGGATCAAAGAACCACGAATGAAACAACAAGCCTTAGGCTTGGCGCTACTTGATGCGGAACTGGTGACATTGGTCGAAGTCAATCCGGTCAGTCATATCTACGCACTCGCCGCCAAAATCGCGCAATATGGTATCGAATACGACGTCGCGATCATCGAACAACCGGGTAATCTGCACACCGGATTTCTGTTCAAGAAAGGCGTAGACGTCAGCCATTTGCGTATGATTAACGGGTCCCAAGGGGATTACGCCCGCGGACGGCGGGCTGTTGCGATTGATGTCAAAATTGGCAAATTCGCCGCCACTCTCATTGGTGTTCATCTAAAAGCCGGACGCGACAAAGCGGATCAAAAATTGCGTGATAGTCAGTGTAAGGTCATCGGGAAGTGGATTGATGATCTGCGCGACACTCCCGGATACAAGCGCGACACCATCCTGTTAATGGGCGATTTCAACATGATTCCCGGTCAAGACGTCAGCAATTTCCATCATCTCGGTGGTGATGACGTGATGGATTTTGTTTCGTGCTGGGACCTCCAGGACCGCTTTAGTCACATTCTGGACAAAGGACGGGCGAATCTGCTGGACGGTTTCGCTGTTTCTCGGGCGTATTCCAAAGACTACGTGCGCGGTTCTTTACGCCTGTTTCCGATGCATTGGACAATGGACATGGGCCGAGAGCGGTTCAAAGATGAGGTGTCGGATCATCTGCCATTTGTCGCAAGCTTTAAAGTCTTCTGACCAAAATGTCGGTTTTGCCCTTTATAGGACGCAAAAACGTCAGGGATTGAACGGTCAGATGGGTATCACGGGGCCAACACAAAAGTCTTAAGGATGCCGTCATGTCTGACACCACAGCCCCAGCAGCCCCAACACGCCGCGCCAGAGGAGGCGGAGGTGCCGCACGTCGCGCCGCACGGACTGCGGTGAGCGTCGAGACTGCCAAATATATTGAACGCAATGTACCCAACTATGAAGTACTGACAGAAGAAGCGTTGGACGTCATCGAAGCAAACGCTGAAACTGTACTGGCCGAAATTGGCGTGAACTTTGTAGATAATCCCGAAGCACTTGAACGGTGGAAATCCGTCGGGGCAACAGTCGAAGGCGAACGGGTGCGTATTCCACGTGGTTTGGCCCGTAAACTATGTGCAACAGCCCCAAGCCAATTTACGCAATGCGCCCGCAATCCTGAACGCAATGTCGAGATCGGCGGCAAGAACCTTGTTCTGGCTCCTGTTTATGGACCTCCATTTGTACGGGACGCCGAAGGCGGGCGTCGCTACGCCACAATGGACGATTTCGAAAAGTTCGTGAAGCTGGGCTACATGTCCAAATGGCTGCACCATTCCGGCGGGACGGTTTGCGAACCGACAGATGTCGCCGTGAACAAGCGCCACCTCGATATGTTGCTGGCCCATATGGTCTATAGCGATAAGCCATTTATGGGGTCCGTCACCGAACCATCGCGGGCGCAAGATTCGGTGGACATGTGTAACATTCTGTTCGGCGAAGATTTTGTTCAGAACAACACAGTGATGACGTCGTTGATTAACATCAACTCGCCCCTGACATTCGACAGCATCATGATGGGTGCGCTAGAGGTTTTTGCCAAGAATAACCAAGCCAGCATCATCAGCCCGTTCATCGTCGGCGGGGCGATGGCACCGGTTTCTATCGCTGGTACATTGACGCAAGTCTTGGCCGAAGTACTGGCAGGAGTCGCTTATTCCCAGATTATCCGGCCGGGGGCGCCCGTAATCATGGGAACATTTGTGACATCCATTGATATGAACTCTGGCGCACCGACATTCGGAACACCGGAGGCGTCACATATCACATATGGGGCCGGGCAATTGGCACGGCGTTTAGGACTGCCATACCGGTCAGCGGGATCGTTCTGCGGATCGAAATTGCCGGATGCGCAGGCGGCTTACGAGACAGCAAACAGCCTGCAAATGGGCTTGTTGTCTGGGGTGAACTTCATGCTGCACTCTTGCGGTTGGTTGGAAGGCGGACTTGTTGCGTCATTCGAAAAGTTCGTGATGGATGCAGATCAGCTGGGCACTTTGCATCACTTTGCGAAGGGCGTGGATATGTCAGATAACGGCCAAGCCATGGGAGCCATCGCTGAAGTGGGGCCGGGTGGTCACTACCTTGGTTGTGAACACACGCAAGCCAACTTCAAGGACGCGTTCTGGCGGTCCGATCTTTTGGACTATAAACCGTTCGAGACGTGGGATGAAGAAGGCGCACGAGACACCCAAACGCTCGCAACTGCGCGTGTCAAAAAGATGCTGGATACTTACCAACAGCCGGCACTTGATCCCGAAATCGAAGCGAATTTGCGCGCCTACGTCGCGGCTAAAAAGGCATCGATGCCAGACGCGTTTTCCTGATCCGCGACCTAACCAAATACTAGCCGCGGCTGGCTTGTCGCACGCAACAGTTGCGATTCAGACATGATCGCGACAAGGATATCGATATGGCGAGACGGCATGTATGTGCCCGTCTTTGCCAAGCGCGTATCATTCATTTCTCGTTCCAAATCGAACAATTTCATTAATGCAACACCGGGCCCCGGTACTGGGTCGATCGGCATGTATCGGGCCAAATGTGTTGTTCTGTCGTATCCGGCCAGACTGTGACGGGCTGCGTGGACCAATAATTTGGGACGCCTTAAGTCATTGATGTAGCTGTTAATGTCTTTCATTTTCTGGTCCTTACTTGATATTAATTTCAACAGGTCCAGATTGTCTTCGCATGACATCATAGGGTGTTGCGCAATCGTGGTTTTTGTAGAACGATGGTCTCAGAAAGTTTTACCTTTTCGAAACAATGGTTGTGGTGTGAACAAACTATTAACCATTGAGTAACAATACACGCTTAAGTTGTACGCTTGGGGATTCCGCCTGTTCTTTTGGCGAAGCAAGCGAAGTGTGGGAAGGGAAACGAATGCGTAACATGACGAATGTTGAATCGTGTCGCAACTTACCAAAGTGGGTGCCAACAGCCGCCCGACACTACCTAGCACATACAGAAGACGGGCTTTCCATACGCGCCCTTGCGCGTGCAACCGACTGCCATCCATCCACAATTCTGCGACAAGTTCGCCGGTTCGAAGGGCGACGGGATGACCCGTTGATCGACGCGGCGCTTAAATCGCTTGCAGAACAAACAGACGGAAAAAATGTAAAACAAGAGACCAAACAGATGAAAATGTCCGGTGGATTTGATCAAGCGCTGACGCAAGAACGTATCGACAGCGAAGCAAAACGTATCCTGCGGCGTATGTGTGAACCTCGCGCTGTTTTGGCGGTCGCTCGCGAAATGGAAACGGCCGTAGTCGTCCGCGAGAATGACGAAGGTGAAAGCCTACGCACCGCCATCGTGGACCGCGAAATTGCGCAGGCGATGGCATTGAAGGGATGGATCAATTGTCCAGATGATGGCAGCCGCATTCGACGGTACTTCATCACCAATTCCGGGCGCGCTGCATTGCGACGCCTGACGGCAGCAGACGAAAACAAAGCACATGGGTTTGCAGAACAGCGCGGCACTTTCGACCCCGATCTGGACGGCTGGACGTTCCCGAAAGAAACCGACGGCATGCGCAGTCGGTCTCGATACTACGCGACAGAAAGTCCGCTCCTGGGACTGGCGCGACGCAAGGACCGCGATGGATCACCATTTTTGACAAACGATCTTGTGAAAGCCGGCGAACGCCTGCGCGAAGACTTTGAATTGTCACAGATTGGTGGTCCGGGTGTGCGGACCTATGATGGATTCATGGAAACGATTGAGGTGCCAAAAGACAGTATGATCCCGAAAGGCGCGATCAAAGCGCGTGAACGGGTACAGGCCGCCATGCAGGACTTGGGCCTGGGGCTTGGCGACGTGGTGCTGCGGTGTTGCTGCCTGCTTGAAGGTCTTGAAGTGACAGAACGCAATCTTGGTTGGTCGGCACGGTCCGGCAAGATCGTTTTGCGCATCGCCTTGCAACGTCTCAAGGTGCATTACGAAACCACGCAAGGCAGGTTTGGTCCGATGATTGGCTAGCCACTATGCGTGCCGCGCAGTTCTGACATGCAACCGCATCGGACTGTTGGACATTGTCCCCGCATGACACTAGGTAACATGTGACAAAAGGGGATATCCTATGGCCACGCGTGACCTCAAAATACCTGCCCAGCGGCATCCGGAAAAACAGCGGCGCGCAGATGCGCCACAGCCGAAGAAACCGGACTGGATCAGGGTGAAAGCACCAACGTCTGAGGGCTATAAACAAACCCGCGATATCATGCGTGAAAACAAACTTGTGACAGTCTGCGAAGAAGCAGGCTGTCCCAACGTTGGCGAATGCTGGAGCCAAGGACACGCAACCATGATGATCATGGGTGAGGTTTGCACACGCGCTTGTACATTCTGCAATATCGCAACGGGCAAACCGCCAGAGGCGCTAGATGTTTTTGAACCGGGTCGGGTGGCTGATGCGGTGAAAAAGCTTGGCTTGAACCACGTCGTCATCACATCAGTTGACCGCGACGATGTGGAAGACGGCGGCGCGGAACATTTCGCGCAGACAATCCGCGCAGTGCGCCGTCAATCGCCCGGCACAACCATCGAAATCCTGACGCCCGACTTTATTCGCTGTGATGAAAGTGTCTTGAAAATCGTTGTTGATGCGAAGCCTGATGTGTTCAATCACAACCTTGAAACGGTGCCCGGCCTGTACCCAGAAGTCCGGCCCGGCGCACGGTATTTCCATTCTTTGCGCCTGTTACAGCGCGTAAAAGAAATTGATCCGTCGATGTTTACGAAGTCTGGCATCATGGTCGGCTTGGGCGAAGACCGCCAAGCTGTTGTGCAGGTCATGGAAGACATGCGTGCAGCGGACATCGATTTCTTGACGATTGGTCAGTATTTGCAGCCTACGCCGAAACACCACGCTGTTGATCGTTTCGTAACACCAGAAGAATTCGCAGCTTACGAAAAAGCCGCCTATGGCAAAGGGTTCCTGATGGTTTCAGCGACACCTTTGACACGATCAAGCTACCATGCCGGTGACGATTTTGCGCAATTGCGGGCTGCGCGGCTCAAGAAACTGAGCGCAAAGTAGGGTTCGATTTACTATAGTCCCGCATTCGTCGTGCTATTGTTGCGGCTTCTGCAGGTCGGGCGTAATAGAAACCTTGGCCAAGGCGTACACCAAGCGCCTTGAGCGATACATGTTCCGCTTCGGTTTCGACGCCTTCAGCGACAAGAAATGCGTTCATTTCATTGGCAAAATGGACCATCGCTTTCGTTAAGGATTGTTTGACAGTACAGCTGTGAATCGCGGAAACGAGTGATCGGTCAAGCTTGATCACGTCGGGCTTGAGGCTGACGATTGTATTCAACCCAGCGTATCCCGCGCCCACATCATCAATGGCAATACCTATCCGTTTGTCACGCAAAACTGTGAGCGCTTGCATCAATTGCGGGGTTTCGACAATGATTTCCCGCTCGGTCAATTCGACCAATAGGCGGTCGGTCGGCACCCCTTGCATCGCGTCCATGAACAGCGGGGACGCAACCGTCAGCGGTGACGCATTCACGCTCAGGTAGGCCTTCGCTGGCATTTCTTGCAGATGTGTCAGCGCCAGTTGGATCGCTTTCACCTCCAGCTCGATTTGCATATCGCTGCGTTGGGCCTGCGCGAACCACCATTCCGGCCCAAGTCCCGGATGAACAGAAAAACGGGACAACGCCTCAGCGGCCATTGGACGGCCATCGCTAAGCGACACGATGGGCTGCAGATGGATGGATAGAGAATCATCTTGGATGACGCGGGACAATTGTTTCTTGAGCGCATTAATCTCATGTTGCGCATCGAAGTGTTGTTTCAGCGACCGCGTTGTCAGTTTGGCGAACATCGATACCGTGGCGATGTCGCGTTCGCTGATGTCATCGCGGGGCGCATGGGCGTAACAACAGAACATCCCAAAATAACCGCTCCGGCTTTGTCCAATCGGAACCGCAACAAAGGACCCAACATCAGCTTCGCGGACAAAGGGCAGATCATGGATTTGTGGAATATTGGCGGTATCGTTGATCACGCAAGGCACGTCACCCACAGCGATCTTGTTGCAAAAGATATGATTTGCAGGGATTTTTCGACCAACCCGCACGTAATTGTTCGTGTCGATACCGGACACGTGCCGGAAAACGACACTGTCCGGATAGGCCTCCGACACGTAAGCTACATCCATACCAAGATGCAGCCGCACCGCTTCAAGCGCATCATCGATGACGTCATCGGGCAGTTCTTGAGCAGGATCGTGAAGAAACATGTTTCACCGGCAGAACAATTACCTCAGCAGGTGTACCGGAACAGAACTTAACAACGCGTAAAATCTAAAATGTGTCTGGCGTGATTATCGCCGAAGCGGCGTTACCGTCAGCGCGTCGGGCCATCCCCAGATCGCTTCAATGGCATAAAGCACACCGCAGACGGCAATGATCCCAAATACCAACAGGACTCGCGACAAAGGCGGCGGGTTTTGCGCCCACCGCTTTGCCCGCAATAGCCACATCGGGTTCACGAAGCGTCATCCGTGAAGCGGACCTTGCCGATGTAGGGTAAGTTGCGGTTGCGTTGCGCAAAATCGATCCCGTAGCCCACGACAAATTCATCCGGAATCTCAAAGCCAATCCAATTGGGTTTGTAATCCACTTCGCGACGGGCAGGTTTGTCGAGCAATGCGATGGATTTCAGGCGGGCAGGGTGCTTGGCCTCTAAGAACTCCATCACGTGATGAAGGGTGTGACCTGTATCAATGATGTCCTCAACGACAAGCACATCGCGCCCTTCAATCCGGCCACGCAAATCTTTGAAAATCCGGACTTCGCGGCTGCTTTCCATAGCGTCGCCGTAAGACGATGCTTCGATGAAATCGACCTCGACTGGCAGGTCCAATTCACGCACCAGATCGGCGATGAACACAAACGATCCACGCAGCAGGCCGACAACCACCAGTTTGTCGGTGTCTTTGAAGTCGGTTTCGATTTCGGTCGATAGCTCTTCAATCCGAGCCGCGATAGATTTCGCACTGATCATCTGATCAATCACGTAAGGGCGATGTGACATGAGGTCCCCAAGTCTTGCAATTTCGGCCCAACTCTACGACATCATCAGGTGAAGTACACGACCGAAAGCCGCCAATGCCCGCTCATTCCGAAACAAAAGTTCTGCCGTACACCGCAGATCAAATGTATGACCTTGTTGCTGATGTGGCGAATTATCCTAAGTTTTTGCCTTGGACGGCCGCGGCGCGGATCAGATCGACCACCGATGAAGGGGATCATCAGGTCATGCTGGCGGACCTCGTCATTTCGTTCAAAGTGTTCCGCGAAAAGTTTGGCAGCCGCGTCACGCTATGGCCTGACCGCAAACAGATCGACACGGCTTATATTGACGGGCCCTTCAAGCATCTGGAAAGCACATGGACTTTCAAAGACTTGGACGACGGTTGCGAAGTCGCATTTGAGGTCGATTTCGAATTCAAGAACCGATTGTTGCAAGGTGCCGCTGGAATGTTCTTTAATGAAGCCATGAACATGGTTGTCAGATCATTTGAACGCCGCGCCGCAGAGCTCTACGGATGAGCGCGCAGGACCAACTTATCCGGCTGGCCCAAGGCTGGCTTGGCAATGGTCCGTCGCGCCTGATGTATTTATGTCTGTATGATTGGATTGCCTGTGCCATAGCTGGCATGGACGAACCTGCCGCGAAGCTGTTGCAGCCCGAAGGCGAAGGGGCTGCACAAGTCTTTGGACGTTTTCCAATGTCCGCACCGAATGCTGCTTTGATCAACGGGACAATGGGGCATGCGCTTGATTACGATGACACGCACTTCGACCACATTGGCCATACGTCAGCTGTGATCATGCCCGCTGTCTTGGCTATGGCGCAGGATCAAATGTTGGATGGCACAAGTCGTGTATTGGATGCAGCTTTGGTCGGGTCCGAGGCCGCAGTGCGGGTCGGTAAATGGCTGGGTCGCGATCATTACCAAATTGGGTATCACCAAACAGCGACCGCTGGTGCTTTTGGCGCGACTGTTGCGTTGTCTCGGTTGATGCAACTCAAACGCCCCCAAATCCACCATGCACTTGGACTGACGGCGACCATGGCATCCGGCCTGAAGGGGCAGTTCGGGACCATGGGGAAACCGCTCAACGCAGGACTGGCAGCGCGGACCGCAATTGAAGCAGTCACATGGGCAAAGGCCGGTATGACGTCTGATCCTGAAGGGTTGGAGAGTTTTGCAGCCACCCACCACGGCATGCGCGATGAAGCCGCGTGGACCGACGAAGACCCTTGGATGATCAGCCGGATTAGCCACAAATTCCACGCCTGCTGTCATGGTCTACATGCAGCACTGGAAGCTATCGGTGATATGCGCGTCGACGGCGATGATATCGTGGACATGATAATTACCACCCATCCACGCTGGATGAGCGTCTGCAATCAGCCGTCACCGGACACCGGGCTCGGGGTGAAGTTTTCGTATCGGCATACGGCAGCGATGGCGGTCCACGGGATTTCGACGGCAAACATTGCGAGTTACAGCGATGCGACAGCCCGCGATCTACTGCTGATCGCATTCCGAGATAAAGTAACTGTCGTGGCGGACGAAAGCCTTAGCGAAATGCAGGCGCGCGTGCAAGTGACGTTGAAAGATGGCAGCGGACTGACCGAAAGCCATGACCTCAACGCGCCGATAACGCTGGAAGCCCGCGAGGTACGTCTGCGCGATAAGGCGGGGGCATTGCTCGGGTCCACGAAAGCATCCGCGCTATGGGACTCGCTTGCTACGCATGACACCAACGCGATCTTTGACGTCGTTTAAGGCCAAAAAACATACCTAAAAACAGAAAAGGGCGCCTGACGGCGCCCCAATCATTTGAACTATTGGTTCAATTAGCTTGTGATGTCGTAAGCACGTTCACCATGTACAGCTAGATCCAGACCACCGACTTCTGTTTCTTCATCGACGCGCAGCGGCGTGATGGCTTTACAGATGTAGATCAACGCAACCGTGACAACAGTCGTGAAGATGCCAACGATCGCCAACGCACCCAATTGGGATGCCCATGACCCGATCCCGAAGACCGCAATCATGATTGTCCCGAAGATACCGCCAACACCGTGCACCGCGAAAACGTCCAGCGTATCGTCGATTTTCACTTTGTTGCGGATCAGGTTCACAGCTTCCTGACACAGGATACCAGCAACAGCACCAATGATCAGCGCTTGGATCGGGTTAATGAAACCGGATGCCGGTGTCACGGAGGCCAGACCAGCAATTGTACCTGTCACGATGCCAACCAAGGACGCTTTGCCGAACTTGATCTTTTCCCACAGCGCCCACGTCAGGGACGCAGCAGCAGCGGACAAATGTGTCACGGTCAGCGCCATCGCGGCACCAGCATCAGCAGCCAGTTGTGATCCGCCGTTAAAGCCGAACCAACCAACCCAAAGCATCGCAGCACCGATCATCACCATGCCTGGATTGTGCGGAGGTTTGCTGTCCACCTTACGTGCGCCAAGGAACACAGCCAAAATCAAGGCTGCGAGACCAGCTGTTTCGTGCACCACGATACCGCCTGCAAAGTCCATCACGGCTGTTTCAAAGAACATACCGTTGGCCAGCATGCCGCCGCCCCAGACCCAGTGAACAACCGGTGCGTAGCACAAAAGCATCCACAAAGATGAGAACAGCAACACAAAGCCAAAGCCGATCCGTTCGACATATGCACCAACGATCAGCGCAGGCGTGATGATGGCGAATGTCATTTGGAAGGCGAAGAAAAGGATCTCAGGCAACGTGCCAGAAAGGCTTTCCAGATCGACGCCATTCAAGAACATCTTGTCCAGACCGCCCCAGTATCCGCTGGTGCCGCTGCCGAAAGCAATGGAATAGCCGAAAGCGAACCACAGAATGCTCATCAAGCAGGCGATAGCGTAGCAATGCATAAACACGCTTAGCACGTTGCGTGACCGCACAAGGCCACCATAAAATAAGGCAAGACCGGGCAAAGTCATAAACAGCACCAGTGCTGTTGCCACGATCATCCAAGCGGTATCCGCTCCGTTCATATCCATCCCTCCGGTAATGGGGTTTCCCCGTTAACGCGGGGCAGTGCGGGATTCGGAGCGCTAGGAAAAGAAGCGTCTGGGTTTTGTGCTGCGCAATTGTTGTGCAGTTAGTGTAATGATTAATAATTGGGCAATATATTGCGTCGTTGATTAAACATTGATCACAAGTTGGCCATGCCGTTCAGCAGAAGTTTCAGCGCATGGTTTACCGTTTCAGCACGGACTTGATGCCGCCCGATAGCCCCGAACCGCTGGGTTTCTGACCGGATGCCATTTGCCGTCGCGATCCCGAAACACACCATGCCTTCAGGCTTCGCGAGAGTCCCGCCCGGTCCTGCGACACCTGTCACGGACACGGTGATCGCTGCGTTTGACTCATCAAGCGCACCAGCCGCCATCGCCTCTGCAACAGGTCGTGAAACGGCGCCGTGTGTCTCAATCAGCGCCATGTCAACGCCCAGCATTTCTGCTTTCGCTTCATTGCTGTAGGTCACAAAACCCCGATCAAACACAGCGGAGCTGCCGGGAATATCCGTCAATGCGCCGGCGATCAGACCGCCTGTACAGCTTTCAGCCGTTGCGATCATCACGCCGCGCTGCTTGGCGAGATCCAGAACGTCCTCGGCAGAGACAGTCACACCAGTACCACATGATAAAGCGCTGCAAGGATTATCACGCCAATCGCCGCGAAAATTCCGGCAATAACGTCATCCAACATCACGCCGGTTGCATTGTCCTTGCGGTCTGCCCACCCAATTGGTCCGATCTTTGTGATGTCAAAAAGCCGGAACAAAACAAAAGCCGCGATCCAACCGGGCCAAAGGTCCAATATCGCGACGCCATTGTTTGCGGCGCCAAAAAGAACAGGCAGAAGTGCGATCCATTGGCCGCAAACTTCATCAATGACGATCTCGGATGGGTCGTGGTTTGCCTTGCCACGTGTTTCTTCAATCGTCGCCCAAAGCCCCAAGCCGTAGGATGCAAAAACACCAATGACGACCAACCAAGGCCCGCCAAGCGCATAAAGAACCATCGCGGCGGGCAGGGCGGCGAATGATCCCCAAGTGCCGGGCGCAGGCCGTAGGTGCCCGATGTAAAAGAACGTCGCGATCAGATTTGTCATTGTTTGATTAACACGGCTGTTGCCAAGCTCGCGATCCCTTCTGAACGTCCGGTGAAGCCAAGCCGTTCGGATGTTGTGGCTTTGACGCTGATCCTTGATGGATCAAGCCCCATGATTTCCGCCATTTTGTCTTTCATTACAGATTGGTGCGGGCCGATCTTGGGGTATTCGCACACCAAGGTGCAGTCGATATTGGAAATCTCAAACCCTTGCGATCGCGCAAGGGTTACGGCGTGCTCTAGGAAAATTCGGCTGTCCGCCCCCTTCCATTGCGGGTCGCTCGGCGGAAAGTGCTGACCGATATCGCCTTGCCCCAACGCGCCATAGATTGCGTCGGTCACGGCATGCATGCCAACATCGGCGTCAGAATGCCCTTGCAGGCTGCGCGTATGCGGAACTTTCACCCCGCAAAGCCACACATGATCCCCGTCACCAAAGCGGTGCACATCGTATCCGTTGCCAAGCCTGACGTCCATCTGGGTCCCCAATATACGGGCGGCGCGGGCGTGATCGTCCGGGCCGGTGATTTTCATGTTATCCTCATCGCCGTTCACGATGGCAACGTCCAGCCCTGCAAGGCGCGCGATTGTCACGTCGTCCGTTGCTTCGGGGTGGGCGGCGTAGGCGTCCAAAAGCGCATCAAGATGAAACCCTTGCGGGGTCTGCGCACGATACAGATCATCGCGAGGTACGGTCCCGTCAACTTTACCGCCATCACCACGCCAAAGCGTATCCGTAACGGCAAGGGCGGGCGCGGCCGCGGGATGCGTTTTTAGCGCTGAAAGCACATCATCAATCACACCGTGACGAATATGTGGGCGGGCGGCATCGTGGATCAACACAGTCTTTGTTCCGTCGGGCGCCGCATCCAGACCATTCTGCACGGATGCACTTCGTGTGACGCCGCCGTGCACCACGATAAGTCCTTCAAAGTCATTCCAGTGATCACTTGTCGCGTCATCAGGGTGCACAACTAGCACGACGTGGGCGATATCAGGGTGATCCGCAAAGGTCGTGATCGCATGATCTGCCACGCTGCGGTCGCCAAGTCTTTGCCATTGCTTGGGAATATCGCCCCCCGCACGTGTGCCGCGGCCGGCCGCTACAAGTATGGCAGTGGTGGTCATGTCGTCTCCTTTTTGCAAATCAAGGTGTACGACTTGCACGTCGAAGGCGCAATTCCAACAATTGGGCCTTACTTGCGATTAAAATTTGTGCAACTTGTGTATGGCGCACTATTTTTGGGCGCATCGCATTGTCGCCCCCGAACCGCGCGGCTAATTTTTGATCACGACTAAAACGAAGGCCACCCACACTGTGAGTAACGATTTCCTTAATATCCTGAACGGTCAGGCCGCATCAACGCCTGTCGTTCTTGCGCCGCTTGCCGGAATCACGGACCTGCCATTTCGGCAGTTGGTCGCGTCCTTTGGTGTGTCGTGGGTCGTAAGTGAAATGGTCGCGTCGCAAGAAATGGTGCAAGCCAAGCCCGGCGTGCGCGAACGGGCCGAATTGGGTTTCGATCAAGATGGCACTGCCGTTCAGCTTGCCGGACGCGATGCACAATGGATGGCTGAGGCCGCGAAGATGGTCGCGGACAACGGTGCCGCAATCATCGATATCAACATGGGGTGCCCCGCGAAGAAAGTCACGACAGGCTATTCCGGCTCAGCCTTGCTGAAAGACCCAGATCACGCGCTAACGCTGATCGAGGCCGTCGTGAACGCAGTAGACGTGCCGGTCACGTTGAAAACGCGACTGGGATGGGATCACGACTGTCTGAACGCGGCATCTGTGGCAAAACGTGCGGAAGACGCAGGCATAAAGCTGGTGACGATCCACGGTCGGACCCGCTGCCAATTCTACAAAGGATCAGCGGATTGGGCTGCGATTAAAGACATCAAAGACGCTGTTTCGATCCCAGTTATCGCGAACGGCGACATTGTTGATGCGGAAACTGGCGCGCAGGCGATGACGCTATCGACCGCCGACGGCATTATGATCGGACGCGGCGCGCAGGGGCGTCCGTGGAAGCTGGCGCAGGTTTCGGCAGAACTTGCAGGTGGATGCGGCCCGGTCGCACCGACTGGAGCCGATTTAATTGACCTTGTTTCGAAGCATTACGAGGCGATGCTGACGTTCTACGGGGCAGAGCTGGGGCGCAAAGTGTCCCGCAAGCATTTGGGTTGGTACATGGATGATGCTGCGACCCCGACGGGATTGCGCAAGGCGGTGCTGACCGAAAAAGATCCAACTGCGGTACTGCGGCTTTTGCCCGACGCGTTGGATAGAGCAGGACAGGAAGCGGCATGATTACCGACACTTCGCTTTGGGCTTCCTTGCCCGTACCGGCAATCCTTTTGGACGGTGATGACGTCATCACTGCCAGCAATGGCGCTGCTGAGACGTTTCTAAACCTATCCGCAAAAGCGCTGAATGGCGCAAACCTGTGGGACAAGGTTATGATCAACGCGCCGCTAGAGCAGGCATTTGCCCGCGCGCGCCGCAACCGCACATCGCTATTTGTGAATGACGTGGATGTGGGGTCCGGAATGCGAGCACCGATGCATTGCAACGTGCAGATCGCACCACTGCAAGGCACTGAAGACGCTATGATCATGATGATCAGTCCACGCGAAATCGCCAGCCGCCTCGTCCAGAACGAAAACTCATCTAAGGCCGCAAAGTCAGCGATCGGCATGGCCGAAATGTTGGCCCATGAAATCAAAAACCCGCTCGCGGGGATCACGGGAGCTGCCCAGCTTTTGTCGATGGGGTTATCGTCCGAAGATCAGGAAATGACTGATTTGATCGTCGAAGAAAGCCGTCGGATCGTGAAACTGCTGGAACAAGTCGAACAGTTCGGCAACCTCCAACCGCCGAAATTTGCGTCGGTGAATATCCACGATGTGTTAGATCGGGCGCGGCAATCCGCGTCAGTTGGCGTCGCCGCACACATGATGTTTGTCGAGGACTACGATCCGTCTTTGCCTTCGACCTATGCGGACGGTGATCAGCTGCTCCAAGTTCTGTTGAACCTGATTAAGAATGCCGCACAAGCCGGTGGTCCGGGTGGCAAGATCACATTGCACACTTTCTATGATCCATCGCTGCGCGTGTCGCGACTGGATGGAACATCTGCGCGGCTGCCATTGCAGATTGAAATTATCGACGACGGACCCGGCCTACCTGCCGACATCGCGAACGACATCTTCGAACCCTTCGTCTCTGGCCGCGAAAACGGCACCGGACTGGGTCTGGCGTTGGTTTCGAAACTCGTCGGCGAGCAGGGCGGTTGGATATCAGTGGACAGCGTACCCGGACGAACCGTGTTCCGCGTGTCGTTGCCAGTATCAAAACATAACATAAACGAGAACGAGGGAGACAGCTGATGGACGGAACCGTACTTGTCGCTGATGATGACCGGACCATCCGGACAGTCCTGACCCAGGCTTTGACCCGCGCGGGCTGCAAAGTGCACGCGACTTCGTCACTTGTGACGTTGATGCGCTGGGTTGAAGAGGGCAAAGGCGATCTGGTGATTTCAGATGTTGTCATGCCAGACGGAAATGGTCTGGAACAACTTCCATTGATTGCCGCCGCGCGTCCCGGATTGCCAGTCATCGTGATTTCGGCCCAGAACACGATCATGACGGCGATCCAGGCCGCCGAAGCCGAAGCCTACGATTACCTGCCCAAGCCATTCGATCTACCGGACCTGATGAAACGGGCCGCGCGTGCGCTCGAAATCAAACGGCGTGTCCCACAACAACGCGTTGAAGCGCCCGCAGATGAAGCGTCTGATCTACCGTTGGTCGGACGGACACCCGCGATGCAGGGGCTTTACCGCCTTGTTGCTCGCGTGATGAACACGGCGATGCCCGTCTTGATCACAGGCGAAAGTGGGACTGGAAAATCACTGATCGCGAAAGCCATCCATGATTTTTCGGATCGTCGCAATCTGCCTTTTGTCACGGTTTCAGCCGAAGACCTCGAAGGCATGGATGGACCAAGTGCCGTGCTTGCAC
Organism: Rhodobacteraceae bacterium S2214; assembly: GCA_025141675.1. NCBI lineage: Bacteria > Pseudomonadati > Pseudomonadota > Alphaproteobacteria > Rhodobacterales > Paracoccaceae > Rhodobacteraceae bacterium S2214. The sequence continues at coordinate 2,148,396 of CP081161.1, forward strand.
GCGCACGAGCAGGGTCTATCCTTTTCGATGAGGTCAGTGATCTGGACAATGTCGCACAGGCCAAGATCGTCAGAATGCTCGACAGCCTCGGCGATACCGCGCCGCGGATCATGGCAACGTCGCGGTCCGACCTGTCCGGCTTGATGGAAAGCGGTTCGTTCCGCGAAGATCTGTTTTACCGGTTAGGCGGTGTGACTATCGCTGTGCCGCCAATGCGTGAACGTGTGGACGATATCCCGTTGCTGGCCGAACATTTCTTGAACCGCGCGGAACGCGAAGGGGCACCTTTGCGCCGCCTGAGCGACGGGGCGTCGACATTGATCCGTGCCTACAGTTGGCCGGGCAACGTCCGTCAGCTTGAGAATGCAGTCAAGCGTCTGGTCTTCACGGCGAGCGAAGAAGAAATTTCACGGACCGAAGTCGAAATGGTGCTCGGGAATCAGCCGGCCATGGAGCCGCACATTTCCGCAAACAACACGGACAAACTGTCCGGATCGGTAGCCAAGCATCTCCGCCGCTACTTCGATTTGCACGGTGGAGAGTTGCCGGCACCCGGCCTGTACAACCGAATCTTACGCGAAGTCGAAGGTCCATTAATTGAGATCGCGCTTGACGCCACGGCAGGAAACCAAGCGAAATGCGCAGATTTATTGGGAATTAACCGAAATACCCTGCGCAAGAAGATCACAGACCTCGATATTCGCGTGACACGCCGCCGCAAGTTGATGTAAAACCGCAACATAACCGTGGCCCCAAAAGCGCAGTGCTTTTGGAAAGGACCACATAAAAACGGCGGTAATGCGGGGGAAACCCCGTAGGAAGACAGGGCAATGCGCGTCCAGCGTACCCTTTTGGGCATTGATTTCTCGCGACTCAGTCGCTGGTCTCGTCGACGGCGGGTCCAAAACGCATTCACGCTTGGGCTGGTTTTACTTGGCCCGATTTTGGCTGCGTTGACGTTTTATGTATTGGGGCCGCTAGAACAGGGCGGATCGTCGCCGACATTGCGCTTGGTGCTGCTGGCTGACCTTGTCTACATCCTTGTCGTCGCGGTTCTAGTACTGCGACGCGTCGCACAAATGATTGCGGCACGACGGGCAAAATCAGCCGGTTCGCGACTGCATTTGCGTCTGACGGGTGTGTTTGGTCTGCTTGCGCTGATCCCGACGGTTCTGGTCGCGATTTTTGCGATGCTTTCGATTAACCTTGGCCTTGAAAGCTGGTTTTCGGACCGCGTGCGAAACGTTGTCAGCACGTCGCTTTCGACTGCGCAGGCTTACGAGAATGAACACCGCAGTGAATTAACGCGTGATGGGATCGGGCTTGCGCGATATCTCAATGCGGAACGGGCGGCGACGTTTTTTATGAGCAAAGCCGAGACGATCCAAGCCTTGCGGGCCGTCCAATCGCAAATTGACCGCAGTCTGACCGAGGCGTTTGTTATCGACAGCGGGGGCGAAATTGTTGCCCGCGACGAAAATTCTTACGCTTTCGATTTTGAAGCCCCGGAAGCGGGGCAATACCAAGAAGCCTTAGACACAGGCATTGTGATCATCGAAGACGCGGCAAACAACGAATTCCGTGCGCTGATCCCGTTGGCGGCCTTCGTTGATCGGTTCCTTTATATTACCCGAGAAGTCGACGGATCGGTTCTGTCCTTGCTGGACGAAACCAAAGAAACCTATGCGCTTTACGATCAGCTAGAAAACGAACGTGGTCGATGGCTATTTCAATTTGGCCTCTTGTATCTTGGCTTTGCCGTCATTCTGATCCTTGCGGCGATCTGGTTGGGTCTTTGGTTTGCCGAACGTTTGTCACGTCCTGTAGGACGGCTTGTTACGGCGTCACAGCGCGTCGGTGCCGGTGATCTCGATGTGCGTGTGATCGAAGACGATGGTGATGACGAAATTGCCCAACTGGGACATTACTTTAACCAGATGACCACGCAGCTGAAGGGCCAGCGTGACGAGCTGCTGGAAACCAATGACGCGACTGAACGACGCCGGCGTTTGTTCGATTCCGTGCTCAGTTCTGTCACATCAGGCGTTGTAGGCCTTGGTCCCAATGGCGACGTCACATTCGTGAACAAATCAGCCGAGCGTCTGTTGGATGTTGGCCCCGACCAAAGACACGGCGCGCTCGCCGTCACTGTTCCGGAATTCGATCCGCTGTTCAGTCAATTGGTGTCTGGCGAACGCGCGGCGGTGCAGGAACAAGTCAATTTGATCCGCGACGGCAAGCAAGAAAGTCTGCTGGTCCGCATGGCGCCGCGTCGGAATGAAGAGGGGGATCTGGAAGGTTACGTGGTCGCCTTTGATGATGTGACGGACCTCGTCAGCGCACAACGTTTGGCAGCATGGGGTGATGTGGCACGTCGCATCGCGCATGAAATCAAGAACCCACTGACCCCAATCCAACTGTCTGCCGAACGGATCAAACGGAAATTCCGCAATCAGGTCGGTGAAGATCAAGACAAGCTGGACCAAATGACCGACGTGATTGTGCGGCAAACCAATGACTTACGACGCATCGTTGATGAGTTTTCCAAATTCGCGCGGATGCCAGAACCTGAACTGCGCGAGAACGATCTAGTGTCGTTGGTCCGAGATGCCGTGACCTTGCAGGAAGCAGGACAGCCTGACGTTAAGATTATCTCTGATTTGCCGGACGAGATTGTAAAGGCAGACATCGATAGTACGATGATCAGCCAAGCGCTGACCAACTTAATCAAGAACGCGGGTGAAGCGATTGAAAGCGCTCAGGAAAAAGGCAACGTCACGATCCTGCATCCTGAAATCCGCGTGATGATGATGGTGGCCGAAGACATGTGCCAGATCACCATCCAAGATAACGGCATCGGGCTGCCCGAAGATCGGGCGCGGCTGTTCGAGCCATACGTGACGACACGCGACAAAGGTACGGGTCTTGGCCTGCCAATCGTGAAGAAAATTATCGAAGAACATGGCGGTACGCTCACGTTGACGGACGCCACAATATTTGACGGCCACACCCACGCGGGTGCCTGCGCCATCATCACACTGCCGGTGACACCAATTGGTGTGCGGGCCAATAAAATGACAGCATGAGGGACAAAATGGGCGATATTCTGATCACTGATGATGAACGCGATATTCGGGAACTGATCTCGGAAATCCTGATCGACGAAGGCTTTACGACGCGACTTGCTGGTACGTCAGACGAATGCATGGCGCAGATCGAGGCCGAGACACCGGCGCTGATGATCCTCGATATCTGGCTCAAAGACAGCAACATGGACGGGATCGATATCCTCAAGACCGTCAAGCGCGATCATCCGGGCGTGCCTGTTGTGATCATCTCTGGTCACGGGAATATCGAAATTGCGGTCGCTGCGATCAAACAGGGCGCATACGATTTCATCGAGAAACCTTTCAACATCGACCAGCTGTTGGTTGTCATCCGCCGTGCAATGGAAACATCGCGTCTGCGCCGTGAAAACGTAGCACTCAAGCGCGGCGATTCCGGTGCGACCGATATGTTGGGCGACAGTGCGGCGTTCCGGACGTTGAAGGCCAACCTTGATAAAGTCACTAAATCCAATGGCCGCGTTATGCTGACCGGTCCGGCCGGTGCAGGCAAGGAAATCGCGGCGCGGTATATCCATACAAATTCAAACCGTGCGGATGCACCGTTTGTAACGGTCAGTTCGGCCTCTGTTGAACCAGAGCGTATGGAAGAAGTGTTGTTTGGGCGTGAGACGCCAACAAACGGTGTCGAAAAAGGCCTGCTAGAACAAGCAAACGGCGGTGTGATCTACTTCGACGAAATCGCGGATATGCCACTTGGAACCCAATCCAAAATCCTGCGGGTCTTGGTTGATCAAACCTTCCAGCGTGTTGGTGGGACTGAAAAAATCCAAGTCGATCTGCGGGTTATTTCCAGCACGAACAAAGACCTACCAACCGAAATTGATGCGGGTGTCTTCCGTGAAGAGCTATACCACCGTCTCAACGTCGTGCCGATTGCAGTGCCGAGCCTTGAAGAACGCCGTGAAGATATTCCGTTGCTGGCCGAATACTTCATCGACATGCTGAACAAGGCGCAGGGCCTGCCATTACGTGCGCTGGCCGATGACGCCCGTGCTTTGCTGCAAACGATGCAATGGCCGGGCAATGTGCGTCAGTTGAAAAACGTTGTCGAACGCGTGTTGATCCTTGGCGAAGGCAGCAGCGACATCAGCGCGAAAGAACTGCCATCCGCAGAAGAAGGCCCCGTTGACGAAGGTCGGATCGTGTTGTCAGGTGGTTTGGCGACATTGCCACTGCGCGAGGCCCGCGAATTGTTTGAACGTGAATATCTGTTGACCCAGATCAACCGTTTTGGTGGCAACATCAGCCGCACGGCGTCGTTTGTTGGCATGGAACGCTCTGCGTTGCACCGCAAGCTGAAGTCGCTCGGTGTGGCAACAACATCCAAAGCAGGCGCACGCGTCGCTTACGTGGAAGGTGAAGAAGCGTGAAGGTCATTATCTGCGGTGCGGGACAGGTCGGTTGGCAGATCGCCCGCCATTTGTCTGGGGAAAACAACGATGTAACAGTCGTTGATAACAACCCCGAACTGGTGCGCCGCGCCACAGATACGCTTGATGTGCAAGGGGTGGCGGGCTTTGCCAGTTATCCCGACGTGCTTGACCGCGCAGGCGCGCGCGATGCGGATATGATCATCGCTGCGACCTATTCGGACGAAGTGAACATGGTCACATGTCAGGTCGCGCATTCGGTGTTCAAAGTGCAGCGTAAAATCGCGCGGCTACGGGCACAAAATTACCTCGAATCCATCTATTCCGATCTCTATCGCCGCGATCATCTGCCCATCGACGTGGTCATTTCACCGGAAAAGGAAGTGGCAGAGGCCGCATTGCAGCGGCTCGCGTCTCCCGCAGCCTTCGACACAGAAAGC